>NZ_CP060298.1:4157425-4893637 GCF_014303395.1 Nakamurella sp. PAMC28650
GGCATCTTCCTGGCCGGGAGCACCGCGAGCACCACCAGCCACCCCAGCAGGATCAGTGGTTGGGCTGCCACACCCGCACCGATCAGCCAAGCGGACTTCGTGACCCGGTCGTTCGACAGCGCGAGGATTCCGTACAGCAGGAGACCCACCGCGACCGCGTCCTCCGGATGACCGAACCGAACGGCGACGTTCCACAGGGCCACTGCCCCGGCGCCGGCGAGCAGTGCGCGGGCCCGTCCGTCCGCACCCCACCGTTCGGCGATGGCATCGGCGGCGAAGAGCGCCACGCCGGACAGGGCGATCTCGTAGGGTCCGGCCAGCAGCCAAGCGGCCGGTTCAGGGTTCTGTGCCGTCTGGAAAGCGAGGTTGCCTCCCGTGCCGTCGATGACGGCCACGATCGGTACCAGGATCAACGCCGCGCCGGGGAAGGTCACCAGCTGGGTCGGCGGCGTGTACAGACCGCCGAGGTCGAGCTGCCGGACCCGATCGGCGGCGACCAGGGTCCTCCACAGATCGTGGGGAACCGACCAGGCGTGCTGCCCGATCAGGTGCGCTCCCCACGTCGTGGTCAGCATCCCCACCAGGACCAGGGCCAGCATCGCCAGCAACGGGAACTTCCGGTTGATCAGGCAAAGAGTCCAGATCGGGGTCGGGGCCGACCGCGGGAGGTGCCGTCGACGGGCAGGATCGATGACCACACTGGTCACCCTAGTGGCAGCGGTTCAGGTGCCCTGTCTGCCGCCGGTCGGTCACCTCGCTGCCCCCACCCTTGCGTGCCGTGCACCGCTTCCCGTCCGGGGCCCCTCTATCGCAATCCGACAGCATTCTCAAGAAATGTCAGCCGAAACTGTGCAGCGTCGATCGTTTTCCTGACCAGATTTCGAATTGCACCCCGTCACCCGCCGATTCCGACGGCGCCACCGGTCTGCAACCAGTCCACACCTGACCCTGCATTCCACGGGAAGACTGATTGTTTCCGGCCATCGACATCACCGACGTGACGGTGATCGACAGGATCAGCATCGTCACGACGACGAAGATCAGGCCGAACCGGCGGCGGCAGCGGCGCGAGAGGTGCGTCGAGCATCGGCCGCACGCCCATCGACGGTGGGTGCGTACCTGCCGGCTGTAGATCTCGTCCGATATCATCTCGAAGCCTTCCCTCATGAGAAATTGAAGACCACGACTTCTCGATGAAGGCGACGATTTGTCTGTGCCCGGACCGACCGGTATCGACGCACCGGGCCGCGATGATTTCATTTCTGAATAGTTGGGCTCTGAATAGTTGGGCCGAATCCGGCCGCCGTTGCGGGACGTCTCTCCCAGCGCCGGCCGACGCCCAGCCACAGCCATCGAGTCTGAAATACACTGTAAGGTCGGGTCTCTCGCCAGGCTCTCCGGCCTCCAGTCGCAAAATGAGACGCCCGCGCGGCCGGGCCGCTACGGACAATGGCCGAGGTTCCACCCCAGCCGGCCCGCCACGCCGAACGGCCAACGGGACCGTCCGGCTCCGAAGAATTCAACGATGAACTCCGGCGGATCAGGCTGACGGTGATCCGCACCCGAGTCTGCCGAGCCAGAAGGGCGAGAGATGAACGACGGAACGATCGAGGCCGAGGCCCCGACATTCAGGCTGATCTATCGCAGCCGCAACCAGATCCCGAGCGACAGTCGGAAACGGACCCTCGGCGATCTCTTCAGCGAAGCGCGGTCGAACAACCGGTCACGCCGGATCACCGGCGCCCTGATGGTCAGCGACGACTGGTTCGTCCAGACCCTGGAGGGTCGGGAGGACGAGGTACGGAGTCTGTACGCCCGGATCGAACGAGATCCACGGCATGATTCATTCTTCGTGCTGGAGGCCAGGCCGGTGGACGGGCGGATCTTCGCCAGATGGTCGATGGCCGAGGTCTCGCCGGATCTCGCCGGCCAGGACACGTTCCTGCTGGCCCACAAGGACGGCATCTCCCCCGCCGCGAGTCTTCGGCCCACGTCGGAACAGGAATCGGTCCTCCAGGTGATGCGGACCGCCGCTCGTGCCTCTTCGCAACACGACGAGGTCGACCTGCACGGCGTCGCGACCGGCGCACCCGAGAGGGAGAACGCCCGTTTGCGGCCCACCTCCATGTGATGCATCAGGTCGCGGCGCGGCGATCTTCATCGACTTCCGGGTACCGCGCGCTGCTCGGCGATCGAATTGCCGCCGTCTATGTTCAGGCACTGGCCGGTGACGTAGGACGCGCTGGACGACGTCAGCCAGACGATCGCGGAGGCGACCTCCTCGGGGGTGCCACTGCGGCCGATCGGCGTGTGCACACCCTCCCGACGCTCGTCGATCGTCTGCGAACCTGTCGAAATCCATCCGGGCGCAACAGCATTCACCGTGATCCCTGATCCCGCCAGATCCACCGCCAGGGCGCGGACCAACCCGGTCAGACCGGCTTTGGCTGCGGCATAGACGATGTCAGATCGCATGGCCATCACGGGACCGGTGATGCTGGCCACCATCAGAATCCGTCCGTAGTTCCTCTCCTGCATGAAGGGCTCCACCGCTGCGGTCATCAGGAAGGCGGTCTCGAGGTTCCGGGCCATGCCCTGACGCCACATCGGGAGGGTCATGTCCCGTACCCCGCCCGACTCGAATTCGGGCTGAGCCGCGGACACCATGCCGGCGTTGTTGACCAGCACGTCGATTCGTCCCCAGCGCGACATCGCGGACGAGGCCAGGGCGGTCGCACTGGCCGGAACGGTCAGGTCGCCGCAGAACCCGATCGCGTCGACGCCGGCGGCCTGCAAATCCTTCACGCGAGCCTCGATGCGAGGCGTCGTACCGCCGATAGCGACTGCAGCGCCCAACTTTCCGAGCAGGGCCGCGGTGGCGAACCCGATACCGGTGGGACTGCCGGCGCCGGTGATGACGGCGACGCGGCCGGCGAAATCGAGAATATCCTGATCGGTCACCGACGATCAGGGCCGCAGCGTCCGGGCGGCCAGTTCGACCACGTCGGCGGGCGCCTCGTGGCCGCCGGTGAACTCCCGGAAGTCCACCGAGTAACCCGCACGGGTCAACACCGAGACGATCTTCCAACTGGTCCTGTCGATCGGCAGCACACGGTCCTCGCGACCGTGGGAGATGAAGATCTTCGGACGCCCTTCGCGGTGGCCCTGGGCGAAATAGCCCGGCGAGAAGGCGAGGACCCTGGTGAACAGCGACCCGTTGGCCAGGCCCAGCGAGAGGGCGTAGGAGGCCCCGTCGGAGATGCCGGCGACGGCGATCCGGTCGGGATCCACCTCGAACTGGGCGAAGACCTCCACCAGCGCGCTGTCCAGGGCCGCGACGTCGGGTCCGAAACCTCCGTCGACGATCACATCCCAGGTGTAGTCGATCGACTTCGGTGCCAGCAACAGAAAGGCGCCGCGTTGCGCCTGGTCCTCGAGGAGGGGCAGCACATCGGCCGGGGTGGACCGGGCGCCGTGCAACAGGACGACCAGCCCCAGCGGTCCGGCCGGCAGGGGTTCCGGGACGAAGAGCACCGGCTCGTCGGGATCCGGAGCACCGGCGTCCCCGCCGACGGACTCTGCCCGGCCGGAGGGCGGGGCCGCGCCGACGGCCGGAGCGGGTCGGGCGAACAGGCGACCGGTTCGCCAGCCGGCCAGTTCCTCCTCGGAGAAGCCCTCCGGTGTGGCATTCTGCGTCGGCTGGTTCATCGGAAGCGCCTCATGCCCATCAGTCTGACATCAGAGCACGTCGGCGGCACCCCGAGACGGCGCAGTCGGCGGACGCCACCGGCGCGGCCAGACGAAGTTCCACATGACGCCGATGAGCTCGTGATGCCTCACACCTGTTCCGTCGCTTCCATTCCGGCCTTGCTCAGCTCATCCCCGATCGCCCCGGCGATCTCCCTCGTCGCGCCCATCTTGCTCGCGTAGGCCACCATCACCCTGGTCATGCCGAACGCGACTCCCTTCGAGCTCGCGGACAACATCGGATCAGTCGGGGACGACCAGGTGATTTTCGACCGCGGTGACGCCGGCGCCCGACCAGCAGACCTTTGCCGCCTGCCGACTCTGCTCCGGTGAGGCGACGTCTCCGGTCAGGGTGACGACGCCGTCGACATCGGTGGTCACCTGGAGATGCTCACCCGTGAACCCGGCGTTGCGACGTAGCGCCGCAGTGATGTCGGCGGTGATGTCGGCAGCGGTGGAGGCAGCGGTGGAGGCAGCGGTGGAGGAGCCGGGTGCACCCGGGGCGATAAAGATGGCGTCGAACATCGCTCGGATACCCGGGACGTACACCACCGCACGGCATGCGGCCTCTCGTTGGTACTGCCAGGTCACTTCCCCGGAGAGCGTCAGGTCGTGGTCCCGCACGGTGGCCTTGACGGTGTCCGGAACGTCGACGGCGCGATCCAGTGCATCGCCGGCGTGTTGGGCGATCTCGGTATCGGTCGCCACGGCCCACCGGCCACGGACCGCCAGCTCCTGCGCGACCGCTCGCACACCCCGGACCCGCAGGGCGGCCTTGGCCGCCAACATGGTTTCCGGATACGTGGCCACTTCGCCGGAGAGCGTGGCGGTGCCATCGACGACGGCCGCCCGAATGAGGGCGCTGTTCACACTCGGGGTCCAGCGCAGTTCGTCGAAGATCGCATGCTCCAGCTGCAGGTCGGTACGGTGCCGGGTCTGGGTCATGGCTTCCACCCTGCCCAGATCTGGGGTCCGGCGACAGGGCACAAGGTCCCCTGCGGGACGGCCACGAGACCCCCTCCGGCCCTGTACCAACGGGTCTTCGGCTCTCTCTCCCGCCACGCGCCCAGCTCCCGGTTCACGGACTCAGGAGCGCCTCGCCGGGAAGCGGCACCACCGGCCGATGGGCACTGACCGTCACCTGCACGGCGCCCGGCACAGCCTCGGCGAGGGCGACAGCCACCAGTCGATCCGAGGCGCTCTCGAACTCGTCCACGAGCATCACCTCGCCGTCGATGACCCCTACCGCCCAACGCTTCTCGCCGCCCAGATACTTCAGGTGGGTGCGTACGTCCCGGGCGATGTCCTCGTCGGAACGGGCCAGCACCCGGACGACATCGCGCCGCGTGATCACGCCGACCAGTCGGGAGCCGTCGATGATCGGTACGCAACGTCGTCGGTGGACCTGCATCTCGCGGACGACGACCGAGATGTCCGCGTCCTGGCTGACCCCCACCACCGGCGTGATCATCACCTCGGCAACCGTGCGCCCGCGGTGCGCGGTGACCGGTGCTGCGCCATCCGCAGAACCCGGTGGGGGAAAACGGTTGTCGATGACGTCGGCCTCGGTCACGATGCCGGCCAGTTCGCCGTTCTCCTCGACCACCGGTAATGCGCTGAACCCGTTCTCGGTCAGCAGGTTTGCCGCCTGGGTGACCGATGCGGACGGATGGACGGTGACCACCTGCCTGGTCATGATGTCGCGAGCGTGCACGGGGCCCTCCTGCTGTCCTTGTCGGCGACGATGGCAGCTCTGCAGCTGCTCGCCCAATGGTGATTGCGTTGCACACCGGCTCAGAGAGTGACCACGATGCGTTGATCGGCCGTCAGATCAGCCGTGAGACCGGCCGCCGGGACCGCGGCGGCCGCTGCGGGGGCGTGGACGACCAGGACCGGGCAGGATGCGTGCGCGGCACACGCGTTGCTCACCGATCCCAGCAACACTCCGGCCAGGCCTGAGTGACCTCGACTACCCACGACCAGCAGGGTCGCATCGCGACTCAACGCAATGAGGTTCTCCGCCGGATCTCCTTCCACAGCGACGATCTCGATCGGTGGAACCACCCCGCCCCGGAAGGCTTCGATGACACTGGTGGTCACGAGACGCTCGGCGGTTTCCTCCGGATGGGTCGAGGTGGGCGGCAGCACCCCATGGCGGAAGGACTGCCAGGCGGTGACGCCGACCAGTTGTTCACCGAACAAGGTGGCCATCCGATGGCCGACCCGCAACGCCTCCAACGACGCCGGCGATCCGTCGACGGCGACCAGTACCCGGCGGGTGTTCGGTGCATCGGTGCTCATGAGGGGCTCCTGTGGTAGACCGAGGCCGGGCCGCACTCGAGTCGTTGCGTCGGCATGGGACGGGCCGCTGGACCGTGTCGGACCAGCGAACTTCTTCTCCAGTCCCACTGTTCACGGTTCCCCGCGTCTGCCCAAGTCTCCAACTGCCTGTCTCGACAGGGCCAACGTCCCGCCGTGACGGGACCAAGGTCCCCGGTGCACCGGTCCAGAACGCCTGGCCCTCATCACGGATCAGGATCAATTCCCGGGCCGGGCGACGTCACCTGCTCGTCATCTGAGCTGGCGCTGTTGATAGAGATCGGCATCGGCGCGGGCGATCAACTGGTGGGAGGTGTCCTGCGGTTGCAGCTGCGCGAGACCTACCGTCACGGAGGCGTTTCCCGGAGTGCGGCCCAGCAGTTGGTTGACGCGCGCGAACCGGGGGCCGGCGGCGATTGCGTCGATACCCTGGACCGCACAGAGGAACTCGTCACCGCCGTAGCGAAGGATCAGATCATAGGGTCTCAGCGCCGCCGTCAGCGTGTTGGCCACGGCGACCAGCATCTGGTCTCCGGCGGCATGCCCGTACGCGTCATTGGCCTCCTTGAGATGGTCCACGTCGACGAAGGCCACGACGAGGTGGTGCCCGGTGCGTCTGGCCCTGGCCAGGTCTCGCTCCAGTTCCAGCAGGCCGGCTTCGCGTGTGTAGACGCCGGTCAGGCTGTCGAGCGAGGCGTGATGCCGATCCCGGGCCGAGGCGGTGCGATCGGCCAGCGCGCTGATCCGGTCATCTGCGGCCTTGACACGGTCGCCGGCACCGGCCGCACGGTCCTGCTGAGCGCGCTGCCGATCCACCGCCGCTGCCTCTGCGGCGCTCATCGTCGAATCACCCACGTCCCAGACCTCGCCGGCGGTGGAGAGATGGCCCACCGGCTCGGGTCCGCGGCGATCAGCCAGCCGGTCGCGTCGGTCGGCGTCGTCGTCCCGTTGCCTCCCTGCCTCGTCCCTGGTGACGGCGGCCATGTCCCGTTGCCGGCCGGCCTGGTCACGAAGCCGAGCGGCCGGGTCGTGGTGGTGGTCCGATGCGTCGCCGGCCGACCCGCCCTCGTCGCCTGCGTTCACTTCGACCCCCCAATCTTGCCCGAATCCGGGCCCGATCCCCCCGGATGCTCAGCCCCACCGGTCGCCCGGCAGAACACCCTGGTCTGCAAAGAGCCACTGCAGGAAGGATCTCACACGGTTGCCCGTACACAGCGCTCTCGGTGATCAAACCCCGCTGGACCCGGATTTGACCCGATTGCTCCGCCCTTACACTCCGGTGCCACACCGGCCGGGTCAGGCTCTTGTCTTTCCTTCCTCGAACCGGGCGAGCTCCGCAGCCAGACGGCGCAAGAGCCCGGCCAGCTGCGTCCGGTCCTGCTCCGGCCAATCGGCGGTCACCGCGTCGAGGGTCCGGGCGCGCCGTAGGCGGACAGGTGACTCTGCAACCGGCGTCCCTTGGGGGTCATGGTGATCAACGTGGCGCGACCATCGCTGGGGTCGGGGAGACGGGCGACCAGACCGCGGGAGGCCAGCTGATTCACCTGCGAGGTAATGGTGGACTTGTCGACGGCCTGCCAGAGGGCCAGCGTGGCCGCCGGAACGGGTGCATTGAAAACGGCGTCGAGGAGCCAGATCTCGGTGATGGTGACATCGGCGGATTTCGGCCCCAGCAGGACCTGCCGGCCGGCCGGACGATGTGCCCACCGCAGTATCTGCTGGAGGGCAAGTTGGGTGATGGCGGCGGCCTCGCCAGCCTTCTCGTTGATCGACATCGTAGTGAGATTGGTCCCACCAATTCTTGGACGCCATTCCCTCGCCCGGATCTGTAGTTTGAGTTGTCCAATCACCCGCACGCCGACAGTCGACACAAAACCACCAACCTCACCACCCACCAGGTCTTCGATCAGATGTCGAAGGAAGACCATGCGAACGGTGAGTTCCTGACGACCGCGCGCTGAACTCCCGCCCGGTGGGAGTGGGTGGAAGTCGTCCCGCCACGGTGCACGACACCGAACGACCCGCAGAAGGGCCGAAGGTCCCAACGGAGGATCCACATGTCCCGGTGGGTACCGGACCAACGGTCCTGACCTCCGAAATCACGACGAATTAGCGTTGACCCCAGTACCGGAGCAAGGTATTTCTCCCTCTTCGAAATCGGAGTCGACCATGAAGGCCGCAGTCGTCACAGAATTCCATTCGCCCCTGGAGATCCAGGAACTGGCCATCCCGGACCCCGGTCCCGGCCAGGTCCTGGTCCGCATCGAGTACTCGGGTCTGTGCCACACCGACATCCACGCCGCGAACGGCGACTGGCCGGCCAAGCCGGTGCCCCCGTTCATCCCGGGTCACGAGGGAATCGGGTTCGTGGAACGGCTCGGCCTCGGTGTCCAGGAACCGGCGGTCGGTACCCGGGTGGCCATCGCCTGGCTGGGGTCCGCGTGTGGACAATGCCGCTACTGCATCAGTGGCTGGGAGACACTCTGCGAGTCGCAGCAGAATTCCGGCTACTCCGTCAACGGCACCTTTGCCGAATACGCCGTGGTCGCCGCCGATTTCGCCTGCCCGGTCCCGGACGGCATCTCGTCACGGGAGGCCGCTCCGCTCACCTGCGCAGGTGTCACCACCTACAAGGCGATCAAGGTCGCGAAGGTCGCACCCGCCGAGACGGTGGCCATCTTCGGTGTCGGTGGCCTGGGCCATCTGGCGCTGCAGTACGCCCGCATCGCGGGTGGCTTCGTGATCGGCGTCGACATCCAGGACGACAAGCTCGCCATGGCCACCGAACTGGGCGCGGATCATGTGGTCAACGCCCGGACCACCGACCCGGTCGCGGCGATCCAGGCCCTCGGCGGCGCTGACGTCGCGGTGGCTCTTGCGGCCTCGCCCGCATCGTTCGACCAGGCCTTCCGATCGCTGCGCCGCGGAGGACGCCTGGTCTGCGTGGCCCTCCCCGCCGACGACGGCGCGCTGAACGTGCCGATCTTCGACATGGTCATCGGCGGCAAGTCGGTGATCGGGTCCATCGTGGGCAACCGCAACGATCTGGCCGATGTCTTCGCGCTGCACGCGGCCGGCCGCACCCGGGTCATCATCGCCGACCGCAAGCTCGACGAGGTCAACGAATCCATCGCCGACGTGGTCTCCGGCAAGGTCGCCGCCCGGGTGGTGTTCCAGCTGTGACCGCGGCGGAGCGCACCCCGGTCGCGCCGCCCGCCGACGCACCGCCCGCCGACGCACCAACCGGCCACCGCGCGCCGCCGGCCGTCCTGACGGTCGGTGTGCTGCGTGAGAGGGCGGCCGGGGAGCGGCGGGTCGCGCTGACCCCGGACGGAGTCGAACGGCTGCGCAAGCTGGGTTGTGGCGTGCTCGTCGAATCCGGAGCCGGCACGATCGCCGGCTTCTTCGACGCCGACTACGCTGCGTCCGGTGCCGAGTTGGTCGATGCGGACACCGTTCTCACCAGATCCGGTGTGCTGGTCTGCGTGCGGGCGCCCGGGCCGGCGCAGCGGGGCCGGCTGACCGGTGGGCAGGCCCTGATCGGCCTGCTCGAACCGGCTGCGGATCCTGAACTGATGAACGATCTGAACGCAGCGGGCGTGACGGCAATCAGCCTCGACGGTCTACCCAGGACACTGAGCAGCGCGCAGTCGATGGATGCTCTCACCTCCCAGGCCAATGTGGCGGGCTACAAAGCCGCCCTGGTCGCCGCCAACGCCTACGGCGGTTTCTTCCCGATGCTGATGACGGCGGCCGGAACCGTTCGGCCGGCGACGGTGCTCGTGATCGGGGCCGGAGTGGCCGGACTGCAGGCCATCGGGACCGCACGCCGTCTCGGTGCGGTGGTGACCGGTTACGACGTCCGCGACGCCGCACGATCGGACATCGCCTCGACGGGTGCCAAGTTCCTGGAACTGGGCCGACCCGTTGCGGCCGAGCACGAGTCGGCGAGCGCAGCGGGTGGCTACGCCAGGGCACTGACCTCCCGGGAACAGGCCGATCAGCAGTCGGCGATGGTCGACGCCCTGTCCAGGTTCGACGTCGTCATCACCACTGCGCAGGTCCCCGGTCGTCGACCGCCCGTGCTGGTGTCCACGCAGGCCATCGCGGCGATGCGTCCGGGATCGGTGGTCGTCGACCTCGCTGCCGGTGCGCTCGGTGGGAACGTCGAGGGGTCGCTGCCCGACCAGACCGTGGTGAGCGTCAACCAGGTCACCATCATCGGAGCCGGCAATCTGCCCTCGTCGGTACCGACGGCATCCTCGACGGCCTACTCCCGCAACATCTGCGCCCTGCTCGGTCATCTCGTCGAGGACGGCCGGCTGGATCTGGACCTCACGGACGACATCACCGCCGGTGTGCTGATCACCCGGAGCGAAGTCGCCGTGCACACGGGGTCCCCGGCGCCGGCCGAGAATGTTTCGCCACCAACGTCACCCGCCGCTCCGGGCGAACTGGTCACGACCGGGAAAGGAACGCCCTCATGACACTCCTGCTCTTCGCCGACATCACCGTTTTCGTACTCAGCGTGCTCGTCGGATTCGAAATCATCAGCAAGGTCCCCGCCACCCTCCACACCCCGCTGATGTCCGGCTCCAACGCCATCCACGGCGTGGTCGTCGTCGGGGTGATGGTGCTGGCCGCGTTGGCAGATTCGCCCCTGGGGTACGGCCTGGTCCTGGTGGCCGCCGCCTTCGCGGCCATGAACGTGGTCGGCGGTTACGTCGTCACGGATCGCATGCTCGAGATGTTCAAGGTCCGTCCGGCCCGCCTCCCGGTGGAGTCCCCTCCGAAGGTTGATGCGCCATGACCGGCTTCGAAACCGCCGTGCACGCCCTCTATCTCGCCGCCGCGGTCTGTTTCATCCTCGGTCTGCACAAGATGACGTCGCCGATGTCGGCGCGCGGTGGGAACCGGCTCTCCGCGGCCGGCATGATCCTCGCCGTGCTCACCACCGTGGTGGTGCTGGGCCGCGACCACGTCATCACGGGTGTCGGGACGGCCGCGCTCGCCGTCGGGCTCGTCGCGGGCGCTGCCGCCGGCCTCGTCATGGCACGGCGCGTGAAGATGACGGCCATGCCCCAACTCGTCAGCCTGTTCAACGCGGTCGGCGGCGGCGCCGCGGCGCTCATCGCGTTCAGCGACGCCATCGCCCACCGCGGATCCCTCCCCCTGTCGGCCCAGCCGGTCAGCACCACGCTGACGACCGTGCTCGACCTGCTGATCGGCGGGATCACCTTCTCCGGCTCGCTGATCGCGGGGGGCAAACTGGCCGGGATCATTCCCGGTCGACCGCTGACCCTTCCGGCCGGCCGCGCGATCAACCTAGTGCTGGCCCTGGTGGCCGTGGCCGCCGCCGTCGTCTACACCGCCGGTCATGGCGGTGTCGGCGTCCTGGTCATCCTCGTGGTGGCCGCGCTCGGACTCGGTGTGGTGGCCACGCTACCCATCGGCGGAGCCGACATGCCAGTGGTCATCTCGCTTCTCAACGCTTTCACCGGTACAGCGGTGGCCATGGCCGGGTTCGTCATCGACAGCACCCCGCTGATCATCGGCGGTGCCCTGGTCGGGGCGGCCGGCGGCATCCTCACCCAACTCATGGCCAAGGCGATGAACCGTTCGCTGCTGGCGATCATGGCCGGCGGTTTCGGTACCGGCGACGAGCAGAGCAGCGTCGCGGCGACCGGCGGTGGTGGTCCGGTCCGCGAGGTCACCGTGGACGATGCCTGCCTGCAGTTGGCCTACGCCAACAAGGTCGTCATCGTCCCCGGCTACGGCCTGGCCGCGGCACAGGGCCAGCACGAGTTGGTAGAGCTGGCGCAGGCGCTGACCGATCACGGTGTCGAGGTCAGCTACGGCATCCACCCGGTCGCCGGCCGGATGCCCGGACACATGAACGTGCTGCTCGCCGAGGCGAACGCTTCGTACGACCAGCTCAAGGACCTCGAGGAGATCAACCCGCAGTTCGCCACCACCGATGTCGTGCTGGTGGTCGGGGCGAACGACGTCACGAACCCCGCGGCCAGGCGGCCCGGCAATCCGGTGTCCGGCATGCCGATCCTGGACGTGGACAAGGCCAGGAGCGTCATCGTGATCAAGAGGTCGCTGGGTCATGGCTATGCCGGCATCGACAACGAGCTCTACCTCAATCCCAGGACCGCAATGCTCTTCGGTGATGCGAAGGGTGCTCTCACCTCGCTGCTCACCGGGCTGCACGCCTACACCAGCTGATCCCGGCGCTACCTCACCACTGCATTCCCGGAAGGAGACCGTCATGTTGGTCCGAGAGGTCATGTCCCACCCGGTCGTCACCGTGCGGGCCTGGACGACCATCCAGGAGACGGCGCGCATCCTCGCGGGGCAGGGCTTCACCAGTGTCCCCGTCCTGGACGACGACGACGAGCTGGTCGGCATCGTCAGCGAAGGCGATCTGCTCCGAAAGGCACTCACGCCAGATCCGAGGCGCCACCCCCACGTCTTCACCCGGCCCGAACCGAGACCGGGCATCGTGGCCGACGTGATGAGCATCGTGGTGCAGTCGCTGACCCCGGGGGCGGACGTCGCCGACGCGGCCCGCATCATGGTGGACGACCGGATCCGCACTCTGCCGATCGTGGACGGCGCCAGGGTGGTCGGCGTGATCACCCGACGGGACCTGCTGCGCTCCAGCCTGATCCGCGACGACGAATCCCTCCGGCGAGACGTGAACCGGACCCTGGAGGCGTTCGGAGATCCGGATCGGTGGACGGTCACCGTGCAGGCCGCCGTCGCCGACGTCGAGGACTTCCGGGACAGCGCAGACGATCGGGAACTGGCCCTGCGGTTGGTGTCCGCAGTTCCAGGAATCGTGCACGTCGACGTCCACCACGAGACCCCCGACCCCTTCTGACGCCACGCTCCTCGAGCCGGTTTCTCGATCGAAACGCCGCCGCCCGCCGGGATGACCAGTGTGTCGAGGTCAACGGACCGACCCCCCGAATGGCGCATCAGGGTACGGCTGTGCCGTCCACCCGCCCTCCCAACGGGACGGGCGGGCGGACGGACTGACTGACTGACGACCTACTTGCGGTGGACTTCGATCTTCCAGTCGTTGGCCAAGGCGGCCAGCGCACCGACCGCGGTGACGATCGGCAGAGCAACGGTGGCGATCACGCCGGCGGTCACCGGAATCTCCATCACGGTGTGGCCCTCCGCGTTCTTGACGACGATCCGGCGGACGCTTCCCTCGTGGATCAGCTCCTTGACCTTTGCGCCCAGCTCCTTTCCCTGGACCTTCATCGACTCCGCGGGCCCGGTTCGAGGTCCTGCGGTCTCTGTCGAGTGCGCGGCATGCTCATCTTTGGCGACGGTCATGACATTCCCTTCGGTTCGTTGTTCCTCCAGCCTGCGCCACGCCCGGCGCGTGTCGCTGGAGGCGAAAGTCCCCGAAGGTCCAGGCGGGCGGTCGGGCCTTTCGCCTCTGTCCACGCTGTCGAAGAAGTAGAAGAGTCGAGCCCATGACCGGAACACTGCCCAGGACCGATGCACAACTCAGATCCGCTGTCATCGAGGAGCTGCAATGGCTCTCGGGCATCGACAGCAGCCAGATCGACGTCTCGGTCGAGGCCGGGGCGGTCACCCTGAGCGGAACCGTGTCGACGTACCCGGAAACACTTCTGGCCGCCAAGGCCACGTTGGCAGTGCGGGGGGTGACGGCCATCGCCCAGGAACTCACCGTCCGCGGTCCGTTCGCCGAGGGATCCGATTCCGACATCGCACGGCAGGCCGGGGAGGCACTCCAACGCTCCGTGAACATCCCGGACACCGTCAGGGCGTCCGTTCGCGACCACATCCTGACGCTCTCCGGTGAAGTCACCTGGCAGTACGAACGAGACGCCGCCTGCCGGGCCGTGAACTACATCTCCGGAGTCCGGCACGTCAAGAACGCGATGACCATCCGGCCGGGCCGACTCGCCGTCGGCATCCACGCCGACATCGTGGCTGCGCTGGTGCGCAACGCCCGGTTGGACGGCGAGCACATCACCGTCACGACCAACACCCGCGGTCTGATCACCCTCGACGGCACGGTCGCCTCCCTGGCCGAACGACGTCAGGCCGAGCAGGTCTGCTGGTCCGCACCCGGTGCCACCGAGGTCGCCAACCACCTCACCATCGCGTGATCGGGACGGGGGGCGATGATCAGGGCAACGGTGCCGACCACACGAGCTTCGTGCCACCACTGTCCTGACGGGCGACGCTGCATGCGCCACCGGACTCGGTGGCCCGGCGGTTGAGGTTGTGCAGTCCGCTGCGGGCCACCTTGGCCGGTAGGCCGACACCGTCGTCGCTGACCGCGATGACCAGGTCGTCGTCCACCGACAGCGTGATCATCACCTCGCCGGCGTTGGCGTGTTGGACGACATTGCTGACGGCTTCCCTGACCACCGCCTCGGCATGCTCGGCGAGGGCGGCCGGCAACACCTCGAGAGGACCCGTCATCCGCACCGAGACATGCAGGGCCACATCGGCGGTCAGCTCCGCGATCACCTTCTTCAGGATGGAGCGCAAGGTCGGCATCTCGGACGGTTCGGTGTTGAGGTCGAAGATGGTGGTCCGGATGTCCTGGATGACCTCGTGCAGTTGGTCGATGTGGTCGTCCAGACGGGCCCTGACGTCGTCGGTGCCCGCCCGGCGCCGTGTCCCGTGCATCGCGAGGCCGACGGCAAACAGTCGCTGGATCACCTGATCGTGCAGATCTCTGGCGATCCGGTCCCGGTCGGACAGGATCACCAGTTCCGTTCGTGCCGTTTGGATCTCGGCACGTTGCAGGGCCAGTGCCGCCTGGTCGGCGAAGGAGGCGGCGATCTGGAGTTGCTGGTCGTCGAAGTGCGCAGCCCCGAACCGGCGGATGGTCATCAGAATGCCGGAGATGGATTCTCCGGTACCCAGGGGCAGCACCAGTGCCGGTCCGAAGTCGACGCCGACGTCCTGCGGGAGGGACTGGGCCAGCGCGGTGACGTTACGCGGCAGGCGATCCCGGAAGACAGCACCCGAGGTCGAATCGTCCATCCGGAGGGTGAGCCCGCTCAGGTGATCCCCGCCCATGCCGTCGCAGACCGCCACCCTGAGTTCGGTCACCTCCCCGCCGCGCCCGGCCGACATCACGGGCAGTGCGATCAACGCCGAGTCGGCACCGGTCAGTTCCCGGGCCCGGGCCGCGATCAACCGCAGGGCCTCACCGGCGTCCGTTCCGTCGAGCAGTTCGACCGTGATCTCACCGACGGCCTCGAGCCAACGCTGGCGGCGGCGCACCTCTTCGTACAGTCGGGCATTCTCCACCGCGATACCGGCCGCAGCCGCGAGCGCGAGCAGCACGACCTCGTCGTCCTCGTCGAAGGGAAGCCCGTCGACCTTCTCGGTCAGGTAGAGCCGCCCGAAGACCTCACCCCGGGCCCGGATGGGCACACCGAGGAAACTCCGCATCGGTGGATGGTGGGGAGGAAGGCCGATGGACACCGGGTGCATCGAGAGGTCCTCCAGCCGCAGAGGTTTCGCCTCCTCCAACACGACGCCCAGAACGCCGTGACCGATCGGTAGGGTCCCGATCGCTTCCCTGGTCGCCTCGTCCATCCCGGTGTGGACGAATTGGGTGAGCAGGCCGTCCTCTCCCACCACACCGAGAGCCCCGTAGCGGGCACCGACCAGATGTGCTGCGGCCTTGACGATCTGATGCAGCGTGGCATCCAGTTCGAGCCCGGAGGAAACCACCAGCACCGCCTCGAGCAGGCCGTCCATCCGGCCGCGGTTGCTGACCAGGATGTCCTCGACCCGGTTCTCCACCTCGGCCGTCAGGTCGCGCAACCTGGACTGGGACAGGGACCGGGGGGCAGGCACGGACACCACGGGCTCGGCCAGATCCGGATGGGGACCGGGCCCCGGGGAAGGGCCGCCCGGCCTGACCTTCGTCAAGGTGAGGCTTTCATGGTGCCTACTGTGGCACGCCCCCGTGAATTCGGCGCATCCCATCCCAGCCATACACCGTCAGGCTGAGGTATTTGTGCGGGTGTGATGGGACGTTCGACCCTAGGAGCGAGGGTCCACCCACAGAGATCGTGGTGGGAGCGAGCACAAACGGCGGCGCAGAGCCCCATGGCGATGACGAGGGGACACCACACTGATGAGCCGCACCACAGTTGCCGTCGGCACGCTGAGCGCCGAACAGGTGCAGGAAGTGCTGGCGGTCGCGCAGGAGGCACCCACGCTGCACCGTTCCCGGCCCTGGCGGTTCCACTGCACGGAGACGACGATCGAGATGCTCCTGGACCTGCCACCGGACCCCTGGGGCAACGACCACGATCATCGTGAAGCCTGGGTCGCCTGCGGGGCGGCACTGCTGAACCTGAGGTTGGCGATCCGCTCGTGCGGCGCGGATCCGGTCGTGCATCTGATGCCGAAGCTGGATCGGCCGCTCCTGGTGGCCTCGTTGGAGATCGACGGACGCCGCCCGACCACCTCGGAGCGAGCCGGGCTGTCGTTGGCCGTCGGGTCGGTGAGGACGCACGTCAGGCACTTCGAAGCCGGTCCGATACCGGGTGCGCTGCTGGTGGAGTTGCGCTACGCGGCCAGGAGGGAACAGGCCTGGATTGCCCTGCTGCCCTCGTCCGCGCTGCCGGCTCTGCTGCAATTCGTCGACGAATCCGTTGAGCTGGAACTGCGCGACCGGTCGGCCCAGGTCGCGGTGATCGGCACGCTGCAGGACGATTCGGCCTCCCGCCTGCGTGCAGGTCAGGCCATGCAGCGGGTGCTGCTTACTGCCGCCCGGGCAGAACTGGGCGCACGCTTCCTCTCGATGGCACCCGATCTGCAAGCCGGTCGCGCGCGGCTGCGGCAGTCGATCGGCGGCGGCCTGTGGCCCCAGGTCCTGCTGCAGATCGGTCGAATCGCAGCCTGAGCGGGCGTATGCGGGCCGGGCCGGGCTCAGTACCGCGAAGAGTCACGGAGTTCGGTCGCGAGCACCGCCACCTGGGTCCGTCTCTCCATTCCCAGTTTGGCCAGCAGCCTGGAAACGTAGTTCTTGACGGTCTTCTCGGCCAGATACATCCGCTCCGCGATCTGTCGGTTCGTCATGCCTTCACCGACCAGATCCAGCACGGTCCGCTCCTGTTCGGTCAGTCCAGCCAGTGGACCCGGCTCCTTGACCCCCTCACGCAGTCGCCGCATCAGAGCCGCGGCCGCCCGATTGTCCAGCAGCGACTTCCCGGCTCCGACCGTGCGGACGGCCGACAGCAGTTCCATCCCTTTGATGTCCTTGATGATGTAGCCGCCCGCCCCCGCCAGGATCGCGTCCATCATCGCCTGCTCGTCGGTGAAGGACGTCAGCATCAGGCAGTTCAGCAGGGGCATCCTGGACTTCAGCTCGCGGCAGAGCTCGATGCCGTTCCCATCCGGAAGCCGGACGTCCAGCAGCACCACATCGGGCCGGAGGGCCGGCACCCTGGCCAACGCCTGCGAAACGGTGGCCGCCTGGCCGACGACGGTCATGTCCTCCTCGTCCTCGATCAGGTCCGCCACACCCCTGCGGACCACCTCGTGATCATCGACCAGGAAAACTTGCAGCACCGTGCGACTCCTTCGAATTGCGCGAACCCGTTCCGCGACGCTCCTGCGCTCGATGATGAAAGTGCCTCGACATTACCGGGTCCACATCGGCCCGGTAAGGGCCGAAGGTCCCGGACCTTCGGCCCTGCCGCCAGGGGCCTTTCGGCGATGGCCCCGAAGCCAGGGCCGGTGGCAGCATCGCCTGATGCAAGCCTGGGTGGTAGCGCGCTGCGCACCGATCGACGAGGGGCCCCTGCGGCGCGTGGAGCGGGACCTGGCCGAGCCGGGACCCGGGCAGGTGCGGGTCGCCGTGACCTGCTGCGGGGTCTGCCGTACCGACCTGCACCTGGCCGAGGGCGACCTGCCCCCGCGCCGCCCGTCGGTCGTGCCCGGACACGAGGTGGTCGGCCGGGTCACGGCGCAGGGGGCCGGGTCCGTCCGGTTCGCCGTGGGCGACCGGGTGGGTGTTCCGTGGTTTGCCGGCGCCGACGGGAGCTGTCGATATTGCCGACGTGGCGACGAGAACCTTTGCTCATCATCGACTTTCACAGGATGGGACCATGATGGGGGCTACGCCGACGCCATCCTGGTCGACCAGCAATTTGCCTACCGACTGCCGGATGCCATCGAGGACGAGCAGGCCGCTCCGCTGCTGTGCGCCGGCATCATCGGGTACCGGTCCCTGCGCGCGACCCGGATGCCGGCCGGCGGCGCGCTGGGAATCTACGGGTTCGGTGGCAGCGCCCACCTCACCGCCCAGATCGCCCTCCACCAGGGTCTCAGGGTGCATGTGCTGACCCGCGGCGAGCACAACCGCCGGTTGGCGCAGGAACTCGGGGTCGATTCTGTCGGAGAGCAGGCCGATGCACCCCCGGAGCCGCTCGACGGCGCGATCCTGTTCGCCCCGGCCGGTGAATTGGTACCGGTCGCATTGCGGGCCCTGGACGCCGGCGGAACGTTGGCCGTGGCCGGAATCTGGCTGTCGGCCATACCGCCGCTGGACTACGCCGGCGAACTGTTCCGGGAACGACGCCTGCGCAGTGTGACCGCGAACACCCGGCGGGACGGCGAGGAATTCCTGCAACTGGCCGAGCGGTTCAAGATCCGCGCAACCACCAGCGCCTACCCGATGGCCGAGGCACCCAGAGCGCTCTCCGATCTTGCCCATGGCCGGTTCGGCGGCGCCGCCGTGCTGCACAACTAGCGCGAAATGCCATCGCCGGCAACGTATCCGGTCGACCGGGCGGCGGTCGACCGGTTCGCGGTGTGCGATCGGAGACGCCGTAGGACGTTCGGGCCGCAGCGCAGGGTCGTTCGACTCTGCTGGACGGCGGCGGTACGGCGTTGACTCGAAGGAGTGAGGCATCACCTCTCACGCCCGCAGCAATCCGTATCGACATCGAGGAAGAAGCTCGCCATGACGACCTACCTGGAACCTCCCCTGGTCAGCGGCCCGGTCACTCCGGCACCGCCCGCCGGCACCGTCTACGCCCGACCGGGCACGGCCGGGAGCATCGTGCCCCTGCGCACGAGGTACGAGAACTTCATCGGCGGCGAATGGCGAGCACCGACCAAGCGGAACTACGCCGTCGACCTCGCGCCGGCCACCGGCCTGCCGATCGCAGAATTCGCCCGCTCCACGGTCGAGGACATCGACCTGGCCGTCGCAGCGGCGACCAGGGCATTTCCGGCCTGGGCCGCCACCACCACGACCGACCGGGCGGCCGTGCTGAATGCGATCGCCGATCAACTCCAGGCCCACCTGGAACAGATCGCCGTGTTGGAATCCTGGGAGAACGGAAAGCCCGTCCGCGAGACCCTGGGAGCGGACATTCCCTTGGCCATCGACCATTTCCGGTACTTCGCGGCCGCCATCCGTACCCAGCAGGGCAGCATCAAGAAGCTGTCGGCCAACCTCGTCTCCTACCACTTCTTCGAGCCGATCGGCGTGGTCGCCCAGATCATCCCGTGGAATTTCCCGATTCTGATGGCCGCCTGGAAGCTGGCCCCGGCACTGGCCGCGGGCAACACGGTGGTGCTAAAACCCGCGAGTGCCACCCCGATCTCGATCCTGTACGTGATGGAACTGATCCAGGACATCCTGCCCCCGGGCGTCATCAACATCGTCAACGGGAGCGGGGCAGCTCTCGGCCGACCGCTGGTAGAGCACGACGGGGTCGGCAAGGTCGCGTTCACCGGATCCACCTCGACCGGTCGCGAGATCATGGGCTACGCCATCAAGAACATCATTCCCTCCACGATGGAACTGGGCGGCAAATCGCCGAACGTCTTCTTCGACGACGTCGCCCGCTACCGGGATGACTTCTACACGAAGGCAATCGAGGGCTTCACCATGTTCGCCCTCAACAAGGGCGAAATCTGCTCCTGCCCCTCGCGTGCACTGCTGCAGAACGGCCTCGTCAACGGAGACTTCCTGCACGACGCCGTCGACCGGGTGAAGCGCATCGTGGTCGGCGACCCACTGGACACCGCCACCGAGATGGGCCCGCAGAACAGCCTGGACCAGATGGAGAAGATCGGCGTCTACCTCAAGCTCGGTCCGCAGGAGGGCGCGAAGGTCCTCACCGGCGGAGCGCCCGCAGAGATGTCGGGCGACCTGGCGGGCGGCTACTTCATCCAGCCGACGGTCTTCCAGGGGACGAACGACATGCGGGTCTTCCAGGAGGAGATCTTCGGCCCGGTCGTCACGGTGGCGTCCTTCGGCGACTACGACGACGCCATCGGCATTGCCAACGACACCATCTACGGGCTCGGCTCCGGCGTGTGGAGCCGCGACACAGACCTGACCTATCGGGCCAGCCAGGACATCAAGGCCGGACGCGTCTGGGTCAATACCTACAACCAGTACCCGGCTGGCGCCGGGTTCGGCGGCTACAAGCAGTCCGGATATGGCCGCGAAACGGATCAGCAGACCCTCAGCAACTACCAGGAGGTCAAGAACGTGCTGTCGAACCACGACCCGAAGGCGCTCGGCTTCTTCGTCTGACCGTGCGATCCGACAGGCGACGACCTCGCCAGGCGGCTCGATCCCATCCGGACGGGCCGCCTTCGGAGCGGGTGAGGTGAGGAGGTTCGACGTGACCGTTCTGAACGACATGGGTACCTGGGCCAGGGGCAACGGACTGCAGATCGTGCTGCTGGTCCTGGGGTCGATCCTGCTCGGACGGATGGTCAGGTGGACTTCGACCAGGATCACCGAGCGAATCGACGCTCGTAGCGACGGTGACGACGCGCTCGTCAAGTCCGAGGCGGCGAAGCATCGACACGTGTTGGCACAGGTGATTTCCTGGACGGTGCTGGTCGTCGTCTACGCCATCGCGGGCGTGCTCGTGATCGAGCTCCTCGGTGTCCCGTTGGCCGGATTCGTCGCGCCCGCCACGGTCATCGGGGTGGCGCTGGGATTCGGAGCCCAACGTGTGGTGCAGGACCTGCTGACCGGATTCTTCGTGATCGCCGAGCGCCAGTACGGCTTCGGTGACCTGATCCGCATGTCGGTCATCGGAGTCCCGGTGCCGGTGCTGGGCACCGTGGAGGACGTCACCCTGCGGGTCACCACCGTCCGGTCGACCAACGGCGAGGTGGTCATCACCCCCAACGGCCAGATCGTGCAGGTGACGAATCTGTCCCGGGACTGGGCCAGGGCCGTCATCGATGTGCCGGTCCCCGCAACCGCGGACGTGACCAAGGTCAGTGAGCTGCTCCGACAGGTCGGGCTGGCGGCGTTCGCGGACCGCGAGCTGCAACCGCTCCTGTTGGATGCGCCGACGGTGATGGGCGTCGAGTCGCTGGAAGTCGACCAGTTCAAGATTCGACTCGTGGCGAGAACGCTTCCGGGTAAACAGTTCGAGGTCGGCCGCGCGCTGCGGATGCGCATCACCGGAACTCTATCGCAGGCGGGCATCAACCTGCCTGCCGCGTTGGACACGAGTGCGTTGGACACCAGTGCGCCGGACGCGGTCGCCCTGGACGCCGCGACGCCGGTGACCACCTCATGAGGCGGCCGCGCAACGGCCCGCGCACGTCGACGGTCGCCCTCCTCGGCTGCTTCCTTGCGGTGCTGGCCACGTATCTGCTCGTGCGACCCGCTCCGGCTGCGGTGCCGGCGCCCACCTACGTGGTGGGCATCGTGAGTACACCACCGCCGACGTCGCCACCTTCCGACCCGACCACCACACCTACTGCTGGGAAACGGGTTTCGGTCAGTTCTTCCCCACCGTCGACTGTTCCTCCCACCACCCGGGCCGGCACGGGGCGGTCGTCCGGACCAGCGCCCGCTGCCCCGTCCACGTTCGCTCCGACCACGACGCCGGACACCTCGGCCACGCCGAGAGCGACGACGCCCGCGACCACCGGGGCCCTCACGAGTGCAGCTCTGCCCGGCACCTCGGGAAGTTCTCTCCCGTCCTCCGGAAAGGTTCCCTCCGGCCAGGTCCCCCTGACGACGTCGACGCCGGGGCGGGCCGGCCCCTCCGGCGCCACGGCCGCCACCGCCGCGCCCCGTGTGACGCAATAGCGGGATGCGCCTCCCTCGCCGACAAACAGGCCTTCATCCACGACATCCGGGCAGGCCCAGGGTCCTGGGGACCTTTGGCACTGTCGGGACAACACCCGGCCACCTACCGTGAGGCTCTACCCACCAGTCCGTCGGCGGGCTCCGTACCCCGTCACCAGATCCTCAAGAAGGACAACGCAATGACGACATCTGCAAGACCGATCGATCATTCGGGGCTAGAGGTATTGACGATCGCGGACTGCCTCTACCACCTCGGCACCGCGCGGGTCGGCCGCGTCGCGTTCGTGTCAGACGGGCACCCGGTCATCCTGCCGGTCAACCACGGGATGGATGGCGACGAGGTGGTGTTCCGGACGAACATCGGGTCGAAACTGTCTGCGGCCCAGCAGGAACTTCCGGTCGCGTTCGAGGTCGACGGCATCGACGCCGACCGCCGCGCAGGTTGGAGTGTGCTGGTACGCGGCACCGCCCGGACCGTCGAAGATCCGGACGAGGTCGCCGCCCTCTACCAACTCGGCATCTGGCCGTGGGCCGATACGGTCCGCCGCGGCCATTGGGTGCGAATCCTGACCCACGAGATCACCGGCCGCAAGATCGTCCACGACTCGGTGGCCTGACGGCGCACCCGGGGAGTCCGCGAGCCTCGCCGGTGGACCGCCCCGGACCCCGCACCCCCGAGCAGGAAGAGGTTGAACTTGAACGGCCCCGAGAATGTGATCATCGTCGGTATCGACGGATCGCCCGCCGCGCAGGCCGCACTGACGTGGGCGGCGAAGGACGCGAGCCGGCGAAAGGCTGCGTTGCATCTGGTGCAGTCCTTCTTCGTCTCCATCGAGTATGCGGGTCCTGGCATGATGGTTCCGCCCCAGGTATTCGACGATGCCCGGAAATGGGCCCAGCGTTCTCTGCGCGACGCCCGGACCGATGCCCTGAGAGTCGATCCTGATCTGGTGGTCATGACCACCGTGCATGCGGAGAGACCTTTCGTCGCACTGCGCAACGCCTCGAAGAATGCGTTGATGACGGTGGTCGGTTCCCGCGGTATGGGCATGATGAGCGAGATCCTGCTGGGATCTGTCGCGATGAACCTGGCCACTCATGCCCATTCGCCGGTCGTTGTGGTGCACGCTGATCCGGATGGCGACCCACCCCCGGCGCCGGCCGCGCCCCATGCTCCGGTGATGGTCGGTCTGGACGGGTCCCCGGAATCCGACGTTGCCCTGGCCTTCGCTCTGGAGGAGGCGTCCCTCCGGGGTGCGCCACTGGTGGCCGTGCACGGCTGGGACGACGCGCCGCTCAACGGGTTCCAGCGGGTCTATGCGCTGGAAATGGACCGTACCGTCATCGACGAGGACGAACGACGTCTGCTGGCCGAACAGCTGGCCGGGTCCGCGACCAGATATCCGGACGTCAAGATCCGACAATTGGTCGAGCGCGGGCACGCCGGCGCCTCGTTGCTGCGCACCTCGCAGGACATCCCTCCCTGCCTCCTGGTCGTCGGGTCGCGCGGACGGGGCGGATTCGCCGGTCTGCTGCTGGGTTCGACCAGCCATCGCCTGGTCATCCACGCGGCGTGTCCGGTGGCCGTCGTGCGCATCGAGCAGCCATAGGCAGCCAATCACCCCCCGCAGCGCGCCGGCACCGGCGTCAATCCCCTTCCTGCACTCAGACGATCTGAACAGTCCTGCGTGACCACCGAGATCAGACCACCTCTGGTCTGAGACGTAGATCCGCCACCGCCGCATTCTTCGACGTAGCGGCGATCGGTGCTGGAGTCTCGGGGTGGGCGATGCCGACGGTCGATCCTTTCGCTCGGCATCGTTCATGGTCGAAGCCGAGCGGGTCGCCAGGCAGTGGTCGAGGCCGATGGATCTTTCGAGCTGTCGAGGGCGGTACCGTCGTCGGGAGAGCAGGACGCGTGACACCGCCCGAGGTGCCGCCGTGCCGAGAGGACCGGACATGACCTCAGTCGATGGCGCTTCCGAGCGCGACAACGGACGACGCGAACGAGCCGTGGACGCGCGGGAAACTTTGGCCGAACAGCGCGAATCAGCACTGGACGAGCGTGAAGCACGTGCGGACGGACAGGAAGACGCACCGGCCGAGCGAGCTGTCAAAGCCCAGGAAATCCTGGCCCTGGCGGACGAGAGAGACCTGCGCGCGGACGGACGGGACCTCGAAGCGGACAAGCGTGAACAGACGGCAAGCCTGCAGTCCTTCCTGCACGACCGTCAAGGTCGCGACGACGGTCATGACGCGGCGCACAAGGCCAGGGTGTCGTCCGCGCTCGACAGATTGGACTCGAAGATCGACCGGAAGTCCTCCGCCGAAGACAGGTCCGCGCTCGTCGGCGACTCGGCTGCAGAACGTTGAACCTGTTCGGAACCTGTTCCGCGTAAGCGTCGAGGCGTCGCCCCGGGTCGACGGGCCAGAGCAGAATCGCCCGGTTGAATGCCCGGTTGAATAATGTGCGGTATCGAGTCTGCTAACCGTCAGAACGATTTCATGCTCTACGTAAGCGTTTCAAGACGCCGGTGATCTCGTCGATCGCGAGGACCTCCGGGACCTCGGGGCTGCGGTCTCGACCTTCGCATCGTCCCCGGAGGCGACGATCACCACTGTGCGTCAGCAAATTCAACGACCGCGACTACAACTCGAAGACCGCAGCAATTGCTCGACCAGCCACGGTCTACCGTTCAGTCGTACCCCAGCGAAAGGGGGAGCATGCCGTGGACACCGACGACGAACAGGTACCCGTGGTGATCATCCCGGGACCACCGGCCGAGATCAGGGAAACCCACAGTGGAATCGTGGTTCTCGTCGGCGACCGTGCGTTCAAGTTCAAGAAGCCCGTCGACCTCGGCTTCCTCGACTTCCGCACCGAAGCAGCCCGCAGACGGGTCTGCTGGCGGGAACTCGAGCTCAATCGACGGCTCGCGCCCGATGTGTACCTCGACGTCGCAACCCTGGCCGGTTCCGACGGACAGGTCGACGAACACGTCATCGTCATGCGCCGGATGCCGGAGGCGCTGCGGCTGTCCACGATGGTTCGTCGGGGCGCCGATGTCGAGGGCGACCTGCGTCAGCTCGCCCGGTCGATCGCAGAATTCCACGCCGGCGCCGAACGTGGACCGCAGATCGCGGCCGCGGGTCGCGCGGCCGCACTGCGCCACCGGTGGACCGACAACCTCGCCGAGACCGAGAAGTTCCTCGGCACAACCATGGATACGCGGCTGCATCAACGCATCGGCGAGTTGGCGCTGGGGTACATCGACGGCCGCGCACTGCTGCTGGCCGACCGCGCCGCCCGCGGGATGATCGTCGACGGCCACGGGGACCTGATCGCAGAGGACATCTTCTGCCTGCCCGACCATCCACGAGTGCTGGACTGCCTCGAGTTCGACGACCAGTTGCGGTTCGTCGACGTGCTCGACGACGTCGCATTCCTGGCCATGGATCTCGACTATCTCGGTCGCCCCGACCTGGCCGAGCACTTCCTGGACTGCTACCGCGAATTCAGCGGCACCGACACGGCGACATCGCTGCAGCATCACTACATCGCCTATCGGGCTTTCGTCCGGGCGAAGGTGTCCTGCATCCGTGCCGCCCAGGGCGTGCCGACCGCGGCCGCCGAGGCGGACGGGCACGCCCGGCTGGCGCTGGCCCATCTGGAAGCCGGCGAGGTGACGCTCACCCTCGTCGGCGGCGCGCCGGGCACCGGAAAGTCCACCCTGGCCGCCGGTCTGGCGGAGCACTTCGATGCGGTGCTCCTGCGTTCGGACACGATTCGTCAGGAACTGGTGGGCACCGATCCGGGTGATCGATATAGCGACCAGTCAAAAATGGCCACCTACCAGGAACTGCTGGGCCGTGCCCGCCTTGCACTCGAGACCGGACATTCGGTGATCGCCGACGCAACCTGGGCCGGCGCCGCCGTGCGCGAACTTGCGTCCGAGGTCGCCCGCGCCAGTCGCAGTCGATTGATAGCCATCGAATGCACTGCGCCGCTGGATCTTTCGGCTGCACGCGCCCAGCATCGTCTGGAAGGGGGCGAGGACGTCTCCGAAGCCGGCACTGTCATCGCTCGTCAACTGGCCACCAGCCGGGACCCGTGGCCAGAAGCGTCTTCGATCGACACCTCCACCTCGGCTGCGAAATCGCTCGTCGCCGCCGGTGACCTGTTCCCTCGAAGACTGCGACCACACGTCGTGTCCACGCTGCCTTCCTGACCTCCTGCCTTCCTGACCTCCTGCCTTCCTGACGTCCACCGTCGGTCGCCGACCGGTCGACTCCGCTCGTTCGGTGAACGGCCCGAAAATCCGGGACACGAAGGGTCTTTCGGCCCTGCCGCCGCGGCGACAGCGGATCACACTCGAGGGAGGGAACACCACGATCTGCAGGAGATTGCCATGAAAGCTCTCGTCTACCACGGTCCCGGCCTCAAGAGCTGGGACGACGTGCCCGACCCGCGAATCGTCCAGGAGACCGATGCGATCGTCCGCGTCGATACGACGACGATCTGCGGGACCGATCTGCACATCCTCAAGGGCGACGTGCCCGAGGTGCCGCCCGGCCGGATCCTCGGCCACGAGGCGGTGGGCACGGTCGAGGCGATCGGCTCCAACGTGAGTACCGTGCGACCGGGCGACCGGGTGCTGGTGTCGTGTGTGAGCTCGTGCGGACGGTGCCGTTACTGCCGCGAGGCCCGCTACGGGCAGTGCCTCGGCGGCGGCGGCTGGATCCTCGGCTACAAGATCGACGGCACCCAGGCCGAATACGTCCGAACCCCGTTCGCCGACACCTCTCTGTACCCCATCCCGGCCGGGGTCCACGACGAGGCGATCCTGATGCTGGCCGACATCCTGCCGACCTCCTACGAGGTGGGCGTGATCAACGGCGGCATCCGTCCCGGCGACACCGTCGCGGTCGTGGGAGCGGGCCCCATCGGGCTGGCCACGATCCTCTGCGCCCGGCTCTTCAGTCCCTCGCACATCGTCGCGATCGACCTCCTCGACGCGCGGCTCGAGGCGGCCAAGCACTTCGGTGCCGACGTCACGATCAACCCGTCGCGCGAGGACCCGGCCAATCGCATCAACGGTCTCACCGGCGGTCTCGGCGCCGACGTGGCGATCGAGGCCGTCGGAGTACCGGAGACCTTCGAGATGTGCACCCGACTCGTTCGACCGGGCGGACATGTGGCCAACGTCGGCGTGCACGGCAAGCCCGCCACCCTGCACCTGGAGGACCTCTGGATCCGCGACATCACGATCACCACCGGCCTGGTCGACACGTGGTCCACACCGACGCTGCTGAAGCTGGTGAGCTCCGGGCAACTCGACGCGGGCACGTTCGTCACGCATCGTTTCGCCCTCCCCGCGATCGTCGAGGCCTACGACACGTTCGCCCGCGCAGGCGATACGGGAGCCATCAAGGTGGTGCTGAGCCAACCGTGACCGCTTGTCCCGTGGGCATCCGGCTCGGGCTCGCTCCGGGCTAGGTCCAGCCGTAGAGCCTGCTGTTGGCGTCCCGCATGGCACGGACGTAACCGCTTCGCTCGTGCTCCTGCGCGTCGGTCTCCGCCGGCACGGCCAGCAACCCGCGGAGCTCGCCCACCGTTCCGAATCCCTTGCGCTGCATCCATTCGGTCAGACCGTCCAGCAACACCCCGGCGTGTGCTGCTCCGTGCCTCAGCAACGCGGAGGTGGTCATGACGACGTCTGCGCCGGCCAGCAGGTAGTTGACGACGTCGGTCGGGCTCTCGACCCCCGTGGTCGCGGCCAGCGACGCGCTCACCCGTCCACTCAGCAGGGCGATCCAGGTCCGCGGCAGCCGGGCCTCCGTCGGGTGCGACAGCCCCACGGCCGCCGCCACGGTGATGGTCTCCGCATCGATGTCGGGCTGCAGGAACCGGTTGAACAGGACCAATCCGTCGGCGCCGGCCTGGTCCAGACGTAGCGCCACTTCCCCGATGGAGCTGAAGTACGGGCTGAGCTTGACCGCGATCGGGACGGTCACCGCCTGCTTGACCGCGGCCAGGATGTCCAGATGGCGTTGTTCGACGTCGCGACCCGACGTGTGCGGATCTCCCGGAAGGTAGTAGATGTTGAGCTCTATCGCTGCCGCACCGGCCTCCTGCATCGCAGTGGCGTAGCGGGTCCATCCGCCGGGAGTGGTGCCGTTGAGGCTGCCGATCACCGGCACGTCGACGGCAGCGACCGAGCGCTCCAGCAGACTCAGGTACTGGCGTGGGCCCGGCTCGTCCGTGGTCGACGGCGGAAAGTAGGACAGTGCCTCGCCATAGCTGTCGGCACCTTCGTCGACCAGGCGTGCGTTGAGCTCCGCCTCGCGCCGCAACTGCTCCTCGAACAGGGAGTAGAGCACCACCGCACCGACCCCGCCGTCGGCCAGACTGCGCACGCCGTCCACTGTCTGCGACAGCGGGGACGGGGAGGCAACCAACGGATTCCGCAGCTGCAGACCAAGGTAGCTGGTCCCGAGACCCTTCACCGGTCCTGGCCGGCCTGGGTCGGGAACCGGTGGGCACCAGAGGTTGCCATCTCTTCGTAGACCTGCCAGCGCTGGGCGACGGCCTCCTCGGCCAGGCCCAGCAGACGTTCGGCCTCCTGCGGATGGGAGTTCACCAGGGAGCGGTACCGCAGTTCACGGTAGATGTAGTCCGAGAGCGGAATCCGTGGTCGCGGAGAATCCAGCAGGAATGGACTCTTCCCGGCCGCCCTTGCGACCGGGTCGTAGCGGATGAGCGGCCAGTACCCACTGGCCACCGCGCGGTACTGCTGGTCGAGACCGTTGCGCATCTCGATGCCGTGCGCGATGCAGTGGCTGTAGGCGATGATCAGCGAGGTGCCTTCGTAGGCTTCGGCCTCCCGGAAGGCCTCGAGGGTCTGCTGCGGATCGGCGCCCATCGCCACCCGGGCGACGTAGACGTTGCCGTAGGCAACGGCCTGGAGCGCGAGATCCTTCTTCGGCACGGTCTTCCCCGCCGCGGCGAATTTCGCGACGGCACCCAGCGGCGTTGCCTTCGACATCTGTCCACCCGTGTTCGAGTAGACCTCGGTGTCCAGCACCAGCACGTTCACGTTCCGCCCACTGGCCAGTACGTGGTCGAGTCCTCCCGAACCGATGTCGTAGGCCCAACCGTCGCCACCGACGATCCAGACACTGCGTCGGACCAGATTGTCCGCGACGCTGCCCAGGTCGGCGACCACGGGCCCGGCGAGATCGCCGAGCCGGCGCTTGAGTTCGGTGACCCTGACCTGCTGGGCCTGCAACTCGGATTCGCGGATCTGAGGTGCCTGCAGGATGTCGTCCACCAGTTCCGACCCGAGGACGTCCCGCAACTCTGCCAGCCGGCGGCGGGCCAGGGCGGCGTGTCCATCGGCCGCCAACCGGAAGCCGAGGCCGAATTCGGCGTTGTCCTCGAACAGCGAGTTCGACCAGGCCGGGCCGCGCCCCTGCGCGTTGGTCGTCCACGGCGTGGTCGGGAGATTGCCGCCGTAGATGGACGAGCAGCCGGTCGCGTTGGCGATCATCAGCCGGTCACCGAACAGCTGGGACAGTACCTTGAGGTACGGCGTCTCACCGCACCCGGCACAGGCACCCGAGAATTCGAAGAGCGGTTCCAGGAACTGCGTTCCGCGCACCGTACCGAAATCGACCCTGGACCGGTCGCTCACCGGCAGCGTCTCGAAGAAGGCGATGTTGTCGCGCTCCACAGGCACCAGCGGCTCCCTTGCACCGAGGTTGATCGCCTTGATGACGGGATCACCGGGGGCCACCACGGGGCACACCTCGACACAGAGGCCGCAGCCGGTGCAGTCTTCGATGTAGACCTGCAGCGTGTAGCGGGTGTCGGGCAGGCCGACGGCGTTCAGCGGCGCCGAGGCGAACTCGTCCGGGGCACCGGCCAGCTGCGACTCGTCGTAGTGCTTGGAACGGATCACGCTGTGCGGGCAGACGAAACTGCAGTTGCCGCACTGGATGCAGGAGTCCGCATCCCACACCGCGACCAGTTCCGAGATGTTCCGCTTCTCGTAGGCGGCCGTTCCGCTCGGATAGGTGCCGTCCACCGGCAGAGCGCTGACCGGTAGCGCGTCGCCGCGGCCGGCCATCATCTCCGCCGTGACGGTGCGGACGAACTTCGATGCACGGACCGGGACCAGCGGCAGCAGCTCCCTGGTCGCCGTCACGCGGTCGGGGATCCGGATCCGGTGCAGTCCCTCCAGGGCGTGGTCGACGGCGGCCTGGTTGCGCTGCACCACATCGGTTCCGCGCCGGCCGTAGGACTTGGTGATCGCACCCTTGATCTTGGCGATGGCCTCCTCCTGCGGGAGTACGCCGGCGATCGCGAAGAAGCAGGTCTGCAGGACGATGTTGATCCGTCCGGCCAGACCGGCCTCACGCGCGATCCGCCCGGCGTCGACCGCGTACAGGACGATGCCCTTGGCCAGGATCTGCGCCTGGACCGGGCGCGGAAGTGCGTCCCACACGGCATCCGCCGGCTGTGGGCAGTTCACCAGCAGGGTGGCACCCTGCGCCGCCCGACCCAGGATGTCGACCTCATCGAACAATCCGAACTGGTGGCAGCCGACGAAGCTCGCGTTCCCGACCAGGTAGGGCGCCTGGATCGGTCGCGGCCCGAACCGGAGGTGCGAGACGGTCCGCGAGCCGGACTTCTTCGAATCGTAGACGAAATAGCCCTGGGCGTAGAGGTTCGGCTGCTCGCCGAGAATCTTGATGGTGTTCTTGTTCGCCCCGACCGTCCCGTCGGACCCGAGCCCGAAGAAGATCGCCCGCACGGTGTCCGGCGGCTCGATGTCGAAGGTGGGGTCGTAGGCGATGCTGGTACCGGAGACATCGTCGTCGATCCCGACGGTGAACCGGCGCCGGGGCCGCTCGAGGGCGATCTCGGTGAACACGCCGGCCACCATGGCCGGGGTGAACTCCTTGGACGACAGACCGTATCGACCACCGAACACGCGGGGCATCACCGCACGCTCGCCGTCGGCATGGGCCCCGCTGAGCGCAGCGACCACGTCGAGGTAGAGCGGCTCGCCGATCGAGCCCGGCTCCTTCGTGCGGTCCAGCACAGCAATCCGCCGGACCGATGCCGGCAGGGCGGCGAGCAGCGCCTCGGTCGGGAACGGACGATAGAGCCGCACCTGCAGGACGCCGACCCGCTCCCCCCGCTCGTGCAGCGCTGCAACGGTTTCCTTGACCGTTTCCCCGCCGGAGCCCATCAGGATGAGCACCCGCTCGGGTGCCGGGTGACCGCTGTAGTCGACGAGGTGCAGGGGCCGGCCGGTGCGCGCGCCCAGACGGGTCATCAGGTCCTGAACCATCTGCGGAGTCCTGGCGTAGAACGGGTTCACCGTCTCCCTGGCCTGGAAGTAGACGTCCGGGTTCTGGGCGGTCCCGCGGATGAACGGTCGCTCGGGCGAGAGCGCCCGGTCCCGGTGCGCGCGCACGAGATCGTCTCCCACCAACGCCCGCAGATCGTCGTCGGAGAGCATCTCGATGGTGTTCAGCTCGTGGGACGTCCGGAACCCGTCGAAGAAGTGCACGAACGGTACCCGTGTCGCGAGGGTGGCCGCGTGCGCGATCAGCGCCAGGTCGTGGGCCTCCTGCACGGACGCCGACGCCAGTAGCGCAAATCCGGTCTGCCTCACCGCCATCACGTCGGAATGGTCCCCGAAGATCGACAACCCCTGCGCGGCCAGGGATCGGGCCGCCACATGGATGACCGTCGAGGTCAGTTCCCCGGCGATCTTGTACATGTTGGGAATCATCAGCAGCAAGCCCTGCGAGGCGGTGAAGGTGGTCGACAGCGCTCCGCTCTGCAGCGCCCCGTGCAGAGCGCCGGCCGCGCCACCCTCGCTCTGCATCTCCATCACGGCCGGAACGGTGCCCCAGACGTTGGGCCGCCCCAGACTCGACCACTCGTCGGACAACTCGGCCATCGGGGTCGCCGGGGTGATCGGGTAGATGCAACACACCTCGTCGAGTCGGTAGGCGACCGATGCGGCCGCCTCGTTGCCGTCGATGGTCGCGCGGGTGACGCCGTCACCGGGGGTGGATGCGGTCACTGCGAGAGCATCTCGATCGCGTGCACGGGGCATTGTTCGTAGCACGCTCCGCAACCCGTGCAACGGCTCTCGTCGATCCGATAGCGGTGGCCGACCCCCAGCTTGATCACCGCATCCTCCGGACAGGCGCCCAGGCACCCGTCGCACTCGGTGCAATTTCCACAGGACAGACACCGGCCCGCCTCGAACGCCGCCGCTTCGGGACCCAGGCCACCCACCACCTCGGCGAAACCGGCCAGCCGGTCCTCCGAGGCGAGCTCCGGTTGCCGCCGGCGCGCGGCGTCACCGAAGAACCACAGGTGCAGTTTGTCGAAGGTCGCCAGCGGGTGCTTGGCCACGTTCGCCGTCGAGGTTCCGCGCAGCCAGGCATCGATGTGCGTCGCCGCCTTCTTCCCGTGCCCCACGCCCACCGTGACCGTGCGCTCCCCCGGCACCATGTCGCCGCCCGCGAATACCCCGGCGCATCCCGTCATCATCGAACCGGAAACCTGCACCGTGCCGTCGCGATCGAATTCCACCCCGGTCAGGCCGCGAAGAAATCCGGTGTCCGTCTCCTGGCCCAGCGCCAGGATCACCGTGTCGGCGGCCAGGGTTTCGAACCGCCCGGTCGGCTGCGGGAAACCGGATTCATCGAGTTCCATGACCTCGACCTGCAGGGTGGCGCCGTCCACCGCGGTGATCGTGCGGAGCCAATTGATCCGGATGCCTTCGCGTTCGGCGTCCTGCGCCTCCTCCTCGCGGGCCGGCATCTGCTCACGGGTGCGGCGATAGACGATCACCGCCTCGTCGGCGCCGAGCCGGCGGGCCACCCTGGCCGCATCGATCGCAGTGTTCCCGCCGCCGTAGACCGCCACCCGATGCCCGATGACCGGTCGCTCGCCCGCGGCGACGTCATGCAGGAACGACACGGCGTCGATGACCGGCCCGGCGTCGCGTGCCGGGATGTCGACCCGTTTGGCCAGGTGTGCGCCGACTGCGACGAAGACCGCATCGAATTCGCCGTCGGTCCGCTCTGCGGCCAGATCCTCGACGCGGTGATCGCAGACGATCCGCACCCCCAGTTCGGTGATGCGGTGCAACTCCGCATCCAGGACGTCGCGGGGCATCCGGTAGGCCGGTATGCCGTACCGCATCATCCCTCCGGGTTCGGCTCCCGCGTCGCGGATCTCGACCTCGTGACCCAGCCGCGCCAGGTGATAGGCGGCCGAGAGTCCGCTGGGACCGGCACCGATCACCAGCACCCGCTTGCCGGTCCGGTTCGGTGGCGGGTCGAACATCCAGCCATTTTCGCGGGCGAGGTCCCCGAGGAACCTCTCCACCGAGTGAACCGAGACCGCACTGTCGAGATCTGCTCTGTTGCAGACTGTTTCGCACGGGTGATAGCACACCCGCCCGTGGATCGCGGGCAGTGGGTTGTCGGCGACCAGTTCGCGCCACGCCTGCTCGTGGCGGCCGGCCTTGGTCAGCGCCAGCCATGCCTGGATGTTCTCCCCTGCCGGGCACCCGGCGTTGCACGGTGGCAGCAGATCGACGTAGACCGGCAGACGCTGCCGGACCGGTCCGGCCCGGGAATGCCCGTGCAGAAGATCCGGCAACCACGTGAGGTCCTTGGGCGATCCGGTCATCATCCAGCTCCCCTCGGCGCGCACACTGCCGCCGTGGCCAAACATAAGGCTGCAGAGGGTAAACGGCAAGCCCGGCCCGGTGAGGTCACTGGCTGTGCAGTCACCGGAACCGGCAGATCGCCGGTGCCGCAGCGGTTGGCCCTGCAGCACCTTGATTCCGGGCGGGAGGGCGATTTCGTGGTGGGTCGATTACCGATCAATTGCCCGCTGTGCAATCGACCTGGATACCACCGGATGGAGACCGAATACTTCGATCGATGGTGGCTGATGGCGGCGTATACCCAGGGCGGGATCGATTTCCACACATGTCGCGCACCCGGCCGGCGATACCCGGGCATCACCGGTACCGCAGCACTGCACCGATACCACTGGGTGCGAGTTCCGCGCTTCCGGCCGGGACGACCCGTACCTGTGCGTCGGCCGCCAGCGCAGCTCGAACCGCGACATCAGCCAGGGCGGCGGACTGTGGGTCGGCGACCCCCGCGGCGATCAGAGCCTCCGCGGAGGCGGCGACCTGGGTCGGTTCGGCGCCGCACCAGGCACGGTTGCGCTCGGAGCGGGTCGGGTCGAGCAGGAGCACTCCGACCTGACCGGCGGACAGGGCCGACAGCGTTGCCTCCGATCCGGTGACGGCCAGCCCATGTGGTCGGCCGTCGTTGAAATCCCTGATGACGGCGGCGGTGTCGGCGTCGGCCACGACGGCCGCTGCTGCGGCGCTGCGAATCAGAGCTTCCTCCGGGTGACTCTGGTCGCCGTCGATGACCGTGATGAGATCGGCCACCCGGACGGGAACCTGTTGCATCAGGAACTGGACCGCGCGGACATCTCCGCAGACCGCGACAAGGCGCGGTTCTTGCTGATCGACGAGTCTGGTCAGTGCGTGTGCCACGTCGCCGGCATGGGATTCCCACCGATTCTCCGCCCGTTGCTGGAAGCGGCGCTGCGACCAACCGCGCGGCGCCGAGCGGGTGATGTCCAGATCGTCCCCCTCGACCTGGTAGATCAGATCCGGTCGGTCCGGCTGGACTTCGAACAACTCCGCTCCGAGTCGGTCGGTGATCACCAGGACATGGGACAGCATCGGCTGGGTCGCGATCAGAAGGGGCAGCAGGCTGGCCACCGGGGAGACCACGGCGTGCTCGATGTCCGCGGCACCGGGCAGATGAGCGACGTAGAGCAGTCCGGAATGGCTGGCCATCGCCACCAGGGTCTCACCGGAAAGGTAGGAATCGGCGACGGCGGAGTCCACCGCTGCGAGGGTCACCTCCGCAGCCCCTTCCTGGGAAAGCGAACGACGCATGTTCCTCCAGCGCAACGCCACCAGAGCCGACGCTTCGGGCACCGCACCGGCGGTGGTCAGATACACCGACACCACCGGTCCGACAGCACTGAGCACCATGGAGGGAATGGCCAGAATCGGCGTCGGACGATGAGTGACAACGTGTGTGGCGATGACATTCTCCTGATCTGGGATGACGGGCGACAGCGGTGTCTGCGGGCCAGCCAGCTGTCGCCGGCGCCCGATGTCCCACCGTGGTGAACGACATCGGCGTGCACTCTTCGGGCTCCGCCGGGCGTCATGGTCTCAGCGTGTGCCGGGGACGGAGGATCACGGCAGGGTACAAAGTCCTGCCTGACGAGCCGAAGTACCAATGGCGGATCGAGACGTGGTCATCAGGGCCTGAAGCCTGCGGGGTCGGGACTTTCGGCCCTGCTCAGCCGGTTCGCCCAGCGCTTACGCTCGCCCCAACTCGGGAAGGAACGGTAGAAATGACATTCGACAACACAGCCCCCACATCGCAGGAGGGCAGCGGCGCCTCCAACGGTCTGCGGTGTGCCCCGGTCGGCGCAGCCCGGCTCCTGGAGATGGCGGCATGAGCACCAGGATCGGCATCAACGGCTTCGGCCGGATCGGCCGGAACTACCTGAGGTCGGTCATCGACGCGCCCGACCTCGAGGTGGTCGCGGTGAACGATGTGTTCGACTCCGCCACGATGGTGCGGTTGCTCCGGTTCGACAGCACGTTCGGCCCATTTCGCCGTGACGTCGTCGATCTGGGCAACGCCATCAGCATCGATGGACGCAAGATCGTCGTCAGCGCCGAACGCGACCCCGCCAAGCTCGCCTGGCACGACAACGGCGTCGAGGTGGTCATCGAGTCGACCGGTAAGTTCCGGACCCGGGAGACCGTTGCGGCGCACCTGACGGCCGGAGCGTCGAAGGTGCTGATCTCGGCACCGGGCAAAGGGGTCGACGCGACGATCGTGCTCGGCGTCAACGACGAGATCTACGACCCGGTCAACCATCACATCATCTCCAATGCCTCGTGCACGACGAATTGTGTCGCTCCGATGGTCAAGGTGCTGCTCGATGCATTTGGAATCGAGAAGGGATACATGACCACCGTGCACGCCTACACCAATGACCAGAACCTGCTCGACGGGCCGCACAAGGACCCCCGCCGAGCTCGGTCGGCAGCGGTGAACATCATCCCGACCACCACCGGGGCCGCCCGCGCCGTCGGAGAGGTATTGCCCGCCATGAAGGGTCGCCTCGATGGTGTCGCACTGCGGGTGCCGGTCGTCGACGGTTCGCTGGTCGACCTCGCGGCCCTGCTCGAGCGGGACGTCACGGTGGACGAGGTCAACGCTGCCTTCGAGGCGGCCGGAGCTGCCGGCCCGCTGGCGGGGCGGCTCCGCTACACCACCGACCCGGTGGTGTCCTCCGACGTCATCGGCGACTCCGCATCCTGCCTCTTCGACTCGAGTCTGACCCAGGCGTCCGGAAAATTCGTCAAGGTATTCGGTTGGTACGACAACGAATGGGGCTACACGGCTCGGCTCGTCGACCTCACCCGCCTGGTGGCGAAGACCTGAACCGCTGACCGAGTTCGGCCACCAGGGCCGAGGCAGAGGATCGAGAAGCGGTCGACCCCATCGCGATGGGCCGGCCGTTCCACCCGTCACGAGAAGGGCCTGTCCATGGAGCACGTCGCGAAATGGCATGTCACGCTGTATTTCTTCGACCACGAGGAAGGCACCACCGCGCGAGCGGTGTTGACGACAGGGGTCACCACGATCCATGGGGAAGGCCATACCGGGCGCAATCCCGACGACCGACCGGTGACGGAGATCGGGACAGGGCTGGCGGCAGGCAGGGCGCTGGCCGATATGGCCGCTCAACTGATGGCCGTCGGCGCAGACGACGTAGCGGGCGTGTCCTCACCCGGTTGACGATCCCGGCGGCAGGGTCGTCAACCGGTGGAGGGTGGCCGGCGGCGATCAAGGAGCACTTCCGACGGCCGATCAGCCGCCCGACCCGCCTTCTCACCCGCCCAACTCGGCCAGGATCAACCGGCACAGCTCGGGAATGGCTGCTGCGACTCTTTCGGACAGACCCAGGCCGGCGTCGGTGTTCTGGACCTCGACGCCGAACAGCACGAGGCGTCGCGGGATCCGGTCGAGCGCTTCGGCCAACCTGATGGCGTCCGTGACCCCGAGGCCGTGGGTGTTGCCACCGGTAGCCCGCCCCACCGCCGGTCCGCGATGAATCCGTCCCGGGGTCGCCGACTCGCACCGCACGGCGTCCACGAGGACCGCGAGGTCCACCCCGGTGAACGCGTCCAGCAGGCTGGTGGCCTCGCCGTCCATCACGGTGACCGAGACCCCCGGCAGGTGCAGGGTTTCGATGGTGGCGACCGCGGCCGGGCCGATCCCGTCGTCGTGACGGTACGGATTGCCGATTCCGATGACTGCCACCCTGGGCTGCGACGGCCGAACGACCACCCCCTGGATCACAGCCGGTGCACGGTGAGGTCGAGAAAGTGTGTGGCGCAGGAGATACAGGGATCGTAGTTCCGAATGGTCCGCTCGCACACATGCGCCAGAGCGGCGTCGTCGAGATCCCGGTTGGCCTCGACGACGGCGAGCAGGTCGCCCTCGATGGCCGCCTGGTTCTGCGAGGTGGGGGGAACGATCGTGGCCGAGAGGATGAGGCCCTCCGCATCCAACTCGTAGCGGTGGTAGAGCAGACCGCGCGGGGCCTCGCTCACGCCGTGTCCGACACCGGCGCGAGGAAGTACCGGCTCGGCAGCCACGTCGGGGCGGACGTAATCGGCGATCAGGCGCAGCGCCTCGTCGATCGCATAGACCACCTCGACGGCCCGCACCACGATGCTGCGGAAAGGGTTCCGGCACACCGGACCCAGGCCGGCTGCGGCCGCGGCCTGCCGGGCCAGGGGCGAGAGCTGGGCCGAGTTGAGGCTGTACCGGGCCAACGGCCCGGTGAGGTATCGGCCCCCGTCGAGAGTGGCGTGCAGGGCGGTCGAATGCGATACCTGATGCTCCACCACGTGATCAGGGAACTCGGCGGCCGAGAAGTCCAGGCCACCGGAGGACCGGACTCGGCCGGACTCGATCGCATAGTGGTCCGGATGGTGGACCGCCAGCAGTTCGACCTCCAGATCGACCCCGGGAAAGTCGAGGGTGCCGACGAACTCGACGGTCGCCAGCGCGTCGTCGAGGGCATGTCGCAACTGCTCGGCCAGGACGGCCAATTCGGACTTCGTCGGTGCTCGGTGGAAGCCACCGACCCGAGGATTCACCGGATGGATCGCTCGACCGCCGACCATCTCCAGGATCGCATTGCCGGACTTCTTCAGCCGTAGACCCCGCTCGACGACCGCCCGATGATCCCGCGAGAGGGTGATGGCGTCCGGATATCCGAGGAAGTCGGGGATGTGCAACAGGTAGATGTGCAGGGCATGGCTCGAGATCCATTCCCCGCAGTACAGCAGTCGGCGCAGCGCGGTGATACCCGCTCCGACCTGGATGCCGCAGGCGTCCTCGATGGCGAGCCACGCGCTGGTCTGGTAGGCAACCGGGCAGATTCCGCAGATGCGGGAGGTGATGTCGGCGACCTCGGTGTGTTGCCGGCCGCGCAGAAAAGCCTCGAAAAATCTGGGTGGTTCGTAGATCTGCAGTTCAGCTCGTTCCACCCGACCGTCCTGGATGGTCACCTGCAGGGCACCCTCGCCCTCGACGCGCGCCAGTGACCCGATCCGCAACTCCCGGCTGCGGTCGGTCATCTCTGGACCAGCGGAAGGCGGAAACCGGGCGCGGCGACGTTGAAGGTCGCTAAGACCTTGTCGATCGCCCCCTCGGTCATTCCGCACTCGTGCAGCCGACCGATCATGGCGGGCACATTCGCTCCCGTCATGGGTCCGAAGCAGCCGTAGCAACCACGCCCGACCGCGGGACACAGTGCGCCGCAACCGGCATGCGTCACCGGCCCCAGGCAGGGTGTGTTGCTCGCGACCGTCACGCAGGTCAGACCGCGGCGCTTGCATTCGGTGCAGACGCTGGTGTCGGGAATATCTGGCTTCCGGCCCACCAGGAACGCCGAGATCACCTCCAGCAACTGGTGTTTGTCGATGGGGCACCCTCGTAACTCGAAGTCCACCGGGACATGGGCGGAAATGGGTGTCGAAGTGGCCAGGCTCTCGATGTAGGGCGGGCTGGCGTAGACGACCGAGGTGAACTCCTGCACGTCGGCGAAGTTGCGCAGCGCCTGGATACCACCGGACGTGGCACAGGCACCGATCGTCACCAACACCTTCGAGGACGCCCGCACCTGACGAATCCGATCGACGTCCCCGGGGGTGGTGATCGATCCCTCGACGAGCGAGACGTCGTAGGGCCCCGGCAGGACTGCCGACGAGGCCTCCAGGAAATGCGCGATGTGCACCTGACCGGCCAACGTCAGCAGTTCGTCCTCGCAGTCCAGCAGGGTGAGCTGGCAGCCGTCGCAGGACGCGAATTTCCAGACGGCAAGGGTCGGCGTACCAATCATCAGAGTTCCCTGACTGCCAGTAGTGGACGGGCGAGTGCATAATCGACGACCGGGCCGTCGCGGCACACCAACAGGGGGCCCAGTTGGCAGTGTCCGCAGAGACCGACACCGCATTTCATGTTGCGCTCCACGGAGATCCTGATGTCCTTCTCGGCCATTCCCCTGCCGATCAGCACCGCGGCCGAGAAGCGCATCATCGGCTCCGGACCGCAGAGGAACGCTGTCGTCGAACCGGGCCGCAGTTGCAGACGACTCAGAGGCTCGGTGACGAACCCCACCGGACCTGCCCAGTCCTGGGCCGGCTGATCGATGGTGAGTACCACCTCCAGACCCGGTATCGACGCCCACGAGTCGAGCTGCTCACGAAAGAGGAACTCGGACGGGGTGCGCGCGCCGGCGATCAGCACGGTCCGTGGATGATCGGCGCGCCCGTTGATGGCCTCGATCAGCACCGGCCGAAGCGGTGCCAGGCCGACGCCACCGGCCACGATCACCACCTCACGTCCGTAGGCGGAGTCGAACCGCCAGCCGGTTCCGAACGGTCCGCGTGCCCCGAGCACCTCACCGGGAGTCAAGGCGTGCAGGGCGTGACTGACGGCGCCGACGTCGCGGATGGTCTGGGTGAGAATTCCGTCGGCCCTGGAAGCGTCACCGCTGATGGAGATGGCGATCTCACCCACTCCGCGGGCATAGAGCATGGTGAACTGGCCCGGCCGGAACGGTGGAAGCTGCTCCCGTACCGGTTCCAGGTCCAACGTCACCGAGTCGCGCGTTTCCACGTGCCGTCCGATCACCCGGTACGGGATCGGCAGCATCGGATGGAGGTCAGCGTTCACGGGGGTTGGCGTACAGGTCGAGCAGGCGCGCACGGGCGCTCTGCAGTCGGGTCAGCAGTATTTCGCAGAACCCCAGCGCGAGTGGGTAGCCCATGGCCGGTTCGTGTTCGGCAAGTGCGAGCAGACGTGCCGTGTCCAGTTCCATCGCGCTGACCGGGCCGGGCGCGGTCGCAGTGAATTGCCACTGGTGCGGCGGGACCAACCACGACCAGCCCAGGACTTCCCCCGGCCCCAGGGTCTGCACGACGACCTGACCACGCCCGGGTACCTCGGTACTCAGGGCGACCTGGCCGACCTGGATCAGCCAGCACCCGACCGCATCCTGACCTTCTTCGAACAACCGACTGCCGGCGGTGAAATCGACCGGGCGGGCCAGCTGGGCCACCGCTTCCCGTTGGGTCGGCGTCAACCGCTGGAACGGTGCGAATTCGGAGAACTGCTCCGCGCTGGTCACCGGGGGTCCTCCGTCGGGGCGCCCAGACTGCCGAGCACGTCGACGCCGGCCTCGAGGTCGTCCCGCTGGTCGGCCAGGGTGGTGATCTCTGCCGTGATGTCGATACCGACCGGACACCATGCGATGCACCGCCCGCATCCCACGCAGCCCGAGCTGCCGAACTGGTCGTGCCAGGTCCCGAGCTTGTGGGTGATCCACTGCCGGTAGCGGCTGGCGCCCGATGTTCGCACGCTACCGCCGTGCAGATAGGAGAAGTCCGTTTCGAAGCAGGAGGCCCAGCGCTCGGATCTCTCCACCTGCTCGCCGGTGAGATCGGTGAGATCCTCGGTGGTGGTGCAGAAACAGGTGGGGCACACCATCGTGCAGTTCCCGCAGGTCAGACACCGCTGCGCGACGTCCTCCCACAGTGGCGACTCGCGGCTCTGCTGCAGCAGGGCCCGGATGTCCGTGATCGGCATCTGGCGACCCATCCGCTGCGCGGCCGCACCGACGGCTTCGCGCGCGTCGGTGACCTCGGATTCGGTCGCCACCCGATGGGCGAGCAGACCGATTATCCTGGCCCCTGCTTCGGTCCCCACATCCACCAGGAATCGATGCCCGGAGGCGTCGATCCGCTCGGTGAGAGACAGGTCGTAGCCCGGTCCCGGCGCCGGCCCGGTGCCCATCGAGGCGCAGAAGCACACTCCGCCGGGTTCCGTGCAGCCCGCCGCGATGACGAGCAGTCCTGCCCGGCGCCGCGCGAACGCACCGTCGGGACGGGCGCCGCCCCCCAGGACGACTCCGAGCTTCGAAATCGCCGCCAGGTCGCACGCGCGGACACCGAGAAACGCGTACCGCACCGGTACGGGAGCAGAGGCGACGAACTGGTCACCGTCCATCGACCACAGTGGCTGCCGCGGGGGGTGCAGGAACTCTTTCCAGGACTGGGAGCCGGCCGAGTGACCGAAGACGGCCGCATCCGATCGTCTGCGCAGACGGTAGCTGCCCGGGCCGCTGTCCACTCCCCATCCCGACGGCAGTTGATCCCCGGAGAGCAGTTCCTCCAACACGATCGCGTTGTCCCGCACCGTCGGCCCGATCACCCGGTATCCGCTGCTGATCAGGACCTCGACCAGTTCGTCCAACCCGGCCCTGGTCAGGATGACCGGCGCATCCGATTCGATCGCGGCGTTCTCGTTCCCGGCGTTCTCGATCCCGGCCTTCTCCATCACTGCGTCCTCCGCTCAGGGCGATGTAGGGCCACCCACTGGCCATGTTCGCAGGTACTTGTCCGGCTATTGTTCCATTGGAATGAAATACCCGCTACCGCAGAACGGTGCTCATTTTCACCGACTATTTCGGCGCCGATCGGTACACCCAGGTCGGGACCAAAGTCCCTATCAGCCGTGGTCTCTCGGTGATAGAAGGGCATTAGGATGAAAGGAATGCAAAATGAATGCCCAACAGCTCGAGAAGATCAGCAACGCCCCGGGGTTCATCGCCGCGCTCGATCAGAGCGGCGGTAGCACGCCAAAAGCGCTCGACCTCTACGGCCTCGGGGGGGCCTACTCCAACGACGAGGAGATGTTCGACCGGATCCACGAGATGCGCACACGGATCATCACCAGCCCCGCCTTCGACGGTGACCGCATTCTGGGGTCCATCCTGTTCGAGAGGACGATGGACCGACTGATCGCCGGGCAGGGATCGGCCGAGTACCTCTGGGAAGTCAAGCAGGTCGTGCCTTTCGTCAAGGTGGACAAGGGTCTGGCCGACGAGGCGGATGGGGTCCGGCTGATGAAGCCGATGCCTGATCTGGACGCGCTGCTCTCGCGCGCCAGGACTCATGGCGTATTCGGCACCAAGATGCGGTCCGTCATCCAGCTCGCCGACGAAACCGGCATCGCTGCCGTCGTCGGGCAGCAGTTCGAGGTCGGCAGGCACATCCTGGAAAGCGGCCTGATACCCATCATCGAGCCGGAAATCGATATCCACAGCCCGGAGAAGGCGGCCGCCGAAGACCTGCTCCACACCGCCCTGTCGGATCAGTTGGGCCGGTTGCGCGCTGATCAGTTCGTCATGCTCAAGTTGACGCCGCCCGAACAGGACGACCTCTACACCGCGATGGTCGAGCATCCGAATGTGCTCAGAGTGGTGGCGCTGTCCGGCGGCCATTCCCGCGACGAGGCCAATGCCCGTCTGGCGCGCAACCACGGCGTGGTCGCCAGCTTCTCGCGAGCACTCACGGCAGGCCTGACGGCTCAACAGAGCGACACCCAGTTCGACACCACCCTGGACACCTCGATCGAGAGCATCTACCAGGCATCGATGACCTGAGTCCCGTGACGGAGAACGTGGAGGAGGCAGCCCGAGACCTCGAGCGAAGGTCAGGGCATGGATCGCATCACAGCTGCGGCAGGTCAGTGTTCGGGTGATCGGGTGCCTCGAACCACGGGCATCCGGCATCCCCGGCGAGCCATTCCCTCAATCCAAGTGACGTTGGAGCGGGTCAACTCTCGACAGCGTTCCCGAGATCCGGATTCTGGCGTCGACCACGGTGAGTTCGTCGCCCACGCAGATCACCGGATTCAGGTCCATCTCGGCCACTTCGGACCAGTCGTCGAGGAGCGCACCGACCCGGACCACCAGATCGCACAGTGCCGGGCGAGAGACGACCGGTGATCCGCGGTGTCCATCGATGCGCGGAGCCGACCTCAGTCGGTCGATGATGTCGTCCGCTTCCCCGACGGTCAGAGGTGCCAGCCGGAATATCTGGTCGGCGACGATGTCAAGGAGTGCGCCTCCCGCGCCGAGCATCACCACCGCGGTCCGAACTGCGCGTGTTGAACTCCACCGATGATCATCTCCATTCCCGGCGAGACCATCGGCTGCAGGACCACGTGTCGTGGGCCGGGTCCGGCGGCACAGAGTTCGACGAATGCCCGCCGAACGGCGGCTTCATCGGGCAGACACGATCGGACCCGGCCGAACTCGCCCTTCTGCGTGCCCTCGGACGCCGGCTTCATCGCGACCGGATAACCCAGCGCACCGGCGGCGTCCACCGCCGCACCCATTTCGGACACCACCCTTTGCCGGCACACAGGCAGTCCGTAGCACGCGAGCAGTTCGGCGATGTCGTGTGCTCCGAGCCACCCCGGTGCTGCGCCTGACGCGCGGTCGAGGATGAGCCGGGCCGCCCCCGACTTGATCCCGCTCGGGCGGAGGATCCGATCCCCTGGTGTCCCGCGGATCCTGGCATAACGGCGGGCCACGGCGAGAGCTGCCGCGGCCGGTTCGGGAAAGGTGAAGACCGGAAGCGACCACGTCGATCCCTTCAGGGGGACCGAGTTCGGTGCCGCACCGACCTCGGTGCAGATCACCGGTTTGGTCGCTGTCGAGGCGGTTTCCGCGATGCCGGCCATCATGGTCCGCGGATTGGACATGGACGTCTCGGTGAACACGGCCAGCACCGCATCTACTTCAGTGGCCGCCAGCAGTACCGCCATTGCGGCGCCGAACTGACCGGGCGGCACGGTGACCCCCAGGTCGACAGGATTGCGGCAGGACGGTGCCGTTGGAACCTGCGCGCGCAGCAGCTGTTCGGTCTCCACCGACAGAGTGGTGACCGTCAGGCCCCCAGATTCGGCGGCATCTGCAGCCAGAACTCCTGGTCCACCGGAATTACCGACAATGGCGACCCGGTCGCCGCGAGGCAGCGGCTGATCCACCAGCACCCTGACAGCATCGAGCATTTCCTGCATCGTGATGACCCTGACCACACCCGCCTGTAGAAATAGAGCATCGACCACCGCATCGGCCGCCGCCGCCGCGGCAGAGTGCGACTCGCCCGCCGGTTGTCCGGTGGCGAATCTTCCGGCCTTGATGGCGATGATCGGTTTTCCGGAGGCCACCCGGCGGGCGATCCGCGCGAACTTCCTCGGGCTGGGAAACGAGTCCAGATGCAGGGCGATGACCCTCGTCCGCGGGTCGTCCTCCCAACTCAGCAGGAGATCGGTAGTGCCGACGTCGGCCATATTACCCACCGATACGAACTGGGAGGCTCCCATTCCGCAGCGTTCAGCGGCTGACAGCACAGCGATTCCTATTGCGCCAGAGTGCGTGACCAGACCGAACTGTCCCTGCTTCACGAACGATGATCCGAGTGTGACGTTCAGACGTACGGCCGGGTCCGTGTTCAACATCCCCAGGCAGTTGGGCCCGATCAACCGCATACCGTACCGACGGACAATGGCGACCATCTCCTTCTGTCGGACTGATCCCCGCGTCCCGCATTCGGCGAATCCGGCGGTCAGCAGCACGACGCCGTGTACGCCTCGTTCCCCGCACGAGCGGAGAACCGCGGGCACCTGATCGGGCGGCACGGCGACGACGGCCAGATCGGGTGGAGCCGCGAGCTCGCCGACGGTCTTGGACGACTGCACCCCCAGCACCTGGTCGCGGTGTGCGTCCACCACGTAGACCGAGCCGGTGTAGCCGCCGGCGATGAGGTTGCGGAGCACCTGGTGGCCGACTGATTTCGTCCTGACACCGGCGCCGATCACCACGACCGATCTTGGTGCCAGCACATACCGCAGGCTCGCGACATCGGCCGACCGGTCACGGGCATCGACCGCAGCGAGCGCCCGCTCGTCGACCGTCAGGTCGATCGCCAGGTGCACGCCGCTCCGATCGGACTCGAAAGCCGTGTGGTAGCCGAGCTCTCGAATGACTTCGAGCACCGCCGCGTTCTCATTCAGCACGTCGGCGACGAAACGCCTGATGCCGTGCCGACGAGCCAAGTGCGCCAAGCGCTCCAGCAGCAACGTGCCGATACCCTCACCCTGATCGGAGTCGGCGACCAGGAGCGCAACCTCCGCAGACGCTCCGTCCAACCGCTCGAACACGGCCAGCCCGGCGATCCTGCTACCCACCCACGCGGCCAGCGCCTGACGGTCCGCGCCACCTGGTCGGACCACAGTGGCCAGATATCGATCGGCAGCGGACCGATTCACGTTGAAGAACCGCAGGTACAGGGACCGGTCCGAGGCCGCAGCATGCAGTGCGCGCAGTGCCTCCAAGTCGTCCGGCAACGCTGTCCGGATCCGAACGAGACCTCCGTCCAGACGAACGGCGTCGATCTCTGTCATCACTCAGACGCTCCGCTGCCGGCGCCCGGCCACGTAGGGTCGTATGCCCCAGGTGCAGGGGACTTTCGTCCTGCAAGGGTCCAATGACCCCGCGGTCCGCTGCGCGGATACCGCAATGAGGGCCGGCTCGAATCATGCGACACTATCCATGCAACCCACCTCACCCGCCGTCGATGACCGCGGCATCGAGGAAGCAGGGGACCGGGAGAGGGTGTCATGAGCTGGATACAAGCAATCGCCCTCGATCTGGACGGAACAATCTCCTCGAACGACGACGTCTCGCCCACCGTGATGGAGGCCCTGCGGGTCGCTCGCTACCGCCGTGTTCGTCTGCTGCTCGTCACCGGCCGGACGGTCCGGGCGGTGCGAGAGGTTTTTCCCGGTCTCATCGACGTCTTCGATGTCGTGGTCGCCGAGAACGGCGCGGTGTTGTTCGTCGACGGCGTGGGCCGCCTGCTGGCCGAACCGGTCAGCCACACACTCTCGGATGCGCTGGAGGAAGACGGAATTCCCCTGCATCGCGGCGAGGTACTGCTGGCCACCTCCGCGGCCCACGATGAGGCGGTATTGCGCAAGATCACCGACCTGGGCCTCGACTGCGCACTATTGCGCAACCGCGGGGAATTGATGATCCTTCCCGCCGGCGTCTCCAAAGGTTCAGGACTGCTCGCCGCCCTCAACCTGCTGGGCCTCTCGTCGCACAACGTCATGGCAGTCGGCGACGCGGAAAACGATCATGCGATGTTCGAGCTGGCCGAACTGGCCGCAGCCCCCGCCAATGCGGTTCCTTCGATCAAGGAGCACGCCGACCTGGTGCTCCCCCTACCCAATGGGGAGGGAGTGGCGGAATTGTTGATGGGAGTGGTCACGTCCGGCGAACAACGACCGGTCTCTGATCGACGCCAGATGCCGATCGGAACTTTCCCCGACGGCTCACCGGCATTGGTCCCGTCAGGGAACGCCACCGCCATCGTCGTGGGCGGCAGCGGCCGAGGTAAGTCTTATCTGGCCGGTCTGATGGCCGAGCAACTCATCGACCGCAGATATCAGATTCTGTTCATCGACCCACAGGGGGAACAATCAAGTCTGCGTGACCAACCGGGGGTTGATATCATCAAGGTCGCCGTACCGGCCGATGCGCGACGGTCGGTGGCCGGCCTTCGTTCCGGTCACACCGTGGTCCTGGATCTGTCGTCCGTCGACCCGGATCAAGTACCCGATGTACTGCGCAGCCTGACCGAGCCGATCGCCGCGCTGCGAGCCGAATCCGGGATCCCACAATGGATCTTCATCGACGAGGCCCACGACCTGATGGGCTCCGCCGGTCCGCTTCGCACCCTGTTCGACCCCACAGCGGGGGGTCACTGCCTGATCACCTATCGCCCCGAACAGTTGAGCGCAGAGGTCCTGGCCGATGTGGACATCGTACTGTCGGTCAGCCCCCCGATCGATCAGGTGATGGGCACCATCAATCAGCCTGCATCCGGGTTGCCGTTCGCAGTCAACGGACAGGCGTCGATGCTTCGCTCCGACCGGGCCGAGTCGGCACAGCCTTTCATCATGGCGACCCGATCGAGCGCGCACCAACGTCATCAACGCAAGTACGCCCAGAATGTGATGGCGGTAGGGAAAGGCTTCCGATTCCGCACGGCCGGACCACAAGTACTGCCCGAAGCACGGTCCGTCGAACAGTTCCGAGCCCAATTGCAACAGGTCGGGCCTGACACGCTCGGATGGCACCTGAGCCGCGGCGACCTGTCCCGATGGCTGGCAGAAGTCGTCCAGGATCGTGAACTGGCCGACCACGTCGCCCGGCTCGAGAGAGATGTCGCCCGACGTCAACAGACCGAGATCAGCAGAGCTCGCCATGAAATCATCCGCGCCATCGACGCTCGCTACTTCAGTGGACCCCGGGTTGCCGCCGCCCGCATGTAGAACCGCGACCGCCGATGCTCCGCCGCCCCGGGTGACCGGTGGAGGCCGCTACTGGGAACAGGTCCTACCGAACTGGGAACAGGTCCTACCGACCGGGGAGTGAATCACGATTCCACGGGTACGTCGGGGACGATCACGACCACGCACGGAGCGCCGTTGATGCTTGCCTGGCTGACCGAACCGAGGATTCGGCTGTGATGCCGTTGGCCCAGCACCAGCATCGCGGCGCCCGTGGCGGCCTGGGTGAGTTCGGCGCCGGCGTCACCCCGGACGACTTCGGTCACGATGCGCACCAGCGGTTCGTCGTGCAACTCGCGTTCGCGCAGGAGGGTCCCCACCGTTTCGTTCAATCGGTCTCGTGCATGCTCGTCGTCGGGCCCGCCGACCGGTCGTACGTCGGGTCGGCCCCAAGGACCGGAACGGCGCCACACGTGGATCGCCAGGACCTCACCGCCCCGAAAGGCGGCCTCGGTCGCGGCAAACCGCAGAGCGGACATGGACGCAGGATGCTCGTCGATACCCACGATGACACGAAGGCTCTGCGCCATGAACATTGGCGGTCGCGCGGACGCCGAATCATCGCTACCGGTGCTCATCACTCAAGTCTGTGGGGCAAGCCGCTGAACCGATAGTGCCGAGTGGACCCCGGTAGCCGGGACCTTTGCCCTCATCAGTCTGAAAAGTTGCTGGTATCTTCAATTGATAGACATTGCTGGATGTGAGGCCGACGGAACGGACCGGGGGCGGCCCGGTCCGGGCAGCCATCCGTGGCGAGGAGGAGTTCAGATGAGTGCGCCGCTCTACCAGCTCAAAGCCGAGTTCTTCAAGACGTTGGGCCATCCCGCCCGCGTGCGGATCCTGGAGCTGCTCGGCCAGCGCGAGCACGCGGTGGCCGAGTTGATGCCGGAGGTGGGAATCGAGGCCACCAACCTGTCGCAGCAGTTGGCCGTGTTGCGGCGCGCCGGTCTGGTGGCGACCCGCAGGGAGGGGTCCTCGGTCTACTACTCCTTGACGAGTCCGCAAGTGGCGGAGCTGCTGGCCGTCGCCAGACAGATTCTGACCGGCGTGCTCTCCGGCCAGGTCGAGCTGCTCAAAGACCTGCGCACACCGGTGAAGTCGACGAATGATCAGCCCAGGAAACGTAGACGCGCGACACCCACGCCGGTCGGATAATCGGCACCGGGCTTCTCCGGTCCGTCCCCGATCCGCACCTGCTGCAGAGGGGGTCGCGGCCCGCCTACCGCCAGAAAAGGAAAATCAAGTGCTCGCTCTGTGGCAGAAGATCCGCACCAGTGGTCGGGCCGCTGAGCCGGCGCTGCCGGCGCCGGTCGGTGATCCTCCTCCGGTGACCGCCGAGTTGGGCGGTTCGGTGCAGATCAGACATGTCGACGCGGGTTCCTGCAACGGGTGCGAGGTGGAGATCGCGTCGGCATTCGGCCCGGTGTACGACGCCGAGCGCTACGGCGCACGGTTGGTGGCCTCCCCCCGGCACGCCGACGTCCTACTGGTCACCGGGGTGGTCACCCGCAACATGACCGAGCCGCTGCGACGCACCTACGAGGCCGTATCGGAGCCCAAAGCTGTTCTGGCCATTGGCGATTGCGCCCACAACTGTGGAGTCCTCGCCGGGGCGCACGGTGTCGCGGGCGCGGTCTCGGACATCATCGCGGTGGATGTGTCGGTGCGTGGCTGCCCGCCCCGGCCCGAGGCGATCATCGAAGGAATCCGCAGGCTGACCGGCCGATGAACCTGACTGCCGTCGCCCTGGTCGTCGCCGTCGGTCTGGGGCTGTGCGCCTCCGTGGCAGGATCCCTGTGCCCGCGCCGGATTCGCTGCACCGTGGTCGGAATCGGGACGGCGGCGTGTGGCGGCGCTGCGATGGTGGCCGGGCTGGCGGCCATCGGCGGGCAGTCGGCCTCGGTGCAACTGCCGGATCTGTTGCCACTGGCCGGGGTCTCGATCGCGATCGACCCGCTGGCCGGGGTGTTCGTCGCCGTGACCGGCGGGGTCGCCGTGGCCACCGGCATCTACGGCATCGGCTACAGCCGGCACGGGTCGGACGGGCGCGGCGTGCAGTCGGCGTTCCCGTTGTTCGTCGTCGCGATGCTGCTGGTGCCGGTCGCGGCCGGCGTGGGGACGTTCCTGCTGTGCTGGGAGCTGATGGCGTTGACCTCCCTGCTCCTGGTGGTCGCCGAGCACCGCACCCGCCCCGAGGTCGCCTCTGCCGGGCGCTGGTACGCGGTGATGACCCACCTGGGGCTGGTCGCCATCCTCTCCGGGCTGCTGGTGTTCGCCGCCCACTCCTCCTCCGACTCGTTCCCGGCGCTGCGCGCTGCAGCACAGCACCTCTCGCCCGCCGTGAGCGGCCTGGTCTTCGTGCTGGTCCTGGTCGGCTTCGGTTCCAAGGCCGGGATCGTGCCGTTGCACGCCTGGCTACCCCGCGCCCACCCGGAGGCGCCCAGTCACGTCTCGGCCCTGATGTCCGCAGCGATGGTGAACATGGGGATCTACGGGATCGTGCGGGTGGGCCTGGACCTGATGGGCGGTGGCCCCCGCTGGTGGTGGCTCCTGGTCCTGGGCGTCGGGGCCCTTTCGGCCCTGTATGGGATCCTGCAGGCTGCCATCAGTACGGACGTCAAGGTGTTGCTGGCGTACTCCACGACCGAGAACATGGGCCTGGTCCTGGTCGGAGTCGGGGCGGCCGGCATTTTCCACTCCGGTGGCGATCAGGTGCTGGCCGGTCTGGCGCTGGCCGCGGCGTTGTTGCACGTGATCAACCACGCGGCGTTCAAGACGCTGCTCTTCCTGGCCGCCGGATCCATGCTCCACGCCACCGGCACGCGCGATCTCGACCTTCTCGGCGGCCTGCGACCGGTGATGCCGGCCACCACGGCCGCATTCGGTCTCGGCGCCCTGGTGGCCTCGGCGCTCCCGCCCGGCGCGGCCTTCGTCAGCGAATGGCTGTTGCTGCAGGCGCTCATCCACGGACTGCCGACGGCCGGGGTGGCCACCGCGATCGCGATGCCGCTGGCGGTCGCGGCCGTCGCACTGACCGCGGGCCTGTCCGTGGCGACGTTCGTCAAGGCCTTCGGGGTGGGCTTTCTGGCCCGTCCGCGGAGCAGGCCGGCGGAGAACGCGGTGGAGAGTCCGCCCAGCATGGTCGGGGGCATGGCGGTGGCCGCCGCCGGATGTGTGGCCCTGGCCCTGATGCCGACTGCGCTGCTACCAGGTCTGGGGCGGGTGGGTGCCGCGCTGCTGGGAGCGGGCTCGCCGGTGACCGAAGACGCGATCACCGTGCACCTGGTGGGCGCGGCGGGGACGCTGTCGCCGCTGATCCTGATCATCGCAGTGGTGATCGCCCTGGTGCTGTCGGTCGGCGTGGTGCGGGCCGTGGCCGCTCGTCCCGCCCGGCGGGACACCCGGTTGTGGGACTGCGGGGCCGGTCCCCTGTCGTCGCGGATGGAATACACCGCAACGTCTTTCGCCGAACCCCTGCAGCGGGTGTTCGATGATGTGCTCCGGGCCGAGCAGGACGTCGACGTCACCCACTTCGCCGAGTCGAAATACCTGGTGCAGGCCGTGGAGTACCACCGGAGGGTCCCCGACCGCGTGGAGCGCCGCCTGTACGACCCGGTCCTGAAGGTGGCCGCGGCCTGGGGACGGATCGGACCCCGCCTCGCACCGGGCAGCATGCACCGCTACCTGGGCTACGGTTTCTACGCACTGCTCGCACTGCTGATGTTCCTGGTGGTGAGCAGATGAATGCGCCGGCGGCCGCATCGGCGATCCTGCAACCCGTCCTGGTCGTGGCTCTCTCGCCATTGTTGGTCGGAATGATGCGTCAGATACGCGCCCGTCTGGAAGGGCGCATCGGGCCCGGCGTCCGGCAGCCGTGGCGGGACCTGCGGAAGTTGATGCGCAAACAGCCGGCCAACCCTCGTGGTTCCAGCGAGGTCTACCGCGTCGCGCCGCTGCTGCTGCTGGCCACCACGCTGGTCGTCTCGGTCGCCATTCCCTTCGTCTGCACCGTGTCCCTGCTCGACCCGATCGGTGATCTGTTCGCAGTCATCGCGCTGCTGACGCTGGGCACCGTGGCACTCGCGCTGGCCGGTCTGGACACGGGCACGGCGTTCGGCGGGATGGGGGCGAGCCGGGAGACCACCGTGATCGCGCTGGTCGAGCCAACCCTGCTGGTGGCCATCTTCGCCCTGTCGGTACGCGTGGGGTCCACCAACCTCGGCGCCATCGTGACCTCCACCCTGCAGGACCCGGCCCGGGTGCTGTCACCGGTCAGCCTGCTCGCAGCGGTCGCGCTGGCGGTGGGCATCATCGCCGAAACCGGACGGCTGCCCGTCGACAACCCGTCCACCCACCTGGAACTCACCATGATCCACGAGGCGATGGTGCTGGAGTACGCCGGTCCCGACCTGGCCATCGTGGAACTTGCCTCGGCGATGCGCCTGACCGTGTTCCTGGGTCTGATGGCCAACCTGTTCCTGCCCTGGGGCATCGCCACTTCCGGCGATCCGGTGCTGCTGCTGCTGGCCGTCGTCGCCTTAGGGGCCAAGGTAGCCGTGTTGGCTGCAGCGCTGGCCGTTGCCGAAGTGTTCCTGGCCAAACTGCGGCTCTTCCGCGTCCCGGAACTGCTGGCGGGATCCTTCGTGCTGGGGCTGCTGGCCGTCGCAGCCTCCTACTTCCTGGCCTGAGATCCCATGCCCAGCCGCCGCTTGCCCGTCAACCCGAGGAGAACCGTGAGACCGAGTCGCTGCCGGAGGCACCGATGAGCACGACGATGTACGTCGGGCTGCTCGACATCGCCTGCGGTGCCCTGCTGCTCACCGCGGTGGTCATCCTGTGGCGCCGCGAGATTTCCTCGGTCATCACGCTTTTCGCTGCGCAGGGCGTCGCGTTGGCCGCGATGGTCGGCATCCTGGCCGTCGAACAGCACGACGCCGAGCTGGGTGCGGTCTCGGTGGGTCTGTTGATCCTTCGAGCCGGGGTGCTGCCCGGGCTGCTGCGACGTGCGCTGGCCGCCGGTGGGCAACGCCAGCGGGAGACCCACCCGTTGGTCAACGTGGTGTCCTCGCTGCTGGCCGGCGCCGCACTGACGTTGCTGGCCTACGCGGTCAGCCAACCGCTGATCGCCCTGGCCCCGTCGCCGGCGGCCCACGCGATCCCCGTCGGTCTGGCCGTGGTGCTGATCGGATTCTTCATCCTGATCAGCCGCCGGCTGGCCCTCTCGCAGGTGGTCGGATTCCTGTTGATCGACAACGGCATCACCACGACCGCCTTCCTGACCACCTCCGGCGTGGGGCTGGTCATCGAGCTCGGCATCTCGATGGACGTGCTGCTGGTGGTCATCGTGCTGCAGGTGTTGAAAACCCACATGCGGGCCGCTTTCGGTGCCACCGACCTCGACGAGCTACGCGAGTTGCACGACTGATGATCACCCTTCTGATGCTGGCCCCGATGGGGGTTCCGGTCGCCGCTGCCGGGCTCTATGCCGCCGTCGGGTGGCGACCCGGTACGCGGTGGGTCAGCGCGGGCAGTGCCGCCGCCATGCTGGGCGCCGCGATGCTGACCTGCGTGCAGGTGGTCCGTGCCGGTCCCAGGGTGGCCATGGGTGGTCTCTTCCGGGTCGACGCGTTGAGCGGCTTCATGCTGTTGGTCATCGCGATCGTCGCCCTGATCGCCACCGCCGCGACACCCGCGCACCTGCAGGAGGAACTTCGAACCCGCCGGATGAGCGTGCAGACCTGCACCCAGCACAGCATTCTGGTGCAGCTGTTCCTGGCCGTGATGGCGGCGGCCGTCCTGGCCGCGAACCTCGGCATCATGTGGGTGGCGATCGAGGCCACCACCGTCGTCACGGCCTTTCTGGTCGGTCAACGCCGCAGCCGCGCCGCGGTGGAGGCGGCCTGGAAATACGTGGTGATCTGCTCTACCGGGATCGCTCTGGCGTTGCTGGGCATCGTGTTGCTCAACGACGCCGCCCGGCACCTGACCCGCCCGGTCGGGCTGGACTGGACCGGACTGATGGCAGCGGCACCCCACCTGGACCCCGGCGTCACCCGCATCGCCGTCGTCCTGCTCGTCCTAGGCTTCGGCACCAAGGCGGGCCTGGCCCCCCTGCACGCGTGGCTGCCCGATGCCCACAGCCAGGCGCCGGCGCCGGTGTCCGCGCTGATGTCCGGGGTGCTGCTGTCGGTGGCGTTCTACGCGATCCTGCGCACCAAGGCGATCGCCGACATCACCCTGGGCCCCGGCCTGACCCGCGGGCTGCTCATCGTGATCGGGCTGGCCTCGCTCGCCGTCGCCGGGTCGCTGCTACTGGCCCAGCGCGACCTCAAACGGATGCTGGCCTACTCGAGCATCGAGCACATGGGCCTGATGGCGCTGGGGGCAGCCATCGGCACGCCCCTGGCCCTCACGGCGGTCCTGCTGCACATCCTCGGCCACGGCCTGGCCAAGAGCGTGCTGTTCCTGAGTGCGGGACAAGTTCTGCAGCGCAACGGAACCACCCGGATCGAGGCACTGACGGCGTTGGCGGACCGGGAACCTGCACCGGCCGCCTGCATCGGACTGGGTGTGCTGGCCCTGATCGGGCTCCCGCCGTTCAGCCTGTTCGCCAGCGAGCTCGGCATCTTCCGGGCCGGCTTCGGCGCGCGTCTCGGCTGGGTGATGGCTGCGGCCCTGATCCTGGTCGTGGTCATCGCTGCCGCCCTGTTCAACCTCACCAGCCGGATGCTCCTGGGCAGATCGACCGAACCCGGTGTGCCCTCCTCCGAAGGATCCGTCGGGGCAACGGTCGCAGCCGTCCTCACCCGGCCAGCCACCGACACGGTCATCATGGTCGGTGCGCTGGTCGGATGCGCAGTGATCGGCATCAGCAGCTGGCCCCTTTCCCATCTGCTGCAACTCGCGGCCGCCACCCTGACCGGAGCCCCATGACCGCCCTCGACCCACACCCGGCAGCACCCCCTCCGCGCATCCCGGCCGACCACCGGCGCACCGTCTTCGACATCGCGGCCGACCAACTGCCCGACCACGCCGGCGCCCTGCTGCAACGAAATTTCCGGGTGGCGCTGATCGCCGGGCACGACGACCCCGACGGCCTGCGCGCGGTCTACCTGTTCACGCGTGAATCCGACGACCTCCGGGTGGAATTGCACGTCGCGATGAGCAGGGCTCATCCGCATCTGCCAAGCCTGGCCAGGATGTCGTTCCCGGCCGGCCGGTTCGAACGGGAGATGCGTGACCTGTTCGGCATCGTCCCCGACGATCACCCCCAACCGGCCCGCATGGTGCGGCATTTCCACTGGCCCCGTGGGTGGTATCCGATGCGGGCCGCCGCCGGCGCCCCGCCGCCGTTCGACGCCGTCGACGGACCTTTCGAGTTCCGCACCGTCGAAGGTCCCGGTGTCTACGAGATCCCGGTCGGACCGGTCCACGCCGGCATGATCGAACCGGGCCACTTCCGATTCTCCGTGGTGGGGGAAACCATTCTCAACCTGAAGGTCCGCCTGTGGTTCGTGCATCGCGGCATCGAAAAACTGTTCCAGGGGCGCACCCCCGCGCAGGGCATCGAGCTGGCCGAACGGATCTCCGGGGACACCTCGGTCGGCCACACCGTGTCGTTCTGCCTCGCTGTCGAAGACGCCCACCAAATGCCCGTCACGGCTGGGGTGCAACAGATCCGGGTGATCCTGCTGGAACTGGAACGGCTCTACAACCACATCACCGACATCGGGGCGTTGTGCAACGACACCGGCTACGCCATTCTCAACGCCCATGCCCTTCGTCTCCGTGAGGAACTCCTGCGCATCAACGACGACGTCACCGGTCACCGACTCCTCCGCGGAGCAGTGGCCCCCGGTTCGACCCTCGTCAGGTCACTGCCCGATCCGGGTCAGCTGACCCGCATCGGCCGGGACGTCCAATCGCTGGTGTCGCTGGCCCTGGAGCACAGCGGCGTGCTGGACCGCTTCACCGGTACCGCGGTGCTCACCCGCCAGCAGGCCGTCGACATCGGCGTCCTCGGATACGCGGCGCGGGCCAGCGGGCTGCAGGTCGACGCCCGCCGGGACGTACCCGCCGCGAACATCTTCCACCCGAAGCTCGACCTCGTTCACACCGACGGTGACGTGTTGTCCCGCTTCATGATCCGGGCCCAGGAGTTCGGCGCATCCGTCGACGTCATCAACGCTCTGGTACGGCTGCAGCCGCGGGGTGCGGCGGCGGCTGCGCCTCTGCTGCCGACCGACGGACCCCGCTCCGGGGTCGGAATCGTCGAGGGTTGGCGCGGGACCATCGTCCACCGGATCGAGTTGGCCGCCGAGGGGACGCTGAGCCGGGTCAAGGTGGTGGACCCGTCGTTCTTCAACTGGCCCGCGTTGCCCGTGTCGCTCCAGAACACCATCGTTCCCGACTTCCCACTGGCCAACAAGAGCTTCGGCCTGTCCTACGCCGGCAACGACCTCTGACGTTCGTCGCCACCGGCCGGCGGCCGGTCGATCTCGACGCGCGGTGACTCGGGCTCGGACACCTCGACCGCGTCGTCCGTGGCCAGACCGAACCAGAATCCGGACACGTCGGGTTGACCGGCGAGAAAAGCGTTCCCGGCGAAGCCCGAGCCGTAGCTCCAGATGGTCCGGGCCTCCGGGAACCGGGCGATGTACTGGACGGTGTCGCACGGCCAGGCCACGTCCGCCTGCCCGGTCCGGCGGGGTGCACCGACCGAGTGGAGGCACCGAACGAAATCTGTGTCCCCACCGAAGAAGCCGATCTCCGCGTGATGGTCCTGCGCCATCATCGACATGCACAGCACGACGTAGGCCGAGTCGGTGATCTGGACCCCCTGCACCGGCGGACCGGCGGGGGTGGCCCGGGTCCGGAAGGGGACGACGTACATGGTCCGCCCCTTCATCGCACCTCGGAACTCCTCGGTCAGGATGATGCGCATGTCCACCGGCTCCATCCAATGCGCCCACCCCGCAGCGGCCGGTGTCCGCGCGCAGACGTAGGAGTGCCGTCCGACCTGCGCGGCGTCGGCCGGGTCGGGTGCGCAGCGTAGGGCGCCGGTGGGCCCCGGCACCGGGACCAACGCCCCGGCCCCGACCAGCATGGCGGTCAACCGCTCGCGCTCGGCGGGTGATCCGTCGCAGAACACCACCGACTGCGGAGTGGTCAATGCTGCGACCTCCCGCGCCCAGGCGTGTACCCCGCCGCCGGCCTCCGACGGCCGGGGGTGATCGATGAGAGCCGCAGTGGACATGGTTTCTCCTTGTCGCGGCGCTTGCGCACCGCATGGACGACAGATCGGAGCTACTGGGTTCGGCTTGCGATCCGATGTTTTCGATGCAAAGCCCGGGTGGTGACCGCGCTGATGATCTCCACCAGTTGTGCATCCGGCAATTCCGCCAGCGGAGCATTTTCCGGGGCCCGCAACGCCAACGCCTTCGCGCAGCTGTGGAACACCTGGATGTCCATCACGGGGTCCACCGAGTCGAGGACTGCGCGCAGCATCCCCGGCATCGTCAGGGCCGTGCACAGCTGACCGACGGGACTGATCACCACCGGATGCCGCCGGCCCATCTGCGCCGGGGACGACGGACCACCGATCAGGTCGATGATCACATCGGCGTCGAAGGCCAGGCGGTTCAATCCGAAATCGAGCGCGTCGACCGGATTCCAGCTGTCGATCTCGCCGATCCCGGCCACGGCCAGCAGCGGCCCCAGCAGCGGTGCGGTCTGCGCGCCGATGATCATCACCCGGCCGAGAGCTCGGGGCCGGCCGGCTCGTCGCAGGCTGGTCAGGACGCCCGCGACCATGCTGACCGCTATCGCATCCTGTTCGGTCAGCACCACCGGACCGCCGCACGCCGCCATGGCTCGTTGCAGCAGATGTGCCCGCCCCGGCGACACCCCGGCCAGGAAGATCACCTTCACCGTGTCGGGCAGGTCGCGCAGTCGCCCGATGAACTGCAGTGGATCTCCCGCCCGGATCACCTTCGTCAGCACCACTGCGTGGGCGAACCGTTCGATCTGTGCCGAGGCGATGGCCAACCTGGCCGCGGCCGAGGTCCGATGACTCTGGTCGTACGCCGCCAGGCTGCCGTCGCTGATCACCGCTATCCCGCTGCCGCGGACGGTCGGCGACCACGCCGCCGCGGCCGTCACTGCTGATGCCATCGTCATCGCGATACCGGCATGCCCAGGGAACACACGCCCGCTGCGGTGTCGCGGCGGAGACCCACGACGAACGCCCGCGTACCGATCAGGGCCTCGATCCGGCCGGGCTGATCTCGCCGGCGATCCAGGATCCGGCCTCGATGTCGTTCGCGGCCGCACGATCCATCAGATCCCACAGCCGGGCGCGGTACATGCTGCCCGCGGCCTCGTCACCGACCCGTTCGGCCTGCTGCAACGCCAGCGCGGAATCTGCGACCTGCTGCCGCAGCACAGCCTCGAACGCGCTCATGGCCACTCTTCCGCCTCACCTCGTTGTCAGTCCAATATGTGCGTACTTGCAGGGTTTGGCAAGTCTGAGAACCGTGATGTAGCAGACAGGTTGCCGGTCGGGGGAGGGAAGGGCTTGCCTGACGGTGAAACCCACCTCGTCGGCGATACCGGTCAACCCTGGAGTGTGGCTGCGTGATCGGGAATGACGGTGAACTCCTCCCGCGGTGGCCGGGTGTAGTCACCGATCGGGGGACGGGCCGGAATCTTCACGGTTGGTGGTTCGCGGTGTTCGTAGCTGATCGTGGACAGCAGATGGGCGATGACGTTGACCCTGGATCGTCTCTTGTCGTTGCTCTCCACCACATACCAGGGTGCCCCCGGAATATCGGTATGCACGAACATCTCGTCCTTGGCCTTGGAATACTCCACCCACCTGCTGATGGACTGCAGGTCCATGTCGGATAGTTTCCATCGACGCATCGGGTCCTTCTGCCGAGATTTGAAACGCCTCTCCTGCTCCAGATCCGATACCGAGAACCAGTACTTGCGCAGGAGTATGCCGTCCTCGACCAGCAGTCGCTCGAAGATCGGTGCCTGGTGCAGGAACTGCCGGTACTCCCCACTCGTGCAAAAACCCATCACACGTTCGACGCCGGCCCGGTTGTACCAGGACCGGTCGAAGAAGACTATTTCCCCGGCTGCGGGCAGATGCTCGATGTAGCGCTGGAAGTACCACTGCGTCCGTTCGCGTTCGGTGGGGGCCGGAAGCGCCGCGATCCGACACCATCGCGGGTTGAGGCGTTCGGTGATGCGCTTGATCGCCGAACCCTTGCCGGCCGCGTCACGGCCTTCGAAGATCACCACGACGCGGGCCCCGGTGTCCCGTACCCACTGCTGCAGGGTGACCAGTTCGATCTGCAGGCGGATCAACTCCGCCTCGTACACCTTCAACCCGAGCTTGACCACCGAGGATGCGTCATCGGCCACTGCAGGTTGATGAACGATCTTCATCCTGCACATCCATCGAACACTCTGCGATACATGATGGGTCCCTCCGGCGGACGATGGCCTGATCAGAATCCGCTCTCGGGAACTCGTCCCGATAGGGCCGAAAGTCCTGTCGGCGCCCAGCCCGCGGACCAGGACCATCGACCCGGCACAGGAGGACCTTCGATGCTGTTGGGACCGAGCACGGGGCCGGAGCATGGTCCCTGCGCACCCACGCCGGACGTCCGCCCCGATCGAGACGAGAGCACCATGCGACACGAGAACACGCTGCGACACGAGACCACGCTGCGGGACGAGAGCCCCCGGTGCGAGAAGCTGCTCAACCCCTGCACCGTCGCTCCGCTCTTCGCAACCCAGGCCTCGGGTCACGGCGGCCGCACGACCGTCGGTCCGGGGAGCCGCGGTACCGCCGTGGGGCAGACGATCCTCGAACTTGCTGCCGGCGCGGAATTCTCCCAGCTCCAGGACCCCGACCAGGCGACGATTCTCGTGCAGGTGCTGTCCGGAAGGGTCGAACTCGCTGCCGACGAGGCCAGCTGGCTCGGCGGCCCGGGGGACCTCCTGATCGTGCCGCAGCCCGAACACACCCTCCGGGCCCTGGAGCCCTCCGCCGTCATGTTGACCGCAGTGCCGCGCGTCCGGTCCGCACCCCGGATCCGCAGCGCCGCAGCGCAGATCGCCGTCGTCCCTACGCAGAAGGCGACCCGCGTTCCGCGGTGGAGGTCCCAGCTGCATCTCGGCTTCCACTGACCGGAGGCGGGTCCGGGCGCAGCGAGATCTCTGGCGTCCCGAAGATCGAAGCCCCCCGGTCGGTCAGCCCGCCAGGCGGGGCTCCTGTTCCGGGCGCCCATGCGCGTGGGGGTGCCATCGGCGGTGGGAGAACAGATAGATCACCGGCAGGGTGGCGAGCAGCGGCCCGATGATCGCCACCGGCCGCAGCAACCACCAGTTCAGCGTGGGTTCCACCGCCTCGATCCGCAACCCGAAGATCGACCATTCCACCGCCCGCGACAGGGCCATGCCGGTCGTGTGGAACAGGAACAGGGGTAGTGCGAACCGGGTCAGCACGGCGGTCGACCTGGCGAACCAGCCACCGGCCCCCAGGTGACGCACCACGAAGGGCCTGATCAGTTCGGCGACGCCGACCTGGAACAGGGTCAGCGCAAGGATGCAGACCGTCGGCGGAGCCATGTTGGATCCCTCGCCAGGCACTCCCACCATCGATCCCGGATACAGCCCGGAGCCCACCAGGCCGACCAGAAGGAACAACCCGAGGAACGTCAGAATCCAGGCCAGCCTGCGAGATCGCGTCGACTGGAAGCCCCAGTCCGGCTGATCGTCCGGCTTGCGAGGGTCGCCCTCCGTCCCGGACAGGCGCCCGTGGAAATACCCCATCTGGAAGGCGAACCCCCAGACGAACACCATGTTCAGCCATTCCACGTACGGGATCTCGAAGCGGAACCGCAGGATGTCGACGGCGACCGCGAGACCGGCAAGCCACACCAGGACGAGAGCGCCATACCGCCGGTGCAGCCAGACGCTGACCGGCATCAGGGTGATCAACAGCAGGTAGGTGGCCACGAACCAGAGCGGGGAGACCACCATCAGCACGGCCGTGCCCATCCAGTGCAGGTTGAACACCGTACCCACGACGATGCCCAGGATGATCCAGGTCACCAGCTGAGCAAACGAGGGCACTGCCAAGGACCTGGCCTGTCGGAGTGCGAACTGCCAGAGCCTGTCCCCGCGCGCCGCCGCCCTCTGCCAGGCCGTCAGATGCACATAGGCACCGATGTAGAAGAACACCGGGAGCACCTGCAGCAGCCAGGTGAAGATCCAGATGCCGGAGGTGAAGCCCAGTGGGCTCGTCGCCGTCGGCCCGCCGGGACGCCAGATCAGGATCGTGAAACACCAGTGCCAGAGGATGACGACCATCAGCGAGAACGACCGCAGGAAATCAGCGTAGGGATCCCGCCGCGGCGCCGCGATCGATGTTTTCGGTGCGGTCATCCGACCTCCCGGAAAATGCTCGGTCTCGAACAATCCTTTCGCCGCAGCAGCGGAAGGTGCCGATGAAGACCACCATAGGATCATGGCCCCCATCACGTCGTCCGAATCTGTGCCCTGGCAGGAAACCAGCGAGTATTTCGAAACCCGGCCGCCCCGCTCGCGCCGCTGGATCGCCCTGGGCGCCATCATCCCGCTGCTGGCCCTGAGCAACGTGATGTCCAACCGTCTGCTCCCGGAGTGGGCCTACGTGCCCTGGAATCTGGCGGTCGGGATCACCCTGCTGATCATCGCCCACCGCGCCGGTGAGGGGCCCCATGCTGTCGGTCTGCAGATCCGGCACTGGCACCGGCCGGTGGGAGTAGGTCTTCTGCTGGTCACCGGCGTCGCGCTCATCGTGGGGCTCGGCATCGCCATCCCGGCCACTCGATCCGCTTTCCTGGACTCCAGGGCAGCGAGCCCGTCGACGGCCACCATGCTGTATCAGACCCTGGTTCGCATCCCGCTGGGCACCGTGTTCCTGGAGGAGGTCGCCTTCCGGGGCGTTCTGCCCGCACTGCTCGGCGCCTCGCCGGCACTGCGCTGGCGGTGGGGTCCGGTGCTGGGTGCGTCCGTGATGTTCGGACTGTGGCACATCCTGCCCTCGCTGGGCATCGCCCACGGCAACAAGGCAGTCGCGACCGCACTGGGCGGCGATCAGCTGGTGGCGACCCTGCTGGCCGTACTCTCGATGATCGCGGCCGGCGTTCTGCTGTGTGCGTTGGTGCGACTCGGCAAGGGCATCAAGACCACCATGCTGGTCCACTGGTCGACGAATTCGCTCGGTTTCCTGGCGGCCTGGCTGGTCATCAACCATTGACAGGGCAGCACCCCTGATCCGTTGCAAAGACACGACGCTGGAGGGAAGTCCCGCGCCCCCGATGGTATTTCGGCCGAGCAATCGGGCCTTTGTGCCCTGCCGGCCATCAACCCGACGGCCGAGAGTGAGGGCCATGACCAACACACTGAAGCGAACGGATGCCGAACTCAAGAGCGCCGTCATGGATGAACTGTCCTGGATCCCCAGTATCAACAGCAGTCACATCGGCGTCACGGCCGACCACGGTTCGATCACCCTCACCGGCCAGGTCGACAGCTACCCGCAGAAGGTGCTCGCCGGCAAGGCCGCACTGCGTGTCCGTGGGGTGAGCGCCCTGGCCCAGGAGATCACCGTGCACAGCCTCTTCTCGACCGTGACCGACACCGACATCGCGCGCGAGGCGGTCGAGGCCCTGGACCGCGGGATCGACGTGCCGGACACCGTCAAGGCCTCGGTGCATCTCGGTGCGGTCACACTGACCGGTGAGGTCCGGTGGCACTACGAACGAGAGGCGGCGATGTCAGCGGTGCATTTCCTGCGAGGCGTCACCGGGGTCCACAACCAGATCACCATCCGGCCGAGTGTGTCGGTCACCGGGGTCAAGGCCGAGATCGAGTCGGCGTTCATCCGTAACGCCCAGTTCGAGGGCGAGCACCTCAAGGTCAGCACGGACGTGGCAGGCCACATCACGCTCGAAGGAAATGTTCGTTCGTGGGCAGAACGCCGGCAGGCGGAGGCCGTTTCCTGGTCCGCACCCGGCGTCACCCGCATCACCAACAAACTGCACGTGCAGCAGTTCTGACACCCCAGCGCCGGAAGGTTCGTCGAGCCCATGATTGCATTGCTCCTGCTGGCGGTAGTCGTCGGCGCATGCTATTTCACGCGTTACCTGTTGACCTCCGGTGCCGGCCCCCCCGTTCGACCGACCACCGCGGAGTCGGGACAAGCGCTCGCTAGCCGGGGATCCGGCGTGGAGTCCACCCGGTGGACGGCGCTCGACGATCACCAGCTCAATCGACTTCTCGACGAATTCTCGCCGTGATGGAACGCGCCTGATCGAACCCACCACAACACCAAGGATCATTTCATGACGCAAGTAGCGAAGACATCGGATACCGACCTCAAGAATGCTGTCGTCATCGAGTTGTCCTGGCTCCCGAGCATCGACAGCAGCCACATCGGCGTCACTGCCGACGACGGCGCCATCACCTTGACCGGGCAGGTCCACAGCTACCCGGAAAAGGTCGCGGCCGGAAAGGCCGCGCTGCGGGTCAAGGGGGTGCACGCGCTGGCCCAGGAGATCTCCGTCCACACCAAGTGGACCACGCGGACGGACACCGATATCGCGCGTGAAGCCGGCGAAGCCCTGGAACGCGCGGTCAATGTCCCCGACACGATCAAGGCAACGGTGGCAGCCCGGGTGATCACCCTTACCGGAGAGGCGACCTGGCACTACCAGAGCACGGCCGCTGCCTGGGCCGTCCACACCATCAAGGGTGTCGTGGGCGTCCATGATCGCGTGCAGATCCGGTCCGGCGCCGTGCTCGCCAATGTCAAGGCCTCCATCCAGGCCGCCCTCGTCCGCAACGCCCGCTTCGAGGGCGACTACATCACCGTGATGACCGATTCCGGTGGGGGCATCACGTTGGAGGGCGTCGTCCGCTCACCCGGCGAACGGCACCAGGCGGAACTGGTGGCCTGGTCGGCTCCGGGCATCACCTCCATCACCAACAACCTCACGATCCAGTACTGATCCCTGCTCCTCGACCGAAACCACGCCCACCGGGCAACCTTCCGACGGAACCTGCGCATGGCTCGGTACGTTGCGGGGGTAGCCACGGCGGGCGACGGTCGCCCGCGACGGACCGGAACGGGTTGATCCTCATGCTGGCAGGACGTCTCGATGTGCGCACCCGCGAATTCGCCGTCGAAGAGGTGCCGACGCCGGTACCCGGTCCCGGGGAGGTCCGGATCAAGGTCGGTGCCGCCGGCGTCTGCCTGTCCGACGTGCATCTGATCGACGGTCCGCTGCGGCCCCTCTACCTGCCGGGTGACGTCGTGACCCTGGGCCACGAGGTCGCCGGAACGGTCGACCTGATCGGCGACGGCGTGACCGGATGGGCTCCGGGACGACGAGTTCTGCTGCAGGCGGGTGAACTGCGCGGCGAGACCGTGTACACCCGCGGGGTCGACTACGACGGTGGCTGGGCCGAGTACGCGCTGGCCCGGGCGGACACCCTGGTCGCCATCGGCGACGACCTCCCCTTCGAACAGGCCTGTTTCATCCCCGACGCCGTGTCCACCCCGTGGGCCGCCATCACCGCCACCGCGGCGGTGCTGCCGGCCCGCAGCGTCGGCGTCTGGGGCGCCGGTGGTCTCGGAGCCCACGCGATCGCGTTGCTGCGTCTGATCGGGGCCGCCCCGATCATCGCGGTCGACCCACTGCCGACGGCCCGCGAACGTGCCCTCGAGTTCGGTGCGGATCTTGCCCTCGATCCCGCGGATCCCATGCTGGGACAGCAGATCTCGCAGGCCACCGGGGGTACCGGGTTGAGCTATGCCTTCGACTTCGCCGGGGTCGAGGCGGTCCGCGAACAGGCGATCCGGACCTTGGGCAGGCTGGGCAAACTGACCCTCGTCGGACTGACCGACAAACCCGTGGTGATCACCGACGGGACCCGGTTCAGCTACCTGCAGCAGCAGATCCTCGGCCACTACGGTTCCGAGCCGGCACACGTCGCCCAGCTGGTGGACCTCGTCGAGGCCGGCCGGGTGGAGTTCTCCCGGTCCGTCAGCGAGGTGCTGCCGCTGGCTCAGGCCGCCACCGCGGTGGACCATCTACGGCACAAGGTCGGCAACCCGATCCGGATCGTGCTCACCCCCTGAGCGTGGTGCTCAGCGATCCGGTCAGCGATCCGCAGTGCTGAACTGGTCCGCGCGACGCCGCAGATGACGACGATCCGGCCCGATCCGCCTCCGGGGCCGGGGTGTCGGTGCGGTTCGGTCGGCCCGGTAGAACAGCCTTTTGCCAGCCTCGATGAGCAACAGGTACGCCACGACCATACCCAGCAGCGCGGCGAAGAATCCGGCCGGTAGTGGTGTGAAGCCCAGCGCACCGGCCAGCGGGCTGGCGGGCAGCAGCGCGCCGACCAGCACCACCCCGAGGGCGGCCAGCGTCAGCGGCAGGCTGGGGTGGCTGCGGAAGAACGGAATCCGGCGGGTGCGGATCGCGAAGATCACCAGGGTCTGGGTGGCCAACGACTCCACGAACCAACCTGTGCGGAACTGCTCGGGGCCGGAATGGAAGACCCAGAGCATCACGCCGAAGGTGAGGAAGTCGAAGACCGAGCTCAACGGCCCGAAGTAGATCATGAACCGGCGGATGAAGGCGATGTCCCAGTGCGACGGTCGCCGCAACTGCTCCTCGTCGACGTTGTCGGTCGGGATGGCCAGCTGACTGGTGTCGTAGAGGAGGTTGTTCAGCAGGATCTGCGACGGCAGCATCGGGAGGAAACTGAGGAAGATCGAGGCCCCTGCCGCCGAGAACATGTTCCCGAAGTTGCTGGAGGAACCCATCAGCACGTACTTGAGGGTGTTCGCGAAGATCCGTCGACCTTCCACCACACCGTCGGCCAGCACGTCGAGATCCTTCTCGAGCAGGATGACATCCGCGGCGTCCTTGGCCACGTCGGTGGCAGAGTCGACGGAGATGCCGACGTCGGCCGCATGCAGGGCCAGCGCATCGTTCACGCCGTCACCCAGGAACGCGACTCCTCCGCCGCTGCGGCGCTGGACACGGACAATTCTGGCCTTGTGCTCCGGACTGACCCTGGCGAACACCGTGGTGCCGGGAATGGCCAGCGCGAGTTCGTCGTCGTCGAGTGCATCGAGCTCGACACCGGTCAGGACACCGACGCCGACACCGCCGGCGGGGAGGCTGTCGCCGAGGCCGAGATCCTGACACACCTTCACGGCGACCGCCTGGTTGTCGCCGGTGACCACCTTGACCGCCACCGCCAGGCCGGCCAGCCGCTGCAGCGCGGCAGCCGCATCAGGTTTGGGTGGATCACGAAAGACCAGGAGGCCCAACAGATCCAGACCGTTCTCGTCGTCCGCCGTCAGACTCGTCCAGTGGGCCCGGTTGTCCGCCGACCGGGTCTTCGTCGCCACGGCCACCACCCGGTTGCCCGCGGCGAATTCAGCGGCCAAGGAGGCCCGAATGGCCGGTGTCACGGACCGGCACCGCTCCAGCACCTTCTCCGGCGCACCCTTGGTGATCATCACCGGCGTGCCGTCGGCGTCGGCGACCAGCACCGAGACCATCTGCCGCACATGGTCGAACGGCAGGACCGCCGTCGTGGTGCAGCCCGCGAGCGCCGTCCGTTCGCCCACCGCCGCCGGGGAATCCCACAGCGCCTGGTCCAGCGGGTTGCCGCCGACCGCTCTGCCTTCGTGCACCAGGTTCTCCGTGCACAGCAGTCCCCGTCGGATCACCTCTGCGTTGCTCCGGCCCGGTGCCGGGACGCTCCGCATGTAGTCGAGCCGCCCCAGCGTCAGGGTGCCGGTCTTGTCGGTGAACAGCACATCGATGTCGCCGAGATCCTCGATGCAGACCAATCTCTTGACCAGCACCTTCCGTTTGGCCATCCTGGCCGAACCGGCGGCCAGACTGCTGGAGACCACCGCAGGCAGGAGCTGCGGGGTGATGCCGACGGCGATGGCCAACGAGAACAGCAGCGCATCCATGATCGGCTTGTGCAGGGCGACGTTGATGACGAAGATCGAGGTGGTCAACCCGCCGGCGACGTACACCAGCAGGAGCGAGAATTTTCGAAGCCCGGCCTGGAAAACGGTCTCGAGCTGGTGTGTGCTCAGTCCGGCGGCGATCTTGCCGAATTCCGTGAGTGCGCCGGTGGCCACCACCGCGCCCCTCGCGCTGCCGGCCTGCACCACGCTGCCCATCAGTGCACACCCGGTGAGATCCGCCAGCGGTGTGCCCACCGGCGACTCCCCGACGACCTTCTCCACCGGGAGCGACTCGCCCGTCATCACCGCTTCGTCGCAGGCCAGGCCGGCCACGGTCAGCAGTCGGAGATCGGCCGGGACGATGTCGCCCAGCTGCAACTCGATGACGTCGCCCGGGACGAGGGTGGTGACGTCCACCCGGACCGGGACGCCGCCGCGGATGCAGACCGTCTGGTGATGGATCCGGGAATGCAATGCCTCGGCGGCCTTCTCGGCCCGGTACTCGTTGCCGAAGCCAAGACCGACCGTGAGCCCGACGATCACGCCGATGATCAGGGCGTCGCTTCGTTCACCGACGAAGTACGACGCGATGGCTGCCACCAGCAACAGGGCCAACAGCGGGGAACGCAGCTGGTGCCAGAGCACCGGCCACCACCGCGCGCGATGGGAGGACACCGCGTTGGCACCGTAGCGGGCCAGCCTGCGGCCCGCCTCGGCCCCGGTGAGCCCGCTCCCGGCACTGGTTCCCAGGCGTTGGAGCAACTCGGATTCGGGCATCGTGGACGCTTTCACCAGTCCGGTCGATGCGTCTGGATCGATCCTCGGCAGCACCACGGCCGTCATCCGGGCGCACCCACAGTTCTCATCACATCGTGATCCCACCCGCCGGGAGCGGCGATCGCCAGAACCGAACGGTCCCCCACCATCGGGACCTTCGCCCCTGTGAGTGCGTCGGCGGGTGGGCGAACATGAAATCACCGGCCGTGCTGACCGGCATCTGCGAGGAGTCCACCCATGACCTTCACTTCGTCCGCGCCGACCGGTTCCGACGAGCAGCTCAAGAACGCCATCGAAGAAGAACTGGAGTGGCTGCCGGGCCTGAACAGCACCCACATCGGGGTCGCCGTCGACACCGGCACCGTCACGCTATCGGGCCATGTGGACAGCTATCCGGAGAAATTACTGGCTGCCCAGGCCGCATTCGGCGTGCGCGGTGTCAAGGCCATGGCCCAGGAGATCACCGTGCGCAGCCTCTTCGCGGCCGAGACCGACGAGGACATCGCAGTGGAGGCGGGCCAGTCGCTGGAACGATCTGTGGACATCCCGGACACCGTTCAGGTCAGCGTCACCGGCCACCGGATCACCCTGACCGGCGAGGTCCAGTGGATCTTCCAGAGCGAGGCGGCGGGGCGCGCGATGCATCACATCAAGGGCGCCACCGACGTTCTCAACCAGATCAGGATCCGGCACGACGTGGTGGCCTCCGGGGTGAAGGAGGCGATCGTGCAGGCACTGCTGCGCAACGCCGAACTCGAGGGCAAGCACATCCAGGTCAGCACCAGCGGTGATGGCGTCATGACCCTGTCCGGCACCGTCCGCTCCTGGGCCGAACGCGACCAGGCCGAAAAGGTGTGCTGGTCCGCCCCGGGCGTGGTGGCCGTCATCAACGGCCTCGAGATCACCTAGACACCAACCATTCCCATCGACGCGGGCCGACCGGCCCGTGGACACACCCGCCAGACCCCGAACCCGAAGGACAACATCATGAGCCCATACGAAAACCGCCTCGCCCTGGTCGAGGAAGCCCTCAAGGCAGAGAACGTCCATCCCGCGAAGGGCAGGACGCTCGCCGAAGCGGCCGTCACCGTGCTCGCCGCCATCGACGAGATCAAGGAGAACGTGCGGTGAAGGTATTCCTGACCGTGGTCGTCATCGTCCTCGTCGTCATCCTGCTACTGCTCGCGATGGCCCTGAAAGTGGTGAAGCAGTACGAGCAGGGGGTGCTGTTCCGTCTCGGCCGGGTGCTCGGCGTCCGGGCCCCCGGCCTGCGCGTCATCATTCCGCTGGTCGACGTCCTGCACCGAGTGTCGCTTCGCATCGTGACGATGCCCATCCAGTCGCAGGGCATCATCACCCGCGACAACGTCAGCGTCGACGTGTCGGCGGTCGCCTACTTCCGGGTCGTCGACGCAGTCAAATCGGTGGTCGCGATCGAGAACGTGTACTCCGCAATCGATCAGATCGCCCAGACGACCCTGCGCAAGGTGGTCGGTCAGCACACCCTGGACCAGACGCTCTCCGAAACGGACAAGATCAACATCGACATCCGGGAAATTCTGGACGTCACCACCGTCGACTGGGGCGTGCAGGTCACCCTGGTGGAGCTGAAGGACATCCAGCTGCCGGACACCATGAAAAGGGCCATGGCACGCCAGGCCGAGGCCGAGCGGGAGAAGCGCGCGAAGATCATCAACGCAGAGGGTGAATCGATGGCCGCTGCGGCGCTCGGCGATGCCTCCGACATCATGATGGCCCACCCGCTGGCCCTGCAGCTGCGCAACCTCCAGTCCCTGGTGGAGATCGGGGTCGACAAGAACACCACGGTGGTGTTCCCGGCGCCGTTGATGACCACGATCGCCGAGCTGGGTTCTTTCCTGGCCCGGGAAGCGGCGGCCGCGACGCCGCTGGTGGGGCCACCGCCGAAGTCGCTGCTCGACATCGCCGTCAGGCCAGAGCATGTGGCCGCTCCCAACGGCGTCTCCGCCGGCGTCTGAGTTCACGAGGCGCAGTCAGGTGGGCAGGGGTCGATCCGTCGCACCGGTGCTGCTCGTGACGCCCGGCTGTCAGGGCCGGCCGGGCCTGCTCGAGGTGCGGCGGGTTCAAGTGCCAGGAACGGCAGGCGGCACGATGACGATCACGCAGAGGGCACGACGCAGGCTTGCCTGGCTCACCGAGCCGAACAGTCGGTGGTGATGCCGCCGACCGAGCACCAACATCGCGGCGCCGACTGCGGCACGGCTCAGTTCGACATCGGCGACACCCTCACGGACCTCGGTGCAGATCCGGGCCGGCGGCTTTTCCTGCAGGTCGCGTTCACGCTGGACGACTTCGACCATCTCGGCGAGACGATCCCTCACGTAGCCGTCCGCCGGGCCCTGATCAGGGCGGAAATCGGGATCCCCCCAGGCGCTGGAGCTACGCCACACGTGGAGGGCCAGCACCTCACCGCCACGTAGGACCGCCTCGTCGGCGGCAAGGCGGAGCGCCTGCAACGAACCTGGGTCCTCGTCGATACCGACGACGATGCGCAGACCCTGCGTCGTGCGGGTGGACGTCCACGTCTGCGGAGCAGAACCCGATGTGCTCATCAACCCATCGTGACGACCCGAAGCGCCGGTCGACAGGGTCGAGCGGCCCCACCGTTCGGGACCTTGGCCCGCCCGGCCATCAGCGTGAACCAGAACCCCGACCCCGCCCCGGACGGCGCGGGCCCGATGGGCGGTTCAGAATGGGACCGTGATCGCAATCGTGGGCGTCCTGTTGCTGGTGTGGCTTGTCGTTGCGGTACTGGGGTTCGTCCTCAAAGGAGTGCTGTGGCTTGCGATCCTGGGACTGATCCTGTTCGTGGTGACCGCGGCCTACGGCTGGGTCAAGCGCAAGGCTTCCGCGCGCTGATCCGGTCCTGGTCCGGAGCCTCGACGACCGATTTGCCTACGCTGACACCTCCCAGTCGGGCCACCGTGATTCGGTGATCTGTCCGCCGGTCACCGTGGCGGTCAGACGGACCGGGCCGGACGGCCGGACGTACAGGTCGTAGGTACCTTCCGCGATCTCGTAGACCAGTGAGTAGATCGTCGTGCCCATGGGGGTCGGACGCGCCACGACCGCCACATGAGGCGGCGCTCCGTGGGCGTGGGAGTGATCGCTCCCCCCATGAGAGTGCGCCGCGTCATGGGTATGCGGATGGTCATGGCTATGCGGATGATCGTGATCATCGTGCTGGGGAGGGTCCGTCACGGCTGCAGGATCGACCGCGGGCCTGCTGTCGGTCCCGGTCGGGATGATCTCCACCTCGAGATCCACCATGTGGGAGGGCATCTCGACGATCAGAGCGCCGATGTCCCCGCCGATGTCCAGCACCACGGCTCCCTGACCGGCATGCGGGTTCTCCTGGCTGACCATTGGCTCTCCTCGGTGGTGTGATGAACGCGGAAGCGTGACGCGGTGGGCATGCAGCGGGGCCCCGGCCAAGATTGCGCCGGGGCCCCGCTGTTTCACAAGCCGATCGCGAAGGCTACTTCGCCTGCGACAGGGTGACGGACGGCGTCCCGGGGGACGAGTCGTACCCGTTGGCCGGAACCGCGACGTACGGGAACGCCGTCGGCAACGGCAGGTTGGTGTTGGACGACCCGTCCCGGATCGCGTCACCGGCGAGGATTCCGTCGGGCTTGTAGGCCGGGTACGTCAACGGGAGCGTGAGACCGGCGATGGCGCGCAGCTCGATGGTCGTCACGTCGTCGATGACGCGGCGGCCGTTGGGGAAGCCGGCGTTGTCGCCGTACAGCACACCGAGCGGGTTGGCCTTGGCCGCAGGCGTCGGCGGCACGGCCAGGTTCAGACGGAGCAGATCCGCCTGCACCGAACCCGTGTACGTGGTGAACGCCTTCAGGACCGATCCCGGGATGCCGGTCATCAGAATCGCGTTCAGGTCGGTCCTCGGCTGCCCGCTCGCGTTGAACTTGGCCAGGTTCGGGAATGCTCCCGGGTACAGCACCGGCAACAAGCCGGCCAGCTCCGAGGTGTTCACGTACTTCGTGAACGCAGAGTCGGCCGACGGCGGAAGGGAGTTCCACTTGTCCTTGACCGACATCGGGTTGATGACCTCGTTGAACAGCGGATTGGCCAGGCGCGACACCTGAACGGCGTCACCGAACGGCTTGTAGGTTCCGGTGGTCGAGTCGAACAGCCGACCGCGCGAGCGGTAGGTCGACGACCAGACGCCGATCACCGAGTTGCTGGACAGTGGATTGGTGGGCTTGACCCCCCCGATGGCCAGCTCGGCGATGGGCACCTGCAGGGCGATGGTGTGGACGTTGAGGCCCTGCAGACCGTCCAGGCCGGTCAGCGTCGGAAGCTTGATCAGGTGGGCCTGGTTCAGCGGGCGGAGGCCGGCCAGGTCGAAGACGCTCCCGAGGTCCACGAAGAACGGATCGGAACGTTGACCCGCGAACACCTTTCGCCCCGTGCCCAATGCCTGGACCGAAGCAGCGCCGTAAGCCGCCTGGTAGTTGGGCGTGCTGCGCTCGCCGACGTTGCACGGCGGAACCAGCAGCTTGGTGCCCAGCACCGTCGAGGTGAACGCCCCGTTGCTCGGGTTCCGGACCACCTTGGTGACCGAGAAGGTCTGGGGACGGTTCCAGTTGGTGCTGCTGATGCTGGTGATCGGTCCCACGTTGTAGAGGAATGTATTGGGGTTCCGGATCGTGGTGGTGAAACGGAACTGGAAGCTGATGTCCGCCAGCGCCGTGCCCTGGTTCGCCACGTTGATGGTGTAGACGACATCGTCGGCGAACTCGCTGAAGTTCGGCCCGCCGTAGGGGATTTCGAAGGGGTTGAAGTTCGCGATCAGATTGACCTTGGTCGGATCGGTCTGGTCGACGAAGGCATAGACATCAGTGTTGTCGGCGGTGGGATCCTTGGAGATTTCCGGTGCCTCGCGGTGTGAAGACATTCCTGGCCTTTCCAGTCAGAGCAAAGCGGAGGGTGGAGGCGAAGCTTGAGGTCAGACCTTGCTGTTGGAGTGCAATGCGTGTGCCAGCTTCGCAACCAACTGGTGGTCGGTGACGGTGACTTCGTGTCCTTCGACCATGACCGACACCTCCCCGGTACTGACGTCACGGATGTACGCGACCATCGACCCCTTCGCGGCGGCCGGCAGCGAGACTGCGGGGGTGGCGGCCGGAGCTGCGGCCGAGGCGGCCACGGCGGTGGCTGCGGGGATCAGGGCCACGGCGCCGGCGGCGGCCGCACCGACCCCGGCGGTCTTGATGAAAGTCCTGCGATCCGAGTCGTTCATTTTTCCTCCTGGTGAGCTGTGGGGGCGAAGCACATCGATCGATGGCGCGATCAACGAGTGGTGGTGACCGAGACAGCCACCGAAGAGGTCGTCCTGCTGAGCTGCCTGACCTTCGCCAGCGCGTCGGCCAGCCGTGCGGCCGCGGAGACGCTCGTCTTGGCGGTGGTACCGGCGAAGGGTGTCGCCGCCGGCAGGTTGAAGACGAAGCCGGTGATGTCGACGACGTAGTTGACGTTGCCGTAGGAACCGTTGTAGATCGAGATCGTGCCGTCGGGGTTGACCGGGACGATCACCGCGCCGGCCGAATCCTGGTTCGCCTGGAAGTTGTTGCTGGAGACCGAGGGCAGCTGGGTCGTGCCGTCCCAGGTGGTGAGGAAACCGTAGGTCTGCGGCTCCGCAGCGGTCACGTTGACGACCACTGCCTTGAACGCGCTGAAGACCGGATCAGAGGTGAAGAGCCCGATCCTGCTGATGGTCAGGGCCCCGGCTGGACGGCGACCGGCCTCCCGGCTGTCGAATGCGCGGTACGGCGTGGTGGGCACGAAGGTGCCATCGGTGGCCGGTGACCCGCCGACGAAATACCCGCTGATGTCGGCGATCAGAGCGGTCGTTCCGAGCGTTCCGTTGAACAGGGAAATGGTGCCGTCGGGTCCGATCGGGACCAGGGCGAGGTTGGCCCTGGTCTTGTGCGGCAGGTAGTTGACGGTGGAGGTCGCCGGCTTCGGCGAGCCCGCGTAGGCGGTGACGTAGCCGCGTGCGGTGGCGCCCTCGGCGGTCACGTTCATCACGACCGAGGATGCGTCGACCGGGACGCCGTTGACCCCGGCGACCTTGAGGACCGTGAGCGAATTCGGGCCCGCGGGCCGCTTGGGAGCACCCAGACCGATGCGGGTGTCCAGGAACCGCCGGGGAGCCATCGGCACGAGGGAGCCGGAGACCGCGGTGTTGGTACCACCGGTGTAGAAGCCGCTGATGTCGGCGAGCACGTCGATTGTTCCGAGACTGCCGTTGTAGATGGACACCCGGCCACCCGTCCCGACCGGTGTGATCACCATGTTGGGAACGTTCTCACCGATCTGGAAGTTGAGGTTGGACGCCAGCGGGAGAGGTCTGCCGGCGCCGTAGACCGTCAGGTAGCCCAGGGTCTTCGGGTTCACGGCCGTGACGGTGAGCGCGACGGCCCCCACCGGGGTGGTCAGACCGGGGGTGGGCTGGAACGTCAGGGTCCCGTGGGCGGCGAGGACGGCCTTGGTCGTGCCGATCCCGTAACGCGTGTCGAGCACGCGTAAGGGATGCACGGTGTTGAACGAACCCGGGGTCGTGAGGTCGGCGTGCGCCACGGGCACGCTGACGATCGAGACGGAGACGGCCATTGCGGTAGCCGTCAATGCGGTCAGGACTGATCTGATCTTCACGCAGTTCCCTCTTCCGGAGGTGCAGAACGTTGGTGGGTCGTGATCGTGTGCGGCAGTACGTCCAGAGCCGAAAAGAGAAACCGCCACCGGCGGTCGGCAGCGGTCTGGGCCCCTGTGCCGTGTGAGATTCGGCTCGGTCGGAGACCTGGATTGGGATTTGGTGAAACCCATGCGAGGTTCACTCCCATGGACCGCATCGTGCGGTGAAAGGGTTGCGGATCACCCGATGCCGTCACCTCTGGACCTCGAAATTAGCCCGAAAGTGGTCATGAGTTGGTCAACTTTCCTTCGACAGCACGGCCGGATGACAGCGGAAGAAGGCTGTGCCGCAGCGCGTTTCGATTCCTGCCATTCCGGGAACACCTCGTCGCCCCCAGGGAGTCCCGCTCCCTGGCGGGATCCGCCTGGTCGGCCGAGGATGACGGGATGGAACGCACCGAGTTGGCCGACTTCCTCCGCCGTCGCCGGGAGGCCCTGCAACCCGGGGACGTCGGGTTGACGAAGGGCCCCCGGCGCCGGACGGCGGGTTTGCGGCGGGAGGAAGTGGCAGCCCTGTCCGGGATGTCGACCGACACCTACAGTCGCCTGGAACAGCAGCGGGGCGCCCGGCCGTCCGAGCAGATGCTCGGTGCGCTGGCCAGAGGTCTCCGGCTGAGCCTCGACGAACGCGACCACCTCTTCCGGATGGCCGGCCACTCGGCGCCGGCACGCCTGGGGCGATCAGGCCATGTGGGCCCGGCCCTGATGCGGGTTCTCGACCGCCTGCACGACACGCCAGCCATGGTGATCGACGAATTGGGCGAAACACTGGTGCAGAATCCCATGGCCGTCGCTCTTCTCGGGAGACAGACGGGCTTCAGCGGTCTCGATCGCATCGCGGTGTACCGCTGGTTCACCGATCCGTCCGAACGGAGCAAGTACCCGGACCGGGACCACGGGGACCAGAGCCGCCTCCAGGTCGCCCAACTCCGCGCCGCAGTCAGTCGGGCGGGTGCATCGTCGCGGGCGGGCGCGGTGGTCCGCGCACTCCTGGCCGCCAGCCCGGAATTCGTCGGGCACTGGGCCCGGCACGAGGTCGCGGTGAAGGCGACCCAGCACAAGACCCTGGTCCACCCCGAACTCGGCGAGATCCAGTTGCACTGCCAACTACTGGTCGACGAGAACGACGCCCAGACGCTGGTGATCTTCACCGCCGTGCCCGGCAGCGTCGACGACGGCAAGTTGGCCCTGCTCTCGGTGATCGGGACCCAGAGCCTGGGAGCAGAGGACAGCACACCGGACGCGCGGCGCGACTGAGACCCTCGGGCGGGGCTGCGGATCAAAACTCCATCCAGGGAGCCCCACTCCCTGGATCAACTCTCCTCTCCCCTGCGCCGGGTGTCCTTGGCACAGTGGTCACCAGGGGGCCAGTCAGGCCCCCGGGACGCAAGGAGCACCAGGAACGATGAAGACCACGGGCAACACCATTCTGATCACCGGGGGCACCTCGGGCATCGGCCACGGGCTGGCCCGGAGGTTTCACGCCGCGGGCAACAAGGTGATCGTGGCAGGACGACGTCAGGAACTGCTGGACGAGATCGTCGCTGCCAACGACGGCATCGATTCCGTCCTGCTGGACGTCGCAGATCCGGAGTCCATCGCCGCGGTCCGGCGGACCGTGACGAGCCGATACCCGGATCTGAACGTGCTGATCAACATGGCCGGCATCATGCAGCCCGAGAACCTGCAGGAATCGTCCTTCCTGGCCACCTCCGAGGCAACCATCACCACGAACCTGCTCGGACCCCTCCGGATGCTGAGCGCCTTCATCCCGTTCCTGGTCGCGCAGCAGGACGCGGTGATCATGAACGTCTCGTCGGGGCTGGCCTTCGTCCCCCTGCCCATGACCCCGACCTACAACGCCACCAAGGCCGCCATCCACTCGTTCACCGAGAGCCTGCGGGTCCAGTTGTCCGGCACCTCCGTCCAGGTGCTGGAACTCATCCCGCCGGCCGTGCAGACCACCCTGCTCGGCCAGCAGGACGACGACAACGCCATGCCACTGGCCGAGTACCTGACCGAGGTGATGCACATCCTGGACACCCAGCCGGAAGCAACCCAGATCTGCGTGGAACGGGTCAGGATGTTGCGCTTCGCCGAGGTCGACGGCAACTACGACCGCATGCTGATGATGCTCAGCGGCCATTGAGACGATGCTCGGCGGCCCGTGATCCGGCCGGTGGCGCCGGTTCCCGGCATCAGCCTGCTGCCGAGGTGCCGGTGGCCTGGGTGACGACCCCGATCACCTGCGAGCAGGCATCCTGGATGCGATTTCCGAGGTACTGACCCGGTACACCGACGCGGCTCCTCCGGGCGTTGAAGGACGTGCCCGCATAGAACACCGGCACCCTGATCCGGTGGACGGCACAGATGGATTCGACCGCCTGCCGACGACCCGTGGCCAGTTGCGAGACCAGTACGACCGCCGCGGCACCGGTCGCCCGGGTTGCCGTCACGACGGTGGCGGTCGGCGTGTGGGCTCCCAGGATGCGGCAGGACCATCCTCTCTCCCGCAGAAGGGCCGCCATGGCTTCCAGGCCGATGGTGTGCAGGTCGCTCGGCCCGCAGGCCAGGAGAATCGGACGCGGTTGCGCCGGCGCCGGCGCCGGCGCGAAGGCCATGCACCTGTCCAGCCAGGCGCGGACGGATGCGGTGGTGGTGCGTTCCTGTCCCACATCACAATGCCCGATCTCCCACCAGAGACCCACCTGGCGCATCGCCGGCAAGAGCACGTCGTCCACGCAGTTCGCGAGGCCGAGCGTGCCGACTGCATCATCCAGTGCCCGCCGGATGCCGTGTGCATCAGGATGTTCCGATGCCTCCAGCAGGTCGTGGATGATGACGCCGGCATCTCCGCCGATCCGCAGGAGCCGGTGCACCTTTGCGGCCGCTGGACCGGCCTGCTCGCCGCGGGCCACCGCATCCCTCATCAACCTGATCGCGTGGACCTGCACCGGTAGATATCGGCGGTGCCGCCCGCGGTCGTGACTCATGGCCGGCAAGCCGTAGCGCTGCTCCCAGGACCGCAGCGTCGGCAGCGGCACACCGAGGATGCTGGACACGTCGGCGATGGCCACGCCGCGGTTGTCCGCCGCATCGGGGCCCCGGACATTCCCACGGTCCGGCGGCACCGACCGGTCCGACCACGTGGCCATGAAACCCTCCGCACTCGGCACTGCCGCCTCGGTACAGCCGATGTCATCGCGGCCTCGACCACCATTTTTACGGTGTAAGGCTCGCTGGGATCGTATCCGCTTCGCGCCGAGATGGATAGAAGGGACGGCCCCTTCACCGCCGGACGCCGGCAGTCGGTCGCGCACCGTCCCGGGCCGCACTGTGATCATAGAAACTGCTGCGGATCCCAGGAATGGTGTTCGAACAGCACCCATTCGGGTGTGAGATGAGGGAACACCGTGACCCTGGTCTCCCGGCCCGCTCCCGCGTCGAACACCGGCAACAGGTAACTCTGACGACGGCCGGCCGCGGCCAGCAGTTGGATGCGTATCCCCTCGACGTCGAAAGCCGGTACCTGGTGCCATGTATTGGGGCCGGCGTCGGAACTGGAAGCGAAAAACCACATACCACTGAGCATCTCGGCCGACACCGTCCTGGCGGCATCCCCTGAACGGGCGAAAAATCGTCGGCACCGAAAGCACACAGGGTCACCGGCCGCCGTGCTGCAGATGGCCCGGAGTCCCTCGGCCACATCGCCGATCCTGCATCTGCCCGCCGAGCAGGCTGGTAGACAGGACGGGTGGCCGAGTCGATCGATCGAGATGAACTCGGATATGCCGACCTCCGTAGCTACGCCGCGATCGGCGCGACGGGCGCACCGTGGCACTGGTCGCCCGGGACGGTCAGGTCGACTGGCTACCCATCCCCGCCATGCATTCCCCGCCGGTCTTCGCCGCGCTGCTCGACGCTCGGAACGGTGGCTTCCTCTCGCTCCACCCGGTCGCACCTTTCACCGTCGTCCGCGAATACGTCCCGCGAACCAACGTGCTCGCGACCACGTTCCACACCGCGGACGGCAGTGTGCGGGTGACGGATTCGCTCAACACCGGGGTGGCGGGCCGACTGCCCTGGGCCGAACTGGCCAGGCGGATCGAGGGTCTCACCGGAACGGTCACCATGTGTGCCACGGTCCGGCCGGGGACGTGCCTGAACACTTCCTCGCCGTGGGCGGAGACCACGACGGCGGGTGTCCTGCTCGAGGTCGACGGGGTCAACATGGCGGTCCGTACCGCCGGAGCGAAGTCGGTGACGAACCGGGGACATCAGATGGACGCCGAATACACCGCCACCCCCGGGTCGCGACACCTGCTGGCGGTGGTCGGTACCGAACGGGAACCTCTGTACATCCCGTCGCCCGACGACATCGACGGCGGCGTCGACCGCACCATCGCCAACTGGACGACCTGGGCGGATCACTGTCGGTGGGACGGTCCCTGGGCGGAGGCGGTGCTGCGCAGCGTGCTCGCGCTCAAACTCCTCGTCCACGCCTCGACCGGCGCCATCGCCGCCGCGGCGACCACCTCCCTCCCGGAAAGCCTTGCAGGCGGCAAGAACTGGGACTACCGGTACGCGTGGGTGCGGGACATGGCCTACTCGCTCACGGCGCTGTTCCGTTTCGGGTTGCGCGAGGAGACACACGGTGCGATCAGTTGGCTGCTGGCCACCATTCGCGACCATGGCCCCGAACCGCACATCTTCTACCGCCTCGACGGTGGCCCCGTCGAGGCCCAGCAAGCGCGTGACGTCCCGGGCTGGCGCGCGATCGGGCTGGTGTAGAGCGGGAACCGGGCCGCCGAGCAACTGCAGCTCGGCGTGTTCGGTGACCTCTTCAGCATCGTCCGACTGTATGTGGACAACGGCAATGCCCTTGACACCGATACCGGCCGGATGATGTCCGCCGTGGCCGATCTGGCCTGTGACCGGTGGCGCAGCAAGGACTCCGGGATGTGGGAGCTGGAGGAACAGCAGCACTACACCTCGTCCAAACTAGGTTGCTGGCAGGCGCTCACCGCAGCTGCGCACCTCGCCGAGATCGGCCAGATTCCCGGCAACCCGACGCGATGGCTGGCGCAGGCGCAGGAGATCCGGGCGTGGGTGGAGGAGAACGCGTGGTCGGCCGAGAAAGGTAGCTATCTCTGGTACCCGGGGACCGACAAGGTGGATGCCTCCGTTCTGCTGCACATCATCAGCGGGTACGACCGGGGAGCCCGGATGAATTCGACCGTCGACGTGCTGCGATCCGAGCTGGGCGACGGGCCGCATCTGTACCGCTACTCCGGAGCCTCCGAGCAGGAGGGCAGCTTCGTGGCCTGCTCCTTCTGGATGGTTTCCGCGTTGCACCTGCTCGGCCGGCGAGACGAGGCCATCGAACTGATGGATCGATTGGTCGCGTGCACCAACGATGTCGGTCTTCTCTCCGAGATGATCGACCCGCGGAACGGGGACTTCCTGGGAAATCTGCCGCAGGGACTGAGCCATCTGGCCCTGGTCAACGCCGCGATCACGATCCTGGGCGACGTCCAGACCGGCATCGACTGAACGACAGGAATGCCGGCAGTTGGCCCCGTCCACCTTTCGCCCGGCGAACGAAGCCATCCCTGGGGCCATGCGGCACCGAACGACTGGCACCCGGCGTTCCTGGTCGGCGGGAGGGCCGCGACCCCGACCGCAGAGCCCCTGCTGATCAGGGCGCCGGGGCCGACGTCGTCGGGGTCCATCTGTTGGCCGCGGCGTCGTAGCCCGCCAGCCCGGCGTCCTCGAAACCTCTCAACCATCCCGTCATCGGCCAGAAACCCCAGCGGCGCTCGAAAATTGCGGCGTTGCGCAGGATGTCCTCGAGATGATCCACCGGAAGCCGCTGCGTCGGATGGTATTGATGAAATGCCTCGGCGCCCCCCACCCAGACCAGGTCGACGCCCGCGCGATGAGCGGCGTACCCGAAGTCGGTGTCCTCCGCGCCGTATCCCACGTACTCCTCGTGAAAGCCTCCCAGCTGTCGCCAGGCGGCAGCCGAGAGCGCGAACGACAACGACCAGAACAGACTCCACGACGAGGACGGCATCAGTTCCCCGGGTGCCGGGTTCGGGCGCGCGGGATGCGGATCACCCTGCAGGGTGTCCAGATCGGCCACGCGCGCATCGGGGTCGAGGTAGCGCACCACACCGCAATGCAGGGCCGGCGTCGTCGAGGCGGCCAACGACCGACGGTAGGAATCGATCAACGCGGCCGACGGGATGCAATCGACATCGAGGAAGATCAACTGGTCGGCGCCGGCGCGCAGTGCCTCCGCGGCACCGAGATTCCTGGCCGCCGCCAGTGGAAGGTGCTCGTCGCACTCGATCAGCCGCGTCCGCACCTCGCAGCCGCCGTCCGCGAGCGGCCCGCTCCGGGTCTGCTGGATCGCCGCCGGATCACCCATCGACACCACCACGTAGACGTCGGGCGAGAGAGCCGAACGGGCCAGACCGACCTGTTGGTGGTGGAGATGGGCGTGTCGACCCGCGACGATGGTGATGACCGCGATCCTCACGTGGCCGACGCTTCCGTCGAGGTGGGCACCAGGGATGCGGCGGTCTCGTCCAGGAAGGCTGCCGCCCGCGCTGCCCCGTCCTGGGCCAGCCAACGGGCCCAGGCATGTCCGCCCAGGGCGATCGCCGCGTCCAGCAGCACCGGCCAGCGGTCGCCCTGTGGCCAGCGCGCCAGGCCGACGGCCACTCCGGCAGCATCGAGAGTCATTGCGGTGTCGTGCTGTTCGCCGTGGGGGCGGGCGTCGGCGATGACCACGGCCGGCGTCCGGGACGCGGCGACCTCGGCCACCGCGTTCTGGCCGGCATGCGTGATCACCACGTCCGCCCACGCCAGCAGGAAACGCACCTCGCCATCGGCCACCCGGTGCTCACCGGTGCCTCCGGCGAACCGCCAGGTTCGATCGGGCCCGGACCTCCGTGCCTCGGCCAGCTGGGCGTCGGTGAAGGCGGCCGCCGCATCCTGTGACCCCCCTGACCCCCAGAGCACGAGTACCCGGGAGGGGCCACCGTGAGCGATCGTGCGCGCGGGTGGCGCGGGGGTGAAGCGTGAGATGGGGCCGGCGTAGAAGGTCTTCTCGTGCCATGCCTGCGGCCAGGCCGGATCGGCGAATTCCGCTGTCCAGGTGGCCATCAGCGCGTGGGCACCGTCGTACGCGCTGCGATGGGCCCGGTCGGTCCGGTCTCCCCGCATCGCCATCACCACGGTCGGAACCCCCAGCAACCGGCACAGGGTGGCCACCTCGACCGACACGTCGACCACCACCAGGGTGGGCGCCGTCCGCGCGATCCAGGATGCGATGAGTGCCATCCTCGCGCGCAGACCTGGATGGTGCCGCGGGACCCAGTGCAGCGTGCCGTTCGCCGTCGGTTCCACGAAGACCGCACCGGTGTCGTCGGAGGGCAGGTGGAGCCATTCCGGTTCCTCGTTCCGCCGGATCCCCGGCGGGCCACCTCCCGGCCGAGGGAGCGACGAGAGCACGGTCAGTGGTTCGACCAGTTGTGCCGCAATGGATGTCATCCGCTGCAGATGACCATGGCCCTGGTGATGCACGTAGTAACCGATCACAGCCGGTCCCAGGCCAGGACAGCGTCCTGGTAGACGTCCTCGTAGCCCCGCACCATTGCCGTGTCGCTCAAACGAGTTTCCGCCTCCCGGCGCACCGTCCTGCGGTCCAGCCCGAGGGCCTCGCGAAGGGCCGCCCTGGCCGCCGCCATCTCGTCCGGATCGAGCCGCGTGGACCGCGGAACGGGCAGCAGACGCCCGGACGCCGTACCCACCACCTCCGGCAGCCCCCCCCTGGCGAAAGCGACCACCGGCGTACCGCAGGCCAGCGCCTCGGCCGCCACCAGTCCGAACGGTTCGTCCCAGGCCGGCGTCACCAGAGCCACCGCGCTGCGGCCGACCAGCTCTGCGAGCTCCCCGCTGTTCAGGTGCCCGACGTAGCGGATCCGCTCGTCGAGCTGCGGCGCCACCTGCGTTCGGAAGTACCCCTGGTCGACGATGGGCCCGGCGATGGCCAGCCCGAGACCGGCGGCCCGTGCGATGTCGATGGCCAGGTGTGGGGCCTTCTCCGCGACGATCCGGCCGGACCAGACCGCCTCCGGGCCACCGGGACCGGGTCGCCACCAACGGGTGTCGATGCCGTTGAGCACCACGCGCGGAGACAGGAAACGTGACCAGGAAAGCGCGGTCGATCGGCTCACGGCGATGAAGTGGCCGTCGGACCGACCCCCGGGACCAAGGATCCGCTCGGCCCACGGCAGGGGCGGTGTGTGCAGCGTCGTGATCAACGGGCACGGCAGCGAATCTGCCCTTTCCACCAGGAGTGGATACAGCGAATTGTTGTGGATGATGTCGAAGTGCCCCAACAGGTCCGAATGGAGATCCTCGGTCAGTCCGGCGAAGCCGGCGAGTTCGGCAGCCCGGACCGCCGGATTCTCCATGGTGTCGGCGCGCTCCCCGGCGGCATGACGGGGTAGCGCTCCGAAGACGTGGTCGACCATCTCCGGATCGCTGCCGGCGGCTCCCGCCACCACGACCGAGTGCCCACGCGCCCGCAGACCCCTGGCCAGCGAGGCGGTGTGGGCCTCCAACCCGCCGGCGAACGGCTCGGCGATCGGGTACCGCAGGGACGCGACGACCAGGACCTTGAACGAGACCGCCGACATCGTCTCCGCAGCCTGATTCGGCGGGAACATCTGACTCATTGAGGGTTACTCCTTCGAAGAACGTCCTTGCCGCAGTACCCGGCGATAAACCTGCTCGTGGGTCGCCGCGATCTCGCGCCGCTGGCCTGCGCGGTCGGGTCTGGCAGGTCTGGCCGAACCCGGGTCCGCCACGATGGCCCGCACCCGGTCCAGCAGCCCGGTGGTCCCGGGGCCGTAGCGGGGATGCCCGTGCTGGTCGCTGTAGGAGCCCGCCGCGGGAACCAGTACGGCGGTGCCGAGGTCCACGCAGGCCTCCAGCCAACCCGAGTGGGTGCCGAAACCATAGGGGAGGATGCACAGGTCGATGGATTGCAGGTAGTTCCACAACTGGTCGTCGTCCAGGCGGGGATGCACCTCGATCTGCACCTGCCGATGGTCCCGGGCCGCAAGGATCCAGCGACGGAGCCCGGTCGCTCGGGGGTCGTGGTCGGTCTCCCGCAGCACCTCGGGATGGACGTCGACCCGCAGGACGACCCCGGGCAGGTCCGTCAGGCCCGGGAGCAGCGCGGTCAGTACCGGCAGCGGATCGATGTTCGCCCGCAGGCTCTTGGCGTGCACGCCGATGACGAACTTATCGCCGGGCGTCGCCCGTCGGCCCATCCTCGACAGTGGAACGATGTGAGGGTGCGGGATGACGGTGGCCTGCCGGCCCCAGCGATCCAGGATCACCGAGGCGGCGCTGTTCGTGAGGGTGATCAGCGCGGCGGCGGCGGGGACCAGGATCTCCAGCTGCGCCAGGTGGGCGGCCGGATCCGCGAAGTGGGGGTTGACCAGATCATGGACCGTCAGCACGAGCGGAATGCCAAGTCTGGCGAGCAGGCCGACCCAGGCCGCCAGATGCCCGGGAGTGGCGTCGTCGAAACCGAAGTGCAGATGCATCAGGTCGAACTCGTCGTGGTGCTGCTCGACCCAGACCAGGTCGAGCATCCTGGGCGGCCACCACTGGTCCGGTCCCGCGCCGGCCACCGACGGGCGCGGATCCGGCAGGCGGATGACGGCGCCGTCTCCACCCGGATCCGTCAGGTGTTGCACGTAGGGGTGGCCGGCCGGTACGGACGCGACGCGGATCCGCTCGGGCGGCATCGGACGGGCCCTCCTCTTCATCTGGTAATTCGTCTGGTGATCGGCCGACCATCGGCGGTTCGCGTACCTTCGCGGAATGTCCACCGTCACCGGTCGAACCCGTCACTACGGGTCCTTCTACCGACTCTCCGACGACCCATACCAGGGTTCCCCGTCCAGCCCCGGTCCGAACATCCTGGTATACGGCAACTGTCAGGCCGAAGCCCTTCGAATTCTGTTGGCCTCGTCGACGCTGTCACCGGTGCGAACGATGCGCATTCCCCCGGTCTTCGAACTCGAACCGTCAGATCTACCATTCCTGCGGCTCGCCGCGGCCGATGCCCAGGTTCTGGTGGCCCAACCCGTCGGTGACGGCTATCGCAACCTGCCCCTGGGTACCGCACAGGTGGCCGCGATGATGCCGTCGGGCAGTGCGGTGATCCGATGGCCGGTGGTCCGCCACGCCGGGCTCCACCCGTGGCAGGCGATCGTGCGGGACCCCACAGATCCCTCCCGGAATCCGCCGGTGGTCCCCTATCACGACCTGCGGACGCTGGCGGGAGCGAAGGTCGGCCAGGACCGCCACCTGGTACCCCCCTCCTCGGCGGCGATCATGGCCCTGGACGAGGAATCGACCGCCGAGCTCCGCCGACGTGAGAACCGGGACTGCGACGTGTCGGTGTCCGACCTGTTCGAACGGCCCGAGCCCGGGGACATGAAGACCATCAACCATCCCGGCAACCGGATCCTCCTGGAACTGGCCCGCCGCGTGCAGCAGGCCATGGGGAGCTCCCCCGACGTCACCGACCCGGGTCGCACCCTGTTGGGAGAGGTGGTCACCCCGCTGGAGGCGAGCGTCGCCGACGCGTTGGGCCTGCCGTCGCCGACCCGTGAGGCCTGGCAGATCAGCGGGCGCGCAGTACCTGCGTCGACGATTCGGCAGGCTCAGACGCGTTGGTACGCGGACCATCCCGCCATCCTCGAGGCGGGTTGGGACCGGTACCGGGCCACCATCGAATTGCTGGGGCTCTCGTGAGGGATCGCATCACCCTGGTCACGTGCGGTCCGACGGAACACGGAATCTGCCGATTCGGCCGCGACCTGGCCGAGACCGCGCAGCAACAGGACTTCACCGGAACCGTTCTGCACCATAACGATCCGCACCTCCTCGCGGCGGTGGTGGACCGGGTACCCGGGGACACCCGGCTCCTGCACCTCCAGGCCAACGACTGGCTCTTCACCGATCGGACCCACCGGGCCGAGGAGGCCGTCCTCGATCTGGCCGCGCTGTTGCGCATCCGCCGGATCGTCTTGTCGTTGACCCTGCACGACCTGCCCCAGCAGGCGGTCTCGCGGGAGCTGTTCCTCCGGCGGGCCAGGAGCTACGCCGCGATGGCAGGCGCAGCCGTCGGGGTGGTGGTGTCCAGCGAACACGAAAGGCTGTTGTTGGAGGAGGCCGCGGCGATTCTCGGATCGGTCGACGGCCCGGCCGTGGTCGGGCAGCGGATGCCCCCGGTCGAGGTGATCCCGCTCCCGGTCCGCACCGGGCCCCGCAACGGGCCCGACGACCGGCCCGGCCACCGGCGGGAAGCACGTGCGGCCGGACCCGTCCATGCGTCGGCACCCGTGATGGGGGTGCTGGGCTTCATCTATCCCGGCAAGGGACACCGGGAGGTCCTGGAGGAACTGGCCTCGACGAGGACGCCCGTCGCGCTGGTCGCGATCGGCCGCCCGTCGGACGGCCATGCGGCGATGCTGCCGGACCTGATCGATCTCGGCCGACGCCTGGGCATCGAATTCACCAGCACCGGCTTCGTGCCGGACGGCGCCCTCGCCGCCCATCTGCGGGGGGTGGCGGTCCCGATCGCCCCGGCACCCCACGTCTCGGCCTCCGCGTCCGTGAACTCATGGATCGCCGCCGGTCGCCGCCCCCTGGTGCCGGCGAGCCGATACGCACAGGAGCTGTGCGATCGGATGCCGGGTGCGGTCCGGATCTACGAGCCCGGGGAACTCTGCGCGGCCGTCGAATCCGCGTTGGCGGACCCGTCGCTGACCTACCTGCCGCCCGGCTTCCGGCCCCACCCCGACCGCACTGAAGCCGCCTCCCGTTACCTGCGGTGGCTGCGGTCGATCGCTGCGTCGTCCACCCGATGACACCTCCCCGGCGAGCGGGCGCGAGCCGCGGGCGTGGTGCCCTCCGTTTGGGATGCATCACGACGGGCACTGTGAGACCAGTCGCAGCGACCGCTCGGTCGCGCACCGCGAACGGACGGTCGGCGGACAGAGCCGACACCTGCACTCACACGTAAGGAACCCCGAGATGACCGACCTGGTCACCGATGCCGCCAAAGTTGCGAGCCTGGCCAAGGACATCCGCATCACCATGTTGACCACGATCGACGAAGAGGGCCACTTCATCAGTCGGCCCATGGCCCAGCAGGAGGTCGAGTTCGACGGCACCCTGTGGTTCTTCGCGGAGCGTGCTTCCCGGAAGGTGGGACACATCATCGCGAATCCCCGGGTGGGCGTGACCATGACCTCCGCCGACACCTGGATCTCGATCTTCGGGACCGCCGAGATCATCGAGGATTCCGCGAAGGCGCACGAACTCTGGAACCCGTGGGTGGAAGCCTGGCTGCCACAGGGTCCGGACGATCCCGGCGTCGTCCTCATCGAGGTCACCGGTATCGGAGCCGAGTACTGGGACACCCCCGGTGGCCGGATCGCGTCCGCGATCAGTTTCGTGAAGTCGAAGGTCACCGGACAACGGTATGACGGTGGAGAGAACGAGAAGGTGGAACTCTGACATGCCGATGAGCTCACCGGAAGGAAAAGGCTGGGTCAAGGAACGCGTCGGGGCCTTGGCGCAGCAGGGTCCCCTGGACGTGCTGGACGTAGGTCCTGGTGTCGGTACGTATGCGAAACTACTGGCTGGTCCTGAGGTCTCACGTATCACCGGTATCGAGATCTACGCGCCGTACGTCGAGACCTACCGTCTCCGCCAGTACTACGACGACATCATCATCGGCGACGTCAGGGAGGTCGAGATGCCGCCGGCCGATGTGGTCATCCTGGGCGACGTGGCCGAGCACATGACGGAGGCGGAGGCGATCGACCTGTGGTCACGGTCGGCGACCGCCGCCCGCAAGGCGGTCTACCTGTCCATCCCGATCGTCCACTACCCGCAGGGCGAGATCGAGGGCAACGAACACGAGCACCACGTGGTCGACGACTGGGACCACCACAAGGTGATGGAAGCCTTCCCGGGAATCGGCCGGTACTGGCTGGGCGACGAGGTCGGTGTCTACGAACGACTGACCGGTTGACCATCGAGGCGACATCGGTCGGGGACGGCAGGTTCGCCGTTCCGGGCAACCGGTGGGATCTGACGCTGGATCCCGGTGACCCACTGGCGTACAGGGACACCGAGACCTCCGTCGTCGTCCCGTTCTACGACAACCAACACGATCTGGACCTCCTCCTGACGGCCCTGTCCGTACAGACCCACCCCTCGACTCGTCTGCAGGTCGTCATCGCCGACGACGGGTCCCCCCGGCCGCCACAGGTACCGGATCAGGCCCGGGGCCTGAACATCTCGGTCGTCGGGCAGCAGAACGCCGGCTTCCGCGCCGGGACCGCGCGGAATCTGGGCGTCAGCCGCTCCGAGGGCGAGGTCCTGCTGTTCCTCGACGGTGACACCGTGCCGGGCCCGGACTACGTCCGCCGGCTGAGCCGCCTCCCGGCCGCGATACCGGACGCCGTGGTGTCCGGACGCCGGCGATACGCCGACCTCAGCCGCTGGACCCCGGCGGACCTGTTGACCTGGTTCGCCGGCCACCACGCGGGACCCACGGGGTGGGAGGAGCCGTCGTGGATGACCGGCGAATACGAACGGACCGGGAATCTGCTCCGGGTCCATCCGCGCAGCTACAAGTATCTGATCGGAGCCGTACTGGGCTGTACCCGCGAGATGTTCGATGCTGTCAGTGGTTTCGACGAGAGCATCGTGGGATACGGCGGCGAGGACTACGACTTCACCTACCGGGCCTACAATTCGGGCGCGGTGCTGGCGTACGTACCGGGCGCCGTGGCGTGGCACGACGGGCGCGAGTGGGCCGGGCGCACTGATCCGGACCTGCAGTCCGCGCAGAAGAATCGCGAGATGATGATGCTCGCTGCCCGTATCCCGGAACCGTCGATGCGCGGGCACGGGCAGATCTACCCGGTGGTCGACGTGCTGGTGGATGTCCACGGCAGCGGCTGGACCCTGGGCGCCGGGGTGCTCTGCATCCGATCTCTGCTCGCCACCCTGGATTGTGCGGTCACCGTCGTCGGCGAGGACGAGTCGTGCGTCAACCTGAGGGCCGCCTTCCGATCCGATCCCCGCGTGCGGGATGCTCTGTCCTGCAGCGAGGATCAGATTTCATCCGACGCCAGGGCGCGCCTGCACGTCGTGGTGCGCGAGGCGGTCCGCGTGACCCCGTCCTTCGCAGACCGGGTCGGTGAGCTGCTGGAGGCCGATGGCGGTTCTCTCGACGTCACCGCCGGGGGCCGGTCCGTCGTCACCGTTGGTTCGCACCGCCGCCGGACGCGGCTGGCGCGGTACCCCCTCCTACCGGCGGAGGTGACGGACCACTGGTTCTCGCAGTGCGCCATGGATCATCGGGAGTCGGGCGTGGACCTCATCGCTGCGGAGCCGCGGCTCGCCGCCGTCTTCGGAGGCTACTGAGCCCGTCCCGTCGTACGGCGTCAGGGTTGACGCCCTGTTTGTTCGGGTAGGTAAAGATCAGACGCTCCAGCAGCCCAGGGATGTGCGGGCGTCGAGGTCCCACCGCTTGAACGAACAGGCGGTGGGGCCGCCTCCACCCGAGCAGGAACAATCGTGATCTCCACCCTCCACGAGGTCACAACTGGTTGCGAACACCTGCCTCCGATTGCACACCGGCCAGTTGCGCGTCGAGTCCCTCCTCCAACGACTCCCTGGCTCGTCCCCGCCGGCCCGTCGGGAGCACCAGTCGCCCCCGACTGTCCTCCAGGATCGTCGCCAACCCTCCGTAGAGACCCACCGCGGCGATCACCAGGCCGATGATTCCCGACCAGTGCGCCAGCGTCACCTGACCCGAGAGCTGCTGCAGGCCGCTGAGGACGAAACGTACTCCGGAGGCCACCAGCAGTATTCCCAGTGCCGGCTTCCCGGCGATCGCCGATCCGGCCAGCAGCAGCAGGATCAGCGCCAGGACGAAGTCGAAGGCCGACAGGACGGGACTTCTCGCTCCCGGGGCAGCGGAGAGCATGCTCAGGCCCGTCAGTACCCAGCTCCCTCCGAGGATCGAGAACGCCGTGCCGGAACCCACATCCCGCCCGAGGAAGGCGAACACCGCGGCCAGGGCCTCCAGAGGTCCGGTGAAGGCGACCAGGATCACGGCGACCTGCCGTGCGTCCTGCTGCGGGAACACGTCCAGGCTCAGCAGGCTGGTCATGGCGACGCCCACAGCAAAGGCGAAGAAGCCCAGCGGGAGGGGAGAACCGATGGGGCGCAGGATGATGCGGGTCTGCGCGTCCGGAACATCAGCCATGCGCAGTCTCACAACCCGCGGAGAGCAGGAAGGATCTCGGCGGTGGCGGCGGACAGGAAGCTGGACTGATGATCGGGCCCCACCTGTACCAGGGCCAGGTCGGTGTAGCCGGCGTCGAAGAACTTCTTCGCTGCGGCCACCACGGCGCCGACATCGTCCCCACAGGGGATGACGCCCGCCACGTCCTCGGGTCGGGTGTAGTCCGCCGCACTGGAGAAGGCAGCCGGGCTGGGCAACTCGGCGTTCACCTTCCAGCCGGGCAGGCTCCACCGGAACAACGCATGCGCACGCTCGGTGGCCGCTTCGACGTTCGAATCCCAGGACACCGGCAGCTGCGCGACCTTCCGGGACGAACTCCGGGTGCTGTACCGGTCCCACATCGCGGTCAGCTCGGGTTCCGGGTCGATCCCGACCATGACCTGGCCGAGGGGTCCGAAGAGTTCGCACGACTGCTGTCCCGATACCGCGATGCCGATGGGGACGCGGACTTCCGGAAGGTCCCACAGCCTGGCCGAATCCACCTGCAGGTGTTCGCCCTGGTAGCTGACCGACTTTCCGTCGAACAGAGCGGAGATGATCTCGACGGCTTCCACGAGGCGGGCCTGCCGGACGTTGGCCCCCGGCCACCCGGTGGCCACGATGTGCTCGTTGAGGGCCTCGCCGGAACCCAGCCCGAGGGTGAACCTGTTGCCCGAGATGATCTGGAGGGTGGCGGCCTGTTGGGCGACGACCGCCGGGTGGTAGCGGAAGGTCGGCGATGTCACGTACTTCATGAGTTGCCCTGTGTCAAGCTGCCGTTTCTTGATCTTGGTTCAGGACTCGTTGAAGTGCGCCGTGGTTGGCCGGGTCGTAAGCGGTGTGGTCTTGCCAGCAGCGCCAGATGATGTGTATCCAGGCGCGCCCCAGGATCCTCACGGCGTGGGGATGGTCGTGGCCTCTGCCGATTGCTTTGGCATACAGGTCGGCGGCCCAGGGGTTGGCCATTCGGGAGTCGCCGGCGAAGTCGCAAATGGCGTCGCGGAGCTTTTTGTCTGCGCCGAATCGGAAGGTCACGGCCTTGACCTTTCCCGATTGTCGGGTGGACGGGGCGACACCGGCCAGGCAGGCCAGGGAGTCGGCGGTGGGAAACCGGCCCCGGGCATCGCCGTTCTCAGCAAGCATCCGGGCCGCGCGGACGCACCCGGATCGGGGCAGGGAAGTGAGGATCTGTTTGTCAGGGTGGGCGTCGAGTTGCGCGCCGATGGCATCGGCCAGGACACGGATCTGCGTGTTGAGGGTGCGCAGCACGGCGATGAACACTCCCGTGGTGACGGCGTGCGCAGCTGCGGCGGCCTCGGTGGTGCCGCGGGGCGCTTTGACGATCTTGGCGTACAGGACCGCCGGGTCGGTGCCGCCGCTGTAGCTGACCGAGGCCAGCCACGCCGCCAGGGCTGTGACCGAGAGCCGGTCGGCTTGTTCCTGGGTCGTGAATTTAGCCAGGAACAGCAGGCTGATATCGGAGTCGATCGCAGCGAAAAGAGTTGCTGCGGCCGGGAAAACGATCTGCAGGTGCGCGCGGAGCTGGTTGGCGGCAGCGACCCGGTGCACGACGAGATCTCGACGGGCCCGGACGGTCGTGCGCAGCGCGGTCGTCGCTGCGGTGTCCTGCTGCAAGGGACGCAACCGGCGTCGGTCGGTGCGGACCACATCGGCAAGGACGTAGGCGTCGAACCGGTCGTCCTTATTACCCGCGGAGCCGTACCGGGATCGCAAACCCTTCACCTGCGCGGGTGGGATCACCAACACGGTCAGCCCGGCGGCCAGCAGCGCTTGGACGACGGTTCCGTCGGGTCGTTCGATTCCCACCTCCTGAACCGCGGCGTCCAGCAGCCGCCGGACCATGTCCTTCAAACCGGCACGGTTGTCGTTGATCATGAATCGTTGCAGGGCTTCGCCGTCGTCGCCGACGATGCAGACGGCGTGGTCGTCTTTAGCCCAGTCAACGCCGGCGCAAATTCGCGCGGCGGTTCGTTCTTCGGCGACAATCATTGTCGTCTCCTCGCTGTTGCTGCAGTGGGGAAACACCCGGTGGTCCCGGGGCACCGCAGCCGGTCGCTCACTGAATCGGCGCTCGCTGGCGCACAGCCCTGTAGCCAGTCTGGATGTCCTGGGGTCACCGGACCTCGCAGAACTCATGATCGACCTCGACGGTCGAGCCAAGTAGGCGATGGCCCGGTGGGGACCAGAAGTGCTATCAGCGGTTCATCTGGAACCACTCACACAAGGATGGTGCACCAGTGAGCCCGACCCGCTCGGTGGCCTGCGCCACCGCGCCCAGCGTGACCCAGGCGTTGGGAGAATGCCCCATCTCCGTCAGCCAGGGGAAGTAATGGTCACTGCACACCTCGAAGTCGAAGCCTGCCTTTTCGGCTCCGACCGCATTCTCGATCAGATCGAGAGGACCGCTCTGCTCCGTCATCAAGGTGTATCCGATTGATCTCATATTCCAATGATGACATACGATTCACGAGGTTGCCAGACCGCAATAAGGTTGCTGGACAACGGTTTCCGCTCTGTTGCACAGTGTGGCGACGTTTGGGGCCACTTCGGTTGGGCAAGGCGGACGAGCGCTGGTGCGGAATCAGCTGCGGACCCGACTGTTCTTTCCGACCCTGGTCCAGATCAGCAGCACGATGACCGCCCCGATGAACGATCCGATGATGCCCGAGGGCTGTAGGAAACCGTTCTGCGCGTCCTTGTGGAAGATCAGGTAACCGAGGAAGCCGCCCACGAACGAGCCGACGATCCCCAGCACCATGGTCATCAGGATCGAGAGATCCTGACGACCGGGCACGACCAGCCGGGCCAGTGCGCCGGCGATCAATCCGATGACGATGATGGTGACGATGAGACCGAGCATGCCGTTCCTCCGATCGACGAACGCTTTTCGCGGCCGTCTCGCTGGTTCTGGATGGTTTCCTGCCAGCACCTGCTGACTTCACCGACTCAACCACCCCTGGGGCGGCGCTGGTACACCCCTGGGGAGGTTTGTCTCGGCGACCCGAACCGGCGGCATCGATCGCGTCCGCGATGCGGTCAGCGACCCCCCGGCGATCTGCCGGCTCCGTTGTTCGAGCCCGGGAGCCCCGTAGGGGTAGTCGGCCGTCACCGGCGCGCTGACCGAATCGAGACGGGCCAGTTCGTCGCTGCTCTGATGCAGGTCGGCCATCCCCAGGTTGTCGACGAGTTGCTCCACCGACCGAGCGCCGAGGATGACGGACGTGACGGCGGGGCGATCCGCCAGCCAGGCCAGCGCCACCTGGGCAGACGAGATGCCACGACCCGTGGCGATGGCGGAGAGCGTGTCGACGATGTGCCAGGTGCGGTCCGAGCCCGCGCGGCGGTCGTAGGCCTCCATACCGCGGTCGGGGTCCTCACCCAGCCCGGGTGGCACCGGTGGGCCGCGAGTCCCGCTGATACTTACCCGTCAACCAACCTCCGCCCAGCGGAGACCACGGGAGGAGGCCGAGGCCCGCATCGACCGATGACGGCAGGATCTCCCACTCCAGTTCGCGGACCAGGAGGTTGTACTGCGGCTGCAGGGTGACCGGCGCCGGCAGACCGAGAGCCGTCGCGATCGCGACGGTCTTCTGGATCTGCCAACCGGTGAAATTCGACAACCCGAAATAGCGGATCTTGCCGGAGCGGATGAAATCGTCCAGGACGCGGAGGGTCTCGGCGATCGGCGTCAGCGGATCCCAGCTGTGCACCTGGTAGAGGTCGACGCAATCGACTCCCAGCCGACCGAGCGAATCATCCAGAGCTCGCTGCAGATGTCGTCGCGACAGACCCGCGTCGTTGGGTGCATCTCCCATCGGGAACCGTCCTTTGGTGGCCAGGACGACGGAGTCCCGGGTCGACCGGGGGCGCCCGGCCAGCCACTGCCCGATGATCTGCTCGGAGGCACCCGCCCCGTAGACATCGGCGGTGTCGATCAGGTTGCCGCCGTGCTCGACGAACATGTCCAGCTGCGTGTGGGCGGTTTCAGTCGTCGTCTCCGCACCGAACGTCATGGTGCCCAGTGCCAGTCGCGAGACGGCGCATCCGGAATTGCCCAGAAGTCGATATTCCATACCTTCCAGGTGCCCGGGTCGAACCCGGTGAAACACGAACGACGGGGCGGCGCAACACCCGGCCGTCAGCCGCTCGTCCGTTCCTTCCCGGCCAGCAGACCCGTCGTGCACAACTCCTCGCAGACCGTCCGCAATTTCACGTTGCTCTCGGAGGAGGCCCTGACCAGTGCGGCGAACGCAAGCTCGGGAGTGAGCCGGAACCGTTCCATCAGAATGCCCTTGGCCTGTCCGATGACATCCCGACTGCTCAAGGCCGTCTGCAGGTTGGTCACCCGCTGCGCGGAGGCCAGGGCGATGGCCGCATGAGCGGCGAAGACCCGTCCCAAGCTCTGGGCCTCGTCGTCGAACGCCTCGAGATCCCCGATCAGGGTCAGTGCCCCGATGATCTGGTCGTCGATGATCAGCGGGATGCACAAGATGGCACCGGCTCCGGCCCGAGCCGCCGCCGGACCGAAGTTCGGCCATCGGATGTCCGTGGCGACATGAGGCACCAGGATGAGCTTGCCGTCGGCGATCGCGTCGAGGCAGGGCCCCTCCTGCCCACGGTTCTGGAGGTTCATCACGTCCCGGGGCACGCCGTTCCCAGCGACGGCCTTGGCCGCCAGGCGACCCGGCTCCTCCGAGGTGACCACTGCGGCGTGCCGTGCACCGGGCACCAGTTGGACGGCCCCGACCACGATCTGCTCGATCAGATCCGCCGGGGGCGAGCGCACGTCTTGCAGCGACAATGCGAATCTGGTCACCAGTTGGGCGAAATCGCCGGTGCCCGGCTCGATGGACAGGTCTTGTGCCCCGCCGATCGCCGATGCGGTCACGCTCGTGTAGTCGAACACCGGGGTGGCCTTTCGCCGATGGCTGGGTGTGGCACGTTCTTCGACCAAGATCTGGGTCCGTCGAGCGCAGGAGCACCTCATCCTATGGCCCAGCCGCTCCCACGAGGTAGCCGCTGGCCGTGAGGCGACCGACATCAGGTCTGATGCTGGGCGGTGAACACCAATTGTGTGTACTCGGCCAGGCGTCGGGTGCAGAGCTCGAGCACCCGATCGGCCTCCCCCGCGGCCTCGGCTCCGAAGACATCCCGCGCTTTGATGGTCCGGTGCCATCGCTTGAGCCGTTCCAGGCTCTGCTCCTCCTCTTCGAGTTCGGCGAAGGTCAACTTGTTGATCCGGATCTCCTTGTCGATCTCGACATCGAACTTCGCACCGTCTGCGATGAACTCCAGCCATTCGTCCTGACGCTGCGCGGTGAACAGTTCCTGCAGCCGTCGTCCGTCGTGTGCCGAACGGCCCACGGCACGGAGCACGAGGATCTCGCCGCCTCCCCTGGTCGCCAGCCCGACCGCGCGACTGATTCCGGCGGCGACCCCGGGCACCTCCGGCGCCGCCCAGGTCGCCTGCCCGAGCAGCAGAGCACCCACCCGCCGGAGTTCACGCCACACGGCGACACGGTGCCGGGTCGGCTCGGCAGGTACCCGCACGGCCAGGACCAGCCACTGCGGCTCTACCGGACGATCCATTTCTCCACTTTAGCCAAAGTATCTGCGGTTACGGCGATTGAAGTAATCAACAGTGGGGTATCAACTGTTGCGACTGGCCGACCCGGGGTTTGCCCCGGCGTGGACGTCGGTTCCAGCCACCGGTTGCGTCATCTGACGTGACCGCAGAATCTGCGGGTGCGGACCGCATCTGCCGTTCGAACAGGGGAGACAGACATGGGTATCGGATTGGGCGTATTCCTGATCATCGCGGGCGCAGTCCTGGCCTTCGGGGTCAAGGCGAACATCCACGACCTGGATCTCACCACCATCGGATACATCCTGATGGGGGGAGGCGTGCTCGTGATCCTGCTGAGCATGTTGATCTTCATGCCCCGCACCCGACGGTCGCGCAGCACTGCGGTGACGACCGACTCGCTCGGCCGCCAGGCCGTCGTCGAGCGCGACGACCGCATCAGCGGCCTGTAGCAGACCGACGGGATCGACCTCTTCGACCCGTCGAACCCCGCGTGCGGGTCGCATCTGCGGCCCGTCCCCCGCAACACCCGTCATGAAGGGAAGAACGACATGATCATCCTGGGCATCATCCTCCTGGTCATCGGCTTCGTCGCCAAGATCGCGATCCTCTGGACTCTCGGCATCATCGTGCTGGTCGTCGGAGCCATCCTGGTTCTGCTCGGGGCCAGCGGGCGTGCAGTCGGTGGCCGGAAGCACTGGTACTAGCCTCAATCTTTCGTGAGACGCCCGGCCTTTCCTCGGCGCGATAGATCTGGTGTTTCGCACCGACGGGCATGTCTGCGGGTTCGTCGAAGCCCCGGTGGGTCACCTGGGTGGGTGCCGGATTCCACGTTCCGGGGGGTTTGTCTTCTTGCTGGCCGGGTGGGTTGTTGAAGGTCAGGTCGGCGCCGGCAGCTGGGTCAGCCGGTCCAGGGCGGTGGTGAACAGGTGCCGGTGGGTTGCGTGACCGGACAGCCGCAGCCAGACTCGTCGGGATCGGCGCGCAATGGTCCCGGCCACGGAGAACAGCTGCAACCGCAGCCGTTTCGGTTCCCACCGGCGGGCGCCGGTGCCGGTCAGCGCGAGCATCTGCAGCCACGCGGTCAGCTCCGTAGCGAGCTGGACGACGGCGACCCAGATCTGATTTTGCGCGAACGCAGTCAAGGGCAGGTTCCGCAGCCCGGTGTCTTTCGCGTTGCGGATCCGGTCTTCGCAGCGGGCCCGGTGGCGGTGCCGCAACTCCAGGTCCGCGAGTTGCCCACCAACAGTGTTGGTGACGAACGCGGTCAGCCGGTTGCCGCCTGAGTCGGTGAACCGCAGCTGCGCCCCGGGGTGCGGACGTTCGGCCCGGACGATCACCCGCATCCCTGCCGGCCACGTTGACAGGTCCAGCAGGCCGGTGAGTTCGGTGACCCACGCCCCGTCGCGGACCTTCCCATCGCCGTCGTAGGCCGGGGTCCACCCTTGGTCGGGGATCAGGTTGATCTTGTCGACGATGTCCTGCGTCAGCCCGAACCCCACCGAATACGACAGGCCCTGCCCGGCCAGCCACTTCAGGTATTCGTGGGTGCCGCCGCCGCTGTCGGCGCGGACCAGCACCCTGCGCCCGATCCGGCCACCGCGGCGGTTGAAGGGCAACTGCCGCAACGCATCCTTGGTGACCGCGATGTGGTCGGCGGCGGTGTTGGATCCGGCCCTTCCGGGGCGCAGCATCATCGACAGTGGCTCACCGGTGCCGTCGGGGCCGTGGTCCACCCACGACCCGAGCGGGTGGAACCCGAAGCCCTTCTTGTAGGTCGGCGCCGCCAGTTCCTTCTCCGAGTGGGAGGTGATCAAGGTGGCGTCCAGGTCGATGATCAACGGCCGGTCCCGGGATATCTCGAAGTCGGGGGCGTCCTTCCCGGCCATCTTCCACACCCGCTGTCTGACAGTTGCTCTGGCCTGGTTGATCGCCGCCAAAGCGGCCTGCGGGGTCGCGGCCAACGCGTCGATCAGCCGGGACACGGTCGGGTCGGAGGCGACCCGCCCGAACACCGCCGGCTCAGACCGCAACGCCGAGATGTCGGCCAGGCAGTCCCCGCCGATGGCGACGCTGATCGCCAGGTCCAGCAGGATCTTCCCCGGATCCAGCACCGCCCACTGCTTGCGCCACGGCGCCAACGCCGCAGACAAAGCCCGGTCCAACCCGACCTTCCCGGCGGTGGTGACCAGCAGCACAGCACCCGCATGGGACACCACCCGCTTCGCGGTCGTGTCCACTGTCAACGGCGGATAGAAACCAGTACGCTTCGACATTAGAAAGGTGCTCCTGTTTGCTGACGATATGGACCTTAGAGACCCTCATTATCGCAGGTGAGAGCACCTTTCCCTCACTTTGAAACACCAAATCCAGTATCTGCGTGAAAGCGCGAGGCTAGCCATCACCCTGGCGTCGGTGTTGGACACCGTGCACCGGCAGGGAATGGTTCATCGGGATGTCAAGCCCGCCAACGTCCTCCTGTCCGCTTCGGGCCAGATCAAGCTGGGCGATTTCGGGTTGGCCAGGATTCTGACCGCCGAGGACCGGCTCACCACCGGCGCGGAAGTGATGGGGACCGCCGCCTACTTCAGCCCGGAGCAGGCTCGAGCCGGCGACGTCGGTCCCCCGGCGGACATCTACTCGCTCGGACTCGTCCTGCTGGAGTGCCTGACCGGGCGGAAGGAATTCCCAGGGCACGCCGTCGCCGCTGCGGTCGCCCGACTCCTGCGGGACCCTGTCATCCCGGCGGACCTCCCCGCCCCCTGGAAGAGCCTGCTCACGGCGATGACCTCCGGTGACCCGGCCGTCCGGCCCACTGCCTCCCAGGTACGGGCCGCCCTCGTCGGAGACGGGACTCCGACGGGTCCGGACGCGACAGCGCCCGCCTCTGCCGCGCGGCGCGACGGCGAGGAGGCGACCGGGCCGACCACTGCCTGGTCGAGCCCGGTGACTCCCTTCCTGACCCGACCACCCGACGACCTGCGTCCCTCCGGCCGAAGGCACCGCCGGGCGATCATCGCGAGCGTCCTGACGATCGCCGCTCTGGCCGCAGCACTCTGGACGGTGCTGCCCGCCGACAACGACGCGCCGAACGCACACCCCACCACCACAGCGCACCCCACCATCGGGACAGGTCTGGCCACGTCGGCCCGCACCGCACCGCCGCACTGGGTAGCTGCTTGAGTAAAGTTCAGAACGGGACGTCCACTGCTGCAACAGGATTGCGCAGTTCAGCGAGCGGGTGTGGGTCTGTGTTCACGGCCTGCTGCAACAGTCGGTAGAACAAAAGCCCGCGACTCTTCGAGGTGCGTCGGTTGAACCGGAATGTGTATTCGTCCAGGTAGTAGGCCAGGTGCTCCTGGGAGACCGCGTAATGCAGGGTGCCGGTCAGCCAGCGTTTGAGCAGCGAGGCGACCATGTGGACGCCGGGGAGGTTGATGTGGGCGGGCTCGGCGCTGTCGGTCCCGACGAACGCGACGTGCTCGTAGCCGGCCGCGGTCAGCTTCTTCAGGTAGTTGGCGCCATCGGTTCTGACCGTTGATCCTTTGGCGATGACGCGGTCGGCGAAGCCGAGCATGCTGACCGATCGGGCTGTCTCGGCCAGCTCGATGCGGACCCTGCCCAGCTTGCGGCCGGGGATCGATTCCACTGCGATCATCGCCGCGGTGTGGTCCTTCACGCCGCCTGCGCGGCCGCGAGACTCGTTGCCGATGAACACTTCATCTAACTCCACCACACCGGAGAGCAACTCCCGCTCGGGGCGGACCATCGCCCGGCGTAGCTTCTGCAGCCACGCCCACGCTGTTTCGTAGGATCCGAAACCCAGCACCCGCTGCAGACCTTGCGCGGACATCCCGTTCTTCTGCGAGGTGATGAACCAGATCGCCGCGAACCACGTCGACAGCGGCGTCCGGAGCCGGTGGAAGATCGTGCCGGCGGTCACCGACGTCTGCCGGCCACACCTGGTGCACATCCATTTCGCCTTCGCCGTACGCCAACCGCCGGGCGCCCCGCACACCGGACACACAAACCCCTGGGGCCACCGCAGACGCTCCAGATACGCCAGACACGACGAGTCATCCGGGAACCACTCCAGCAACTCCTGAAAGGTCCGGGGGTAATCGACACCACCGACCGGGTAGGCACACACTGGCTCTGACATGGCCAAATACAACTTGACTCAAGCAGCTACCCAGTACCGCCGCGCACCGCAAGTTCTGGTGCGGCGACCCCGAAACATGTTTCCGCCAGGAGTATCTCGCCGAGCATCGGTCCGTCGTCCACCGGAGTGCTCGAGGCGCGCCCCACCACCCCGGCGCGGGTCGTCGCCGTCACCACTTCCAGGACTGCGCCGCCATCCCCCTCCCGGACCCGCGGCTCCTCCGGCGCCGTTCGACTCCCCCTTGCACCGAGCAGTTCGACGGCGTCGACGCCGACCGGAAACCAGGGCAACGGCGCCCAAGGCAACGGCAACGGGAACGGCAACGGCGGACCGGGAAACGGCCACGGACACAAGAAGCCGAAGAAGTAACCCCCACCGGCCACCCACACCCGCATTGACACCCCCACACCCACGGGACGAACCCAGAAAGAACAGCGCGGGATCAGGATCGAGCCCGGAGGGGGTAGACCGTCCATCCACCCACGGTGGCGGCGAGGAAATGGGAGGCGACCCAGGCGGAGATCCGGCCCTCGGCCAGAGCAGTTCCGGCCGCCCGGTCCGCGGCGGTCGAGGGAACGGCGATGTAGTAGCCGATCCGGCCGGCGGCGACATCGGCCCGGAACTGGTCCAGCGTCGGTGATGGATCGGTCCAGGTGTATCCCCCGATGGCCATCACCGCCTTGGCGTGGAGCACCAACTCCAGCGAGGCAGCCCGGCTGGAACCGTTGATCGCGGCCGCCCAGGTCGTGTGCGAGGAATCGACCAGACCGACGAGTGCGGCCGAGGTCTCCGGCCCGTCCGGCGGCAGCGTGCCGGTCGGCGGGTTGGCCCCGTTGGAGCCCGGCCCGGCCCGGAACTGGCTGGCCGGGCCCGCTTTCGGGCTGACTCCCGAGCTGGGGGTGGCCACCGTCGCGACGGTGAAGGCCCCCATCGCCAACGATGCGGCCAGCACCCCGATCGACAGGGCGGCACCGGCCAGACGCCTCGACGTCGGAGCGGCAAGGGCGAACCACAGAGCACCACCCAAGGAGCCGGCCGACGCCGACCACCGCAGCAGCGGAAGCCAGCCCGGTACCGTGCGGTCGAGCAGGAAGGATCCCCACAGCCCGGTCCCGGCGATCATGACGGCCAGCACACACCGTGGTCCGCCCTGACCGCGATCGCGCCACAGTCGGGTGCCGACCACCGCAATGGTGGCCGCGGCGGGTGGAACCATGATCAACGAATAATACGAATGGCTGATCCCTTTCATGTAGGAAAGAACCAGACCCGTACAGATCAGCCAACCACCCCACATCATCATGGCGGCCCTGGTTCGGTCGGTCCGGGGCGCCTTTCTGGTGAACCAGATACCCGCACCGACCGCGACCAGTGCGGCCGGCAAGAGCCACGCGATCTCCGGCCCGAATGCGGGACCGAACATTCGGCCAGGACCGGCCTGGTCCGAAGCGCTACCGTAGGTCGCGGGGATATTGGCGTCTCCGCCGAACAAGCGGCCGAGACCGTTGTAGACGACGGCCAACTGCCAGAGCGAATTGTCCGAACTACCGCCGATGTAGGGCCGGGATCCCGCCGGCCACCAGGCCACCAGCGCGAGGTACCACCCGGCCGAGACCATCAGGGATGCGCCGGCCGTCAACAGGTGGAGAGTTCGGCGCCACCACGGAATCGGTGCGGCGACCGCGTACACCAGGACCATTCCGGGCAGCACGAACAGGCCCTGACCCATCTTGGTCAGGAACGCCACGCCCACCAGCGCGCCCGCCAGGACCATCCACCAGATCGCACCACGGTCGGGCGCGTCGATGGCGCGGACCACGGCGTACGCCGCCGCCGTCACCAGCAGCACCAGGAGTGCATCGGGGTTGTCGAACCGGAACATCAGCGCAGCAACGGGTGTCAGTACCACCAACACACCGGCGGCGACACCGGCGGCCGGCCCGGCCCACCGACGGACACCGGCGTAGGTGAGCCCGACGGTGCCGACCCCGGCCAGTACCTGCGGCAGCAACAACGCGAAGGAGGAAAATCCGAGCATTCGGCACGACAGCACCATGACCCAGAGCGAAGCCGGTGGCTTGTCCACCGTGATCGAGTTGGCCGAATCCAGCGATCCGAACAGCCAGGCCTTCACCGAGAGCGTCCCGGCCTTCACGGCTGCGGCGTAGTAGGAATTGGCATACCCGTTGCGGGTCAACCCGAACAGGTAGAAGGCAGCCGTCAGCAGGAGCAACGCCAGAAGGGCCGGTCTCACCCAGCCCGGATCCGTCTGTGCGCCCCTGAGCAATCGCAGTGCGGGTGGACCTTTCCGAATTCCGGCTGCGACCGGCGCGGTCCGGTCGGCGGCGGCTGCATCGGCACCCACCGATTCAGCCACTGCAGGGTCCGTCGACAACCTTGCTCTCATCGGGTCGCGCCTCCTGACATGTCATCCGGTAGACCCCCGGCCCGGCACGTGGGATCTTGCACCGGCCGCCACCGAAAGTGATCGCCGCTCGACGAAAGGTCGGCTGCCACGGAGAAATCTCTGAGATGAGCGTTTCGGTCCGACGACCCGGATATCGGAAAACCAATGCAGAGAATACATCTCGGAGACCTGGGCGGGGTCTGCCTACCCAGGTGCCTGAGCCCAGCATACGTCTGTTGCAACGTGCCGCCGATCAAATCTCTGTCCCCCAGGGCAATGCATCCGGCGCTCCGTCATGGCAGAACCATCACGGCACCGGCCGTGCCCAGAACTCACCGAAAATACCCCCGGCCAGTTCTTACCTCAGCTTCAGGTTCAGCCAGGACGGATTTTGCCTTCCGCCTGTTCACTGAGAGGACGTTGGCCGATGAAAGGAAATTCTCGATGCGAAGAACCCGAATCACTGCGGCGACTCTGGCCGTCACCTCAGCCCTGACCGCCGGTGCGTGGACCCTGAGCACGGCAGCCGTCCCGTCCCCACCTGATGCTTCCATGGTCCCGGTGGTGGCCACCGCGCCGCTGACCCCCACCCTGGCACGCACCAGTGCCGATCCGATGGCCCTGCGGATCCAGAAGATGGAGACCCGTCTGCAGGCCCTGATCGTCGAACGTGATGCCGCCGCCCGTGCGGCCGGTCGTGCCGCCCGGGTGGCGGCGGCCGCCATCGCGGCCGAAACACCGCCGCCTGTCATCCCGGCTCCGCCGGCTGCGGCCCAGCCGTCGACATCCCTCCCGCCGGCGACCCCGGCAGCTCCCAGCGTTGCTCCGGTGGCCCCGGTCGCCCCGCCGGCCCCGAGCATCGCGCAGGTGGCTGCGACAGCCCCCAGCGTTGTCCAGGTGGCGGCCCCGGCACCCGCCACCACCTACGTGCCCGCGGTGGTCCCTGCGGTGGCCGCGCCGGCCGCGCCCGCGCCGGTCGCGACGCCTGCCCCCCAGCCGGCCCGCTACACCCCGGCTCCCGTGGTCAAGGCCCCACCGGCCACCCACACCTCGACGGGGGCTTCCGGTTCGTCGTCCCACCCGACGGCAGGCCAGGACACCTCGAGCGACGACCAGCAGAAGGCCAAGCAAGGAGGGGACAAGCAGGATGACTGACGGCAGATCACGCCGGGCCACCTGGGGTCCGATGGCAGTCGTGGCGCCCGCCTCGTTGGCGTTCCTCGCGGGAGTCACCGTGTGGGTCAACGCACACGACCCGAGAGCCGCCGCTGCGCCGCCCGCACCGACACCGACACCGCCGGTGGCACTCCAGACGGCGGTGTCGCCGGCCGGTCGGTCCACCTTGATCAGCAGCACCGATGCGGCGTTGGCGGCCCGGTACGCCCGTCTGGACCAGTTGTTGGTCCGGACCGAAGAGCAGGTCAAACAGTGGGACCAGGACACGAAGAGGTCCGTCGAGGCCACCAGGAAGGCAGTGGCGACACAGAAGGCGGCCACCGCATCGAGGGCCAGGGCGGCCGCCAAGGCCGCTGCAGCGGCCAGGGCCAGTGCGGCAGCCAGGGCCAGGTCGGCGGCAGCAGCGGCGACGTCCGCTGCACCCGTGCCCGGCTCCGCTCCCGTTGCTGCTCCTGTTCCTGTTCCCGTGCAGGCGAATTCCCCGTCCGCGCCCGTGATCCAGGCGGCGCCGGCCCCAGCCGTCCAGGCCGCGCCGGCACCCGCGCCCGCGCCGGTGGTCCAGGCCGCACCAGCGCCGCCACCCCCGCCGCCGCCACCACCCCCGCCGCCGCCGCCGCCACCGCCACCGCCACCGCCCCCACCACCGCCCCCGCCGGTCGCTGCCCCGGCGCCGGCGCCCGCGCCCGCTGCGCACACGAAGACAGGAGCGTCGGGTGCCTGATCTCGCGACGGAACTCCCCACGTGGGACCGGACGGACGTCCACCGGTTCCGGGCCATGGCATGTCAGATCACGGTGCAGCTGGTCGGCGCCGAACCCGAGGAGGCCGCCGACGCATTCAGGACCGTGGAGGAGATCTTCCGGGAGACCGAGTCCTCCTGCACCAGGTTCGATCCGGCCAGCCCCCTGATGACGGCCAACGGGGCGCCTCGCCGCTACCACGCCGTACCGTCACGATGTTTCGACGCCATTCTCGAGGCCTACGACGCCTACTGCGTCACGGGTGGGTTATTCGATCCGAGGGTGCTCGGCTCCCTGGAATCGTTGGGCTACGACAGGTCGCTGGCCTTCGACACCGGCGACGTCCGGATCGAGGTCCCGGCCGGCACGACGACATCCGACCCGGTGGTACATCCCTGGCTGCCACGCTTCCGGGAAGCGACCGGTTCGGTTCGGTTGGGGCCTAGGCGGATCGATCTGGGCGGGATCGGGAAGGGCCTTGCGGTCCGGTGGGCGATGTCCGCGCTCCGGTCCCACGGCACGGCCGCCCTCGTCGAGGCCGGCGGTGACCTTGCGACCCGGGGATCCGGACCTGAAGGCACCGGGTGGCGCGCGGCGGTCGAGAATCCCCTGGTCCCCGGCCGGGCGGCGCACCGGGAGCCGATCGCCGTCATCGACGCCTCGGACCGGGCCGTGGCCACCTCGTCCGTCCGACTGCGACACTGGCAGGTGGGGGGTCGAGAGGTGCACCACCTGATCGACCCGGCCACCGGCCGGCCGGCCGCCTCCCGGTTGGCCGCCGTCACGGTCATCCACGAGGATCCGGCCTGGGCCGAGGTCTGGAGCAAATCGCTGTTCGTCGCGGGGGCCGCAGACATCGGAGCGCTGGCCGAATCCCATGCGCTGGCTGCGATCTGGGTCGATTCGTCCGGTGGCATCTCGGTCAGTCCGGCGGCCGACACACGTGTGATCTGGCAGGTGTCCGATGCGGGCTCCTGAATCCGCGTGCCTGGCTGCGCGGGCCGGTGTCGTCGCGTTGTCGGCAGCCTGCTGTGGAGTGCTGACCGGGTTCATCTGGCAGCAGATCGAAGGGAACAAGGTCGCTCTGTGGCTGGTCGCCCGAGCCGCTGGGGCCTCCGCTCTACTCCTGTTGACGGTCGCCACCCTGGCCGGCCTGTTGTTGTCCCATCCGGGCCGAGCCGGTATCCGGGGCTTGTCGCCGACCACCAGGTTGCGCCTGCACGTCTCGCTGACCGTCTTCGCTCTCGCCTTCACCGCACTTCACGTCGTGGTGTTGGTCCTGGATCCCTACGCCAAGGTCGGCTGGGTCGGGGCGCTGGTCCCGATGGGAGCGGCCTACCGTCCGCTTCCGGTGACACTCGGGGTGATCTCGCTCTGGGCCGGGGCGGCGGCCGGGATCTCGGCGGCCCTGGCCGGCCGGATCCGGATCCGGTGGTGGCGGGGTCTGCACCGGGCGGCCGGCCTCTCCTGGCTCGCGGCCTGGGCCCACGCCGTTCTCGCCGGATCGGACAGCGGTCCATGGACAGCCGCCTATGTGGCGACCGGAATCGTCGTGCTCGCCGCCGCCTGGTGGCGTTACGCGGCTGGTCGACCGACACCGAATGCCGGGAAGGCTGCGCCGAAAGATATTCCCAGAGAGGTGATCTCCAGATGAACCGCCTCACGCATGGCAAACCTCTGCTGGGTACAGACGTCATCGACATCGGTGATGCCTCTGGCGTCTTCCGCTCCGGGGACCAGCAGGTGCGCAGACACGACCGCCCGGCACACGAGGCCGCCTTCGGCCCAGTGACGGCCGGACTCGAGCCGAACTGGCTGGATCACCAGGTCCGCGCCATCGCTCTCACCGGCCGGGGTGGCGCCCACTTCCCGGTCGCCACCAAATGGCGGGCTGCACAGCAGGCCGACGTCGGCGGCTGGACCCTCGTGGTGAACGGAGGTGAGGGTGAACCTGCCTCGGGCAAGGATGCGTCCCTGTTGCAACTGAGACCGCACCTGGTGCTGGACGGTGCTGAACTCGCCGCGTCGATGATCGGGGCCGACCGGACCGTGCTCTGGCTGGCGCAGGAGGCGGGGGCGACGTTGCAGAGCATGCGTTCGGCCCTCGCGGAGCGGCGGACCGGGTCCACCCCGGCGCCGGAAATCGTCACCACCCCGGAGCGCTATCTGGCGGGCGAGTCGTCAGCCGTCATCAGAGCGGTCCACGGTGGCCCGGCACTCCCCCGCACGACGATGAACCCCGCGCAGCCGTGGGCGGGCGGCCCACCGGTCCTGGTGCACAACGTGGAGACGTTGGCCAGACTGGGTCTGCTGGCCCGGACCGGGGCGCGCCTGCACGAACCGACCTCGTTGGTGACGGTGACCGACGAGGACCGCAGGTTCGTCGTCGAGGTGCCCGCCGCCCAGACCTTCGCCGAGCTCTTCGACCGGGTCGGAGTGCCTGCGCCGCAGGCAGTTCTACTCGGCGGCTACGGTGGTGAATGGGTGGGTTGGGCGGAGCTGGCTCCGCTGGCCGTCGATCCGCACTCGCTGCGGGAGGCCGGACGATCCCTCGGTGCCGGTGTCCTGATCGTCCTGCGGCAGGGGGCCTGCGGCCTCCGGATCACCGCATCCGTCGCCACCTGGCTGGCCGAGCAGAGTGCGGGCCAGTGCGGACCGTGCCGATTCGGGCTTCCTGACGTCGCGGAGCGCGTCTCGCGCCTCGCCGATCGTCGTGTGGGTCGGCGGGACCTGGAGCGACTGCACGAGATGATGGCCCTGGTCGATGGCCGGGGTGCCTGCCGACTGCCCGACGGGGCCCTGCGGATGATCCGCAGCGCACTACGGGAATTTCCGGCGGAGATCGACGACCACCGTCACGGTCGATGCCTCCAACTGGAGCGACGACGATGAGGGGCGCCCGCCGGGCCGACTTCGTCGACGAGGGCGACAAGACCGAGAAGGCCGAGAAGGCAAGGCTCCGAATCGATCCGGTCTCCTGTGAAGGCCTCGGTATGTGCGCGCACCTGGCGCCGAGGCTCATCGACCTCGACCCGTGGGGCTTCCCGGTGCTCCCCCTGACCGACCTGGAGGGACCGGACCGGCGCGCTGCCGTGCGTGCGGTGCGCGCATGCCCGCGACGGGCTCTGCACGTGTCCGTGGAGTGAGCCTCCGACCACCACGATCGAGCCGCGTCAGTCGTCTGCCGGGCCGGTCGTGGTGGTCACCGGTCGGTCGTCTCCCGTGGTGCGGACTCGCGTGGTCGGTGCCGGTGGCGCCGCTGCCGGGACGGTGGCCGGCGAACTCGACCCGGCACGTCCGGGCGGCGGTGGAACCGGAGGCATCGGCGGGATCGTCGGAGTCGTCACCGGTGTCGGTGCCGGTATGACGGCCGGACCCGCGGAGGTCGGCTGGGCCGGGCCCCCGTTCGAGTAGAGCGAGGGGAAGGAGTCCGACGTCGGCGGCGTGGCGACCGGCGGTGCCACGCCGTTCGGCACCGGTCTGGCCGGGAGGGATCTCGGTGCTACCGATTTCGGTGGTGCAGATTTCGCCGGTACAGGTTTCGGTGGTGCAGATTTCGTCGGGACCGCCTTCGGCGGTACAGGTCTGGAGGAAGCGGATCCTGACGGGACGGAATCGGAGGAGGCACCCGCACGGTGTCCGGGGACCGGACCCGGGGCCGCCGACGAGGCGGCGGCAGCAGTCGCAGGGACCGGAACCGCGATCACCACGGATTCCGACGGCGGCGCGGCCAGTGGCATCGCCGAGACGATGGCAGCGACGGCCGTCAGGGCGCATCCGGTGAACAGAAGTGCCACGAGCAGGCGCGTGACGACTCCCCGCAGCGGCATGAGGATGATGGTACCCACACCGCACGGGAGGAGGCTTCACCGATGAAGGTGCTCGTCGTCGAAGACGATCCTGCCGTCTTCGTCCCGCTGCTGGAAGGTCTGCGCCGCAACGGACTCGAGGTCGATCACGCTCGGACCGGTACGGAAGTGGTCGCCGCTGCTCGTCATGTCGACCTGGTGCTGCTGGACCTGGGCCTCCCCGACGCCGATGGGCTCGACGTATTGAAGGCTCTGCGTCAGAGCAGCGACGTCCCGGTGATCGTGGTCACCGCGAGAGGTGACGAAACCGATCGGGTGGTGGGGCTGGAACTGGGCGCAGACGACTACGTCGTCAAACCGTTCTCCGTACGCGAGCTCAGCGCCCGCATCCGGGCCATCGCACGGCGACGGCGGATCGAGGCACCCCTGGAGACCGGCCGGCTTCGGATCGACCGCACCCGGCGATCGACGTGGATCGACGGCAGTTCGGTACAGCTGACGGCCAAGGAATTCGAACTGCTCGCAGTTCTCGCGGAGCAGCCCGGACGGGTCGTTCCGCGCAGCGAACTGCTGGCCCGGGTCTGGGATCCGATCTGGCACGGCTCGGGCAAGTCCCTGGACGTCCATGTCTCGGTCATCCGCCGGAAGCTCGGCGCGCCCGAACTGATCGAGACGGTCCGGGGCGTCGGCTACCGGCTCGTCGAGAACTGCGAATGACACGGCGACTCGTCCTGGCCCTGGTGGCCCTCACGGCAGCGGTGGCCATCGCGCTGGCCGTGCCCCTGGTCGTCATGGTCGACCGGGATCAGCGGGCCGCGTTCGTGTCCAGGATGCAGGTGGACGCGCTGCTCACCTCAGCGCAGCTGTCGGTGCAGCCGACGGAGCTCTGGGCCACCACCATTTCGGCCGCGGCTGCCCGCACCAAGGCCCGCATCATCATCGTCCGACCCGATCTGAGCCTGGCCGCCGATTCAAACATGAGCGCACTGGACCGGACCTTCGACCGGCCGGAGATTCGTCGCGCCCTGTCCGGTCAACTGGCCTCGGACACCAGGACGTCGCTCACTCTCGGGGGCACGCTGCGGTACGTCGCAGCTCCGGTCGTCCAACACTCGAAGGTGGTGGCGGCCGTCAGGTTGAGCCTCCCCGAGGACGTGGTCGACGACGTGGTGGCGCGCACCGGTCGATCGCTGGCCATCTTCATCGCCAGCGTCGTCCTCGCGGCTGCCCTGGTCGCCTGGCTGTTGGCACGCTCGCTCGCTGCGCCGCTGCACCGACTCGCCGGAGTGGCCGGGCGACTGCCCGCTAATCTCGCCCTCCGCGGCGATGTGGACCACGGACCGTCCGAGGTCCGCCAGGTTGCTGCTGCCCTCAACGCGACCGCCGGCCATCTCGACGCACTGGTGACACGGCAACAACGGGTCGCGGCCGATGCCTCGCACCATCTGCGGACCCCGCTGACCGGAATCCGGCTGCGGCTGGAGGCCATCGAGGATCTGACCTCGGACGAGGTCGTCCGCACGAACGCCGGTGCGGCGCTCGCCGAGGTCGACCGCCTCGCACGCCGGCTGGACCAGGTGCTCGCACTCGCCATCAGCGATTCCGGTCCGGCGTCGACCGCGGTGCCGGCGTCCGACATCATCCGCAGCCGGATCGCCACCTGGCAGACGTCTGCGAAGGAATACCGCATCCTGCTGAAGGCCACGGTGGCGAGCGGGCTCGTCATCGAGGCACCGGCCGAGGTCCTGGACCGGGTGATCGACGAGTTGGTGGGAAACGCCCTTCGCTACGCAAGCCACCGGATCGACGTGCGACTCGCCCAGGCCGGCGCGATGGTCACGCTGACGGTGGCCGACGACGGGCCGGGACTCGCTCCCGAAGAACGGGAAACGGTCTTCGAGCGGTTCGCCCGGGGTTCGCAAGCCGTCCCGGGTGGCAGCGGGCTCGGACTGGCACTGGTGCGGGACAGTGCGAGGAATGCCGGGGGCGACGCAGTCGCCCAACCGTCGCCCACCGGCGGCCTGCAGATCGTCACCACCTGGCTGACCGCGACGAGCGATCTCCCGCCGGTTGCCAGGGTGGCAGAAGACCTGCCGCACCATTCCTGATCCGATCTGGCGTCGACGTCGTCATCCCTGCACGCCGCCGGCCCGACCGACGGGCCGCCCACCACCGGGCGACCGCCGGCACGACTCAGCTCCCGTGGCTCGTGCGCCGCCCCTCGGGATCGCCGACGCCGGGTGGCATCAGCAGCCGGCGCGGCCGGAATCCGGGAGGAACCTGCCCACGTGCCCTGCGATCGGCCGACTGCTTCTGCCGATACATCTTCCGATCCACCTCGTCGATGACGCCGTGCACGTCACGCGGCTCGTCGAGGGTGATCGCGCCGACCCCGGCGGTGAGGGTGACGGTGATCCCGTCCAATTGGAACGGAGCGCCGAGGGCCGCCTGCACACGCCCTTGCAGCACCGCCGGTGTCGGTGAGGCGACACCGAGCTCGGCGCAGATGACGAACTCGTCTCCCGCCAGACGGGCCACGGTGTCCCCGGCTCTCAGCGCTCCGCGGAGCCGGCGAGCGACCTGCTGCAGTAGCTGGTCCCCGACAGCGTGGCCGTGGGTGTCGTTGACCGACTTGAAACCGTCCAGGTCCAGCAGCATGACCAGGACCTGGGCGCACTGACGTCCGAGCCGGGCCATCGATGTTTCGAGGCGATCGATGAGCAGGACCCGGTTGGGCAGACCCGTGAGGGGATCATGGGTCGCAGCTCTGAGCCACTGCTCCTCCTGCGCTGCTCGTGCAGTCACGTCGCAGCAGATCAGGCCGATCACCCGGGCACCGTCCGAATCGATGGTGTGTGCCAACGACTCGATCCGGATCACCCGCCCGTCCGCGCGGACCAGATCGGTCTCGAAGGAGGTCGGGGGCAGTTTCAGCCGGCACCGGTCGTGCAACGCCAGACGACGGCGTAGGCCGGGGACCTCGCTGGGGTGGACGAGATCCAGCACGTCGCGCCCCACCAGGGACCCGGGAAGTTCCAGCATCTCGTCGGCGGCCGCGTTGGCGTAGCTGATCCGCCCCCGCTGCAGCACCACCACGGCGGCCGGCGTGGACGTCAGCATCTGGGTGAGAGCTTCCGACACCTCTGCGGCGGGACGGGCCAGAGTCGGCTCCTCCGAGTGATCCATGAACCTGTCCCGTCGTGCTTCGTGGGCTGCGCACCCCGATCCGGCCCCTGCGCAGTCCTGCTCGTCGACAGCGGGAGGTTCGCGCTGGTCGAAGGGATGAGTGCCCCGGCTGACCCGAACAAAACCCGATGACGGACAGACCCACCATTAGGGTGGCGCGGGCACCGGGATTTCACAGGAGGCTCTCGAGCGCCAGGTGGACGTGTGCGGACCGGGGTCCTCGCAAGCGACGGGTCAGACCGATGATTTCCCAGGTTCGACGATCGTCGGGGCGGTGGAGACGTGCACCCGGGCCACGGTGATCACCGGGCAGTGGGCACGGCGCAGCACCTCTTCGGTGATGGGCCCCAGCCGGATGCTCCAGCGGTCGGAACTGTGGTGCGTGCCGACCACCAGGAGCTGCGACCTCCGGGACAGACCGACCAGCGCCTCCGCCGGGTCGGCGTCGATCCAGTCCACCTCGATCGTGAGTTCCGGTTCGGCGATCGCCAGTTCGTCGAAGTGAGCCAGCATCGCCTGCCCGTCGGCCGAGAGCCGGCTCGACCCGACGACGGCGATCAGGACGGCGCTCATCCGGATGGCCTCGCTCGCGGCGAACCGGACCGCCGCCCGCCCGGCCGGGGTCGGCATCGCCCCGACGACCACCGTCCGGTTCGTGTTCGAACTGGGCTGCCAGCCGGCCGAGATCCAGGCCACCGGTGATTCCGCCGCCGCGGCGAGGTGCTCCGGCAGGCTCCCCAGCATCCGTGGATGCAGGCGGGAGGGTGCACCGACCACCAGGACATCTGCCGCCGAACTCCAGCGCAGCAGTCCCGCCGACGGAGCGTCGACCTCCACCGCGATCTGCAGGTCGAGGTCGCGGAAGCGTTCGGCCACCGCGTGCACCGCAGCGTCGACCTTCGACTTCTCCTTGACGAGCATGCGAGATCCGCCCTGTTCGCCGGCCCCGCCGCCGAGGGAGTCCTGCAGCATCTCGTGCACGACCACCACGCTCCGGTTCGTCAGCAGCGCCTGGTGCACGGCCCAGTCCAGAGCCGAGTGTCCTTCCGGCGAATCCGTCCAGCCGACGATGATCTGACCATTCATGATGCCCACCAATCGTTCTCGGTCATTCGTTCTCGATCATCTGACGACGATCACGGCGCGACGGTCGCGACGCTGTTCGGATCGTGTTTCTGCTCGTCCGGCAGCAGACTGAACAGACCTTCCTCCTCCTGCGCGTTGTGCAGTTTGAGGATCGCGTAGAGGCCGTACAGCAGTCCCCTCAATTCCGTCACATCCGCGAGGGTGGGTGCGTCGCCGATGATCTCGTCGAGCAGTCGATGCAGACGAGCGACCTGCACATCGATCTCGGCATGCGTGCGGCTGAGCGCCGCCGTCGCGTTCGGCCCGCTCATCAGTTCGTCCATCATCGGATAGAGGTCGTGCTCCTCCGCGTGCTCGTGCGGGAGGAGTTCGGACTCCAACCGCTGCAGCAGCTTCCGCGTCGCGACCAGCGACTCCGGATTGGTGGCGAGGGAATCGGCGACCACCCGGATCTGCTCCACCACCGGAAGCACCGAGGCGTGTTCGTCGAACAGTCGCTGGGTCAGGGCCAGGTCCTGCGGCGGGAGCGTCAGGGTGTGGCTGCGTCCAGGGGTCACCGCGCGCAGAGCCACCATGATGGCCAGCACGTCGATACCCTCCTGGGCCAACGCACCGACCGCCGGGGGGAGATACCCGAGCGCGGCCACCACCATGGCCACCAGCGACAGACCCATCCCGACCGTCACCGATTGCAGCGCAATGGCTTTGGATCTTTGCGCGATCATGATCGCATCGGCCAGCAGGTCGATGCGGTTGCCGGTGATGACCACGTCGGCCGTCTCGGAGGAAGCGGTGGCACCTCCGGCGGCCAACGCCACGCCGACCGCGGCGGTGGCCAGTGCGGGGGCGTCGTTCACACCGTCGCCGACCATGATTGTGGGCCCGTTGGCGGCCTCGGCGACCACCTGCTGCACCTTGGCGGCGGGGTCGCAATCGGCCCGGACGAAGTCCACCCCGACCAGCGCCCCGACGGATTGTGCGATGTCGGCCCTGTCGCCGGTCAGCAACACGGTCCGGGTGACGCCGGCGGACCGCAGCGACTGGATCATCCGCCGGGCATCGGGGCGGATGGGATCCTCCAGCAGGATCACCCCGCCGGGTCGCCCGTCCACCGAGACGAACACCGTCAACGAGGACGTCGAGGCCGCTCTGCGGCGGGCCGTCTGCATCCAGTCGGGCTCCTCTCGATCCAGGATCCAGGACGCTTTGCCCAGCCGCAGGAGGTGGCCGTCGACGGTGCCCTGGATGCCGTACCCCGACTTCTCGGCGACCGCCACCGGCAGGTCCAGCGCCAGGCCGCGGGTGCGGGCCGCTTTGACGATCGACGCCGCCATCACGTGCGGGGAGACCTGGTCCAGCCTGGCGGCCCAGCGCAGCAGGTCATCCGGGTCCACCTCGACGCCGTCGGTCACCACCTCGCTGACCTCCGGCTCACCCCGGGTCACCGTTCCGGTCTTGTCCAGGATGAGCACCCGACCGGCGGCGAGACGCTCCAGGGCCTCGCCACCCTTGATGATGACGCCCAGACGGGCCGATCTGGACAGCCCGGACATGATGGCGATCGGAGCGGCGAGCAACAGCGGACACGGTGTCGCCACCACCAGTACCGCCACCGCCCGCACCGCATCCCCGGTGACCAGCCAGGCCCCGCCGGCCAGCGCGAGGGTGAACGGGACGAAATAGACGGCGAACCGGTCCGCGGTGCGCACGAACGGCGCCGAGTCGGCGTTGGCCTGCTCCACCAATCGAACGATCTGCGCGTAGGTCGAGGAAGCCGCCTCGGAGGTGGCGATCAGACCGATCGGGGGTCCGGCGTTGACCGAACCGCTGCGCACGGTCTCGCCGGCGATCCGGTCGACCGGACGGGATTCCCCGGTGAGGCTGGACTCGTCCAGCACTGCGGCCTCGAGCAGGTGTCCGTCGACCGGAACCACCTCACCGGGACCGACCACGAGGTGATCACCGCGGCGGACCTCGTCGACCGGGATCTCCACCACCCCGCCGGGCCCCACCCGACGGGCGGTCCGGGGCGCGCGCTCGACGAGCAGGCTCAGATCCCGTTGGGCGCGCCGGGCGGCACTGGCCTCCAGCAGTCGTCCGCTGGCCAGCATGACCGTGATCATCGCTCCGGCGAAGGGCTCGCCGACCGCGAGCGCCCCGAGCAACGCCAGCACCGCGATGAGGTCGACGCCGAGTTGGTGCTTGCGGAGCGAGATCACCACCCAGGACACCGAGACGACCACCCCGAGCACCGTCGACACCGTCCAGCACACGGCTTCCCACCGGCCCGCGCCCGACCACCACCCGATCGCACCGGCCCCCAGCAGCAGCAGGGAGACCAGGAACAGGATCAGGTCGAAATAACGCCGCACGGTCGCCATCTGTCCAGCCTGGTCCGCCGGCCCGCTGCCGACTACGGTCGAAGGTCCCGACTCGCTGCGCCGTTCGTCTTCATCGGTCGGGGGTCGGACCGTCCATTCGCCGGAGGGTCCGGACCAGACCGATCAGACGGTCCGCCATCTCATCGAAGAACTCCTGGCCCCGCTGGGCGGTGGCTCCGGTCGGATCACCCAGGACGCCGTTGGGGCTCACCGCGGTGACACCGCCCGCGCGCATCTGCTCGATCAACTCGGACAGCGGCTCGAGAGCACCGGCCGCCGCGAGGTCCATCCGGATCGTCTCGGGCCGGAGGAACAGCATCAGCGACGTCTCGCGATATCCGGCGTGCGCGTCGGCCCGGTGGCCGGCGCCGGCCGCGTGCCAGACCGTCAGGGATCTACCTTCGGACCGCAGCAGGTCCTCGGCCGAACGGAGGGCCGACGCATTCCCGCCGTGGCCGTTGACGATCAGCACGTGGCTCCAGCGCAGCGACGCGTGGCGGACGAACTCGACGACGACCGACGTCAGCGCCTGGGTTCCGATCGACAGCGTGCCCGGGAAGTCGGCGTGTTCGCCGCTGGCACCCAACGGCAGCGCCGGTGCCAGACCGACGCCCGGGAAACGCCGGTGCGTCGCCCTGGCCAGTTCGTCGGCGATGACGGTGTCGGTGCCCAACGGCAGGTGCGGGCCGTGCTGTTCGGTGGAACCGATCGGCCACAGCAGCAGATCCCTGGTGGCCGAGCGGATCTGGGGCCAACGCGCCAGCGCCAGCGGGGGCAGCGAATTCTCCGGGACGGCGCCGGCCAAGGCGTCAGACCCGGGCGGCACGACGGTTCCGCGTGGTGCGTCCCAGAGAGGTGATCCGTCCGAGGGAAAGGTCACGGACCCGGGGAAGGACGGGTTCCAGCGTCCGGCGCCTGATCACGCCGATCCAGACGCCGGTGCTGTAGGCCAGATCGTCCAGGGTCCGGGCGATCAGGGACTCACCGGCGAGACGGGCCGACACCCACCGGCTGTCGGTCGCCAGGCGGGCCGACCGGACGTCGAGGCCGACCAGGTACACCAGACCGCCGACCGCGGCCAGGGCAAGTCGCCGCCCCGTCCCGGGCCGGGCCAGGCCCAGGGCGAGGGTGGCCGGCGCCATCGGGCGGATGAGCCACCGTCCGAGTGCACCGGCGGCCAGCAGGTGGCCCTGCACGGCGAGTTTCCGGGCCTTCGACGGCGGCAGCGTCGGCATCCCCCAGGGCGCGATGGCTGCGGTGACACCGGCCGCGACGACGCCGAGAAGCGGATGGACCAGGACGCCCAGCACCCACGGCCCGAAGGAGTAGATCGAGACGTCCACGTGCCGAAGGGATCCCGGGTGCCGCCGGCCCAGATCGGCCGCACTCGTGCCGTAGGCGACCCGTCTGCGCAGGGCAGCCCACAGACTGGTGCGCGGCTGGTGACCCACCCGCACATCGGGCAGGTAGCGGATGCGCCCGAATCTGGCGAGCCGCCAGACGAGATCGACGTCCTCGCCGACCTGCATGCTCTCGTCGAATCCCCCGCAGCGCCGGAACGTCCCGGTCTCGACCAGCATGGCGGCGCTGGGGACGTAGGAGACGGTCCTGCCCACCCCGACGTCCGAGGGCACACCACCGAGATCCAGTGCGCAGACTCGGTTTTCGAACCAGCCTCCCCATCCCGACCCCGGGAGCGGATAGATCCGGGGGGCGGCCAGCACCACACGGTTCCGCTCCTGCGAAGCGGTGTGGTCCGACTGGTCGATACGGCCCTTCAACGCTGCGATCCACCCCGGATCCGGCCGGGTGTCGGCGTCCAGGAACGCGATCCACGAAGTGGTGACCAGGGCGGCCCCGGTGTTCCGGGCCGCCCCAGGGCCGCGGGAGACGGGGTGCCGCACCACGGTCACGTTCGCCCGTCCGACGGCGAGGCCGGCCAGCGGTTCCGCAGACCCGTCGTCCACGACGATCACCGGTGTCGCCGATCCGATACGGTCCAGCAGATCGACGACCGGTCCGGGAGCGGAACGGGCCGGAATCACCACTGTCACCGGGAAGTCGTCCGCCGGTGCGGGGGCCGGGGCCACCAGCAGACCGGCGTCCTGCAGCCGGACGAGCAACTCCTGCACGACCGGGTCGTGGCCGCCGGACGCGCCGCCGAGGATCTCCCGTACCGTCTGCGAGCCCCGTCCGGTCAGGGTGATCACCCGGTACGGAGCGCCGCCGGCCAGCGTGACCTGGTCGAGCCATCGAACGGACTGCGCCAGATGCCAGACCTGCCCGCCCGGCGCCGTCATCCGACGAAACCGCCGTCCACCCGCAGGGCGATCCCGGTGACCGCCGACGATGCCGGGCTGCACAGCCATCCGACGGCCGCAGCGATCTCGGACGGCTCCAGGATGCGCGCCAGGCGCTGGTGCGGGGCGAAGGCGTCGACATCGGGCAGGTCGTACACCCTGGCGCTCCGTTGCAGCAGTGCCGTCCGGGTGCTCCCCGGCAGCACCGCGTTCGCCGTCACCCCCAGCGGGCCCAGATCGGCTGCCAGACTTCGGATGTAGCCCAGCGCCGCATGTTTGGACGACACGTACCCGGCCAGCCGGGGCAGGCCGGTCTCGCCCGCCGTCGACACGATCGCGACGAACCGGCCGCGGCCGTGGGGGGCGTGCAGGAGGGCCGGCACCGACACCCGTGCAAGGTTGGCGACGCCATGGAAGTTGGTGTCCATGTCCCGGTCCAGGTCGGCCCGGCTGAATTCCCAGGCCGGTGCGTCGGAGCCGATGATCCCGGCGACCGAGACCACCGCATGCAGTCGGCCCGGCTCGACCAGCTCGACCGCCAGGGCCAGTGCCGCCTCGTCGCGGACATCGGCTGCCATCACGTGGATCTCGGCGCCGAGTGCGCGGCAGAGTGCGGCCACCTCCTGGAGTTCGTCCTGGGACCCGAGGTCGTAGCCGAGACCGGCGATCGCGTCCACGGACGGTGCGTCGACCAGGACGAGGTCGAAATCCTGGCGGGCCAACTGCAGCGCCACCGCTGCGCCTATTCCGCGGGCCGCACCGGTGACCACCGCAACCGCCCGCTGCGTGACGGGAGTCGCCGTCGTCGTCGTCGTAGTCGTGGTCGTCACGGTCTGGCCTCCGGTGCATCGGGCGAGGCGAAGATGGTCAGCGAATCCGCGAGCAACGCCAGCAGGTCGCTGCGGTCGGTCTCGAGCCATTGTTCGTAGGCGGCCAGGGCGGCGCCGAGAGCCAGGTGTCCCAGAGTTCTCGGCACCAGATCGTTCTCGGGAACGCCGAGCCGCAGCGCCGCGAACTCGACGATGACCGACCGCCACGCCCCGTATCTCAGGGTGGAGTAGGCCTGCAGAGCGGGCGAGGAGAGGATGATCCGCATCCGGTCCCGCAGCGCAGTGGTGGCCGGACCGTCGAAGGTGTTGAACCGCAGGACGCCTGCCCTGATCGCCGCCCGCAGCGGCAGTTCGGCCGGGCACTCGCGGAACCACTGGGCGAAACGATCGAGCTGGGTGTCGAAATCACCCCAGACCGCGTCGTTCTTGGACTTGAAGTACCGGAAGAAGGTGCGTCTGCCGATACCGGCGGTGGCCGCGATGTCGTCGACCGAGGTCACGTCGAAACCCCGGGCGGCGAACATGGTGAGGCAGATCTGTTCCAGCTCGACCCGACTGGTCACCTGGGGACGGCCGAGCCCGGGCGGCTCTGGCGACAGCGGAACGGAACTCACCCGCCGCCTCCCTCTTCCGGTCTCCTTGCGGGCCGGGTCGTGTGGGGTGACCCTACCGGTAGCCGACCGGGACTGCGGATCGCGGCCGACATCACTGAATCACCGCAAGCGCAGCGACTTTCGAGCATAGGGCGAAAGCCCCCGCCATTCTCTTGACAAACGGCACTGAGTGCCATTACCGTCCGCAGTGACGCAGGCCACAGTCTGCGAAACCACCCGTGAAGGGACCTCCCATGTCAGACAATGCCGTCGACGACACCGTTCTCGAGCACGCCGACAGTGCACCTGCGGAGGCCGACGTCGCAGCCGCTCCGACCGCACTCTCTGCCCCGACGGCCCTGTCGGATCTGCTCGTCGAGGACGTCTCGATCGACGGCATGTGCGGCGTCTACTAGACATCGGCGATGACCTCGACGACGGATTCGCCGGCGGACACCCGCCACCCACCCGCCTCCACCGCGACCGACATCCGGGCTTTCGACCCTGACCTGCCCTATGAAGTGCATCCCCAGGTGGAGATCCGGCCGGAGCCGTTCGGCGCACTGCTCTACTCGTTCAAGACCAGACGGCTTTCCTTCCTGAAGGATCCGACTTTGGTGACCGTGGTCCGCACGCTGGCCGACCACCCGTCGGCGGCGGCCACCTGCCGGGCCGCCGACATCACCGATCCGGCGCGCGCCGCACAGTTCGCACGGGCGCTGGCCACCCTGGCCGCCACCGAAACAATCCGGGAGCGTCGATCATGACCACCACCGCCGCGACCACCACCGTCCTGCCGTTGGTCGAGCACTTCGCGCTGGGCCTGGACGCCCCGATCTGCCTGACCTGGGAGCTGACCTACGCCTGCAACCTGGCCTGCGCGCACTGTCTGTCCAGCTCCGGGCGGCGTGACCCGCGAGAGCTCACCACCGGGGAGGCGAAGGCCGTCATCGACGAGCTCGAGCGCATGCAGGTGTTCTACGTCAACATCGGAGGCGGCGAACCCACTGTGCGGCCGGACTTCTGGGAGCTCGTCGACTACGCCACCGCCCACAAGGTGGGGGTCAAGTTCTCCACCAACGGCGTCAAGATCTCGCCGGCGGTGGCCCGGCGGCTGGCCGGTAGCGACTACGTCGACGTACAGATCTCGCTGGACGGCGCCACCGCGGAGGTCAACGACTACGTCCGGGGGGTCGGCTCCTACGACACCGCCATCACGGCCATGGAGAACCTCTACGCCGCCGGCTTCGCCGGATTCAAGATCTCCGTCGTCTGCACCCGCCAGAACATCGGCCAGCTCGACGAGTTCAAGGCCATCGCCGACCGGTACGACGCGCAACTGCGCCTCACCCGGTTGCGGCCGTCCGGTCGGGGCGCCGACGTCTGGGACGAACTGCATCTGCTCGCCGGGCAGCAGCGGGAACTCTACGACTGGCTCGTGGAGAACGGGGAGAACGTCCTCACCGGCGACTCCTTCTTCCACCTCGCGGCCTTCGGGGATTCGCTGCCGGGCCTCAACCTCTGCGGGGCAGGCCGGGTGGTCTGCCTGATCGACCCGGTCGGCGACGTCTACGCGTGCCCGTTCGCCATCCACGAGTCGTTCCTGGCCGGCAACGTCCGCTCCCCCGGCGGATTCAGGACCGTCTGGCGCGATTCGGAACTGTTCGCCGAACTGCGCAGGCCCCAGAGCGGCGGGGCCTGCTCCTCCTGCTCGGCCTACGACTCCTGCCGCGGCGGCTGCATGGCGGCGAAGTTCTTCACCGGGCTGCCGCTGGACGGGCCGGATCCGGAGTGCGTCAAGGGGTATGGCGAGATCGCCCTGTCCAAGCTGACTCCCGGTCTTTCCCCGAAACCATCTCTCGACCATTCCCGCAAGACACTGCTGCCCAACGCACCCGTGATGCTGACCCTCGGGCGCAAACCCCCCGGCCGGGACTGCAACGAGGACCCGGTCGCCGGTCTGCAGGTGGCGGCGACCGCCTGAGCGTGCAGGACCGGGGCGGATGTGCAGCGCCGAGCCGGCCGTGCAGCGCCGAGACCATCAGCTCCACCATCGATGTCAATGAAGACGAAGGGCAAGTCCAATGGGCAATCCGTGGTTCGAGACCGTTGCCGAAGCTCAACGGCGGGCGAAGAAGAGGCTCCCCCCGTCGGTCTACGGCGCCCTGGTGGCAGGGTCCGAACGTGGGTTGACCATCCAGGACAACCAGGCCGCCTTCGGCGAACTGGGATTCGCTCCGCACGTGGCCGGGATGTCGGCGAAGAGAAACCTGTCCACCACCGTGATGGGACAGGCGATCTCGATGCCCGTCATCATCTCGCCCACCGGCGTGCAGGCCGTGGATCCGGACGGCGAGGTGGCGGTCGCCCGCGCAGCGGCCGCCCGCGGGACCGTCATGGGGCTGAGTTCGTTCGCCAGCAAGAGCGTCGAGGAGGTGATCGCCGCCAACCCGCAGACGTTCTTCCAGCTGTACTGGTCGGGCACGCTGGACCAGATCAAGCAGCGGATGGACCGGGCCAGGGCGGCCGGGGCCGTCGGGCTCATCGTCACCCTGGACTGGTCGTTCTCCCACGGTCGCGATTGGGGCAGCCCCGCCATCCCGGAGAAGGTCGATTTCAGGGCGATGCTAAAATACGCGCCGGAGGCACTGACCCACCCGAGGTGGCTGGCCTCGTTCGCCAGGACCCGGAAGATCCCCGACCTCACCGTTCCCAACATGGCCGAGCCGGGCGTTCCGGCACCGACCTTCTTCGGTGTCTACGGCGAATGGATGCAGACCCCGCCACCCTCCTGGGAGGATGTCGCCTGGCTCGTCAGGGAATGGGGCGGACCGCTGATGTTGAAGGGCGTCTCGCGGGTCGATGACGCACGGAAGGCCGTCGACGCCGGCGTCACGGCCATCTCGGTGTCCAACCACGGCGGCAACAACCTCGACAGCACGCCCGCCACCATCCGGGCGCTGCCCGCCGTCGCGGAAGCCGTCGGGGACCAGATCGAGATCGTGCTCGACGGTGGCATCCGCCGGGGCAGCGACGTCGTCAAGGCCGTGGCTCTCGGGGCCAGGGCCGTGATGATCGGCCGGGCCTACCTGTGGGGTCTGGCCGCCAACGGGCAGGCCGGCGTCGAGAACGTCCTCGACATCCTGCGCGGAGGCATCGATTCGGCACTGCTCGGGATGGGCCACTCCGACATCCACGACCTGTCGCAGGACGACATCGTGATCCCCGCGGGTTTCCGCCGGGACCTCGGTGTCGGCTCCTCGCAGCGATCCGGCGGAGCGAAGGCGGCTACGCCCGCGAACTCGTCGTGATCCTGAGGCGTCGCATCCGGTTGTAGAGGGTGCCACGACTCACCCCGAGGGCCTTGGCCGTTCTCATCTTGTTCCCGTCGTGCTCGGCCAGCGCGGCCACGATCGCATCCCGTTCGACCCGGTCGAGTCCCCCGAGATTGCTGGGTGGGGCGGCGGTCCGGTACGAGGCGGGCAGATCGGCGGCGGTCACGTCACCCGCGCTCCGCCGCGCGGCGACGTAGGTCATCACCACCCGGAGTTCGTGGAAGTTCCCGATCCACGCCTGCGTGCTCAGCGCATCGATCGCACTCGGCGTGAGGCGGAGCGGGGCGCCGCCGCTGACCTCGTCGAGCATCCGCGCGGCGAGATCGCCGATGACCGCCGCTTGCCGGGACAGGGCCGGCAGGTCGACGGAGCGCACGCACATGCTGGCCAGGGTGTGGGCGAGTCCGGTCAGACCGTCCATCGGGCCGCAGGTGACGATGAGGTCGGAGCGGAAGTTCTTCTTGGCCAACGAGATGATCAGGTGGATCAGCCGGTCGGAGAGCAGATCGATCTCCTCGACGACCACGGTCCCGGCCCGGCTGCTGATCGCATCCACGAACCGCTGGGCCCAGGCCGCCTCGCCGTCCAGGGCCGCGAAACCCGGTTCGAGCACCGTCACCGGGTGACGCTGGACCGCGGCGGTGGCGGCCCGCGAGCGGCCGGTGCCCGGCGCCCCGGAGATCAGGATGGGCAACCGGGGCCCGCGCTGGTCCCGGAGGCTGCCGCGGTCGGCTGATCCGCCGACGACCTCGGCCGCCGGGGTGATCTCGAAGACGAAGCCTCCGGCCGACCCGGATACCGCATGGGCGAGCACGGTTGCTCGCATCCCGTTCTGCAGGGGCACGTCGGCGGCAAAGCCGCTCTCGGATCCAACCGGCCCGACCAGTGCTCTGAGCAGCGCGAAATCGTGGGGGTTGAGCAGGTCGAGGGCCGCCCGGTTCGACAGCACGACGTCGTCGCCGAGGGCGACGACGGGATGGCGTCGATGCGCCGTCATCGTCTGGAAGGCCGCGAACAACAGTCGTTCCGATGCCCGCGCCCCGTCGAGCAGTCGCTGCTGGACGTGGTCGACCGAATGCGCGACGAGCGCCGCCAGCAGCGGGTTCACACCGGCCCCGAACGAGGTGAAGTTCAGTACCCCCTCGACCCGGTTCGTCAGCGGATGCAGGATTGGCTGGCCGTAGCAGCTGAACGCCTTGAGCTCGTCGGCGAAGTGCTCGGACCCGTTGATCGCCACCCCCCGGCGGAGTTCGAGGGCGGTACCCAGGCCGTTGGTACCCACGACCTCCTCCCGACAGGTCGCGCCCGGCCGGACCCCTAGATCGTCGAAGGTGCCCTCGGCCCGGGTCTCGTCGCACCACCGATGGATCACCCGGCACTCGCGGTCGGCCAGCAGCACGCTGTGGGCCGAACCCCGCAGCTGGGACCGAAGCGTGTCGAGCACCGGGCTCGCCGCGGACAGCAACCGGCTCTGCGCATCGAACTCACCGGTCCGCAGGTGACTCAGCGCATCCTCGGGTACCAGGCCGACGTCGCGGGAACGGGCCCAGGACAGGGCGATCTCGGGGCGGAGACCCGGGAGGACCGGGGTCTGCTGATGCGGCTGCTCCTGATACATACGTGTCAAGCTTCCATCGCCTTCCTGCGCCGGTGCAGGGTCACGAACAGCAATCCATCACGGGGCGATCGACCATCCAGGTGGGAACCGGCCGACCCGAACTGTCCAAAATTTGAACAGTCGGTCCTCGTGTCCTCTGCGAGTGTAATGCTCGTCACCCACACCGAAGGAGCTGTGAAGATGAAGACCAAGGCTGCCGTCGTCGTCGAACCGGGCAAGCGCATCGAGATCGAGGAACTGGATCTGGACGGTCCACGTGAGGGCGAGGTCCTCATCCGGTACACCCACGCCGGCCTCTGCCACTCCGACATCCACATCGCCCACGGCGATCTCCCCGCCCGGCTCCCGATGGTGCTCGGGCACGAAGGGGCCGGCATCATCGAGGAGGTCGGACCCGGTGTCACCCGCGTCAAGCCCGGCGATCACGTGGTCTGTTCGTTCATCCCCAACTGCGGGGTCTGCCACTACTGCGCCACCGGCCGCCAGTCGATCTGCGACATGGGCGCCACGATCCTGGAGGGGTACCTCCCCGGGGACCGGTTCCCGATCACCGGACCACGCGGGCAGTACGGGGCCATGTGCATGCTGGGCACGTTCAGCCAGTGGGGCGTCATCCACCAGAACTCCGCGGTCAAGGTCGACGACGACCTACCGCTGGACAAGGCCGTACTGGTCGGCTGCGGCGTTCCCACCGGCTGGGGCGCTGCCGTCAACACCGCCAACGTCAGGGCCGGCGACACCGTTGCCATCTACGGGGTGGGCGGCATCGGCATCAATGCCGTGCAGGGCGCCCGCTACGCCGGCGCCAAGAACGTCATCGCGATCGATCCGCTGGAGAACAAGCGGGAGAAGGCGATGGAACTCGGTGCCACCCATGCCTTCGCCACGGCTGCGGAAGCGCAGACCGCGATCACCGACATGACGCGGGGTCGCGGCGCCGACTCGGCGATCCTGACGGTCGGGCTGATGACCGAGGAGGTCGTCAGCAGCGGGTTCGACGCCATCGGCAAGGGCGGAACGGTGGTCGTCACCGGGCTCAACAAGTTCGAGGAGGCCACCATCCACCTCTCCGGTGCGGTGCTCACCCTGTTCCGCAAGAACATCAAGGGGAGCCTGTTCGGCGACTGCAACCCGACAACGGACATCCCGAAAATCCTCGGCCTCTACCAGAGCGGTGACCTCAAGCTGGATGAGATCATCACCCGCACCTACACTCTCGAGCAGGTCAACGAGGGCTACGACGACCTGCTGGCCGGCAAGAACGTCCGCGGCGTCGTGATCCACGAGCATTCGTGAGTCGAGTTGCCGAAAGCACCATCGGGCGGTCCCGAGAGGTCGAACTGCTGCTCGCCGCACTTGACGGTGGTGCACATGTCGTCCTCGAGGGGCCGCCCGGCACGGGCAAGAGCACGCTCCTGCGCACGGTGGCCAGGAGCCGTGACGTGCCGTTCCACTTCGTCGAGGGCAACGCCGAGCTGACGCCCGCGCGGCTGGTCGGGCACTTCGACCCCGCGCGGGTGCTCTCCGACGGGTACGTCCAGGAGATCTTCGTGGACGGACCGCTGGCCGCCGCGCTCCGGGACGGCGGCCTGCTCTACGTCGAGGAACTCAACCGGGTACCGGAGGAAACCCTCAACGTCCTGATCACGGTGATGTCCGAGGCCGAGCTGCACGTCCCCCGCCTCGGCCGGATCGACGCGGCCGCCGGCTTCCGGCTCGTCGCGGCCATGAATCCGTTCGATGCCGTTGGCACGGCCCGCATCTCCGCGGCCGTCTACGACCGCACCTGCCGGATCGCGATGGGCTACCAGACGGCCGGCGACGAGGTGCAGATCGTCTCCGCACGGGCGCCCGAGGTGCCGCCGGTGTGGCGGGCCGGCGTCGTCGAGTTGACGCGACGCACCAGGTCCCATCCCGACGTCAGGGTCGGCTCTTCGGTGCGCGGGGCCATCGACCTCGTGCGCGTGGGCACCTCGCTGGCCGTTGCGCGCGGCTGCCCGGTCGACGACTGGCAGGTCGGGCTGGACGCAGCCTTCGTGTCGCTGTCGGGCCGCATCCGCCTGTCCGAGTCGGCCGGGCGAACCCCGGAGGACATCGTGCGCCAACTGTACGAGGACGTCTTCGGTCCTCGGCCGGCCGACTCCGACGACCCCGCCCGGGACGGTGATTCGCCGGGGGAAGCGGTGGCCCGCCGCCAGGGGCGGGCAGCAGTGCGGTAAACCGACCGCAGCGTGGTGCAAGGACCATCTCGCGCACCGATCTGCAAAGGCGGCACGAACAGTTCGCGGCCGTCTCCCCCGAACTCGGCGCCATCGACGAGGCGGCGCTGGACGACGCGCTGCGCAACGACGCGGCCCGGGCGCTGCACCTGCTCGCCGACCTGACCACCGCCACCGACGAGGCGCTGCGCGAGGCGGCGCGCCGACTGGCCGGGAAGATCATGCTCGACCTCGCCCGCACCGGAACCGCGCCCCGATCGGGAAGCGTTCGGCTGCAACAGGTGCCGGCCGACCGTGGCGGGGATCTGGATGTCGATCTGTCGATGGAGGCCATCGCCGGTGCGCGGGCGGCCGGACGGGTGCCGAATCTGGAGGAACTGTTCTCGCGCGACTGGCGGCGGCCGGACGTCGCCCTCTGCCTCCTCGTCGACGCGTCCGGTTCGATGAGCGGCGATCGCCTCGCCGCGGCGGCACTGACCGCCGCCGCCTGCGCCTGGCGGGCACCCACCGAGTTCGCCGTGCTCAGCTTCGACCGTCAGGTCAGGGTGCACCGCGCGATCGCGGCCACCAGCGCGCCGGTGGAGACCGTGACGGGGTTGCTGGAGTTGCGCGGCCACGGGGTGACCGCGGTGGCAGCCGCGCTCCGGGCCGCCGCCGGGCAACTCGCCTCGGCGCGTGCGGCGCGCCGGATCACCATCCTGCTCAGCGACTGCCGGGCCACCGACGAGCAGGACCCCCTCCCGGCCGCCCGCGCCTTGCAGGAACTGATCGTGCTCGCACCGGCGGACGACTGCGCCGAGGCCGCCGAACTGGCGCACGCCTCGGACGCCCGCCTCGGAAGGCTCCGGAGCGCGGCGGATGCGCCGGCGGCCCTCGCCGCAGCGCTCGACCGCTGACGCCGCCACCCTGCCGACGCTGACCGACGCTGCCGTTGACCGTGCTGACGGTGCTGACCGTCGGGGTAACCAATTCCTTGCATTCTTGTTCGAGTTGCCGGGTTCTCACCGAAGACTTACCCGGAACACCTCGTCGATCACACAGGAACTGTGAGTCTGCCCAGTAGTTCAGGAGCGTTTCCTGACCGACCATCGAATTGGACTGCGCACCGTCAAGACTGGCGCTGACCACCGATGATCCACCGAGAGGTTCCCTTGATCGCTACTATTGCACCCGACCGGCCGGACGCCGCCGCCGGCCGCCCAGCACCCCCTCCACGTCTGTCCTCCCGGGGATGGGCGCGCATCCGACGGAGCACGACGACGGCCGTCTTCGTGATCGCCACCGTGATCGCCATCGCCGTCGGCGTGCGCGGGGTGGAGGTGTCACCGGTCGCTCCGGCGCTGGCGCTGTCCCCACCCGCCACCTCCACCGTCGCGATGCAGCCGACCGTCACCGCCGACGGGCCGGGCCGACCGGAGGCGGGTCCGCGCCTCGACAACGGGGCCGGTGGACCCGGGGGGGCCCGCAGCGGCAACCCGGGTGGGGGCCGGCCGTGAAGCCGGACCGGTTCGCCCCAAAGTTCCTGTGGGGCATCACCTCGGGGTCGGTGGCGGCCATGGCGCTGGCCCTGGAACATGCGCCGTGGCCGATTCCGGTCGACGCCGCCCTGCTGGCCCATGTCACTGGCCTGGTCGCCGGGTACCTGGTCGCGGTGATGTTGGTGCTGATGTCGCGGATGCCGATCCTGGAACGTCGGATCGGCCCGGACACCCTGGCCCGTTGGCACGCGAAAGGCGGCCGCACCTTCCTGATCCTGGTGTTGGTCCACGCCGGCGGAGCGGTGCAGTCGTGGGCCGATTCGCGGCATCAGAGCCTTCCTGCCTCGCTGATGGCCGTCCTCGGCCTTCCCGGCCTGGCGACCGCGACCGTCGGGACCGCCGTCTTCGTCGCCGTCAGGATGATCTCGATCCGCGCATCCCGGCGGAAGTTGTCGTACGAGACCTGGCACGGCGTCCATCTCCTGACCTACGTCGCCGTGGCGCTGTCGTTCGCCCACGAGCTGGCCGGGCCGAATCTGGCGGGGTTGCACGTCGTCCAGATCATCTGGACTCTGGTCTACGCCTACGCTTTCGCCCTGGTGCTGCGCTACCGGTTCCTGGCCCCGATCGGCGACCTGTGGCGGCATCGACTGGGGGTCGAGTCCGCGATCGCCGAGGCCGACGGGGTGGTCAGCCTGATCATGAAGGGCCGACACCTGGAGGAACTGAACGCCGAATCAGGCCAGTTCTTCCGCTGGCGTTTCCTGACGTCGCGGACGTGGCGCAGCGCCCACCCGTTCTCGCTGTCGGCCGCCCCGTACGGAGACCGGATGCGCATCACCGTCAAGGCTCTCGGTCGGGGCAGTATCCTGGTGCATTCCGTGCGACCCGGCACCTTGGTGTTCGCCGAGGGGCCGTCGGGATCGATGACGGCCCGCCGCCGCACCCAGCCATCGGTCCTGCTGATCGCCGGTGGCGTCGGGATCACGCCGATGCGAGCGCTCTTCGAGACGATCGAGCGCCGCGACGGGCGCCTGACCCTGCTCTATCGCGTGTCCAGCCAGGAGGACATCGTCTTCGGTCCCGAACTGCAGCACCTTGCGCGGATCCGGGGGGCGGAGGTCATCTGGATGGTCGGCAGGTCCTCGGAGCCGGCCAACCGGTTCACCGCCGACAACCTGCGCAGGCTGGTACCCGACGTCGATCGACGGGACGTCTACCTGTGCGCCTCCCCGGGATTGGCGGCCACCGTCCGCCGGGCCCTGGACGAGGTCGGCCTGCCCGCCCACCGGCTGCACGAGGAGGTCTTCGGATTCTGAGCCGGCGAGCCCGCGGATCGAGGACGACATCGCGTGCTCCGACTCAGCCCCCCAGGGTGAAGCCGATCCGTGCGCCGCCACCCGGCCGGGATTCTGCGAAACCGGCGCCGTCATGGGCGGCTGCGACCTCGGCCACGATGGCCAGCCCCAGACCGGAGCCGGGCATGCTCCGCGCCGCATCGGCCCGGAAGAAGCGGTCGAAGATCCGCCTCTGATCGGCCGGGTCGATGCCCGGGCCCCGGTCACGGACCTCGATCCGCCCGGGCGAGACGCCGACTTCGATTGCGCCGCTGCCGATATCGAACTTGAGTGCATTGTCCAGCAGATTCGAGATGGCTCGCTCCAGGGCCTTGGGACGGCCCAGCACGGTCACCTCCGGGTCGCCCGTGACGACCAGGGTCCGCCGGCTGCGATGCTCGTAGACGGCCGCCACTTTTCTGGCCAGAGCGGCGAGGTCCAGCGTCTCCGGCTTCTCGGTGTCGCGGCGATCCATGGCCAGTTCGATCAGTTCGTTCACCAGATTGGTGAGTTCCCTGGTTTCGCCGGCGACGTCGTCGAGCAGTCGCTGTTGCGAGCTCTGCGAGAGTTCGTCGAAGCGGCGCAGCACACTGATGTTCGTGCGCAGACTGGTCAGTGGGGTGCGGAGCTCGTGGCCGGCGTTCTGGACCAACCGCTGCTGGGCCTGCTGCGAGGCCGACAGCTGGCTGACCATCGCCTGCAGGGACGAGCTGAGCCTGCCGACCTCGTCCCGGCCGGGCATCGCGAACTCGACGTCCAGATCGCCGTGCTGGCTGACGGTCTCGGCCATCCCGGTCAGCCGGGTCAGTCTCCGGGTGATGCGGCGGGCCAGCCACCACCCGGCAATGGCGGCGAGCACCAGGACCGCCAACCCGACCAGCGCGGTGACGATCGCCAGGTGTCGCAGGATGCGGGCGGCCTCGTTGAGGTCGCGGCCGACCTGCACCGCTCCTCTGGTACCGCCGAGCGACTGGGTCAGCACCTGAAAGGTGTTGTTCCCCACCGTGACCTGATCGACGACGCGCAGGCCCGCGATGGTCCCGGCGGCAATCGACCGAGCCTGCGGGCTGACCGGCAGGCTGACCGCGGCACCCGAGAGGTGGGTGGCGCTGCCGTCGGCACCGACCGACTGGGCGGTCTCCACCACTGTTTCGGGGCCGTCGGCGCGACCTTGATCCCCACCGAAGCCCTGGGTACCGGACAGCGAGATCGTGGAGAGGGTCCCGCCGCCGGCCAGAGTGCTGGCCGCCGCCGCGAGCGACACGTTGATCTCGTTGTGCAGCGCGTGCTCGGTGGTGCTGTAGGCGACTGCGCCGATCGTGCCCGCCACCACGGCCGCGACCACTGCGAAGGCAAGGACGAACTTCTGTCGCAGCGTCATAGCTCGGCCGGGCCCCGCAGGCTGTAGCCGACGCCTCGAACGGTCCGGATCAGCGCGGGCGCGCCGACCAGTTCCAGCTTGCGGCGCAGATAGCTGATGTAGACGGCCAGGTTCTTGGACTCCGGCCCGAAGTCGTACCCCCAGATGCGATCGTAGATCGCCGAATGGGTCAGCACGGTACCCCGGTTGCGACCGAGCAGTTCCAACAGGTCGAACTCGGTCTTGGACAGGTCCAGCTGCTCGCGGTGCCACCAGACCCTTCTGCTGTCGGAATCGATCCGCAGGCCCTCGAGCTCGAACTGCGGATCGGAGCCGGCCGGCTCCAAGGGAACCCTTCGCAGGAGCGCCCGCAGTCTGGCCAGCAGTTCCTCCAGCTCGAACGGCTTGGCCAGGTAGTCGTCGGCGCCGGCATCCAGGCCCTCGACGCGGGCATCCACCTCGACCCGCGCCGTCAGCATCAGGATCGGCACCCGCATCCCGTCGGCCCGGATCACCCGGCAGACCCCCAGTCCGTCGACGCCCGGCATCATCACGTCCAGGATCACCACGTCGGGGACCTCGCGGCGGATCTTCGACAGCGCCTGCACCCCGTCGACGACCGAGGTGACCGCATAGCCCTCCAGTTCGAGGGCGCGCTCCAGCGACTCGCGGATCGCACGGTCGTCATCGGCCAGCAGAAGTCGGGGCACCATCGGTCCATCGTGACCGATAGCGGCCGAACTACCGCACAATCTCACCAAGTTCTCACCGACCGGACCGGGGCATCCCACCCGCCCCTTACCTCCGGCGTTCATCCTGGAGCGGCATCTCGGCGAAACATCCGACCAGGTCAGACCATCAGCAGACCCTCAGTTGGCGCACAGCCCGGACACAGTCGAATCCGTCGCAATCCATAGCCGGGCACGACACGATCGGCTCCAGACACATCAAGAGGGAGTCGCGACGCATGACGGCACAAGCCCTTTCACGAGCGGACCACGCCACCGGCGGCACCGCGGTCAGCACCACCCGGGCACGGTGGGACTCATCGGTGCGGCTGGCATTTCTGGTGGCCTGCTGGTCGAGTCTGCTGCTGGTAACCTACTGGTGGGCCAGCGGCGGGGGCATCTCGGACCTGACCGGCTGGGAGACCGGGCTGACCTCGACGGGTCGGCTGACGGGGCTGCTGTCCGCGGACCTGCTACTGGTCCAGGTCCTGCTGATGGCCCGAATACCGTTGCTGGAGCACGCGTTCGGGCAGGACCGGCTGGCCCACGTCCATCGCCTGGTGGGGTTTGCCTCCTTCAATCTGATGCTCGCGCACCTGGTGCTCATCGTCTGGGGCTACGCCGCCGGGAAGCTGAGCGCGACGCCCGGCACCCTCTGGGACATGACGATCCACGATCCCGGCATGCTGCTGGCTGCGGGCGGCACCCTGTGCCTGATCATGGTCGTCGTGACCAGCGTCAAGGCCGCCCGGCGCAAGTTGCGCTACGAGTCCTGGCACCTGCTGCACCTCTACGCCTACCTGGGTGTCGGGCTGGCTCTGCCCCACCAGTTGTGGACGGGTCGGGAGTTCCTGGCCAGCACGGCCAGGACCGTCTTCTGGTGGGGCTTGTGGATCGCCTCCGTGGCAGCGGTTCTGGTGTGGCGACTGGCCCTGCCGCTGTGGCGCAGCGCGCGCCACCGCATCCGGGTCACCGCCGTCGGACCGGAAGGCAGTGGGGTGATCTCGGTGCACATGGCCGGTCGCGGATCCCGGATACGGGCAGAGGCGGGGCAGTTCTTCAACTTCCGGTTCCTGAGCGGTGCGGGTTGGACCAGATCCCATCCCTACTCCCTGTCCGCCGCCCCCGACGGGCGCCATCTGAGGATCACCGCCAAGGTGGTCGGGGACGGCAGCGCGGTGCTTTCCTCGCTGCGTCCCGGGACACGGGTGCTGGTGGAAGGTCCGTACGGCCGTCTCGGTCCTCGTGCCCGCACCCGGCCACGAATCGCACTGATCGGGGCCGGGGTCGGGGTGACTCCGTTGCGGGCACTGGCCGAAGCGCTGACCTATGCGCCGGGGGAAGCCGTTCTGCTGTACCGGTTCTCCGGAGTGCCACTGTTCGAGAGCGAATTGCTCCGGCTCGCCGATCAGCGGGGCCTTCGGGTGGTTTTTCTGCCCGGGCACCGGCGGCACGCCGGCTCCTGGCTCGGGTCCGGCATCGGACCGGCCGACGACCTGACGGCCCTGACCCGCTGGGTGCCGGACATCGCCGATCGCGATGTCTACGTCTGCGGTCCCCAGGAATGGGCGCAGGACGTCCGGCGGACCACCGAGGCCGCCGGGCTGAGGGCAGACCAGTTCCACGTCGAAAGCTTTGGGTGGTAACAGCTGTGAAACGCATCGTGATGTTCTTCATGAGCACCGTCACCGTCCTGGTGTTGCTGCTCGGTTACCACACGTCCACCTCTTCGAAAGCGGTCGGGGGCGAGACCGCGTTCGTGTCCACCCGGGAGGCCGGGCCGACCAGCGCTGCAGCGGCCCCCGCCACCAGCGCCGCGGCAGCGCCCAGCACCAACGCCGCGGCAGCCCCTAGCACCGGTAAGAACGCCACCGTCACCGGCAGCGTCGCGGATACCCGATGGGGGCCGGTCCAGGTGCAGCTGACCGTGCAGAACGGCAAGATCACCGCCGTGTCGGTGGTGCAGTACCCGAACGGCAACGGTCGGGACCAGGAGATCAACTCCTACGCCCTGCCGATCCTGGTCCAGGAGACGATCACCGCGCAGAGCGCCAAGGTCGACATGGTCAGCGGCGCCACCGTCACCAGCGACGGCTACCTGACGTCCCTGCAGAGCGCCATCGATCAGGCCGGGCTGTGAACCGATCGGGCCGGGCTACGAATCAATCAGGCCCGACTGCGACACCGGTTGATGCCGATGACCCCGCTGCATCCGACATCAAGTCCGCCACGGCTCGGTACGTGGAACACGTCATGGGCATGCCGGTCAGCCTCGCACTGCGAGGGCGGCACAGCCGCGACGACCGGGCCACCGCTGCCTGGTCGCGGGTCATGGCCGTTCTGCGCGACGTCGACGCGGTGTTCAGCACATACCGACCCGACTCGTTCATCAGCCGGCTGGGGCGCCACGAGATCACCGTCCAGGACTGCCCGCCCGAGGTCGCAGAGGTATTCGCCCTTGGGCAGGCCGCCGAGTGGGAGTCGGACGGCGCGTTCAGCATCTCGCTCCCCGGCCCCGGCAACACCCGCGTCCTGGACCCGAGCGGCGTCGTCAAGGGCTGGGCGGTGGAACGGGCCGCCGCCGCATTGCGGGAGTTGCCCGGGACCGACTTCTGTCTCTCGGCCGGAGGCGACATAGTCTGTCGCACCGTCGATACCAGGGGCGCCCTGTGGCAGATCGGGGTGGAGGACCCGCGCGATCCCAGCCGGATCCTGGCCGTCGTGCCCGTCCGCACCGGCGCCGTCGCCACCTCCGGCACGGCTCATCGCGGACACCACCTGATCGACCCCCGGACCGGGCTGAGCCCCGTCGGCGTCGCGTCGGTCACCGTCGTGGGCCCATCGCTGACCGGTGCCGACATCGACGCCACGGCCGCGTACGTGCACGGCCGTGATGCCGCCCGGTGGCTGCGGACCCGCCCGGGCCGCACGGGTCTGGTCGTCTGGGAGGACGGCAGCACCACGATCGTGCAGCCGTAGTCCGGGCGCTGCCGAGAAGCGGGCGACGTCGGTGGGTATGGTGCAGATCTGCTGAATCGACCCTCTCGGCATTAATCACGAAACCGGAGAAATCACCATGGATCTCGACAGCGCAGTAGCCGTGATCACCGGGGGGGCCAGCGGCCTCGGTCTGGCCACCGCGCGGAGGCTGGCCGCCGCGGCCGCCCAGGTGGTCCTCGTCGACCTCGGCTCGTCGGGCGGACGCGAGGTCGCCGCCACCTTCGACGGGAAGGCGAGCTTCGTCGAAGCCGACGTCACGAGCGAAGGGCAGATCGCGGCGGCCTTCGACCTCGCCGAGAGCTTCGGCCCGGTGCGGGTCGTGGTCAACTGCGCCGGGATCGCCACCCCTGGTCGCATTCTCGGCAAGGGCGGCGTCCTCCCGCTGGAGCAGTTCAGCAGGGTCGTCCAGATCAACCTGGTCGGCACCTTCAACGTCCTCCGTCTGGGCGCCGAACGCATCGCCCGGACGGACCCGATCGGCGAGGAGCGGGGCGTGATCGTCAACACCGCCTCGGTCGCGGCGTTCGACGGTCAGATCGGGCAGGCCGCCTACTCGGCGAGCAAGGGCGGGGTCGTGGGCCTGACTCTTTCCGCAGCAAGGGATCTCGCGGACAAATTGATCCGCGTGATGACGATCGCACCCGGCATCTTCGAGACTCCGATGCTTGCCGGCCTCCCGGAGTCGGCCCGGCAGTCCCTCGGCACCCAGGTGCCCCACCCGAGTCGGCTGGGAACTCCGGACGAGTATGCGGCTCTGGTGGAGCACATCATCGCCAATCCGATGCTCAACGGCGAGGTCATCCGTCTGGACGGTGCCATCCGGATGGCACCCAGATGACGTTGCCCGGCCACACCGTCGTGCACCGCCGCCGTTCTCGTCGCCGTTCTATCGTGCGATCGCCTCCTGCACGGCGATCCGGAAGAGATCGGACAGCGGTATCCCGGCGGCCTCGGCCATCATGGGGATGACGCTCTTCCCGGCGAAGGAGCAGTAGAGGCCGGCCTCCAGGAACCACGGCTGCCCGCTGGGGTCGATCCGGAAGTCGAAAAGGCTGTAGTCGCGACATCCCAGGGCCACGTGACACTTCTTCGCCGCTTCCCACACCCGCGACGTGATCGGATCACCCAGGTCCACCATCCACGCCTTCGACAACTGCTTCGCGACCAGGTTGAGGTCACCGTCGTCGTTCCGGCTGATCTTGTCGTCGTGATTCCTGATCGGCTTGGTCGCACTGTCGACCCGGTACTCCTCCAGCGGCAGCGCGACGAGTTCACCGTCACGCACCAGGATGCCGCAGCGAACCTCGCGGCCGAGTTCGACGAACGACTCCACCAGGGCCCCGCCGGAATGGGCGAACGCCAGCTTGAGGGCGGCGCCGTACTCCTCCCGGCTGCGGACCAGGCTCACACCGAGGGAGTTGTCGCCGTCGACCGGTTTCACAACCACCGGCAGCGGGAGGGACGGCTCCGCTCCCCCTCGGCGGAGTACCTCGCCGGGCGGTACGGCCACACCCGCTGCGGCCACGACGGCTTTCGCGTGCGCCTTGTTCGCGGTCATCGCCATCACGTCGGGGGTGTTCCCCACGTAGGGCAGCCCGAGCACATCGAGCAACGCCCGGTAGGACGTCATGCCGGGGAGGCAGAACATCTGCGGCACCACGACATCGAGCCGGAGCGCCGTCAGGTGCTGCACCGCCTCGCTCAACGGCATCGGCGGTGCCGAGCCGATCGCTTCGGGGCTCAGATCGGCCGGGAACCGCCATTGCAGATCCGGGGTCACATAGGCGACGTGGAATTCGTAGCGTTCGGCGTCCGCCGTAGATTCCAGCGCATCCTTCGCATACAGACGCGACAGATCGCACAGGAATTCGCTGACCGCGGAACCCACCAGGTGCAGCACACGGGCGGTCACCGGTCAGTCCCCGGCCGGCTCGACGAGTTTGCCGATGTTGAAGTCGATGCGCACCCAGTACTTCAGATGCAGGAGATTGTGCAGCAGCAACCACGGGATCTGCGCGTGGTGGACCATCAGGAACGGCAGCGGATCGTTCCAGTCGAAGATGGCGTCCTTCCCGCGACGGATCGTCGCGAGCCGGGACCTGATGTTCTTCGGCTGCGTCACCAGACGCCAGATCTCGTGGTAGATCCAGTAGGTGGGCCGGCTACCCTCCAGCGGCTTGATCATCGGGACGCCGTCGTCGAGGTAGGCCGACGCCAGGTCGGGATGGTCGTAGAACATCGTGATGGCCGAGTGGGTCCGGGGATTGCACTCGATGGCGTAGAGACCGCCGTCATCGGCCTCGATGAAATCGAAGCTGACCTGGCCGGTGATCTTCAGCGGTTCGACGAATTTCCTGACCCATTCCTCGATCTCGGGCTTGTCGACCATCTGGTAGTTGATCTGGAACGCCGACGACTCGCAGCAGCAGTAGACCTGGATCTTCCCGTCCCGCACGGTGCTGTGGGTGCAGTACTCCTGGCCGCGGACCATCGCCTGCATGATCCACGGGTTGTCCGCCGAGATCGGTTTGGACGCAGCGAAAGCGGCGGTCTCCGCCTGGGTGGGGCGAGGCAGCGTGGTGAGATCCATCCGGTGGACCGGGTCGTAGGCGATGCTCTTGAGGATGTAATCCTGCTCGGCCCCGCCGAAGTCGAAGTCGTCGACCTGACGCGCCGACGAGATGCGGTGGGTGTCGGGCACCGACAGACCCAGCGAGGCGGCCCGGGAGGCGAACTCGTACTTGTCGTCGACGGTCCGGATCATGTCCAGGTCGCAGTGCAGCACCTCGCAGTACTGCGACAGGGCCGGCTTTGTGAGCGCGTCGTAGTAGCTGGCCGCCGGGCTGCAGACCGGTACGTAGACATCGACGCCCTCCTTGCGCACGATGGCGATCAGCGCGTCCACGTAATCGGGCGACTGCGGTTTCGGAATGGTGTGGAAGCGGTCGACGGCCCGGGAGAATCGATGTCCGGTCAGCCAGTACTTGCCCGATTCGACCAGGATGACCCGGTGGCCGTCCGCGTGGAACGACCGCGCGAGTTGCAGCGCCTTGGTCATCTTGCCCCCGCTGATCAGGATCGTACTGGGCCGCAGCGCTTTCCGTCGGGAGGGGCCGACGAACTTCGACCGGACCAGCGCGACCGCCGTGAGCAGCAGGTTCAGGGGTAGGGCCAGCAGGAGCAGACCGAGGGCACCGAGCGTCTTGGACACGGTCTTCACCGGGCGCCGCCCAGCAGGGACGGGTGCGGGGACGTGTGCAGGCGCGGATTTCTCGGTGGATGTCGAAGCGGATGCCTGGGAGGGAGACAAGGCTGGTGTCCCGTCTGTTTCGTCGATACCGGAGTCTGCTGGACGACGGGACGACGGCTACGCCGCCGCCGGTCCGGCGCTGAGCCGGCCGTACCCCGTCACCATGCCGCGGTGCATCACCCGGTCGCCGACGACGTCACCGTGGTCAGCTCGATGCAGGACGCAGCCGTTGTCCCACATCACCACGTCGCCGGGCGACCAGGCGTGACGAAAGGTGTTGTCCTCGGCGGTGGAATGGCGGTAGAGGTAGTCGATCATGCTGCGCCCCTTCGCATCCCCCATACCGCTGATGGACACGCAACGCTCCGGGGTGGACAGGTACAGCGCCGTCCGGCCGGAGATCGGGTGCGGACGGAAAACTGGATGCTCGGCCTCGGTCTCGTCGTCCTCGCCGAGGTCGAGGCCGGTCACGACGTGCTTGATCATCCGGCCCTCCAGCTCCGCCCGGATGTCACCCGGCAGGGTCTCGAACGCCCGGTACTGGTTGGTGAAGAGAGTCTCCCCTCCCCGCGCGGGGATCTCGACCGCCCGCAGCGCGGTGTAGGCGGGCGGGTTGCGCACGTAGCTGGTGTCGACGTGGAACACGCTGCGGGGCGGGGTGGTCCGCCCGACGTTGCTGATCACGTTGAGATCCGGGAAGCCGGCCACGGGCGTCTCCCCGGTGGAGAAGGTCAACTCCCCGAACCGCTTCAGGAACGCGACGAAGGCTGCGTCGTCCACGTCCTGGCCCGGCAGGACCACGACGCCGTGGTCGGCCAGCAGACGCCGCAGTTCGGCGAGCACGTCCTGATCGACCTCGCCCAACGGCAGGTCGGTGATCCTCAGACCGATCGGGGCCAGGACTTCGTGATGCATGGTCTTTCCCTTCGAGAACTGCGCGTGCGTCATCGGTCTGAAAGCCCGGTCGCGTCGACCCGACGAATCAGGGTCAGACCGTCGCGTAGCGGGATGATCACCTGTTCGACCCGGGCGTCAGCGGCCACCCGCTGGTTGAACTCGGCGATCGCGGCCCCGTTCGGCGTCGAGGAACCAGGCACCCACGGCTGCCCCTGCATCAGGGTGTTGTCGACGCACACCAGTCCGTGTGGTGCCAGCAGTCCGGAGTCCAGGATGGCGTCGAGATAGGCGGCGTAGCCGCCCTTGTCGGCGTCGATGAAGATGAGATCGAAGACCTGGCCGGCGGCGGCCAGTTCGTGCAGGGTGGTCAGGGCGGGGCCCACTTGGACCGTGATCCGGTGCCCCACGGCGGACTCCTGGAAGCAGCGCTGCGCGAAGGCGGCGACGTCGGCATCGATCTCGCAGGCGACCAGCCGACCGCCGTCCGGGAGCGCTTCGGCCATCGCGAGTGCCGAATACCCGGTGAACATCCCGATCTCCAGCACGTGCTCGGCGCGGGTGGCGTGCACCAGCATCTTCAGGACCTGGCCCTCGACGTGGCCGGAGAGCATCTCCTGCTCCAGAGGTCCGGGCCCCTCGCCCTGGGGACGACGATTCCAGTCCTGCTCCTGGGTCCGCCGGGTGAGCAACCTCAGCGCAGCGGACTCCGGTGTCGTCCAGCGGTCCAGGTAGGGATCCAGACCTTGTGCGAGCTCGCAGATCTCGCGGAGTTCCGACATCAGGGACGGCTCGACGCCGTCCGCCTCGCCCACCCGCTGGAGGAGTTGCTCGAGTCGGTGCGCCAGGATGCTGCTCGGTGTCACCGGTCTCGGCGAGCCCGGCACCGACGTGGTGGCCGGGTTCCTGCGAGCCGCTGCGATTGACCCGGTCATACGGTGAACATCTCTTCGCCGGCGCCCCCGCGCGGGTAGTGACCGCACACCTCGCCGTGGATGGTGAGCATCCGGTCGAGCTCGTCGCCGGTCAGATCGTTGATGAAGTAGCAGGTTCCGATCGGCCTGGGTACGGCAGCCCGGAGTTGGCCGTCGCGGGTCTGGATGATCGCATCGGTTCCCTTGCCCAGCAGTTCGGAGGTGAGGTGGGGGCTGTTCAGGGCAAGCCCGAGCCGGCTCATCAGCCAGAAGATCCGGTCGCGCTCGCTGACCGAGATGTAGCCGCGCTGCTCGGCAAGGGTGGTCGAGAAGGCCATGTCGATGTTGATGGCCTGGCCGTGGAAGAACGGAACCTCGGGCGTCAGCTCCAGCACGGGGCTCCAGGTGTGGCCGAAGGCGATCACCCGGTCGAGATCGAGCTCGTGCAGGTTGGGAACCTCCAGCCGCAGCATCGTCTCGATGGCCTGGTAGGTGACCTGCTGGGCGATCTCCCGCAGCTCCTGCGTCCCGTCGAGATGACCGAACCGGGTGTGCAGCAGATCCTCGCCGTACTTCTCCAGGAGCTCGAAGATCCCGCTGTTGGCGACGGTGGAGATCTTGATCAGCTCGGCCATCCCGTTGCGAACCTGGTCGGTCGGAAGGGTTTTCAGGAACGAGAAGTCCAGGATGACCTTCTGGGATGCGTGGTAGGCACCCAGGCGGTTCTTGGATTTTCCGTGGTTCACGCCCACCTTGATGGAGACGCTCGCGTCGATCAGTCCGATCAACGTCGTGGGGATCCGGATGTAGTTCGTCGATCGGCGGTAGGAGGCACAGGCGAACCCGGCTACATCGGTCGTCAGGCCGCCACCGACGACCAGCACCGGTTCGGTGCGCAGCAGCCCGAACTCGCCGAACGCGTCCACGATCGATTCGACCGTCCGCAGGGTCTTGGCGGTTTCCCGGATGGCGACCGGGAACATCGTCAGATCGATGTGGTGGTAGTCGAAGTAGGCACGCATCTGCTCGCCGTTCAGCGCGTACACGGCGTCGTCGATGACCATCAGGCAACGCCCGAGATGGCGGTAGCTGTCGGCGATCTCGGTGTTCTCGACGTTGAAGGCGCCATCGACGTACAGCAGCGAGTAGTCGATCTTCTCGTAGGCCTCGATGTGGAATGCGGTGTCCGTCGCGGTGAAGGTCGGTTGCAGCTGGGCGGTCATTTTTGATGCATCTCCAGTTCGTTGGTCGGCGCGCAGGGCGGCGCACGCGCGCGGCAAGGAGCACTTGCCTGCACGCAGGATCGAGTGGGTGAGGTTCGGCCGATCAGTTCAGTCCGGCGACCAGCTGCAGTTCGCGCACGTCCAGCCGGTCGACGCTGCGATCGGCGGCGGCGACGTCGTGCCCGGCCGTGTTCTCGTTCAGGAAGGCGACGCAGACCAGACCGGCGGCTACGGCGGACTGCACACCGTCGACGTTGTCCTCGATGGCGACGCACTGCGTCGGGCTCTCGTCCAACATCTCGAGCGCGTACGAGTACGCGGCCCGGTCCGGCTTCGGCTGTCCCACGCTCGACGAGTCGACGACGACGTCGAAGTCCTGGCGGCGTACCTGGGGGCTCAGCGCCGCCAGCAGCGCCGAGACGTTCTCGCGGGAAGTGGTCGTCACCAGACCGACCTTCCAGCCGCTCTTCCTGGCGTCCCGGATGGTGTCGACGACGCCTTCACGCGGCGCCAGCTCCGACGTCGCCAACGCGTCCTGGAAAATCCTGGATTTCGTCTCGTGCACCGCCCGGGCGTCGACGCTGTGCCCCAGTGAGTGGGCGTAGTCGGCGACTCTGTCCTGCCCGCCGCTCCTGGACAGCATGGTGCGGTAGGTCTCGCGATCCCAGTGCCAGTCGAGGCCGTGGGCCTCGAACGCCTGGTTGAATGCGCGACGCTGGAGTTCGGAGGTGTTGGCGACGGTGCTGATCGAGCCGAACAGGATTGCTGACATCTGGGGTAACCCATTCTGTTGGTGGTCTGCCTGGTCGCAGGCGGGGAAAGTTCCGACCGAGCGCGTGGCCGCGGCGTGGTCAGGTCCGGCGAGAACGACCTGGGCCCAGTTCATGTCGAGCTGACCCTTTCGACGAACGCACCAATCTCCGTACCGGTGGCCGGCAAGGAAGCGCCGGACCGGGGTGGCCGTCACGTTCTGTTCGGTCATCGGTGTCCTCGTTCCATCACTCGGATGATGCCCAGACTTTTCTACCCACACCGGGGCCAAACTCTGCAAATCGTGCAACGACGGCGACTCCCTTCCCTCCCGCCGACGGTGGCCCGCGCCGGGCACCGGTGGTTTTCCCTGGTCAACCTGCGCCGCTTCGGCATGCAACGGATCCGATGTCAGGGACGTCATGATGGGAGATGATGATTGCGAAGTGGGGTGGACAGCAGAATGGGGTCGCCGGTGCGCACGGACGGTGGAAGGTCGACGGTCGAGATCGATCGGCGTCGACTGCCGCTCCAGGACGAGACGACGCCCGCTGACGGGTTCGGGCCTGTCCGGTCCTCGGCCGTGACCGACTCCGGACGACCTGCGGGGACGACGACGACGATCCCGCTCCGGTGGCTGCCGTACGCGCTGTGGGCCTTCTTCGCCGGGGTGTACTCGCTGCTGTCGCTGACCAGGTTCAACATCCTGTCGACGCCGTCGTGGGACAACGCGATCTTCCAGCAGGCGATCAGCGGCTACGCCCACCTTCGGGCTCCGATCGTGGACATCAAAGGTCCCGGCTACAACATCCTCGGCGACCACTTCTCCCCCATCCTGGCGATGCTGGCACCGGTCTTCCGGCTGTTCCCGTACGCGCAGACCCTGCTCGTCGCCCAGGCCGTGCTGATCACGCTGTCCGTGGTACCCGTCACCCGGATGGCCCTGAGGCGACTGGGGCCCGCCGGTGGCGCCGCCGTCGCGCTGGGCTACGTGCTGTCCTTCGGGATCCAGTCCGCCGTCTACACCGACTTCCACGAGATGGCCTTCGCAGCACCGCTGATCGCCTTTGCCGGGGAGGCCTACCTGCGGCGCCGCTGGTGGGCCGCGGCAGCGTGGGCGCTGCCGCTGCTGCTGGTCAAGGAAGACCTCGGGGTCACCGTCGCAGCCATCGGTGTGGTGCTGCTGTTGTTCGCCGGAGCCCGGAGGATCGGAGCAGGGCTGGTCGTCATCGGCGCGGGAGCCTTCGTGGTGGTGCTGTTCGTCGTCATCCCGGCGTTCAACCAGTCCGGCAGCTTCGACTACTGGGGTGCGGTCAGTTTCGGACAGGCGGGCCCCGGTCCGGTGCAAACGTTCTTCACCGGCTGGGACCTCAAGACCGTCACCCTGCTGCTGACCTTCGGGATCACCGGATTCCTCGCGTTGCGGTCCCCCTGGGTGCTGGTCGCCGGGCCGACCCTGGCGTGGCGGTGGGTCGGCCAGAACAACGAGTACTGGGACACCAACTGGCACTACTCGCTGATCCTGATGCCCATCGTCTTCATCGCTCTACTCGACGCGATCGGCCGGATCCGCACCCGGTCACCCGGCTGGTTGCGCCACTACACCGACCACGTTCCCACCGTCGCGCTGGCGGTCGCGGTCGTGCTGATCATGCAGTTCCCGTTGCACAACCTGTTCTTGAGCAAGACGTACCGGCCCAACGGCGCCGACGTCGCCGCGTCGTCCGCAGCCATCGCGCTGATGCCGAGGGGATCGACGGTGGAAACCAACATGGGTCTGATCACCCACCTCGTCACCGACTACCGGGTCTACTGGTACGGAAGCGTCGGGGCGGTGGTCCCCGAGTACGTCCTGATCGACGACCACACCGCGCACGATGCGGCCGGAGTCGTCGACTACGCCCAGCAGCAGCACCCGGGGCACACCTACCAGCTGATCTACGACACCGACGGCTACCACCTGGCGCACCGCACCAGCTGAGCCGGTGCCGGCCGCCGCTTCCGGCAGGCGGTTCCGGCCGCCCGGCTGTGATCAGGACAGGCTGTGATCAGGACAGGGTGCTCTCCAGTCGCCGGGACAGCAGCGAGACGAACGACGCGGGTTCAGCCAGCTCCCCGCCCTCGGCCAGGAGCGCCATGCCGTAGAGCAGGCGTGCGGTGTCGGCCAGCGCCTGGTCGTCCGGTCGCGCCTCCTGAGCAGTCCGCAGACCGGTGACCAACCCGTGGTGGGCGTTCAACTCCAGGATCCGCTTCACCTTCGGCACCTGCTGCCCCATCGCCCGGTACATCTTCTCCAGCGTCGGGGTCAGGTCGCCGGGATCACCGACCAGGCAGGCTGCGGAACTCGTCAGCCGGTGCGAGAGCCGAACCTCCTTGACGTCGTCGGACAACGTCGTCGTCATCCACGCCAGCAGTGAGTCGAAGCCCTTCCTGGTGTCCTCGTCCACGTCGTCGCCGCCCAGGTCCACCTCTCCCCGGGCGATCGAGACGAACGATTTCTCCTCGAAGGACGGCACCGAGTCGACCCAGACCTCGTCGACCGGGTCGGTCAGCAGCAGGACCTCGTAGCCCTTGGCGCGGAACGCCTCCATGTGCGGGGAGTTCTCCAGCGCGGACCTGGACTCGCCCGTCATGTAGTAGATCGCGTCCTGCCCCTCCGGCATCCGCTCGAGGTACTCGTGCAGGGTCGTCGGTCTCGCCGCACCGTCACGGGAGTCACCGGGGCCACCGGATTCGCCGGCGTCCCCGGAACCAGCGGTGTCGGAATGGGTGGTCGCGAACGAGCACACCTCGAGGATCGACTGCTGGTTGTCGTGATCGGAGATCAGGCCCTCCTTGAGCGCCCGGCCGACCTCCGACCACAGCGTCGCGTACTTCTCCGGCTCGTCCGCCAGCATCGACTTGATCGTCGACAGCACCTTGCGCACCAGGCGCTTGCGGATCAGCTGGATCTGCCGATCCTGCTGCAGGATCTCGCGGGACAGGTTGAGCGACAGGTCGTTCGCGTCGACCACGCCCTTGACGAAGCGCAGGTACTCAGGGATCAGGGCTTCGCAGTCGTCCATGATGAACACCCGCTTGACGTACAGCTGCACCCCGCGCTTGCTGTCCCGCATGAACAGGTCCATCGGCGCCTGGCTGGGGAGGAACAGGAGTGCCTGGTACTCGAAGGTGCCCTCGGCCGACAGCCGGATGGTCTCCAGCGGCTCGCGCCAGTCGTGGCTCACGTGGCGGTAGAACTCGGCGTACTCCTCGTCGGACACCTCGTCCTGGGATCGGGACCACAGCGCCTTGCCGGAGTTCACCACCTGCGGTTCGGGCGGCGTCGCCCCGTCCTTCGCGTCGCCGTCCCTGACGTCCGCGGCCATCCGGATCGGCCAGGTGATGAAGTCGGAGTAGCGCTTGACGATGCTGCGCACCGTTGCCGGTCTCGCGAAGTCCTGCAGGGCGTTCTCGGTGTCCTCGGGCTTGAGGTGCAGGGTGACCGCCGTGCCCTGAGGCGCGTCCGGGAATTCGGACACGGTGTAGGTGCCCTCCCCGGTGGATTCCCACCGGACCCCGCTGTGGGCGCCGGCCTTGCGGGTCACCAGCACGACCCGGTCGGCGACCATGAAGCTGGAGTAGAAGCCGACGCCGAACTGTCCGATCAGCTCGGCGTTCTGCTGTTCCGAACCGCCGGATTCCCTGGCCTCGCGCAGCTTGCCCAGCATCTCGGCGGTACCGGACTTGGCGATCGTGCCGATCAGGTCGACCACCTCGGCGCGGGTCATGCCGATGCCGTTGTCCCGGACGGTCAACGAGCGACCCTCCGGTTCGATCTCGAGATCGATGTGCAGGTCAGAGGTGTCGACCTCAAGGTCCTTGTCCTGGTAGGCCGCCAGCCGCAGCTTGTCCAGAGCGTCGGAGGCATTGGAGATGAGCTCGCGCAGGAAGAGATCTTTCGACGAATAGATGGAATGGATCATCAGTTGCAGCAGCTGTCGCGCCTCTGCCTGGAACTCGATCGTCTCGTCCTGGATCGCCTCGGTGCTCATCAAGCGTCACTACCTCTCAGTCCTGCCGGGATGCATGCAACGGCGACGATAGTCGTGTCCGGCGAAATCCTTCGGGTCCACCCTGCCTCTGGGGCCGGCAGCACTCCGCTCCGTCACCGGACCGCGGAGGAGATCGACAACACAGGCGGCAAGATCTCGTCACTGAGGGTAGTATATTTTCACAACGGGGAACCCCGGGCGACATTTTCAGTGCATATGGGAGTCTTGTGACCATTCATGCGGTCCGAACGGGTCTAACGCCTAGTAAGGGCGACCGCCAACCAGGTGAGGCTCTCGTTTACCCAGAGTCACTGGATGCCTCGCGCGAAACCCGGACGGGCGGGAATTGTCCGACGATCACGGCGATGATCACTCTCCGCCACACCCCGCCGTCCTCCGTCGTGGCCGCGCGGATCCAACGTCATGTCGGTCTGGTGGGCGTCCTGGTGGCCGAGCGCCTCCGCACCGTCCCCCGTCACGTCATTCGGGACGACCTGATGTCGGCCGGGATGACGGCCCTGGTCCTGAGCGCCCGGGCCTACGACCCCACTCGCGGCGTGCCGTTCCCGCTCTTCGCCTCGTTCCGGATCCGGGGCGCCCTGCTCGACGAACTCCGGGCGATGGACTGGGCCTCGAGGGCGGTCCGCAGCCGGGCCCGCGACATCGAGACGGCCAGGGCCGAGCTGATGGCCACGCTCGGCCGGGCGCCGCGCAACGACGAGGTCGCCGCAGCGATGGGGATCAGCAGCCGGGAGCTGGACCGGGTGCACTCGGATCTGGCCCGGGGCACCGTGCTGAGCCTGCACACGTTCGCCACCGATTCCCTGCCGGTGAACCCGGTGGACACCGACGGCCGCGCCAACTGCCCGGAAGCCCTCATCCTGCACCGCGAGCAGATCGGATACCTGCACGACGCCATCGCAGCGCTGCCCGAACGCCTGCGGTTCGTCGTCTTCGCGTACTACTTCGAGCAGAGGCAGATGAGCGACATCGCCGCCCGACTGGCCGTCACGCAGTCACGCGTCTCGCAGATGTGCACGGAGGCCACCGCTCTGCTGCGGGACGGGATGAACTCCCAGCTCGACCCGGAATCGATGCCTGCGCTGCCCAACACCGGACGCGCCGCGGCTTCCCGTCGCGCCTACTACCAGGCCATGGCTGCCCGCAATACGGTGGTCGGCCGGCTGGCCATGTCCCACTCCCACGGCGAGGTACGACACGGGGTCTACGCCGAACATGCGGAACTGTCCCAGCGGGTCCGGGCCGGCTGAGGCCGCCGCCCGACCGACACCCCGACCCGTCTCGACACCGCCGCGCGACCGACACCCCGCCCGACCGACACCCGGGCCATCAGTGCTCGCGGATGTTCTTCAGGGTCGACGTGAGCACGTTCGGCACGGCGTTCCACTTCTGATCCGTTGTCCCCGCGCAGGTTTCGACGTCGATCGTCGACCAGGCCGGGATCTCGGCGTTGGGTGCGGACAGTCCCAGGCACATCGTGCCGTTGACGACGGTGTACTTCGTCGAGTAGTTGAGCGAGCTGGACCCTCCGTAGACGGTCCACGACTGCAGGGCACCACCGGTGCAGGACTGGACGGTCACGTAGCCGTTGAGGGACCCCGGGCTGGTCAGGCAGTAGCGCTGCCCGTTGGCCGTGTCGTTGGTGTAGATCGGGCCGGTCACGCTGGCCTGATCGGGCGGTATCGGCAGCGCCGTGAACAACTGGTTCCACTTCACCGCCCCGGGGTACGGATTCTGCTTGCAGGGGTAGTCGATCAGGAAGCTGTGGTTGGGGTCCTGGTTGGTCACGTCCAGGCAACGTCCGAACTCGTTGTAGTTCACCCACTGGGGCAGGGCGGCCGCGCCGGGTCCGACAGACGGGGAGGGGATCCAGTTGGCCGCCCCGGAGCAGCTGCTCAGGACGACCGCCTGACCGGCGGACTGCACGGCGGTGTTCATGCACAGGTCGGGCAGGACGCCGAGGCCGGTCGTCGCCGAGGTCGGCAGCGCGGCCTGGTACTGGCCGTTGTCGTTGTAGCTCCACTGCTGCGTGTACGGCACCACCGGCTGGGTCAACAACGGCGAACACTGGCTCAGCACGACCGCGTCGCCGGTCAGGGCCGGCAGGTGGGCCGAGTTCAGGCACAGGCCGGCCGGGTTGGCCGCGGTGATCGAGGACACCAGCTGGAGGCTGAGGTTCGTGCGGTAGGCGAAGACCTGTTGAGCCGCCGGCGGGCTGCTGGAACTGCACGGCTGGAGCGTCACCGCGGTACCGGCCGGGGCGCCCGCTGATCCGGCGTCCATACAGAGCGAGCCCGACCCGGCGATCTGCACGACGCCGCCGAGGATGTTCACGTTGCTGGTCCGGAACGTGTAGGTCGCGGTGATCGTGCGTCCGGCGGTCGATCCGTTCGTGGCGGTGCCGACGGTCCCGGTCGAGCTGAACCGCGCGAAGGCGGGAGTCGTCGTCCCCGTGCCGGGATCGAAGGTGCCGTAACCGTTCACGCACTTCATCGTGTTGCTGGAGGGATACGGCTCGTTCACCGGGTCGAAGGTGAAGTATTCGACGACGACCGAATAGGCAGCCGGCCCGTTGCTGTTGACGACCCCGGACACCGGTCCGCACGGGAGCTTGCTGCTGTCGCCGATGACGGCGGTGCCTGCGCCGGTGACACTGCCACGGATCGTACCGACGGTCACGTCGATCCCGGCCTGCGCGGCATCGAGGGCCTGGACCCGGGTGCTGTCGAACCGGGTGGTGCGGTCCTGGGTGATGATCATCGGGACCAGCAGGGCACTGAGCATCAGCCCGACCAGCATCACCATCAGCAGGATCGCCATCGAGCCCCGCTCGTCGTCGGCCCCGTCGAACGGGTGCGACCGGACCGGCCTGCGCAACCTCGTCATGGCCGGCCCTGCTGCTGGCAGATCGGGGTGGTCGGCGCCGGCATCATGCTGTTCAACGCGGTGAAGGTGAACGAGGACGTCGAGTTGGTGAGCGAGGATCCCGACCCGGCGGGTGAGATCAGATTGATGGTCAACTGCTGGTAGATCGCGTTGGGCGGCGGCGGCACCACGGTGGCCAGCGCCGGTGGCACCAGGTAGAAGGGTTGGGTCGCCGCGCCGACACCGGCGGCGCCGTTGGTGATGCCCGACGAGATCGGCACCCAGGCACCGGCTGCCGAGGCTGCGCCGTTCACCCCGACCGTCCAGATCCGGCGCTGCAGTTGCTGCGAGACGATGTCCACCCGCAGCTGGTTGCACACTTCCGTACCCGTGTTGGTGACGCGGAGTTCGACGTACCAGTCCCCCGAGGTCCCGACGCCCGGGGTGCTGATGAAGGCGGCATAGCGCACGCTGTTGTCCAGGTTCGAGAAGGCCGTGTTGAGTTGCGAGGAGCTCGCGTTCACCGCCTGGGACTTGTTCATCGCGCTGTTCATCATCACGACCGCCCCGGTGAACATTCCCAGGAAGACGACCATCAGCACCATGCCCACCATCAACTCGATCAGCGAGGTGCCCTCGTCCTGGTGCAGCCGCCGACGGAGCTGACGGAGCCGGCGCGTCATGGCGTCACCGAGTTGGACGCTGCCGACGCCGGGCCGACGCCGACGGAGTTCGTGGCGGTGACGGTGAAGGTGTAGGGGGTGAAACGGATCAGGCCGGTCACGTTGCAGGTCAGACCGGTCGTGGTGCAGGTCTGTCCGCCGGGCGCGGCCGTGACGGTGTACCCGGTGACCGGGGCGCCGCCGTTGAACTTGGGCGCCGTCCAGGCCACCGATGCGCTTCTGGTGCTCAGCCGGGTGGCGGTGACCGCCGTCGGGGCCTGCGAAGTGATGGGCACGCCCCACTTGTTGGCCAGGTACTCCTCGACCGAACGACGCTGCGCGGTGCTGAGGACCTTGTTGAAGGTGATGACGTCACCGACCTGCCCGACCACGCCGCGGTTTAAGACGGTGTTGGACACGCTGGCGGAGAACGACGTCACCGTCAACGACTGATCGGAGGTGATCAGGGCCAGCGGGGTGTTGGCGTTGATCCCCTGGGCTCCGTTGACCCAGTTGAGCGGGCCGACCGTGCCGAACGACCAGTCGTTGGTGTTCGGCGAGTTGCGCGCCGTGCCGTTGCCGATCCGGACGTCGTAGTCCTGGCCGGTCTGGCCGAACAGGTCGACGAGTCCGCCCGACTGTGCGGGGTTGGTGACGTTCGCGGCGACGAACACCGTCTGGTAGGTGTCAGTGGCGTTGACCGAGTTGAGGATGTCGGTGTAGTCGACGAAGTTGGCCGCGCTCAACCCGTTCCAGAGGCTCACGCCCGGTTGGTTCGCAGCGGTCGACTGGATGAAGTTCTCGCCCTGGCCGCTCTTGTCCTTCCAGCAACCGATCGCCGTGGTGGTGGCGGCTCCGAAGCACGTGGAGTTGGCCAGCAGGACGGTCGGGTCCGCGCCGTCGAGCCAGAGCGTCATGCCGTTCCCCGACGACATCACCCCGGGGTAGGGGATGGCGTTGATCGGGGCCGAGGCCGGGCCGGTGCCGAGAGCGTTGGTCGCCGTCACCGTGAGGGAGTAGACAACACCGTCGGTCAGTCCGTTGATGACACAGGTCAGTGCCCCGGTGGTGGTGCAGGATGCTCCGCCCGGGCTCACCGTCGCGGTGTAGCCGGTGACGGCGGACCCGTTGTTGGTCGCCGGGGCCTTCCACGAGACCGTGATCGTGGTGTCGCCGTTGACCACGCCGACCGTCAGCGGCGCGGTCGGAGCGCCGCCGACGACCCAGCTGAAGGCCGTGCTCGACGCCGTCACCCCCGCAGCGTCCGTCACCGTCAGGACGATCCCGCTGGTGGTGCCGGCCGTGGTCGGCGCGGTGCCGGAGATCAATCCCGTGGAGGTGTTCAGCGTCAGCCAGGAGGGCAGGTTCGCGGCCGAATACGTGAACGGTGCGGTGCCGCCGGTGACCAGCGTCGACACGTCCAGGGTGTCGGCCGACCCAGGGGGTGCGGTCTGCGTACCGGGGTTCGCAACGCTCGGGATCGCGTTCACCCTGACGACGAAGGCCGCACTCGGGACCACCGCACCAGAGGCGTCGGTGACGGTCACCGTCACGTTGGAGAAGGTCTGTGCCGCACTGGTGATCGTCCCGGTGATCAGTCCGGTGCTGCTGATCGACAGGGTCGCCGGGCCGTTGTTCAGCACGTACTGGCACGGCGTGTTCGGGCACGTCGTCGACAGCTGCAGCGACACCGACACCCCGACCGTGACGTTCTGGTTGCCCGGCGAGGCCACCGTGGGCCGGGCGAAGACGGTCCAACCAAAAGTGACGCTCCGCTGGATCGAGGTCTTGGCGTCGGTGGCCACCAGCGTGACGGACGAGACGCCCGCCGCGGTCGGTGTGCCGGAGATGACGCCGGCGGGGGTCACCGTGAGGCCTGCGGGCAGCGTCGCGCCACCGGTCCACGCGAACGAGCCCGACCCGCCGGTGACGGACAGCGTGACGGTGTCGGCCACGCCGACCGTGCTGGTCTGCGCGCCGGGGTTGGTGGCGGCGAACGGCGGGTAGTCGATGGTCCAGCTGAAAGACACTGCGCTGGTGCGGTTCTGCGTGTCGGTGACGGTCAGGGTGACGGCGAAGGTGCCGACCGTGGTCGGTGTGCCGGTGATGCTGCCCTGGTTGTTGGACGTCGACAGGGCCAGCCCGGATGGGAGGGTTCCCCGCGGATCCGACCAGGTGTAGCCGGGGCTGCCACCGGAGGCGCTGACGAGCAGTCCGGGGATCGCCGTACCGGTGATGTTGGCCTGGTTGGCCGGTGCGGTACCGGTCAGCGCGGGCACCACGGTCCAGGTGAAGCTCGTGGTGGTGGCCCGACCGAAACCGTCGGTCAGCGTCAGGGTGAGCGAAGTGCTCGGGGTCACCGCGCTGGGGGTTCCGGTGATGCCGCCGGTCGCGGTGTTCAGGAACAGTCCCGCTGGCAGGGTTCCGGCGGTCAGCGCCACCCGGTAGCTCGGAACGGCCACGATCACCGGCGCGAGGTTGACGGTGTCGCCGACCGCCGAGACCTGGTTGCCGGGATTGGTCAGGACCGGGGCGGCGGGCGGCGACTGGTTCAGGTTGAACAGGGGGTCGTCGAAGGTGCTGAGCAGGGTCGAGGTCACGTAGGCGCACAGGGTCGGGGGGCAGCGGGAGCCCGCCCACGTCACGGCGACCACCGCCCGCAGGTAACCGGTGGGCACCGAGGCGGGCACACAAGTGGCGCTGGTCGTCCCGATCGAGAACGCGCAGTAGCTCAGGTAGGTGTTGACGCTGTAGACGACATTGTTGACCGTCTGGAGGACGGCGCTGGTCGGCAACGCGGCAGAGGCCCCGGCGCCCGGCGTCGCCAGCTTGTCGACCGCCTGCTGCGTGCTGGCGGACAGCCAGGGCGACACTGCGCTCGACGCAGCGTTGAACTGGTTGAGGACGCTCACCGCATCACGCCCGTTGAGCGGGTCGGACGACGGGATCGCGCGGATCGCGTCGACCGTCGAGTTGGCGATCTGAGTGGCCGCCTGCGTAGCGCGCTGCTGGGTGGTCGACGCCACCGAGTTGACGAAGAACGTGGTGAAACCGGCCATCACGACAGCGATCAGCGCGATCGCCACCAGGCTCTCGAGCAGGACGAAGCCTTCGTCCTCGAAGGACCGGCCGAAGCGAACCGGCTTCCTCCGCCGGACCGGGTGGCGCTGACGCCGGTCAGCCAGGTACTCGGCGATGCGCCGGTCGGCCGTCGCCAGCCGGGAAGGTCGGCGAGGTCGTCGATTCATCACAGAGTGCCGCCCCGGCTACTTGCCGCTGAGCAGCTTCTGGAGGGCGGCCTGACCGGTGGGCGACAGCGGCGCGGAGAAGATGGTCACGGTCAGGCTCAGCGTGCAGGGACCGTCGATGCCGGTCGCCGTGCCACCACCCGAGGGCGCCAGTTGAATGGCGGAGACCAGGGCCCGGCGCGGCCCGGTCACCTGGAGCGCCTTGAGGAACGCGATGTCGTTCTTGCCGAGTCCGGTGACGACCAGGCTGACCGGGATCTGCATGAGACCACCTGCCGAAGTGGCGGCCGGCGCCGCGGTGGCGCCGGCCGCCGTGCCGGTTTCGGTGGTGGCCGCCGCTGCCGGAGCAGCCACCGCGCCCGCGACCGGTAGCACCCCGCCCACGATGACGCTGGTCAACGAGACCGAGTTCGCCGTGGCCTGCGCCGAGAGCTGCCGGGTGAAAGCCGGAAGCCCCCCGTCGGAAGGCAGTTCGGCCAACGCCGCGGCCAGCCCGGCCCGGGGCGTTGCGACGTTGTCGTTCTCTTTCTTCAGCTTGCTGTTCTTGGCCTGGAGCACGCTGTTCTGCACCTGGGCCGAGTCGGCCTGGTCCCGGATCGACGCCGTGGCCGACAGTTGTGGACTGATCACGAAGAACCACCCGACGACCAGGATCAGGATCGCAACCGCAGCCCCGCCGCCGAGCCAGAGCCGCCGGTTCTGCGAGCGGCCGGTCATTTGCTCACCGGGACGTCGAACCGATGGCTGAGCAACACATTCGTCAGCCCGATCTTCAGGTTGTACGCGGTGCCCGCGGCGTCACTGGCGGAGCGGGTGTTCGAGACCGGGACCAGATCCACCAGGCCGGGGACCGTGCGGAGACGGTCGATGTAGTCGGACAGATCATCGAGGGTCTTCCCGGTGCCGCTCAAGGTGATGCTGCCGATCCGCGGCAGCCCGGAGGTGTCGAGCCCGGCGCCGGCCGACGCGGCACCCGCCACTCCGGCCGCGCTGATGACGATCGATTCCTGGCCGATGGTCATCGTCTTCGGCAGGTTGCTCTGGAGTTGGCCCATCAGGGCCACGAGATCCACATCGCCGGCCATCACCTGGGCGATCTGGCTCTGGACCTGACTGACCGAGCCCTGGATGGCCACGACCCCGTTGTAGCTCCGGCCCTCCTGCTGCAATTGCAGGGTGCGGTCCTGGATCGAGGCGAGATCATCCGTGGCGGATGCCTTGTCGCGCGCCGCCAGGTAGTAGCCGCCGGCACAGACCACCAGCACCGCGACGACGCCGGCCACCAGGAACTTGCGGAGGACCTTCAGCCGGCGTGCGTTGACGAGTTCCGGTGGGGTCAGGTCGGCCGCGGTGCACCAGCCCGGCATGGTGGTCCACAGGGTGCGCTGCTCCGGCGGGCGGCTGCCGTCGAGCCCACCCGGAATCTGCTGACCGGCGGAGTTCTTGCGGAGGCTTACCAGTGTCATCCGCTTCACGCCGCTGCTCCGATGGCCAGACCGAAAGCCACTGCACTGGAGTGCATCTCGGATTCCGCCGTGCCTGGCTCACCGAACGGCCGGCGATTGCCGATGTGCTGCATGGGATCGATCACCGTGACGGGGACGCCGTTCTGGGTCGAAAGCACCGCAGCAAGTCCGGGCAGAGCAGCGGCTCCCCCGGTCAACGAGATCCCCTCCAGAGCGGCCCCGTCACTGCCGGCCCGGAAGTAGTTGATCGAGCTCCGGATCTCGGCCAGCAGCGGACGGATGGCGGTTTCCACCACTGTGGACACGTTGTCGGGTTGCCCGGTGAGGCCGGTCTCGCGCTTGGCGCGCTCGGCCTCCTCCGGACTCAGGTTCAAGTTCTCGACCAGCAGGTCGGTCAGTTCCTGACCACCACGGGCCAGCGTTCGGACCAGTTGCGGCACACCGTGATGGTGGATGACGATCGAGGTCAACTGCGCGCCGAGGTCGATCACCGCCTGCACCTTGAATCGCTGATCGCCGATCGAACGGAGCGCCCCGAACGACGAGAGGTCGACTCGTGCCACCTTCAGCCCGGCCCGCTCGACGGCTTCGACCGCAGCCAGCACCGGCCGGCGGGGGGTGGCGATCAACAGGCCGTTCAGCATCCCGGTCTCAGGATTCGGGGGACCGACCTGCGCGTAGTCCAGGACCACCTCGTCCAGCGGGAGCGCGATGATCTCCCTGGCCTGGAAAGGTAGCGCCTTGGCCCGCTGCTGCGCATTGAGATTCGGGATCTGCAGCGGCCGGACGACCACCTGCGGGTTGGCCACCCCCAGGATCACCTTGGAGCAACTGAAACCGTTGATGGCCCAGAGTTCCTTCAGCGCCTGGGTCACGGCCGCCTGCTCGTTGACGGCGCCGTTGATCACGGCGCCCGGTGGCAACGGCACCGAGCCGAGTCCGTGCACGGTCACCGCCGGGCCCCCTCCGGTCATGCTCAGGGCCAGGATCGCGGCCCGGACCGCGGTGGCGCCCAGATCGATGCCGATGGCGTGGCCGTCGGTGTTGATCGGCCAGGTTCGTCCGTTGGTGCTGTCCCGGTGCTTCATGCGTGCGACCTCATCGCGCGAGCAGTCGACAATCCCATCAGGCGCCCAGCAGGACGCTCGAGTAGAACTCGGTGAGTGCCGGGCCGACGAAGATCGACACCAGTGCACCGGTGATCATGAACGGCCCGAAGGCCACCGCGCTGCGGCCGGAAGCCCGCCCCTGGGCGATCTTCAGGATGCCGAAGATCGATCCCAGGAGAAACGCCGAGAACGCACCCACCAGCAGGACCGGGTACGACACGAAACCCAGTACCCCGCCGATGATTCCGGCGAGCTTGACGTCCCCGAAGCCCATCCCGGCCGGATACAGGAAGGCCAGCGCGAAGTACAGGAGGAACAGCCCAAATGCTCCAACCGCGGCCCGCAGCAGGGCCGCCGGATCGCCCTGCGCCACCGCAGCTGCGGTTAGTAGAACGGCCAGCACCGGGTAGGACGGATAGACGATCGCGTTGGGCAACCGTCCCACGTCGAGGTCGATCAGACTGAGGCTGATCCCCATCGCCGTGAAGTAGAGCACCGCCGGGAGGGTTGCGAGTTGATGTTCCCCCGCAACCCTCACGACCAGCGCGATGAAGATGACTGCGGTGAGTAATTCGACCACCGGATAGCGCACGCTGATCCGCGCCCGGCAGTCGGCACACTTTCCGCGAAGCACCAGCCAGCTTACCACCGGGATATTGTGCCGATTCCGGATCTGATGTGCGCAGGCCGGGCAGTGCGACCCCGGCCGGGACAACGACATCCCGGCCGGGACCCGATGAATGACGACATTGAGGAAAGACCCGATCGCGAGGCCGAGCAATGCGACCACCACGATCAACGGCTCCATGCCGACACTCCTTAAATTACGTGGTCTTTTGACGCTGGGATTTGATGCACCTGCAAAGGTCAGTAGAACCGGCCCAACTATCGCTGTTTCTAAGGTTCAAATCCAGGTTTTTCCCCGGATGTCACCGGCTCCTAGAACGTCTAGCAGGCCGAGTTTGTAAGACCTGCCAGGGTTGTGACCGTCGAAGCGAGAGTTTTCACCGACCCGCCAACCGCACTGTTGTAGCAATATACCTTTCCTGCTCCGGCCGTGTTCGTATCAACGATCACGTAGCTGCTGCCTGCCGTCGCACCGGCAAAGTAATTGAGGTTCGTATTGCTGCTGAGGTTGATAGTCTTGCTCGCACAGGTAACGTCGCCCGTAGCAGTGACAGCGGTACTCGTCGCGAACGTGATGGCAACAGTAGGATATTTCCCGTTGTCAGAATTGCACTGCTCCAGCACGTTGATTGCGTTGCGCATATCCGACTGCGCGGACGCATCGTTGGCGCCCTTGCGGTAGTTCAGGTAGAGCGGGATCGCGATGGCGATCAGCACGCCGAGAATCACCACCACCACGAGCAACTCGATCAGGGTGAAGCCCCTGTCGCCCTTGGCGCGCTTTTCCCAGCGCTTGGAAAGCAGGTTGTGCATGAGAGCCTCCAAGGCTCGAGTAGTGACGGGCCGGGCAACGGTTTTGCCGGTCCGGGTCGGACTTCAATACACCTATCGGTCAGAACTGCACCGACATGAGGAGTCGAAGCAAACTAGTTCGACTGAATGTTCTGGTAGATGGTGAACATCGGCAGGTACAGACAGATCACCATGGTGCCGATCACCAGACCCATGATCACCACCAGCAATGGTTCCAACGCCGAGGTGAGCGAGTCGGTGGCCGTCTGGACTTCCTGGTCGTAGTAATCGGCGACCTTGTCGAGCATCTCGCTGGTCTGCCCGGTTTCCTCGCCGACCTCGAGCATCTGTACCACCATGGACGGAAAGATCGTGTGCTTGGCCAGCGGCCGGGAAATGGTGCTGCCCGTTCGGACCGCGTCCCGGACGTCCCGCATGGCCTCGCCGATCAACGCGTTCCCCGACGTCCCGCCGACGATGTCCAATGCCTGGATCACCGGGACGCCGACCGCGAGCAGCGTGCCGAAGTTACGGGACCAGCGGCTGATGGCCAATTTGGTGTAGAGCTTGCCGAACACCGGGATCTTCAACTTCAGCCGATCGGACTTCAGCCGGAACGCGGCGCTCTTCAACATCGCCCGGCGATAGGAGCGCAGCGCTGCCACCACCACGATCACCACGGTCGGTAGCACCCAGTAGGCGTTGTGGGACAACACCACCAGCACCTTGGTCGGCGCCGGCAGGGAGCCGCCGAGCTGGCTGAACATCTTCTCGAAGATCGGGACGATGAAGATGATGACGCCGGTGCCCATCAGCAACGAGAAGATCAGCACGATCACCGGGTACGTCAGCGCGGACTTGATCTTGGCCCGCAGCTCGGCGTCGGACTCGTACATCTTGGCGATCCGGGCCAGTGCGTCGTCGAGGAAGCCGCCCGTCTCGCCGGCGCCGATCATGTTGATCATCAACAGCGGGAACTGGTCGGGGTGACGCGACATCGCCTTGGACAGCGTGGTTCCGGCCTGGACATCATCCAGGAGTTGACCCACCGCCGCCTTGAGCTTCGGCTTCTCGGTCTGCTCCTCGAGGATGCCGAGCGACCTGGTCAGGGTGAGGCCGGAGGAGGTCATCGAGGCGAACTGCCGCGACAGGATGGCCAGGTCCTTCAGGCTCGTCCGCTTCGCAAAACCCGGGATCTTCAGGTCGCGGCGCAGACCCTCGCCACTGGCCGCCAGCGTCAGCGGGATGAGCTTCTGCCCGCTGAGCGCGACGGCGGCCGCATCTGCCGATTCGGAGTCGATGGTGCCCTTGCGCATGGCCCCGGCTGCGTCGACGGCCTCGTAGGCGTAGGTCTTGGTGGCAGGCATGTCTACAACCTCGCGAGTCTCTTGAATTCGGCCTGGTCGTGCGCCAGGTCGAGCGCGGTCTGCTTGCTGATCAGCTGTTCCATGAAGCTGTTGGCCAGGCTCTGGTCGAAGGTGACCATCCCGAGTTCGCCGGATGATTGGATGACCGTCGGGATCTGGTAGGTCTTCGCCTCGCGGATCAGGTTGCGGATCGCTGGGCTGACCACCATCACCTCGGTGATCACCACCCGACCGTTGCTGTCCTTGCGCGGTGCCAACGCCTGCGTCACGACACCCTGCAGGCAGTTGGCCAGCTGGGCCCTGATCTGGCTCTGCTGGTGCGCCGGGAAGATGTCGATCAACCGGTCGATGGTCTGCGCCGCCGACTGGGTGTGCAGGGTGGCCAGCACGAGGTGACCGGTCTCGGCCGCGGTGACGGCCACCGAGGTGGTCTCCAGGTCACGCAGCTCCCCGACCAGGATGATGTCCGGATCCTGGCGGAGCACGTGCTTGAGAGCGATGCTGAAGTCGGCGGTGTCGACTCCGACCTCGCGTTGGTTGACCACGCACCGCTGGTGGCGGTGCACGTACTCGATCGGATCCTCGATCGTCATGATGTGGCCGGCCCGCGTGCGATTGGCGACGTCCAGCAGGGAGGCCATCGTCGTCGACTTGCCGGAACCCGTCGGGCCGGTGATCAGCACCAGACCGCGGGGCAGGTGGGCGAACCGCTCGATCGAGAGCGGCAGCCCCAGGTTCTCCAACTTCGGGATCGAGTGCGGGATGGTCCGGAACGCCGCGCCCACCGACCCGCGCTGGCGGTAGACGTTCAGCCGGAACCTGCTGACACCGGCCACCCCGTAGGCGGTGTCCATCTCGTGGTCGCGTGCGAATCGTTGCCACTGCTCGTCATTCAGTGCCGCGCGCACGAACCGTTGGGTGTCCTCCGGCGTCAGGATCGGCCATCCCGCCAGCGGCGTCAACGACCCGTGGAGCCGCACACAGGGTGCGATGCCCACCGTCAGGTGGAGGTCCGAACCACCCATCGTGACCGTCTGGGTCAGCAACTGGTCCAGCACCGCCGGGCTGTCCAGCGTGGCGGGGGCCGGCTCCGCGATCATTGTCTGGTTCATTGCATCCGTTCGATTCTGGAAGGTCGTGGTGCAAGTCTGGAAATTCCCTGGGGGCAGCCTGGCCGGGTCAGACGGTGACTCGGATGACCTCGTCGAGGGTGGTGTGGCCCAGGGCGGCCTTGCGCAGACCGTCGTCCCGCAGCGTCACCATGCCGGCGCCGGTGGCGACCTTCCGGATGTCGCTGGCCGACGCCCGATCCGACGCGAGGTGCTCGATCTCCTCGCTGATCGGCATCACCTCGGTAATCGCCATCCGCCCTCGGAACCCGGTCTGGCCGCAGTTGCGGCAGCCGACGGGACGCCAGAGCAGCTTGGGCGGATCCATCGTCCGGCTGGGCCAGTTGAGCGGCTGCTCCCCCGTCCCGCTGGGCACGTAGCTGGTCTTGCACCACTCGCAGAGTCGGCGCGCAAGTCGTTGGGCCAGAACGCAATCCAGGGCGGAGCCGACCAGGAAGGGTTCGATCCCCATCTCGATCAGACGTGTCACGGCGCTCGGCGCATCGTTGGTGTGCAGGGTCGACAGGACGAGGTGACCGGTGAGTGCGGACTCGACCGCGAGCTGGGCGGTGGTCCGGTCGCGGACCTCACCGATCATGATGACGTCGGGGTCGGATCGCAGGATGGCCGGCAGGACGGCCGCGAACGTCAACCCCGCCTTGTGGTTCACCTGGACCTGGTTGATCCCGTCCAGGCGGTACTCCACCGGATCCTCCACGGTGATGATGTTGACCGTCGGCAGGCTGATCTCGGCCAGCGTCGCGTACAGCGTGGTCGACTTGCCCGATCCGGTCGGGCCGGTGACGAGCACCATGCCGTGCGGTTTGTGGAACGAGGTGGAGAAGCGGGTGTAGTTGTCGTCGGTGAAGCCCAGCTTCTTCAGTTCCAGTTCGATGCCGCTGGTGTCGAGCACCCGCAGGACCACTTTCTCGCCCCAGACCGTCGGCAGGGTCGCGGTCCGCAGATCCACGTTGTGCGAATTCAGCCGGACGGTGATCCGGCCGTTCTGCGGCAGTCGTCGTTCGGTGATGTCGACGTTGGACATGATCTTCAGACGGGAGACCAACGCGGACTGCACACCGCGCGGCACCTTGTCGATCTCGTGCAGCACACCGTCGATCCGGAACCTGACCCGCATGTCGGTCTCGGTGGGCTCCAGATGCAGGTCGGAGGCACGACTTTGGATGGCCTGCTCGATGAGGGAGTTCACGTACCGGACGACCGGTCCGTCGTCGCCCAGCGACGTCAGGTTGGAGACGTTGGATTCTTCCTCGAGCTGCGCCGAGGCGCCGACGGCGCCGAGATCGCTGTCGTTACGCTTGACCCGGTCGATCAGCTTGCGCAGTTCGCTCCGGGCGGCGACCACCGGACGGATGACCATGCCGGTCGCGGCCCGGATGTCGTCCAGCGCAACGACATCGTCGGGATCGCTGATGGCCACGACCAACTCGTTGCCGATGATCGAGATGCCGACCAACCGGTGACGCTGCACCATGGACAGCGGAATCTTCGCGGCCGCCACCGCGTCGACGGGATATCCGATCAGGTCGACGCTGCTGATGCCGTGGGCGTCGGCCAACGCCTCGGCCAGTTCGAACTCGGTGACGACGGAGTCGTTGATCAGCACATCGCGGATCGATCGCCCGGTGCGCTCGCTCTCCAGTGCAGCTTCCTCGACCGCGGCGGCATCCACCCCACGGCGGGTCAGCGCGTCGAGCAGGGGGCGGTACGTCTGATACATGTGTCTCCCTCCCACCCGATCGGTTGGTGCGCCGGACGAACCACCCGGTCGGCGGGGCAATGGAGCGACCGGTGATATTGGCCATCACCGGTCCGAACCGGGATGAGTGCCTTGACGATTGGAATCGTAAGCGCCGATGCGCAAAAGTGGTAATGGCCAGGGCGTTTTCATCCGGTCGTGGCCCGGTTCCGAAAAACCCGCCCGGCTGAACCTCGCTGATGGAACTCACAGTGAGCAAAAGCGATCTTTGGTGTTCCGGTGGGTGGTGATCGCATCACTGCATCGTGCAGGGCGAACGCAGTCTCAGACTCTGCTGGCTTCAACGGATCCAGCCCTACCGGCGGCGGCGGGGTGCGGCGGCGCAACAGGTTCACGCGTCCGTGGAGTTTCCGGGCCGCAGAAGTCCCGAGTTCACCGGAGAGTGATCAGCGAGTGCCCGCATTCACGCTCGGACTGATGAAACGCCGGGTAATCGACGGGGGAGGGTCAACCCGCAGTTGCTACAGAGCCGGGGGCATATCCATTGCCGCCATGGTCCATTCATACTGGGCCAACCGTCCCATCGGACGGCTCGGCGGCAACGTCCTGGGCGGCATCGGCGGGGCGGTGGTGGCCGGGATGGACGACCGCCGGACCTGCACCGTCATCCCCGGCAGCATTTCGATGAACCGGCCGGCCAGCTGTCCAGCCAGTCGTTGATCGGAGACCAACGACATTCCCTGCTCGGAGATGCTGATCAGCCGCGCCGCCGCGATGACCGTGCCGACGTGGACCAGCACCACCGGAAGGCCCGCCGGCCCGGCCGCCTGGAGGGCGCCGGTGAGGTGACGCCGACCGGAATGCCGGCCCATCAGCATGGTCCCCAGCCGTTGTTGCACCGCTACCGGATCGTGCACCGGCCATGCCGGCCCCCTGGGAGGCACTCGCACGTAGGCGATCACACTCTCCGGGGCCTGCTGGTCTGTCATCTGCTGCGTCTCCTCACTCGCTGATCACCATCGAGATGGACCCAACGCTCAGGCGTAGTGGACCACCCGTTGACTACGCCGTATGGTCGCGTGATGACTACGCCGTACGGTCACGCTTTGGTACAGCTTGTCACACTAACGGTGACCGTTTGTGAAAGCGACACACCCACCGTGTACGAGTCGCTCGACAACTCGTCAGGCAGGCGGAAAGGCGTTGGCCAACAGGCGATGCAGGGCGACAACCCCGGCGGGCTCCAGGGTCCCGGTGGTGCCCACCAGTTTCTGGACCAGACGTGGCCACAGTACGTCGAACCCTCTGACCCGGAACGAACCTCCGATCAGGGGCCAGTCGGCGTCGAGGAAGCAGAGCACCCCGCGAACTCCGATTGCTGCCGAATCGCCCTTCGCCAGCGCCGCCCTGACCAGGTCGACCTGTTTGGCCACGCCGTCGAGCAGGGCACTCCGGTCCCGCCCCCGATGAAGAGCTTTTCGACACGGGGACGTAGCAGGCCGCCCTCCACCCGTCGTTCAGGTCGCTTGCCTCGGTAGCGCTTGGCGTCCAAAACGAAGACTCCGCCCGGCCCGACCGCCAGATGGTCGATGTTGGCCCTGGAACCAGGGATTCGTCGATCGTGCAGGACAAGCACTCCTGCTCCCTCCAGTGCGTCCAGAGTGCGGCCGAGTTGCTGCTCGCCGATGGCGCCAGTGCGCCAGACCCGGGTGGAGGTCGGTTCGTCCGTCACCGCGAGGATGATTTTGCCCAGTCGAGGATGGGCGTCGCGGATTCGCCCTTCCCGCAGTTGCTTCCGCCGCTCGTATTCCCGCAGCGCCGAGGCCCCCGCCGTTCCGACCGCCGGCGGCGGCGGCGAGTCCAAGGGCCGCGCGGGGGCGGGACCGGCCAGTACTGGAGCGATGGCCACCGCGGGAATGGCCGGCGACTGTTTTGATGTCGCTGTCGACGCACTGGCGCAGGGGATGCACATCACGCTCTTGCGGACGCGGTCGTACATGGCCGGATCCCCGGCCGCCTGAGCGGTGGCGCAGGAGGAGCAAATGCCTGCATAACGCAACTTCATCTTCTTCACCGAGGATGTCTGCCCGGGATTTGTGATCAATTCGTCGTCCGTCATGTCCCGGCAAGTTACCCGCCGCACCGCCGCGCCGATGCCGGGTCCTCAGAGGACCGGCTGCAACTCCACGATTAACAGCGAGACCTTGCGACTCGGCCTTCACGGAGCGTCAGCACTGACCGAGCCTCTGAACTGGAACGATCACCCAGGGTGATCGATTCGCGTGATCTTCCCTCTGCCGAATGAAATGACCGGAGAAACGGGTGAGACGGTGAGATGGCCGGTAGCTGACACCGTACGTTGTCCCTGCAGGGGTCCGGCTTGGAGTCCATCGGCTCCGTGGACGTGCACCGACTCCCGCAGAACGCCAAGCGGGCCACGCACCGACGAATTGGCAGCCTCGGATCTCGGCGGCTGCGCCGACAGGTACAGGAGAAATCAGCATGGAATCCCAGAACAGATCCAGTCTGAACCGACGACGATTGATGCAATTGGGAACCCTGTCCCTGGGCGGCGTGCTGGCCGCGTCGGCGACCGCCTATGCAGGGACAGCCCTGCCGGGGCCCGGACAGGACGGGACGCCCCACGGTGATCCGCGCCTGCGCACGGGGGCTGCGCGAACGCCGGCCGTCACCAGCAAAGCTGCTGTGGCACAGTCCTACAACGGCTGGCCGGTGGGCACGCCCGCCTCCGTCATCGGGGTGCAGTCGTACTACGTGACGGACACCTCCATCGCCCTCCCGGTTCGTTCGGGCGACGTGGCGTGGGTGCTCATGTACGTCGCGGCACGGTTCAACGCCGAGGTCGAGAAGTTGCGGCCCGGTCAGGACTGGGGATACGACTACCGCGTCGACGTGAACAACCGGAAGTGGTGGTCCTGCCACGCCTCCGGGACCGCGGTGGATTTCAACGCCGTCCTGCACCCGAATGGTGCCAAGGGCACGTTCACATCCCTCCAGGTCAAGAGAATTCGAAACATCCTGGCGGATTGCCAAGGGGTCGTCTACTGGGGCGGCGACTTCTCGGGCGTTCCCGACGAGATGCACTTCGAGATCAACGTGCCCCCTGGCGATCCCCGGCTCCCTGCGCTCGTCGCGCAGATCCGGGGAGTCGTGCCCCCTCCCCCGCACCCGCCCGTCATCACCCACCCGACCCGGGTGATCTCACTGCGCGCCGGGGTCAACCAGCGTTTCGTCACCGCCGATCTGCGCAGTGCCCTTCCGCTGATCGCGGACCGTGCGGTCGTCGGCGGCTCCGAACAGTTCGAGGTCGTGACCATCGACGCCGGCCACGTCGCCCTGCGGGCCCGTGCCAACAACCGCTTCGTCTGCGCCGAACACGCCGGTGCCTCGGCCCTGATCGCCAACCGCGACCGGGTCGGCCGATGGGAGACATTCACCATCGTGTCCAACCCCGATCGAACGGTGTCGCTACAATCGGCCGTCAACGGCCGTTTCGTCACCGCCGAGTACCGCGGCGCCGGAGCCCTGATCGCCAACCGGACGGCCGTCGGCAGCTGGGAGAAGTTCACCATCACCGGGTAGGTGCCTCTGACGGGCAGGCCACCATCCGGCCTCCCGGTTGCTACCATCGGTCATCGAGGGACTACCGGCGGTTGATGTGAGTCCCTCCCGGGCTCAACCGCCAACCTTTGGCCCGACCGAACGACGGAGCAGGCCGATGAGCCCGAGCACCGAAAACCCGAAGCCGCGGCCCAGGACTCCGGCCGTCCGAGCGTTCCCGGTCTACATGACGGCGTCCCTCGTCGGCGTCGTCGCCTATTTTCTGCTACCGCAGGCGATGCAGAACGTGTTCTTCATCGTCTCCAATCTCGTTCCGATGACCGTCATCCTGATCGCCAGGCAGCGCCGACGGCTGACCCCTACGGCAGGCTGGCTGCTGCTGGCCGCCTTTCCCGCCGCGACGGGAATCGGTAACGCCGTGTACTTCGTCAACTCCAACCTCCTTCACGTCGACCCGTTCCCCTCGATCGGCGATGGCGCCTTCCTCGGCGGCTATGTGTTGTTGGCCGCCGGACTGCTACGTCTGCAACGGGCCCGCACCGCCCGGAGAGATCTGTCCGCCGTCGTGGACGCGGCGATCATCACGGTCGGCTTCGCCGCGGCGTCGTGGGTGTTCTTCATGGCCCGACTGCTGCACGATCCGACGTCCCCACTCTCCGAAAGACTCATCGCCCTGGGCTATCCCGTGGCCGACGTCCTGATCGTGGCGGTCGCCGCCCGATTCTTCCTCGGATCACGGCGGCGAAGCCCGGTGTTCGGCTGGCTGGCGGGCCTGGTGGCGATCATGTTGATCGCCGACACCTCGTTCGCCGTCCTGAACCTGTTGGGGCTCTACCACACCGGCCACCCGATCGATGCACTGATCCTCACCTACAACCTCGGGTGGGGCGCCATCGCGCTGCATCGCAACGCATTTGATCTGACGTCACCGCCCAGTGTCGCCGAGACCCGGCCCAGTTGGCGACGCCTGTCGGCCCTCGCCGCCGCGTCGCTGATCGCACCGACGGTCCTGATCGTCCAGGTGATCACCCATCGTCTGCAGGACATCGCGGTGACTGCGGGCGCATCGGCGCTGCTGTTCCTACTGGTGGTGACCAGGATGGCCGGATTGGTCCGGGCAGTGGAGACGGTGCTGACCCAGCGGCAGGAACTGGAGTCCCAACTGGAATATCGCGCCCAGCACGACGATCTCACCGGGCTGGCCAATCGCCGGAGTTTCACCGAACGCATCGAGCGGGCCATGCGGCACCGTCCCGATGGTGGCGTCCAGGTCTTGTTCCTGGACCTCGACCGATTCAAGGCCGTCAACGACAGTCTCGGCCACGGGGCCGGCGATCAGCTCCTGGTCGTCATCGCGCGCCGGCTGTCCGCGGCACTACGGCCGGGTGACACCGCCGCCCGGCTCGGTGGCGACGAATTCGCAGTGCTCCTCGGTGACGAGCCCCTGGACCGATCGCTTGACTCCTTTCGGACCGAACTCGGTGAGAGCGTCGAGCAGCCGGTTCCGCTGCAAGGTCTGGACCTCCGGATCGCCGCCAGCATCGGCACCGCCATCGCCGAGCCGGGCGACACGCTGGAAGATCTGATGCATCGGGCCGACATGGCGATGTACGCGCAGAAGGGCAGGATCGATCGGCGGACCACCGCAGCACCATGAAGCCTGCGGCGGGCGGCACCGTCCCTCGGGCAGGCTCCGGCGGGAGGCCAGGTCGTTCCCGGCTTGGGACCCGTCGAGCGCAGGGTGCCGAATCTGCCGAGCAGGTCGAACCAGAACCTGGCGCCGGGCAGCAACGACAACAACATCAGCGCCCAACCGGCCAGGATCAGTACGCCGTACCAGATCTGCGACCAGGGACCCGCGGCCGGATCGGGATCGGCAAGGCCCTCGGTGGCCAGGACGCCACACGGCCGCGGGACGCCGACGCAGGCAGGGACCCTGCCCCAGCCGATGGGCAGCCCCGCACCTCGGGCCGTGCTGATCTGCGCCTCGACGCTCTTCAGACAATCGGCCGGATCCTTGCTGCCACAATTGGAAGCGGACGTCGCGGCGGAGACCACCGACGCCCTCAGCGCCTGATCCGTGTATAGCGATTTCGCGAACTGCAAGCAATTCAGATTGAACACCAGGACGAACAGCACCCCGACGCCGAGCGAGATCCACCGGACGTGGCGCTTGTACCAACCCGACACCCGCGCCATCTCGTCGTCGTACCAGTGCTCGATCTCCTCTCTCCAGCCGTTGATGTCCACCTGCGCCGACCGGGTGAGCGACAGCAGATACGTCTTCAGCGCGCCGTCACCCAGTCCGCCGATCTGCGCGCGGACGGCGTCGATCGTGGTGGCACTGCGGTCGGGATCCGGGACGATCAGATCCACCACGGCGCGCGCGAAGGTACGGCCGGACAGGTAGGACGGGAGCGAACGGCGATCCTTGTTGGACAGCTCTGCTTCGCCGGCAGGGCCCCGCTACCGCCGGTATTGGCGACATAGGACGTCGTCAGTATCTTCGCGGTGTTCGACGTCGGTTCGCGGCCCGGAACAGCGGGTTTCCGCAGCCGGAGGATGACCGGCACCGGCAACTTGAACTCGTTCTTCTCGTCCACCAACGACCGGATGCCCCGCAGCAGGTATTCGCCTCGCAATCCGATGAATCGGGCGATCAGTTCGGTGACGACGGAGATCAGCAGCGCAAATGTTCCGAAGATGAAGATGATGCCGAGCGCAGTGTCGACGACCAGACTGTCCATCGTCCATCCTTCGGTGGTCGGTTCGGGGTGGTTCGTTCGGGGGTGTGGGGGCTTGTTCTTCAGATCGGCAGTGCGACACGGGCTGCGAGCCAGCCGATCTCGTCCTTGACGATGTCCGAATGCGCGCCGGCGAAGGCCGATTGGCCGGTATCGGTGATGATGCCATTCGCGTCCGCCTGGTGAAAGGTGCCATTCACCAGCGGATATGCCGGTTGCCCGGAAACGACGGTGAAACCCGCGGCCGGCTGGCTGGACTGGAAGCCGTCGGCGCCCATGCCACCCCAGCGGCCTGAGGGCGCCTCCGATTGGGCATCCTCGCCGGAGAGGAAGGACGCCTTCGGGTACCAACGGCCCACCGCCCAGTCGAACTGGGTGAAGGTCGAGACCAGGGGTCCGTGAACTCGGTCCGATGTGCCCAGGAGCGACCCGTTGTCCCCGTTCGGCGGGTAGTTGCTCGCGAAGGCCCAGTGCGAGAAGGCCCCCTGTAGCAGCAGCAGGGACGCGACCGGGCTGGCCGCCGCGGAACTGATCCCGGACAGCGAGCAGGCCACCACACGTGCGCCGAAACTGTGCCCGATCAGATGCACCCGGATCTGACTGTTCTGACCGTGCAACGCTTCCAGCAGCGGACCGAGACCAGCTTTTCCGACCACGCCCGCCCTGTTCTTCATCTGCCAGAACGAGGCGACCCTTAGCGCGTCCTTGGCGCCGTTCCACACGGTGCCGAAGATGCTGCCGATACCCTGGGCGTCACCGGCCTGCGCTCCGGTCGCCATCGCGGTGGCGATCCGCTGGTAGTCGGCCACCGGATCCGGGCTGGCCAGCAGCGACATCTCCCCCGAGTCCTCCGTCGCACCGTCCGGCGGACCGACGAGCTGTTGCAACAACGTGTGGAACCGCTGGACGTCGGCCGCCTGCTCCACTTCGGTGGTATCGCCGGCAGTGGTGTGCCGGAGCCCGTCGTCGATGAGCCTGCCCATTTCGACGAGCACATCCTGCTGGTCGCCGGGGAACGACCGCGCCATCGCAGCGGTGATCTCGCCACCGGTCTTCCGGGTGGTCACGTTGACAGGCGATGGCACGGCCGCCTCGATCGACTGGGCGCCGATTCCGGTCGGGACCGCGGCCTGGCCCGGGTCATCGGGAAAGAGGATCGACGGCCAGACGAGTCCGATGAACCCGATGTCGTCGACATCCGGATTCAGGTCGCACTGCGCCTTGATGATGGGAAACATCCGTCCGTACAACGCTTCCGCCGCGGCGACGTCATTGTTCCAGCCGTGGCTCATGAGGAACAGGTTGCTGACGCCCGCCGCGGCGATCTCCGCGGCCAGCGCGCCCTGGGTTCCACTGGTCAGGGCACCGTGCTGGTCGAACTGCACGACCCAGTACGGACGACCGGCGATCTGCTGCATGACGTTACCTCCACGTTGTCGGGACTCGAGTCGAAGGGAAAGGGCTGGTCAGCTGTCGGACAGCATGCGCATGGCGTCGATCAGTCCGTGACCCTGCGCATATCGCTCCCGGCCGAGATCGGTTGCGGTCCGGCACATCAATTCCTTGACCTGCTGCGGCCGACCGATGAATTCCGGGCGTGCCGAGAGGAAACCCGCGATCACCCCGGAGACGTGCGGCGCCGCCATCGATGTGCCGGACTGCTCCGCATAGGTCCGGCGGGGGTCGATCCCTGGCTTGTTGAGACCAGCGCTGGCCCTGATGTTCCCGACCGCCACCGAGGTGATCCACTCACCCGGGGCGATGACGTCGGGTTTGGAGCGTCCGTCGAGCGTGGGACCCTTCCCGGATCGCCAGGACACGCCGAATGCGAGTGGGGCATCCCGGTGGGTCGAGCCGACGGTGATCGCCCCCTCGGCGTGGCCCGGCTCCGTCACGGTGCCCATCAACGAGATGTTCTGCTTGGCGTCCGCCGGGGCCCCGGTGCTGCCGCCGTTGCCCGCCGAGATCACCACCACCACCCCGGAGGCCACCAGTTCGTCGACCGCCTGGCACAGGGGCGACTGGCCGGCAGCATAGTGGGCGGGGTCCCAGTCGCAGCCGAGACTGATGTTGACACCGTGGATCTGCATCGCAGATCGGCTGACGTTCACGTCGGTGCGGATGTACTCCAGGGCCGCAATGATCGCCGCCGAGGAGGTCACCCAGTCACCCTGGAGGTTCTTCCGCATCACCTTCAGGCTGACCAGCTGACAATTCGGCGCCATTCCCCACAGATCGTCGCCCGGCGTGCGTTGGACGAAGCCTTCGCTCCCCGACGGCTCGTCGGAGGCAGCCACCACGACCGAGCCACGGGTTCCCTGTCCGGCGATGATGCCCGCCACATGGCTGCCGTGGCCGAGTTCGTCAGTGAGCGGGGCGCCGGGACCCACCAGCGGGCCGAGCTGGCTGGGCGCCACCAGCGAAGTGAAATCGCGGTGGAAGCCGGTGGCCTTCGAGACCGGTGCGGCGGCTCCGGGAATCGCAGCCACAATCGGAGGTGTGGCGTCGGCGGGGATGTCCCCGGCGATCAGCAGGTCGGCGAAGTGCTGGTGGTCGGCCTGGATCCCGGAATCGATGACCGCCCAGACGATTTCCTTTCCCAGCGCCTGATAGGAACGCCAGGCGGCCGGCGCCTTGACCGTGGCGGCCGAACGGTCGATCAGGGGGTACAACGCGTAGTCGGGCCAGGCCTTGAAGATGACGGTGGCGCCGCCGTTCCGGTCGTTGCGGTCGGCAGTGATGAGCTGATCGAGTTCGGCCCTGGTCACGACGACCTGATAGATGTGGCTGCTGACGCGCCGCGGACGTGAGAGCGGATCAGCGTCGGCCGGCTCGGCCGGCTCGGCCGGCTCGGCCGGATCGGCGTCGGCCGGCTCGGCCGGCTCGGCTGGGTCGGCGTCAACCGGCGGGCCGCCGTCGATCGCGGGCCGGGCCACCGCGGACCAGCTGTCCCACAACCGGGACAGCGCCCGCGTGACGGCGACGCGGCCACCCGGGTACCGCATGTTGAGTTCCAGCAGTACGTCGACCGGTTCGGCCGCGTTGGTGTCGGCCGACAGCGAGTCGACCGGCTCGATCTGCAGGTCGCCGATCACGGGCGACCGACGCCTGACTCCGTTGTCGTACGAGCTCATCAGCCACTCCGTCACTCCGTGGACGTCCGTCGTGCAGGCTTCCTCCAGGCTCGATCGACGGGGGGCCGGGTGTTGTCGACCCGGCCGCCGCCCTCGCCTGGTCAACAGGAGAGCAGCCGGCCGCTCCTGATACAACGACACACGACGGCCTGCCCGGCGACGCGCACGGGCGCCTGATCTGGAGCCCGGATACTTGGATCAGGGAGGGGTCTGCGGAGGACGATCGCTTTTTTACATCTACCGGGCGCGTTATTCACTCCAAAGAGGATGATCCCGGATTTTTTGGCCCCTTGCGATACCAGACCTGTCAGGAGGGAATGGTGTCGCCCCCCGAACGGGTGGTTCGGACACCGCCTGCCACCACTACGGCCCATCCCCTTCGACTGGGCGAATTTTATGTTCAAAGTTATTGTGTCACAGAGAGTGTGGTCCATTTCCAAGACCTCGACCGACTACCGGTCGACGCGCCGGTGACCGACAACCCCGGGACGGTGACAGGGGACCGAGGTGACGAATCCGTAGTGTAGGTGTAACGATCAGTGACGTCCGGTACGACGAAGGTCGGTAATCAATCCTTGCCTGCGGCTCTCGAGCCACATCTGATCTTGGGGGGCCCATGAGCGTGTGTGCCGACTTGTCGTGGTAGCCGCCGAGGACCGTGGTCTGCTGCTCGATGCACTGGCCCAGGAACGGCGACGGCTGCGCGACGTCGAATCGATCGGCGGTGTCGGATGGTGGGAGTTGGATCTACGGACCCGGGCGGTCACCTGGTCGGCCGGATTGTTCGAGCTCTACGGATTGGACCCCGACCAGTTCTCCGGTGACTACGCGGCGGCGCTGGAGTGCATTCACCCGCAGGACCAGGCTCCGGTCAATGCGGGAGTCGAGGAATGCATGCGGAGCGGGAGGCCGTTGCGGGTCCGTTACCGGATCAATCGGCACGACGACGGCTCGCTGCGCTGGATCGACTCGCGGGGCCAGGCGCAATACCAGGACGGGGAGCGCATCCGGATCGTCGGCGCCATCGCCGATGTCACCGAGCACGTGCACGCCCACGCCCAGGCACTGGCCGCGGAAACCTTCCATCAGGCCGTGGTCGAGGCCTCCCCCGACATCATTTTCGTCTACGACGTCTCGACCGAATCGATGACCTGGGCAAATCGTTCGGTTCCCGAGTTGCTCGGCTACCCGGAGGCCACCGCGGCAGCCGGGATCACCGCGTTCCTGAACTCCGTCGTCCATCCCGATGATCGCGGACAGCTGCCCATCTCGATGCGGCAGCTCGTCGGTGCTCCCGCCGGGGAGGTGCTGCAGATGCACCATCGACTGCTGGCCGCCGACGGTGACTATCGTTGGTTCTCCCGCCGGATCGCTGCCATGCACGACGACATGGACGCCGGGATCACCCGGGCGGTGGGGGTATTGCGCGATATCACCGACGCAGTGAACATCGAGCAGCGGCTGCAGCACTCGGCGCTGCACGACACCTTGACCGGCCTCCCCAACCGCGCACTGCTGATGGACCGACTGGCGGGTGCGCTCCAGCGTTCGGCGCATCTGCAGCGAGCGGTCTCGGTGTTGTTCTGCGACCTCGACGGATTCAAGCGGGTCAACGACACAGCTGGGCATGCCGTCGGTGACCAGGTCCTCATCGAGATCGCCCGACGGATGCGCAACGTGGTGCGCCCGGGTGACACGGTCGCCCGCATCAGCGGCGACGAGTTCGTCGTCGTCGTCGAGCCGTGGAACCGGGACGGTCAGTCTCCCGATGTTCCCGAGCAGCATTCCGACCACCAGGTAGGCATCTCGATCGCCGAACGCATCGGGCAGGCACTGCGGCCCCCGATCATCATCAACGGAAACGAACACGTGATCAGCGCCAGCATCGGGATCACCCACAGCAGTCAGTCCCCGGTATTTCATTCCCCCAGCGACCATTCCCCCGCCAACCACGCCCCCGCCGCTCGACCACACTCCACCTCGCCCGAAGATCTGCTCCAGGACGCGGACGCTGCGATGTATCGGGCGAAGAGTCTGGGCAAAGATCGATTCGAGGTGTTCATCCCGGGGATGAGAGCCGATGCCGGACAACGTAACCGGATCGAACAACTCCTCCGCCAGGCGCTCCGGAACCCGGCCGGGGCCGCGTCACCTCCGGCTGCTGACGGTCGCCACAGCGGCGCCGTCCTGGGCGCTGCCTTCCAACCGATTTTCAGCGGTACCACCGGAGCGCTGCTCGGATTCGAGGCTCTGGCGCGACTGACCGATGCGCAGGGCCGCTTCGTGGGGCCGGACGAGTTCATCCCGATTGCCGAGGACACCGGAATGATCCGGGCCCTGGGCGCGCGGATGCTGGAACTGGCCTGCCAGCAGCTGGCGAAGTGGCGCAACCAGCATCCGCGGTTGGCCGAGGTCACCATGGCCGTGAACATCTCGGCGCTGCAGGCCAGGGACCCTTCACTCGCAATCGAGGTGCACGGCACCCTGAGCCGCGCCGGCCTGCGCCCGGAAGATCTGATCCTCGAGCTCACCGAGTCGGCCCTCTTGGACGCGGGAACCTCCACCCTGCAGACGTTGCGCGGACTGCACCAGGATGGCGTCGGCATCGCCATCGACGATTTCGGGACCGGATTCTCGAGTCTGCAGTACCTGGTCACCCTCCCGTTGTCCTCCTTGAAGATCGACCGGTCGTTCACCGCCGGTCTGCCGGAGAACAAGATCAGCCAGAAGATCGTGCAGGCCGTCGCCGGACTGGCTGCGGAACTGGACCTGACGTGCGTGGTCGAAGGGGTGGAAACCGCGGAGCAACGTGACACCCTGCCGCCCGGCGTACAGATCCAGGGGTATTTGTTGGGCCGACCCCAACACCCTGACCTGATGGACTTCTCGAACCTGCTGGCGGGCCCCGAGCCACGTCGGGTCCGCTCGCAACAAGCAGACGTCCAGGCCCTCATCGCCGGCTGATCGGCTCGATCGACCGCCTCGGGCGTGATCACTGGACCCACCCGGTCCCGGATCCGGCCGTCGGCCACGGCGAGCCGGTCTGGTCAACGGCATGTCGCTGGGCTACCGTTGGTCATCGAGTTTTTCGATGTTCGCAGGCGAGGTCTGGACAACCCGGGGAGGAGGTTCGACGTGCAGCTACCGCAATTCGGCGCGAGTACGACGTTCGACGAAGCCTGCGCCCACGTCCTGACGTATTTGCAGACGGCGATACCGATGGGATTCTGGTCGGTCACCCGCCACAGCGAGGGTGCGCAGCTCTACCTGGCGGTCGAGGACTCCGTCTACGACAAGAGCGCCGGCGACTCCCATTCGTGGTCGGACTCGATGTGTCAGCACATGTTGACCGGTGACGGACCGCAGATCGCACCCGACGTCGAGCAGGTACCGGTCTACGCCACCGCCGGAGTCCGCCAGAACCTGGAGATCGGCGCGTACGTCGGTCTGCCCCTGGTGCAGGCCGACGGCGAGATCTTCGGAACCCTGTGCGGGTTGAATCCGTCGGCGAAATCGGCGGATCTGGTGCAGCACGGCCCGCTGTTGCAGATCCTCGCGCAGTTGCTGTCGACGATCCTGCAGGCCGATCTGCAGCGCACCGCGGCCCAGCAGTTGGCCGAACGATCGGCGACCGACGCCGAGACGGATGTGCTGACCGGTCTGTACAACCGCCGCGGCTGGGACCGGTTCCTGGCATCGGACGAGGCCAGGTACCGTCGTTTCGGGCACACCGGCTCCGTGGTCATCCTGGACCTGGACCGTCTGAAACTGGTCAACGACCGTTACGGTCACGACGCCGGCGATGCCCACATCCGGCAGGCCGCCTGCGCCATCCAGGAAACCACGCGGGCGTCGGACATCTTGGCCCGGCTCGGTGGGGACGAATTCGGGATCCTGGCTGCCGACGCCAACTCCGAGCAGGCCCAGCGATTGGTGGACCGGCTGGAGAAACAACTGAACCGGGTCGGCACGCCCGGGTCCATCGGACATGCCCCCTACAGCATCATCTCCGGATTTCCCGGGGCCTGGCAGGACGCGGACGCCGCGATGTACGAGCAGAAGCGTCATCGCCGTGCCGCGGCAGCCCGGGCTGAGATCGCGACCGCCGACATCGACTGACCGAGCCGGGCTCGTCGCTCGCCATCCAGAGCGCAAGAATGACCGGGGCCGCAGCGGCGGGTCTAGCTATACGGCGTAAGGTTCAATCCGCTGCAGCATTCGAGACGGGGTCCCGACCCCGTTTCGCGACGGCAGCCATTCCGGCCATGACGCAGCTGCGTCGGCCCGGCCCCAGCGGTACCGAGCAGCGTATCGGGACGTACCCGGAGTTCACCCTCGTGGAATTTCCGCCAGCCCTCGTGCACGAGCTCGACGTCCTCAGCAGTGCCCTGGATGACCCGGGACCCGACCTGCACGCCATGCTGACGCTGCTGACCGACGACCTGACCGCTGCCATCCCCTCGTTCCTGGGTCTGATCATCACCTCCCACCTCGGGGACGACGTGGTCACCGTACGAACCGTCGAGTCCCGAACGGCGAAATCCTCCTTGCTGCTGCGTTTTTCGCCGCTACCAGGTATTGCAGACTGTGAAGTGGTCCTCTACGCCGGGAAACCTGGTGCCTTTCGAGGACTGGTCACCGGCGGCTGCGCCATGTCCGGGCCGGCCGACGAATTGGTCATGGACGCCCACCTACCCCCGCCGGCCCACCGGCTCGCCCCCGGCACCGCGATCGGGATCGGGATCGGGATCGACGAACTCTCCCCCCTCCACCAGGCGATCGGGGTACTCATCGACCGCGGCGATGCCGCCAATCCCTCTGCGGCCCGCAGTCTGCTGCAGGATCGAGCCGACCATCACGGCATCACCCTGACGATGGCGGCGCGGCAGGAACTCCACCGCCTTCCGAACGACGACGCCTTGCGTCCAGGCGAACAGGGGTAGGGCGTCGGCCGGCCGTGGCCGTGACCCACGCGAGCTCAGTCCCGATAACCGTTGCCCAGCCTCATGACGACGAGCGCACTGGCCATCTCGGCCAACGACTCGAGGCTGATCGACGCTCGGAGATCGCGGATGGCCTGTTGGGCGTGGCCCATCAGTTCGGCCGCACCGATGCTGTGTCGGGTCTGCCCGAGCAACTGCTCGCAGACCTTGTCAGCGACCTGCTGCTCGTGCGGCGGCAGGAGCGGTGGTGGGGCAGGTCCAAGTTCGCCGACGGACATCGGCCACCTCCTCCATGAATTCGTCGACGAGACGCACCCCAGCATCCTGTGATCTGGAGCTACCGACCGATAGTGCCCATTGGGCCCCACCCGTCCGGGACCTTTGCCGCCGCGGCCGTAGGCTCGACGTCGCTGCGCAGTCACGTCGCTGCGCAGTCACGATCCCTCCGCAACCACCGCCGGCCGCCCACGTCAGATCGGAGTGGACATGTGTCGCCTCTTCGGGTTGCACGCCGGATCGCCGGTCCGCGCGACCTTCTGGTTGTTGAGCGCCCCGGACAGCCTGGTGCGGCAGAGCCATCGGGAACCTGACGGCACCGGAATCGGCGTGTTCACCCCCGCGGGTGCACCGGAGCTCCACAAGGAACCCATCGCGGCGTGGCAGGACCGGGAGTTCGCCACGCAGGCCCGTGATCTCACCAGCCCGGTGTTCGTCGCCCACGTCCGCTACGCCAGTACGGGTGGTCTGAGCGTGGTCAATACCCATCCGTTCAGCCAGGACGGCCGGCTGTTCGCCCACAATGGCGCGTTCACCGGATTGGATCGCCTGGACCGTCGGCTCGACCGGATGGGGGCCACCGGCCTGGTCAGGGGCGACACCGACAGCGAGCGGTTGTTCGCCCTCGTCACCGCCGAGATCCGGGCTCGGAACGGCGATGTCGAGGCCGGGCTGATCGCCGCGCTGATCTGGACCGCCACCCACGTTCCGGTGTACAGCCTGAACCTGATCCTCGCGACACCGCAACAACTCTGGGCTCTTCGCTTCCCGGACACGAATGAGCTGTGGGTGCTGCAGCGGGCGAAGGACGCCGGTCGCGGTGCACTGGAGGCGACGACTTCTCGGATCCGGGCCCGGTCTGCTGAACTCGCCGGCCGGAGCGCGACCGTGGTGGCGAGCGAGCCGATGGACGACGACCCCGGGTGGCGCCTGCTCGACTCTGGTGAACTGATCCGCATCGACGCCGACCAGGGGCTGAGTAGCAGCTCCCCCCTCCCCCCGTCGTCGACCTACGCGTTGACCGTGCAGGATCTTGACCCGACGGCAGCATCGTCGCAGGCTCCGATGGGTGATTGATCGACCAGGGGCGGCTCAGGCGTCGGCCTTGTCGTGGTCGTGGTGGAACAGGCGGTGCATGCCGGCTTTGAAGTCTTCCGACTTCCTCTCGCGGCGGGCCTTCCGCGCGGCGGTGGCCGCCAACTCGGCTGCGGCCCTGGCTGAATCGACCTCGAACTCGATCTGCTCACCCGGCACCCGCACCACAGTGCCCCCGAACTCCAACGCCCGCTGCTCCGCCGGGTAGAGGTCGTGGGCCCGGACGAACCACCGTTCGGCGGTGCGGATCGCCTGTCGCCCTTCCTGGGTCAGGTGCACCAGCGCGACTGGCGGATCACCCACGCCTGAGGATCGAGCGATCCGGTCAGTCGCTCGCCGGGACTTCAGCAGCCGGTTCGACGACATGGATCAGCACGATGGATCGACCTGCAAGCGGTACGGTCGCGGCCACCACCCCCGTGGCGAGCTCCGATCCGGCTGCCGAGGTGTCCAGCGCATATCGCCACTCGTTCTCCAGCGCCCTCTCCGGTAGCTCGAAGTCGACGGTCTCGTAGTGCGCGTTGAAGAACAGCAGCACGTCGACGTCATGAAGGGAACGGCCGTCGCTGTCCCGTCCCGCGATCGCCTGTCCATTCAGGAACAGACCCACAGACTTGCTGAAACCGGTGTCCCAGTCCTGCTCCGACATCGGTGACCCCTGCGGGGTCAGCCAGCCGATGTCCGGCAGCGGGGTCTGCCCGGCCACCGGGATCATCGTCCCGGTGAAATAGGTCAGGCGGGCGAAGGTCGGATGGCGGAGCCGGAGGTGGATCAGAGCGGAGGTGAAGTCGATCAACGCCTGGTCGGCATTCGCCCAGTCGATCCAGCTCACGAGATTGTCCTGGGCGTAGCCGTTGTTGTTGCCTCCCTGGCTTCGTCCCAGTTCGTCCCCGTGCGAGATCATCGGAACGCCCTGCGACAGCAGCAGCGTGGCGATCAGGTTTCGCTGCTGGCGGGCCCGGAGGGTGAGGATCGCGGGATCGGTGGTGGTCCCCTCGACGCCGCAGTTCCAACTTCGATTGTTGTTGTCACCGTCCCGATCGCCCTCGCCGTTGGCCGCATTGTGCTTCTGGTCGTAGGAAACGAGGTCCAGCAGGGTGAATCCGTCATGTGCGGTGACGAAATTGATGGACGCGCTGGGCCGGCGACCGCCACGTTCGTAGAGATCGGCCGAACCAGTGACGCGGGAGGCGAACTCGCCGATGGTGGAGGGCTGACCCCGCCAGAAGTCACGGACGGTGTCCCGGTACTTCCCGTTCCACTCTGTCCACAGCGCCGGAAAGTTTCCCACCTGGTATCCACCCGGTCCCACGTCCCACGGCTCGGCGATGAGCTTCACCTGCGAGACCACCGGATCCTGTTGCACCACCTCGAAGAAGGTGGACAGCATGTCGACGTCGTAAAACTCGCGCGCCAGAGCCGAGGCCAGGTCGAACCGGAAACCGTCGACATGCATCTCGATCACCCAGTAGCGCAGGGAGTCCATGATCAACTGCAGGGTGTGGGGTTGGCGGACGTTGAGTGAATTGCCGATGCCCGTGTAATCCCGGTAGTACTGCTCGTCGCCCTCGACGAGGCGGTAGTACGAGCTGTTGTCGATGCCGCGGAATGCCAGGGTGGGACCGAGGTGGTTGCCCTCGGCAGTGTGGTTGTAGACGACGTCCAGGATCACCTCGATGCCGGCCGCGTGCAGCTCGCGGACCATCGTCTTGAACTCCTGTACCTGGGCGCCGGCGCGGATGTCGGCGGTGTAGCCCTGGTGCGGGGCGAAGAACCCGATGGTGTTGAACCCCCAGTAGTTCGACAGTCCCTTGTCGATCAACGTGCCGTCGTTCACGAACTGGTGCACCGGCATCAACTCGAGGGCGGTGACACCCAGCCTCTTCAGATGCGCGATGACCGCCGGGTGGTCCACTCCCCCGAATGTGCCGCGGAGGCCTTCTTCGATGTCCGGGTGGAGCGCGGTCAGCCCTTTGACGTGCGCCTCGTAGATCACCGTACGGTGGTAGGGAATCTCCGGGGGCCGGTCCCCCCTCCAGTCGAAGGTGGAGTCGATGACCACGCTGCGCAGGGTCGATGCGGCCGAATCGTCGATGTTGAACGCGGTCTGGTCTCCGAATTCGTAGGAGAACAGCGACGAGTTCCATTCGATCGCACCGGTTGTCGCCTTGGCGTAGGGGTCGAGCAGCAGCTTGCTGGGGTTGAATCGCAGACCCTGGGCCGGTGCGTACGAACCGTGCACCCGATAGCCGTATCGCTGACCCGGTCGAATGTCGTCCACGTAGACGTGCCAGACGAAGGCGTCGACCTCCAGGACGTCGATTCGATTCTCGGTACCGTCCGGGTCGATCAGACACAGGTCGACGCGGACGGCGTCCCGGCTGAAAAGAGCGAAGTTGGTGCCGCCGCCGGTGAAGGTGGCGCCCAGCGGATACGGCGCTCCCGGCTTCGTGGCCATGCACCCACCCCTCGTGGTCCTGGCACCCGCGACGCCGTCGAGAGACGTCCTGCGATGGGGGTGACGTTACCCGGCCGGGAGGGAGTCGCGGGGGGACGTCCCGGTGCAGATGACCGGGACGTCCCTGCTCGCATCCGGTCCCGGCGATCAGACCTCGGGCAGGACGAAGGCCACCGTGGTGGTCCCGCCCGCCGGGACTCGCGCGACCTTGAGCATCGGTTGGTAGCCCTGCAGTGCCGCGATGATCTCCAGCGGGTTGAAGCCCTTGTTGAGCCACAGTTGGTAGTACCCGTTGGAGTCCGTCTTCAGGGTGTACGACTGCGGGCCACAGGTGCCGGTCGCGGTGTTGTACATCGTGCACACCTGGACCGTCGCCCCGGCGAGCGGGCTACCTACGCTGTCCTTGACCGTGCCGGCCAGCTTGCCCCACGCCTTCGGCGCGGTGACGTGCATGGTGGCCGAGATCGACGCGGACGCGTACGGGGTGTTCGTACTGACGTCGACCAGGGCCAGGTAGTCGCCCGGCTGGCCGACGACGGACGAGTCCATGCTGATCCGCACCTTCACCGAGGCCCCAGGCGCCACGTCGAACGTCGGCTTGTCCTGGCTCAACCACGGCACGTCGGCGTCGCCGTTGCAGCTGCCGTAGCCCGGCAGCGACTGGGCCAGCGCGCTCACACCGCTCTGGTTGGCGCCGCCCACCTGGTAGAGCCCGCAGGCGCCACCGCCGCGGTACTCCGCGTTGTTCGAGTTCGGCAGTGCCGTCCACTGATCGGACTGCGGGTCGTACTCGAAGGCCTGATTGGTCAGGTCCTTGCCCGCGTTGACGACGCCGCCGAAAACCTGCACCTTTCCGTCGGCCGAGGAGGAGGACGCACCCCAGGCGTCGACCGGGAGGTCGGCCCGTTTCTGCCAGGTGCCGGCGCCGGGCAGGTACGTGTAGGTGCTCGCTGTCGAGGCGCCGCTGGAGGTGTTCACCCCACCAGCGCAGACGATCTCGGCTGCGGCGCTGCCGCAGGACAGGAACGCGACCGTCTGCGGGTACTGCGGCGCCTGCGTCCACGCACCGCTGTCCGGGCTGTAGCTGAACACCGATGAGGAGCCGGTGCACGTCCCGTCGGTGCAGCCACCGACGACGTACAGCCGGCCGCCGACCACCGCGGACCCCGCCATGGCGGCGCCGCCCGGCAGGTCGGCCAGCTGGGACCACACATTGCTGCCGGGATCGTAGGAGTAGGCGTGGGTGCTGGCGCCCGAGGTGGCGTTCCAGCCCCCGGCGACGTACAGCCTGGTTCCGATGAACGCCGCTACCGGCCCGTTCAGCCGCTCCGGCAGGTTCGCCAGTGCGGTCCACGCCCTGGTCGCCGGATCGTAGACGTTCACGCCGTTCTGGACGTTCGAGCCGTCGGTGCCGCCCACCACGTAGACCTTGCCGGCGTGATAGGCCACCGCGTCGTCCATCAGACCGGACGGCAGGTTCGCGATGTCGGTCCACGGTCCGACGGACGGCGAGGCCTGGCGGAGCGCCACCTTGTGCCCGTTCACCTGCGCCACCGCGCCCGGCCTGACGACCGCGCCGCCAGTGGCCGGTGGCAGGGCCGCGTAGCTGACCTTCGCCGGCACCAGCTGGGCCGGGGCTCCCGGCATCGTCGCCTGGTGCTGCCCGTTCATCGGGGTGAAGCCGCCGTCCTCCTCCGACAGGTTGACGTGCACCGCGGCCGTCCCGTCGTTGGTGAACGTCACGGTGCCCGACGTGGTCGCCCCCAACTGCCCGGTCTGCGCAATGCTGTGGGTGCTCGACCTCAGGTGTCCGGCGCCCAGCTTCCAGTCGCGGTGCAGGACCGAGTTGGCCGGTAGTGCAACCGTTCCCGTCATCGCGGTGTACCGGCCGTCGGTCACCGTGAACTTCGTCGCACCGGTGTGCGGGCTGAACAGCCAGTAGTACCCGTCGGACAGGTTCGCGTCGTCCGGGGTGGGCATGCTGACGCCGAAGCTGGTCGGGTCGGCGCTGCCCGCCACCGTCGCCCCGTTCAGCGGGGCCTTCGTGTTGGCGTCCGTGACGACACCCGCCATCAGGCCACCGGGTGTCGGCGCGCAGGTGCGGCCACCCAACAGCACGTTGTCCAGCTCCCACCGCCGGCTCCAGGAACCCGTGAAGTGGAACCGCACCTGGACCTTGGCCTGACCGGCGGCCTGCGGGATCGGCACGTCGACCCGACCGGGGTTCCCGCCGCTGTCTCCCTGCCAGAGCGTGGACCAGGTCTTCCCGCCGTCCAGGCTCAGGTCGACGTCACCGCTCTGACCGGGGAACCCGATGTAGGTGCTGTCGAAACCGATCTCAGGGTGTCCCGCGGTGGACAGGTGGGACAGGTCGACCACCGGCGACACCAACGAGCTGTTCTGGCTGCCGCCCTGGCCGTAGTGGTCGGAGTCGATGTCGGCGAAGTGTGAGTCGCCGCCGACGGGCGGGTCCCAGCCGCCCGGGTTGTCGAAGACCCAGGTCTGGCCGTTGCCGACGCCGTCGGTGATGCTCCAGCCGGCCTGCGGGGTCTTGCCCGACCAACCCGTGAAGTCGGTCTTGAGACCGGTGTCGGCGTAGGCGTAACCGGGGGCCGAACAGGAAACGGCGTCGACCTTCAATGCGATGTTCTGCGACGCGCCTGCCGCGGTCAGGTTCACCGTGACGTCCTGCTCGACGTAACCGGACAGCTCGGCCGAGCCGACGTGCATCTTGTAGGTATTGCCCGCCGGCAGCGCCACCGAGTAGTGGCCGGTGTACGGGTCGGTGAAGACCGCTCCGTTCGGGTAGCCGTCGATGGTGATCCTGGCGTACATCGGCCAGCCGTGGCCAGAGCCGTCGGAGACCTTGCCCGACACGGTCTTGGTGGCCTGCGCGGTCAGCGTGAAGTTCTCGGTGACGGAGTAGTTCTTGGTCACCGCCACGCCGGAGAGCGACTCCCCGGCGTAGCCGTACTTGCTCGACGTCAGGCCGTAGGTACCGGTCGCCGCTGGAATGTCGTAGCTGCCCTTGGCGTCCGTGGTGGCGTGGTAGGTGGTGCCGTCGGTGGCGGTCGCCGAGACGGTGACGCCCAGGATCGGTTTCGCCGTGACGGAATCGGTGACGGTGCCGATGATGTCGCCGTGCTCGCCCTGGGTGAGTCCGGCGACGCCCTTGGGCGTGCCCAGCCCGGTGGGGCCGTCCCAGCCGGTGCCGGTCTGGCACAGCACGTTGCCGCAGGAGCCGTTGTTCCCGGCGGTGATGTCGTTGATGTCCCTGGCCTGGTTGACATCGCGGTGCTCCACGTACTCTGTTCTTTCATGCCGATGGGCGGGCGTCCTGAGGAGAGAGCCTGAGGCGCCAAGTTTTCGATGGGGCAGGTTGATCAGAGCTATGAACACACATTCACTATTTTCAGCAGTTCAACAGGGGTGAGGTTCGGTGGCGGTGCGGTGGGTGCAAATTGCCCCGGTCGGCGTCACCAACCGGGAGGTCCGCTTCCAGGAGAGCTCGGGCGCGGTGATCGGTCTGTTTCAGTTTCCGGTACCTCCCGGCTCGTACCGTGGCATCGAGTCCGAGGACGATTTCACCCGTCAACCGGTCCTGGTGCAACGAATCGAAACGAATGCCACCGACATGATCCTCATCCCGGTGAATCAGTGGACCGGCGATGATTCCATCGATCGGTGCGACTGGCTCGCGGTCTGCCAGGCCACACGCCGCAGACTGAAACTGTTCAGTCTGTTGCTGCCGCAGGGACAGACCGTCCTTTCCGCCTACAGCCTCGACGGGAGGGATGCGCACGACGACGGCCCGACCGAACGGGCTGCCGTCAACAAGAAGGGCAGGCTACGAAGGGAACGCCCGACTGCTTCACGGCCCCGGTCACAGTCAGCCCGGTGAACAGACACCTCGGGGGCGAACATCTCGCGAGCTGACAGCATCCGCCGGGTCTCCAGCAGGTGTGACCACACTCAGCAGTCCAGGGCCGATCGGACTACAGAGTCGCCACAACCGGCGACACCGCCTGGATTCATATGGGTCTCATCGCCCCGACGAAAGCCCACCGATCCAACGACCGCAGGTCAGTGCGATCGTGGGTGTCGGTGGGTCGGTGGTCGGGGTCCCCTTGCGCAGGCAGGCTTTCTAGCCGGCCTTCACGTCGTACCGGTCGGCCATCATGACCTTGTTCCACACCTCGACGAAGTCGCGCACGAAGCGCGGGTGACCATCGCTGGCGGCGTACACCTCGGCGACCGCGCGCAGTTGCTGGTTGGAGCCGAACAACAGGTCGTTTCGCGTGGCCCGGTAGGCAATCTCGCCGCTCTCACGATCGGTGAGCACGAATGAGGTGCCGGCCTCGTCCTGCTTGCTCCACTCGTAGTCCATGCTCGTCACCGTGGTGAAGAAGTCGGTGGTGAGTGCGCCGACCCGGTCGGTGAAGATCCCGGTCACCGACCCGTCGTAGTTGCAGCCCAGGGCGCGCAGACCGCCGGTGAGGGCGACCCACTGCGGTGCGGTGAGGTTCAGCAGCGCCGCCTTGTCGAGGAACATCTGCTCGGGCGCCACGCTCGTCATCCGCGCGTAGTCGTCTCTCACGTAGTTGCGGAACCCGTCGACGACCGGTGCCAACCACTCGAAGGTGGGGACGTCGGTCTGCTCGGCGGTGGCGTCGACCCGGCCGGGGGTGAAGGGCACCCCGACCTCCGCGCCCGCAGCGCTGGCTGCCTGCTCGATCGCGACACACCCACCGAGCACGATGACGTCGGCGAGGCTGACCTTCTCGAGCCCGGCCTGATGGAAGGCGTCCCTGATGCCGCGCAGGGCGGCGATGACGCCGACGGTGCGGCGGTTGACCGCCCAGTCCTTCTGCGGCGCCAACGCCAGCCGTGCACCGTTGGCACCCCCGCGCTTGTCGGAGTCGCGGAACGACACGGCGGAGGAGAACGCAGTGAAAGCCAGGTCGGAGATCGAGAGCCCGGAATCCCGAATCGCCTGCTTGAGACGACCCACCCCTGCGTCGCCGATCACCTCGTGCTCCAGGTCGGGCAGCGGGTCCTGCCAGGGGAGGTCCTCCGCGGCGACCTCGGGCCCCAGGTAACGCGACTTGGGACCCATGTCGCGGTGGGTCAGTTTGTACCACGCCTTCGAGAACGCCGTCGTGAAGTAGTCGAAGTCGCCGAGGAACTTCAGGCAGACCTCGCGGTAGACCGGGTCGACCTTGAGTGCGATGTCACTGGTCATCATCATCAGCGGGTGCTCGACGCCCACCAGGTGCGCGTCCGGGGTCTTCGGGGCGCCCTCGTCGTTGGGCGTCCACTGCAGCGCCCCGGCGGGGCTCTGGCTCTGCTTCCACTCGTGGCCGAACAGGTTCTCCAGATACGAGTTGTCCCACTGGGTCGGGTTCTGCGTCCACGAGCCCTCGATGCCGTTGGTCATCGTGTGCTCCGCGTTCCCGGTGCCCTCCGGGTTGTGCCAACCCAGTCCCATCGCCTCGATCGGGGCGATCTCGGGCGGGGCACCGATCCGGGCGGCCGCGACCTTGCCGTGGCTCTTGCCGAACGCGTGGCCACCGGCGATCAGCGCCACGGTCTCCTCGTCGTTCATGGCCATACGCCCGAAAGTGATGCGGATGTCGACCGCCGAGGCAGCCGGATCGCCGTTGGCGTTGGGGCCTTCGGGGTTGACGTAGATCAGCGACTGGTGGGAAGCGGCCAGTGGCTGCTCGAGTTCGTAGTCGGCGTCGCCGGGCTCACCGGTCCAGCGCTTGTCGCGCATCACCATCGCGTCGTAGGAGCTGGGGTGGGTGTTGTCGATGTACTCCGGGCCCCAGTAGCTGGCGTCGTCGGCCTCCCACGCGTCGCGGCGGCCGCCGCCGAAGCCGTAGGTGGGGAACCCCATGATCTCCAGCGCGCAGTTGCCGGTGAGGACCATCAGGTCGGCCCACGACAGGGCGTTGCCGTATTTCTGCTTGATCGGCCAGATGAGGCGACGCGACTTGTCGGTGTTGCCGTTGTCCCACCAGCTGCTGATCGGGGCGAATCGTTGCATCGCCTGCCCGGCACCGCCGCGTCCGTCTGCGATGCGGTAGGTGCCGGCGGCGTGCCAGGCCATCCGGATCATCTGCGGCCCGTAGTTGCCGTAGTCCGAAGGCCACCACGACACCGACGTGGTCAGGAATTTCTTGATATCGGCCTTGAGCTCGGCGAGGTCGATCGTGGCAAAGGCGGCCGCGTAGTCGAAGTCCGCCAGTGGGTTGGCCGCCGCGCCGTCGCGGTGCAACTGCTCGACCCGGAGCCGGTCGGGGTACCAGTCCGAGAGCGTCGGCTTCGAGGTCTGGGCGCCGCCGATGGTGTTCCCGCCCGCGGGGCAAGATCCTTCCAGGACCTCGGAGTAGGTGGTGTAGTCGGTCATGACGATGTGGCCTTCCGATAGGTGGTGCAGTTGCGGTCGAAATGTCGCGGCCCGGCGCGGTCGCCGGACATCCAGGATTCGGCACATCGGTCGACATGCCTGAAAGCGCGCCTCAGGCCTACCACCGACACAGTCAGGGTTCCCAGCTGTGTGACCGGGTATTCGCCCGTGCTCGTCCCTACCGCTGTGCCGGTCGGGCTGGGACCCGGTTGGCGGAATCCAGCGGAGCCGCAGCAATGATCATGCTGGCCGTGCCGACCGGAACGTCGAGCTCGCCCCGATTCAGAAGCAGCTGGTAGGCGGCCATACCGAAGAACCCACAACCCAGGATCAACGGGATATCCCGCCGCCGCGGCAGTTCGACCTCGAACAGCGGTACCAGGGCGAGCAGGACAACGGTCGCCACCAACAGCCGGGCGAAGGACAAGGCGGTCACCCCGAACTGCGGCACCGCGACCCGCACCGCCGGGAAGGCGCCGGCCCACAGCACCACCACACCCAGACCGGCCAGCAGCGGGCGAGGGTTGGTCATGCCGTCATCGTGCCTCTCAGCTGTGAACGGGTGCCCCTTCGGTCAGGAGCGGGCGGGGCAGGGTCAGGATTCCGTCGTGGAACTGCTCCTCCAAGGTCGGCTCGGCCGGCGTCACGGCCACCTCGATCCGGTTCCGCCCTGCACGCTTGGCCACGTACAACGCCGAGTCTGCGAGCCGCTCGAGGCGTTCGGCGGCGATGCCGTGCTCGGGGTAGGCCGCGATCCCCACACTGGCGGTGATCCTCACATCGATGCCCGGTAGAGCGATCTCGGAGATCGCAGCGCGGATCTTCTCGGCCGTCACGATGGCACCGACGACATCGGTACCGGGCAGCACGACCGTGAACTCCTCACCGCCGTTGCGGCCGGCGAAATCGCTGTCGCGCAGCGTCGAACGCAACGCGGCTCCGACGCCGGCCAGCGCCTGGTCGCCGATGGGGTGGCCGAACCGGTCGTTGATGTCCTTGAAGTGATCCAGGTCCAGCATCAGAAGGGCCATCGGATTGTCAGATCGCGAGGCCTGCGCGAGCATCCGCTTGAGAGTGTCGGCCACGGCACGCTTGTTGGGCAGCCCGGTGAGCGAATCGGTGGCGGCCCGCAGTTCGGCGATGGCCAAGTTCCGCAGGTTGGCCAGCACGGGTGCGGCCTGCCCCACCGAGTTGCGGATCGTCTGCCGTTGCACCTGGTCGAAAGCGGCGGCCCGATTGACCAGTATAGAGCCGATCACCTCTCCGCCGACGGTGAGGGGTAGGCAGCTGGATCGACCCGGGCAGGTGCTGCACACCGGGCAGGCCAGCAGAGCAGGGTGACGGTCGTCTTCCTCGTGGACCTGACCGGAGCGCACTGCAAGGCAGGACTGCGGTTCGGCGTGCTGCAGAGTCCGCAGCAACGGAGATCCCGGCGGAAGTGCCGTCACCGCCTCGAGCCGATCGGCGCTGTTGTTGCGATTGAGCACGGCGACAGTGCCGTCGGGCACAGCCCGTTCGAGGTGGCGCTGCAGCAGTAGGTGCGCCTCGTCCTCGTCCCGGGCCAGTTGGAGGGTGTCGGCGAATTCGACCTGCTGCCGCGCCGGTCTGATCCCACGCCGTACCCGGGACACCCCGAAAGTCGCGATGCCGACGGTGACGGCCCAGACGGCGAGCACGGCGAGCACGATGGCCCGTTCGAGGTTCCGGGCCCCCGACCGAGCCTTTTCGACTGCGGCCGCTGCCTGGTCGGTTTCGTGGCCGGCCAGCTTGTCCAGCTGATCGGTCATCGCCTTGAACGCCACACTGATCCGACTCGCCGAGTCCGGTGTCCGGGTGTCGTTCGGGCTGATCGTCGCAGTGGAGGTGATGACCGGGGACAATGCGTCCAGAAGGGCACGCAGGTCGCCCCATCGGGTGATCAGCTCGTCGATTCCCGTGAGTTCATCAGGGGTGTCGGCAGCATGGGCCAGCCGTGCGCGGGTCAACGCACCCTCGACGCCGGGGATCATCTGCTCGTGCAGAGTTCTGCTCAAGTCCGCTTTCTGCGCCTGGTCGGTGGACAGCATCATCGCCTGACTGGTGGAGAACGCGACCGACACCTGCCGGCCGACGTCGCTGGCTTGAGCCGCCTGCGACAACTGGTCGCCCACGACCGAGATGCCGGTCTGCGTGGCGGAATCGACGCCGGCCAGTCCGATCACGCCGACGGCCGCGGCTGCGACCGCGAAAAGACCGCAGGTCGCCAGGATGCCCGCCGTGAGACGTACCGAGTGACTGCGCATGGCGTTCCTTCGAGGTGAAGGCCTGCGGACAACCACGGACCCACCTTCACCGTACCGATACGCAGCGTATGATGCGATTCAACACTCTGTAGTTGCTCGGGTTGGTGTGCTGGCCGTTCGCTTAGCCCGTGAACGCGGGCTGGCGGTACGCGGCACTTCAGATCCTCAACAGCGCAATGGAGACCGTCCACAGGCCTGCACGGCGACGGGATCCAGCGCCCATTCCTTCACACCGTTGGGGTGCTGCGCGAGGTGGGCGCGGCTCAGTCAGTGATCGTCGCGCCGGGCTTGTCCCGGCCCACGTGCGTCCAGAATCCCGGCGATGCCGATCGGGGCGGATCAGGCTCGGACTCTACCCATCGCCACCCGGGCCAATTCTGGGGGAAATGGATGCGCTTCACTTTTGGTGTTTTCGAGGCTCCGGGCAAAGGGATGGACCGGACGACGCAACTCTCATTGTCGAATTCGGCCTTGGTCTGCCAGTCGAAGTTCTGAGATTCTGCTGACTTCTACGGCCGACCTGACCGGGCCATTTTGGAGACACCTCATCCGTGGTGCCCACCCGGCAAGGCTTTGTCTCTACCGGTCTAGTTTGCCCCGGGGCCGCGATCCGCTGAACCCACCTGAAACGTCCGGTTGCCCGGACTCGCCTGTCGAGTGCGATACAGGTCCCGGCCTGCTGCCTGCCCTCGAGCTCGACCCAGCCCCACCCGGTCGCCTTGGCCCCGGTGCATCCCCACGAAGGCCCCCAGCAGGGCGCTCACCTGCCCGGTCAGGGCTCGATCCGGCTCGTGGTCAAGGCATCACATCTGCCAGCGGACGTCTCCGGACGCGCGTCCCCAACACCGACGAGTTGCCGGTGCGGTCAATTCTTGCGGTGTATGGCCACTCTTGGCGACGGCCAGCTCCACTTATCAGTGTAAGGCAGATTTCAAACACCACGAAAGGCGCATTTCTATTTGTGGTGTGGTCGTTCGTCCGCGCGGACCAATTCGAAAACATGGCAGATTATTATTGGGCCGCATGGGTGCTTTTCAGAGTCTGATCGGTTACGCTCTCCCGGCTGCTCACTGCAGATATTTCTCTCTTCGGCGGAAAGCCGGTTCCTCGTGATCAATTCACGTCATCACCATGTCGTTGTTCGGGCGGTGGCATCGGCGATGCTGATGCTCGTCGGGGTCGCGCTGATGGTGGGCATCCCGGCGGTGGCCCAGGCCGCGGTGGTTCCCACGGTGGGGCTCGGCACCTCCGGAGCCTTCGGCGTGCTCGGCGGATCAACGGTGACCAACACCGGGACCTCGACGATCAACGGCCTGGACGTCGGGGTGGACCCGGGCACTGCGGTGACAGGGTTCCCACCCGGGATCATCACTCGTCCAGGGGTGCTCCTGCGGGGTGGCGCCGTGGCCGCCAACGCACAGGGCGCCACCCTGACCGCCTACCACGACGCAGCCGGCCGACCGGTGGCTCCCGGCGATCGCGGGCTAACCGATCTGGCGGGCAAGATGTTGCAGCCCGGGGTATATCAAGGGAATCTGAGTCTGAGCGGCACCGTGACACTGGACAACCGGACCAACCCGGACGCGGTGTTCATCTTCCAGGCCTCCAGCACCTTGATCACCGCCTCGGGCAGCGTCGTCAAATTCACCACCGCGCACGTGTCCTGCAATGTGTTCTGGCAAGTCGGAACGTCCGCGACGCTGGGCACCGGGACCCGGTTCATCGGGACCGTCCTTGCCCACACCTCGATCACCGCGCAGACGGGAGCCACCCTCATCGGCCGGCTGCTGGCCTCCACGGGCGCTGTCACCCTGGACACCAACGTCATCACCGCACCGACGTGCGCCACCCCCGGCAGCAGTTCCAGCAGCGCCACTCCCACCGGGACTCGCGGCGGCGCTCCGGGTGGTGGAAGCAGCAGTAGTTCCAGTCCGACGGGTCCCGGCGCGCCTGGTACGACCTCGGCGCCGAATGAGAACACCACCCCGAACACGCTTCCCATCATCACCGCCACGACGGCCGCCGGATCCTCGCAGAGCACGAACAGCACGCCCGGCACCGCCGCCCTGACCAGCACCAGCGGGCCGATCGTGCTGACCTCCACCAGTGAGGCAACCGTCCTGACCTCCACCGTGCAGACGACGATGCTGACGCAACCGTCCTTCCCGTCAGCGGTACCCGGGGGCAGCGGACCGGCAGCGCCGATCTCCCCGGTGCGAGTGCTCGCGGCGGTGCTGGCGTTGCTGGGCGGTCTGCTGCTGTTGCTGCGCATTCCTAGAGTCCGCCGACGAGCGGTCTACCTTCGCACGGCCCCGAGCCGGGCACAGCATCGCCGCGGTGCGCATCGGTGACACCAGGCGGGTCGACCGGGCCGTGGTACTGGCGGTCGTCCTCATCGTCGTGGGAGGAGCTCTGTGGCTCTGGCCCGCAGAAGCAACACGAACCCAGGTCGGCCCGCAACTTGCGGCGTTGGCACCGTCATCAAGTTCGGCGTCGACGCGGGCGGCCGCCGGGCCTACGAGCGGCGCGCCGCCGACCAGCCGATCAGGAAGGCTCGCCGAAGTCCCGACGAGCCGTACCGACCTCGACCGCAGTTCAAGGGCCGATCCCGCTCCGATGGCAGCGGCGGCCCCCCACACCGCGGTCACCCCGATGCCGGGAACGACGCGGATCACCGTCACGGCACCGGAGCCACCGCCATCGAATGCCGTGCCCGCCGCCATCACCGTGCCGTTCGCCTCCTCCCACCACCCCGGCGGTCTGCAGATCACGGTGCTGCCGCATGGACCGGACATCAACGGCGATGTGTGGATCCCGGGGCCCGAAGTAGGAATCAGCAATTGGAGCAACGAGGTCAGCTGGCTCAACAGTCCCGGCTTCTCCGCCCCGTTCAGCACACACGGAGCCGTCATCATCGCCGGACACATCAACTGGCAGGGGACCCCCGGAGCGTTGTCGGACCTTTCCGAGTACGGCCGCGACGACGTCGGCAAGACCCTTGAGATGACCATGACCGATGGCCGTACCCGCAGCTACCGCATCACCCAAGGGTTCTCGATCGACAAGAGTCAACTGGCCGACGAAAGCCCCCAGGGCCCACTGCACACCGCGATCTTCGGCCAGACCGGTACCTACGGCCGGCCCGGACACCCCACCGAGGAGCTTCGGCTGGTCAGCTGCGGCGGCCAGTACGACCCTGCCGCCCGCAGCTACACCTCCAACATCGTCGTCATCGCCCAGCCCAGCACCTGACCAAGCGGGGACGGCTCCCGAAATTCCGAGCCCGCCGTCCCCTGGCCGTCATCGCCGCACCCGGCGCAAATCCTCGAGGTCGACCAGCCCGGCTGCACCCACCCGCAGTCCCGTCGTGGGTCTGCCCTCGCCACCGCAGCCCCACCACCGGGCCCGGTGGTGGCCGCCGATTCTTTGCTCCCGAGCCCGCAGCCACGGCGCCTCCCCCTCACCACCGGACTGACGCGCAGACATACCTGCAGCGACATCCGCGACAGGCCGGGCACCCTGCGGCCGCGCGGACAGCGGCGCCCGATGTTTAGACCAAACGGTTCTGCGGGACGAACATACCCATCGAAAGGGTGAAGTATTTCCTCCAACAGCCGTGTCGGTGATCACGAAACGTAGGTTGATGGTGGGTGGCGAGTCGTCGCATCTCATTTGGCCGCTGCCGTGGCTGCGCTGGAAAGATCCCCGATGCTTCGTCACCTCCTGCTTGGTTTCCTCTGTTCGGCCGTTCTGCTCACGGTGGTCGCGCTCCCGGCCGACGCATCCATCCCGGCGCCCACCGGGCGGCTGGAGCTGGTCCAGACGAACAGCTTCAGCAACACCGTCATCATCACCGGATGGGCCCTGGATCCCTCGGCACGCACCGTCTCCAGCAGCGTGCAGGTCACGATGGACCGACAACCTCTGGGCACCTGGCGCTCCGCCGATCTGCCGCGGATCGACGTCAACACCGCCATGCATGCTACCGGCGGACACGGCTTCAAGATCACCCTCACCCTGCCCGCAGGCCAGCACCTGGTGTGCCTGGATGCCCGAGATGTCAGCAGCCCAAGGACTACCGCATCCCTGGGGTGCTTCTCGTTCCACGCCTACCCACCGGCCACCAAGGCGGACATGCTGGCCATCGCCAAAACCATCGACCCCAACAACACCATCAACTGGACCTTCACCGCTCTTGCCACAGGAATGTCTGGACAGGCCCAGCCCTGGAACCGGCTCATCGACGTCGCCTCCGGCAACTCGGTGCATTACCTACGGGCTGTCATGTTGCACGAATGGGCCCACGTCCTGCAGTACCGCGCCTACTCCGGTACCGACCCCTGGTTCGACGCAGTCCAAGCCTTCAACGAACTCCTGGGAGACCCCAACGACCGCCACAGCTACAACGGCGTGGAACACGGAGCCGACTGCATCGCCCAGGCGTTGGGGGCGGACTACCTCGGCTACGGCTGTCCCACTGCGCTCAAAGCCTTGGCAACTCGCATCGCCCACGGAGCCCGCAACCTCTGATGGGCAACGTTCTTCCCGGGTGTGTCGTAGCACGCACCAGTTGGGCCTCGGTTCTGGTGCACCCCCGATACCCAGACTTGGTAGACCTGCTCCGCTGACAGTGCAGGTCTTCGAAGTCCACGTCGGCGCGCATCTGGGCCGTCGGGCTGAGGGACACGATCCGCGCTCCGCCGCGGTCGCATGCTCCACGGGCCAGAGCCGCCGCCGGCCGATGACTTCCACAACGCGACGAATCCAGGACTGACGTCCAGGGATGCCGGACGTTGCTGCGCAGTGACTCCACGGTCGGGGTGGGAAAGCCATTGGGAAAAAACAACCCTCACCGCATCGGAACAATCCGTCAGGGCAGAGTGACCGCGGCGATCACCACCGGCTGATGGCGCGTGTAGTCCAGTTCATCGCTCTGGTTCACTCCCGCCGGTGTCAGGGTGTCCATCACCTTCGGCAGCACCTTGGGGTCCGTCGTGCAGCGCGGATCGCTGGTCGTGGTCGCGCACTCGCCGAATGAGTAGGCACCAGGTGTGATGGTGAAAGCCCTGGCCTGATCCGCGCTGAAGCCGTCCTGCCCGGCCAACGTCAAGGCGAACTTCCACCCCGACGCCGGGGTGCCGCCCAACGCCGACTTGTCGACGGTGAAGGTGATGTACCGGGAAATCTGCCGCGCTGTGATGTTGATGGTGCCCAGGGTGTTCCCACCGGCGTCGATGAATCGCTGCCCGAAGCCCTGCACCTCCAGTAGCCGGTTCCAGCCGGCGGCCAGCTGGTAGTTGCGGCCCGGGAACGATGCCGCCGTGGAGGTGGTGCCGCCACCGGGCACGGTCACGTAGAGATCGATCAACTGCGCCCCGAGCGGGCTGCCGAAAGTAGGTGTCAGGTCGCGGGTCTGCGCCCGGAAGGTGACCGTCGAGCCCGTGTCGTAAATCTGGAAATCGGTCAGATCGTAGGCACCGGCGTGGAAGTCGCCGGCCGTGGGGTAGGTGTAGTTGCCCGGGCCATTGTCGTCCCCGGCCGGATCAGGGGCGTCGAAGATCTTGCTGCCCGCGACGATGTCGTTGAGCACGGTGACCACCTGCTGGGCCGTGCCCCCATTGGTCGCCGTGGCCGTCACCACCAACACGTTGGTGCCGCCGGCCATGGTCACCGGAACGGAGAACATGCCACCGGCACCGACCGTGGCGGTGGCCGGCGTCGTGACGCTGTGGCCGTCGGTGGCCACGTCGGCCACATCAACAAGAGCTCCGACGGCAGCCGAGCCGGTGACGTTGATGGTCCCGGTCTGCGCCGTGCCGTCCGCCGGGGCGGTCACCGTCAGGGTCGTGCTGCCCTGGGTGTGCTCGAGGTACCTGTCCACCGTCTGCTCCGGCTGCTCCAGCACCTTGCGTGCACTCAGGTCAGCCATCAGGCGGACCTGAGATGCACTACCCCAGGTCAGCGGGGCCGCCGACCCGGCCGGCTTGCCGTTGACGAAGCCGATCGAGGCGGTGCCCGGGTCGGTGCCGAACGCCGAGGCGGCGACATCTTGTGCGTCCCAGTCCTGCTCGGGCACCAGCCCGACACCCGAGGACATGTTGTCGATGCTGGACAGCAGCTGCCCGGCGTAGTTCCGGTTGCCGGTGGCGAGCTCCTGTTCTCCTCGTTCGGCCGACAGGACGGGCCAGACGTGTCCGGTGCCCTTGCCGGATGGGGCCCACGGCGCGCCGAGGGTGGCGCAGCCGCCGCCGACACCCAGCACGCTGCAGTCGCCGTAGCCGTCTCCGTTGTAGCGCAACCAGCCCGGGCCGCTGGGGGTCTGCTTCATCAGGGTCGCGTCGACGACCTTCAGCGAGTTCTGCACGACCGGATCGGCGGCCGGCAGCTCGCCGAGCCGGACCAGCTCCAGGAACCCGGCGTCGATGATCGAGCGCTGGTCGAGCGTCGCGCCGCCGTTACCGAGGTTGTAGCTGATCGCCGCGTTCGGATCCCCGGTCTTGGACACACGGATGAAGTAGGGATCGGTGGACAGCGGCCCGTTGGTGGTCACCGACCAGCCCTTGATGCTCCGCTGGTAGAAGTCGGCGGTGGCCAGCCACACGCGGGCCGAGGCGCGGTCGCCGTGCTGCTTGGCGATGTTGCCGGCCGCGACCAGACCGGCGATCTCGGCCGCGATGGTGGACGGGGAGTACCCGCTCTGCTCCTCCCACCGCTCCGGGCCGGTCGCCGGGCCGTGGCTGATCAGGAAATTGGCTGCGGCCTTGATGTGCGGCCAGAGCATGGGGTCGCCGCCCAGCCCGGACTGCTGGGCCATCAGGATCGGGTAGGCCGCCTCGTCCAACTGGGTGTTGAACGAATCAGGCGCCACCTTGCCGTTCAGCAGCGAGTTGCGCGGCATCGAGCCATCGGGTTGTTGCTGCTGCAGCAGTAGAGATCTCGTGGTCGCGCGAGCCGTCGAGAGGTCACCGTCGGTCAGTAGTGCAGTGAACGCCTCGTAGAGGTCACGGGCGAAGACCTCGCGATAGGAACCGAAGTAGGTGTTCGTCGGGTCGCCGGCCGACACCGCCTGCCCCCACGGCGAGGCCAGCGAGGCCACGATCGCGCCAGGGAACGTCTTGTCCTCACTGGACTTCACCACGTTCGCCGACAGGTAGTACTCCTTGACCGCGGCGATCTTCTGGGCCCGGCTCAGGCCGGGCAGATCCAGTGACGGCCGGCGGAGTCCGGCATCGTAACGCAGCCAACCGATCTCGTACTGGGCCAACAGGGCCCGGATCGGCGTCCGAGCGGTGGCGCCTGCGGTGCTGACCGCGGCGGCCTGACTCGTGCCGAAGCCCAGCGCCAGCGTGGCCGAGGATTCTTCGCCGAGCTGGATCGCGGCTGTCTGTTCGACGTTGCCACCCACCGCCTTGTCATAGCGCGGTGTCAGCACATGGGCGCCGTCCAGTTGGGACAGGCCGTCGCTGGCGGTCCCGACGAAGCCGGAACTGGCCGCGGTGAAGGGCTTGTCGGCCCGCAACGCCAGGTAGCTCGGCACCGCGTAGTCGCGGTTGACGGCGTTGGTGGCCGTCACGGTGTCGTAGGAGACCGGGACGGGTGAGCCGGTCGACGAGTCGACGGTGGCCGAGTCCGCGCCGCCATTCCCGGAGCCGCCGCCCCCGTTGCCGCCCATCGTCGCATCCAGCCGCACGTAGAGCCGGAAGGCTCTGGCTGCCCTGGACAACGGGACATAGCGGGTGTGCACCACCACGCTCGCCCTGGCCGTGTCGGTGAGGTAGGTGGTCGTGAGACGGTACTGCCCGGATTTCGCGGTGGAGGTGACCGTGCAGATCATCCCGGTCGGATCGGCCGACACCGTGTAGGTCATGTCCCGGCTCTGCAGATCGGTGAACGAACTGCCGTCGCTGACCAGGAACTGCATGGTCTGGACATTGGTGGCGTCGATGGTCGGTGCGTAGACGTCGGAAAGGACGCCACCGGCGATCGTGTACCAGATCTTGGAGGTGGCGTTGCGGGCAGTACCCAGACAATCCTTGCGCGCCAGCCCGAAGTGGCCCAACGAGCCGGGAGCGCCCGGGGCGACCGTCGGTGTCGGTGTCGACGTTGCCGCCTGGACCGGCAGGGCACCCCACCCGCTGACCACCAGAGCGCAGGCCAACAAAGCCAGACGAAGGCGAGAACGTTTCACGAAGCCTCGATTCGAGCCGGCGCCGAGCCTCGATGCCCGGACACGCCGACCCATTCGAGTCCAGTGGGGCGCAGCTGTCAAGCCCGGCCCACTCCGCCGCAGTGCCATCACCGCAGACATGCTCGCCAGCCGGTAGCCACCGTGGCCGGGTCCGATGAATCGCGGTGGCTGAGCTCGCTTCACCTCGAACGGTTTTGTGCGGGTCAGCAGATCCCTGCGGGTGCGAGCATCGAGGCGGCGTGGCGCGCGCTGTTCACCCAAGAAGTGCCAACGTGTTTCGCCGGGTCGGCAGTGGGCGGCCACCAGTGCCGCCGACCTCGCAACGCATCCATATTTTCGGCATGACGGTCGCACCCCGGCCACAAGCTGCTCGCACCGATCGACGATCACCCGGTACAGGTTCAAGCCGCTCACCGCGCGCTCGCCGACCGGTAATTCCGGCAGAACCTTCGCCCTTTCTGGAGCGCGCTCCGGTGGGTCGAGGAAACGAATGAGAGGTGGGCATCTGATACAGTTGGCACCCGGAACGAGCTGGGCGCAGACCTTCGAACGGGCCCGGGTGGCCGCACCTGAGGCATTCGGCGTCGATCGGGCCCTGAACCTGATCCAGGGCGAGTGGGTCGAGGGCGTCCAGATCGGTGAGCACCGAACCCCGGTGGACGGGTCCCGGATCCCGGGTCCGCCGCGGATCGATCACCGCACGGCCGAGCTCGCCGTTGCCGGCGCCGTCGCCGAGCATCGGACCTGGGCCCTGACCGATCTGGACGAACGTCGCCGGCGGGTGCTCTCGGCAGTGGAGGAGATGGCCGGGCACCGGGACCTCCTGGCGTTGCTGCTGGTCTGGGAGATCGGCAAGCCGTGGCGGTTGGCCTGCGCGGACGTCGACCGGGCGTTGGACGGGGTCCGATGGTACGTGCAGGAGATCGAACGGCAGAGCGCCGGGCGGGTGCCGTTGCCGGGTCCGGTCAGCAACATCGCCAGTTGGAACTACCCGATGAGTGTGCAGGTGCACGCCGAACTGGTGCAGGTCCTGGCCGGGAACGCGGTGATCGCGAAAACGCCGAGCCAGGGCGGGTTTCACTGCCTGACGCTGGCCCATGCGCTGATGCGCCGCGCCGGGCTGCCCGTCACGTTGGTCTCCGGGGTCGGTTCGCAACTGGGGGATGTGCTGATCCGCGGACGGGGCCTGGGGGCGTTGGCCTTCGTCGGGGGCCGGGCCAACGGCCGCAAGGCTGCCACCTCGTTGGCCGACACCGGACGCCGGCACTTTCTGGAACAGGAGGGACTGAACACCTGGGGGGTCTTCGGGTTCGGCCAGTGGGACCTGCTGGCCCAGCATCTGAAGAAGGGGTTCGAATACGGCAAGCAACGCTGCACCGCCTATCCGCGTTTTGTGGTGCAACGGTCCCTGTTCGATCAGTTCCTGCAGACCTATCTACCGGTCATGGACGGGCTGCGGTTCGGTCACCCGCTGGCCCTGGACGATCCAGCCGATCCGTTGCCGGAGTTGGACTTCGGGCCCGTCATCCATGCCGAGAAGGCGCGCGACCTGCGGGACCGGTTCGACGAGGCGGTGTCCGGCGGCGGGATCCCGCTGGTGCGCCGCACTCTGGCGACGGGTCGGTTCCTGCCGGGCCAGGACACCGGTGCCTACATCGCGCCCGCGACGATCCTGGAGCCGCCGTCGTCGTGGTCGCTGCACCACCGGGAACCGTTCGGCCCCTTGGATTCCATCGTGCTGGTGGACACCGAGGCGGAACTGCTGTCGGCGATGAACGCCTCCAACGGATCGCTGGTGGCCTCGATCGCGACCGACGACGCCGATCTGGCCGCCCGGGTCTCCGAAGAGCTGCAGGCGTTCAAGGTCGGGGTGAACACACCGCGTTCCCGCGGGGACCGCGACGAGGTGTTCGGCGGCCGCGGCGCCTCGTGGAAGGGCGCCTTCGTCGGTGGCGACCTGCTCGTGCAGGCGGTGACCTGCCGAGCCGACGGATCCGTTGAGCAGCTGTACGGCAACTTCCCGACCTACTCTCTCTACCCCCACCGGTGATACCACGGCCTTCAGATGATCGCTGGCACCACCACTTGCCGGGTCGGCACGTCGACCAGTCACCACTACTTGAAGGCAGGCAACCCAGGACCTGCTGAACTTGTGCATGTTCGGTACTCCCGAAATGAACGCAGGAACGGCGCAGCAGACCGTGAGACACGCTGCTGCGCTCACGGTCCCGCACGTTCGCGCGCAGCGGTCGCGGTCGTCTTGTCGCGCCGCGGTCAGGGTGCGGATGATCGCGTCGGCGCGGATGCCGACCTGCGAGCACGAGAACGGGCCCCGCTCGGCACGGCCAATCGAGCCAGTGTCGCAGGGGCCGACGGGTTGGTCGACAAGCCGACGGCGGGTCGATGGGCCGGGTCGGCCGCGGAGCTTGGCGATCGAGCTGATCAGTTCCACCTCGGTCTGCTCGGACGTCTGCTTGCCCTCGGCGCCGACGCGTGGGGCCGCAGAATCAGCCGATAGGTCACTTCGGTGACCGTGGGTGAGCTTTTGCCGATGGACGAGTCAAGTGGTTCCACCTTCCGAGGCCGGTAGTCAGCCGTTTGGTACGAGGAACCCGCGTTTGTGCCCCGCGTGCGAAGGCTCCAATCAATTCTCCGTGGCGCACCAGTGACCGGCGGCTCCATACGCCCGGATGGGACGCGTGCTTCGGTTGACAGACCGTGTTCAACTTTGGACCGGGACCACGATGGTGGCGCCGACGAATGAGAGAGCACGGAGATCTTTTGATGACGATGGGCCGTTCATTGCCGGCGAACTCCTGGCGATCTTCGGGGCCGTCGCACCGGGGACGCCACGCCGCGGCGCGCACCGGTCGCCGTCTGCTCGCCCAGCTTGCTTCCGTCTCCCTCCTGGTCGCCACGATCGTGGTTCCGGTCGTGGCCGACGCGCCGTCCGCCTCGGCCGCAGCCGCTTCGACCATCGGCATGGCCAAGACCGGCCCCGGTTCGGTGTTGGCCGGAAGTCCTGTGGCCTACTCGCTGTCGGCCACCAACCCCTCCGGTGCCGGCAGTGCCGTTCAGGAGTACAATGTCTCCTTCCGCGACGTCCTGCCCGCGGGGGTGGACTACAAGCCCGGTTCGACCACGCCCGCGGACGTCGGCGATCCGAAGGTGATCACGGCCCAGGTCCACTTCCCGACCGCCGGTTCGCCGCTGGTGCCGCAGCAGACGCTGATCTGGAGCAACGTCGCGGATCTTCCGCTGGGCGGGACGGTGTCGCTGGGCTACCTCGTCGTGGCCGACCACACGCTGTACCCGGTCGGCCACGACCGTCGGCAACAACGCGCAGGACTTCGCCTCGACCAACCCGAGGCTGGTACCGAAGTTCACCGCGGCGGGCACTCCCGTCGACAGCCTGACCACGGCCGTGGGACCGACCCGGTCGACCACCACCACGATGTCGGCCATCACGATCAAGAAGTCCGACGACGCCAGCCCGGAGGGCAAGTTGCTCCGCGGGGTCCACAAGGACGACTCGGTCTACACCCTGCTCGTCACCAACAACAGCGATCACCCCACCATCGGCAACCAGGTGGTCGACTATCTCCCGGCGAATCTTGAATTCCTCGGGTGCGGCACGACCGAGAACAGCGCGGGCAACGAATACGCCGGGTCCGGACCGCTGGGCGCCGGCCGGACACCGACCGACAACTGCAGGCCGCCCGCAGCCGTCGAGACGGTCGCCAACCCGACCGCGTTGCTGTCGGGCGTCTTCACCAAGGTCACCTGGACGGTGCCCACCCTCCAGCCGGACGACACGTACACGATCCGGTACGTGGCCGCGATCCCGTTGCAGGACAACACCATGGTGTTCCCCGGGGGCTCTCCCAGCCCCGCATCCGGCGGCCAGGGTGCCAACCTGGACAACAACACGGGTGCTTCCACCCGGCAGTCCGGCGACGGCCAGACGGTCACCAACTCGGCAAGCGTCACCGGCACGTACACCGGCCCGACCCCGGGCGACCCGACCGGTGCCGGCGGCACCCCGGTGAGCGACAGCGACACGCACACCGTCACCGCGAAGGACGTCCGGGTGCTCAAGAGCGTGCAGAGTGCCGGCAGCGCGCCCAGCAAGCAGGATGCCTTCGCGATCGGGGGCGTTGCCACCTACTCCCTGCAGGTCGACACCTCCGAGTACACCTCCGCCCAGAACATCGAGCTCACCGATCATCTCGGCAACGGGGTCTGCCCGATCGTGACCACCGCCCAGTGGGCCACCCTGGTGCAGGACAATCCGTCACTGGCGGGAGTCGGCGGTTGCGTCGACGACAACCAGGGACCGACCATCGACGCCGGGCCCCCCATCAGCTACTCCAGCGTCACCTTCGACGCGAACACGGGCGTCTTCACCATGACGTTCTCGCCCATCGCCGATCTGGCCGACCAGTCGAGCGTGCACATCACCTACCCCGCGCGGATGCTCGCGCAGTATCCCGGCGGTTCGCTCGTGAACACCGAGACCAGCGCCGGCGACAGCTTCGGCAACACCGTGTCGTTGGCTGCCACGACCACTCCCATCGGGAACAGCCCGGAGACCGGCCCACTCGCCGTCACGGACACGTCCTCGGCCGAGTTGGTCAGCAGCGCACCGGCGATCAAGAAGCTGATCGAGCCGCTGCCTGTCCTACCGGCAACGAACTATTCCTGCGCCGGAACGGGTTTCGTCGATCCGACGAACCCGTCTCTGCCCTCCGCAAGAACAACTTTCGCGCTCGGCGACCTCGTGTGCTTCGAACTCCGGGTCAGCTTCGCCGCCGGGACCTTCACCCGTGATGCATCGGTCACCGATTTCCTTCCGCAGGGCACCACCTTCGTGGCCGCGACCATCGGCCCGGACAACACCGTGCCGACGAACCAGATCGCGCTGGACACCTCGGCAGCCTCGAGCGGAACGGTCACCTGGGCCCTGGGACGGACCTCGGGCAACGCGCTGGTGCTGGACCCCGGTCAGACGTTCGTGGCCCGGGTCGCCGTGCGCATCACCGATCCGGCGAATCCCGGAGCGGTCGACATCGCCGGCAACCTGATGAAGCTGCGCCAGCAGAACTCGGCCGGTCAGGTGATCTCGCTCCGGGATCAGGTCAACTTCGCGATCGCCCCCGGCCATTCCCCTGTCGCTCACCAAGGGTGTCGCCTCGATCAACGGCCTGCCCAACCCGGAGAACCCGGAGAACACAGATCACCAGCAGATCAGACAGGGTGACGTGGTCGATTTCCGCGTCGACATCTCGCATCTCGGGACAGCCGCGAACGGCACGGACCGCAGCGTGTCGAACATCGAGGTGTGGGACGTCCTACCCGCGCCATTCACCTGTGCCGACCTCACCGCGAGCGCCGGCTTCGGCCAGGAGTGCCGCGACCCGGGTGCGTTGAACGGCTGGAACCCGACGGTGAGCGGCCGGTCCATCATCCGCTGGATGATCCCGGGCAGCCTGGCCGCCGGCGGCACCACACGACTGGACTACACCGTCACCGTGCCACAGGTCGGTCCGGCGATCGACGTCTCCAACACCGCGTACGTCTCGCAGTACACGGCCGACTCCGACGACCAGCTGGACGGCACCACGTACTACCCGGCCGGGAACATCGACGCCGACATCCCCCTGGCATCCCAGCTGGCCCCGGCCGTCATCGACAGCTCGGACGTCTACACCGCACCAGCGTCCGCGACCAAGACGGTCACCAGCGCCATCGCCGAACCGGGCAACGACGGGGCCGGCCAGGCGGCGGTCGGCGAACTGCTCACCTTCACCATCGGAGCCGTGGTACCCGCGGGTCTGACCGTCGCCTCGGCCACCCTCGCGGACGCGCTGCCGCCAAACGGTCTGGAAACTGCTCAACGGCGCGCATCCACCCACCGCATCATTTGCTCCCAATGCAGCCAGTCCTGGCGTGACAACCGCACTACCCGTTGGCTTCTCACTCGATCCCAGCTCCGGCGCGCTGACCTTCCCGACCTCCTACACCAACAACACCGGCACCGACCAGCTGATCCCGGTGACGCTGACCGGTCGATTCACCACGGCGGTCGGCGGCCAGGGCGACGCCAAGGTCGACACTGCCGAATTCACCTACACCCCAGCAGGCGGTGCGGCGACGACCCTGACCCAGCCGGCCACCTCGACGGTGGTGGAGCCGCTGCCGACGCTGAGCAAGTCGGTCTCCCCCGCCGGGCCCTACACAGCAGGCCAGAACATCACCTATCAGCTCACCGCCGGCAACACCGCCGGACGGCCGACGGCCTACGACAACTGGGTTCTCGACTGCGTCCCGGCCGGCCTGCAGGTCACCGGATACGTCGCCGGCGGACCGGCCGTCGGCAGCGCAGACAGCCCGACCCCGGGTACCGGAACCGGGAGCGGCGGCAACGGATGCGCCACCGGAACCACCCGGATCGGTTGGCACGTCGGTGATCTGGCTGGAGGGGTCAGTGCGTCGCTGTTCTACACGGTGGCCATCGAAGCCGCCGCGGCCGCCGGCAGGACCTACCTGAACACGGCCGACCTGAGTGCGTCGTCGATTCCCGGCGTTCGCTCGACCCCCCAGTCGCCACTCCCGGACGGCGCGCGCGGGTACACCGCGTCCGACAACCAGACGGTGAAGGTCACCACCCCGGCCCTGACCAAATCAGCAACACCTGATCATGCCAACGTTGGCACGGCGATCACCTTCACCGTGACCGCGCAGATCCCCGCCCAGGTCAACCTCTATCACGCGGTCCTGCGGGACCTGCTCCCCGCCGGTCTGGACGCCTCCACCCTGACGACGGTGTCGCTGACCTGCGCCCAGACACCCGGCACCTGCACCGTGCCGTCGACTGCTCCGACGACCACACCGTCCGGCGCCGGCACCCTGGCCACGTGGGATCTCGGCGATCTGTTGGCCCAGCCCCAGGTCCGCACCATCACGCTCACCTACACGGCCGTGCTGGCCGACGTGCCGTCCGTCAGCCGCAACTCGACGGTGACCAACGGCGCCTCCATCGCGTGGAACCCGGCGATCGGCGGCGGCATACCTCCGTTCACGGCGTCCGACATCTCCGCGACCGCCACGATCACCGTCACCGAACCGGTGGTCCACCTGACCAAATCGGTGTCCAACACCAACCCGGAGCCCGGCCAGGGCTTCGACTACACGCTCAGGGCGATCAACGGCGGCGGTCCGGGCGATGCCGGCACCGGTCCCGCCTACGACGTCGGGATCAGCGACGCGGTACCGGCCGGCGTGGCCATCGACCCGGGGACCTTGCCGGGCGGGACCACGCTGACCGGGCAGGATCCCAACGGCTCCGGCGGAACCCTGCGCTGGTCGATCCCCGGCCCGCTGGCCGTCGGCGGGTCGACGACGGTCACCTACCACGCCACCCTGGCGCCTTCGGCCGGGCTGGGCACGGGCGGGCAGCGCAACACCGCCACCGTCACCGACGTCTACAGCCAGACCAACACCGGTGGCCGGCACTCGACGCCCGGAACCACTGCCTCCCGCACCGTGACTCCCGACTTCCCGAAGATCGTGCCGACCAAGGCGGCCGTCACCACCGGCCCCGCCTACGCCGGAGCGCCTTTCACGTGGCAGCTGACGCTGACCAACGCCGGGACCGGCCGGGCGTACAACCTGAGCGCGACCGACACGCTGCCGTTGCACTGGACCTACGATGCCGGCTCGGCCAGGGTCACCACGGCCGGCGGCACGGCAGTCGCCCTGGACCCGACGATCACCGCAGCGACCGCCACCAACGGTCCGAAGCTGACCTGGACCGGACTTGCCCCGCTGCAGGGCAACCCGTCGACCGACGGACTGGCACCCGGTCAGACCATCATCGTCACGCTGGATGCCACCCCCGGTCCGGATGCACCGACCACCAGCGGTACGGCCAGCCCGAACACCAACACGCTGACCTCCACCGGCACCGACGCGACGAATGCCGCCGGTGACGCGGTCGGGCCCTACGGCTCCGGAACGGGTACGGCGGTGGCGTTGATCGCGGCTGCAGACGTCCAGATCACCAAAGCGGCAAATACTTTCACCGCCGGCAGTCAAGGCAGTTGGACGCTGACGGCGAAGAACAACGGCCCGGATCCGGCAGTCGGCCCGTTCAGCCTGACCGACACCGTCCCCAACCGCCTGACCCTGCCCGGTGGCGGCACCGGCGCCGCTCTGAGACTGATCTCGGCGACCGGCACCGGATGGTCCTGCACCACCAACTCGGGGACCGGAGCCGTGGCCTGTCCCGGACGAACGGCACCGAGGTGCTGCCGACCGGCCAGTCCTTCCCAGCCGTCACGGTCACCGTCGCCATCCCCCAGGACGCCGTCACGAGTTCGACCGTCCAGAACGCGGGCTCCATCGCCGATCGCACCTTCGACCCTGACACCGCGAACAACACCGATTCCGCGACCGGCACGGTCGTCACCGAGGGCGATCTGAAGATCACCAAGACGCTCGCCGGCGTGATGACCGCCGGAGCGAACGCGAGTTACACCATCGGCGTCACCAACCTCGGCCCTTCGGTGTCGTTGGCCGATGCCGGCTCGCCGATCACGGTGACCGACACGCTGCCGGCCGGGACGACTTTCATCGCCGCTTCCGGCTCCGGCTGGAACTGTGCGGTTCCGGCCGCCGGTGTGCTGACCTGCCGATGGACCACGACCCTGGCTGCCGCGGCCGGCGCCGCCCCGTTGACCGTCACCGTTCGGGTGCCGTCCGATCGCACGTCACCGGTGGTCAACACGGCTGCGGTGACGCCGGGCAGCACCCCGGACGACGATTCGCTCGGGGGGATCGACACGGCGTCGGTGACGACCACTCCCGATCAGCAGGCAGACCTCGGGATCTCCAAGGTGTTGGTGAACAAGGACACCCAGCCGATCGTCGCCGGCACCGACCGAATCTACGAACTGGCGGTCACCAACTACGGGCCGTCCGACGCCACGGGTGTGGTCGTCACCGACACGTTGCCCGCCTTCGTCTCCTCCAGCGGCACGTTCACCTCGGTCTCCGGCACCTGGACCTGCGTGACCGCCGGACCACGCGTGACCTGCTCGCTCACCGGCGCACTCGCCGGCCCCAACCTGGGCGCCCCGGTCACCGACACCGTCCGCATCTCGGTCCACATCGCCGACAACTTCGATACCGCAACGAGTATCGTCAACTCTGCCACGGTGGGCGCAGACACCCACGACCCCGGCCCGACCTCGAACACCACCTCGGACGACTCGTCGGTGACCGGACAGGCCGACCTCACCCTGGACAAGACCATCACCACCGCCGCCGTCGCCGGGCGCAGCATGAACTATCGATTGCAGGTACACAACCTCGGACCGTCGGTCGCCACCGGTCAGACCCTGGTGGTCGACACCCTGCCCACCGGATTGTCCTTCGATCCCGCCAATCTGCCCTCGGGCACCGGCTGGAACTGCAGCCTGACCAGCGCGGCCACCGTGACCTGTTCCTCCGCAGCCACCGTCGGGACCGATGCGTCCGGAGCCAACCTGGCCGGTCCCATCAACGCGCCCGTCCTGGTCGACGAGCAGGCGCTCGGCACCCTGGTGAACCGCGCCACGGTTTCCGGGCCGGTCTACGACCCGGTTCCCGAGAACGACACCGTCACCAGGGACACGCCGATCACCCAGCTGGCCGACGTCTCGATCACCAAGACCGCGGCCAGGCCCACCGTGGTCGCCGGCACCGACGTCACCTACGGCATCGCGGTCGTCAACGCCGGGCCGTCGACCGCGCGCGGCCTGAGCGTGGTCGACACCCCGGACCCCGGTCTGGTGGTCACCGCGCTCTCCGGCCCCGGTTGGAGCTGCACCCTGGCCACACTGACCTGCCTGCGGGACGAGTTGACCGTGGCCGGCGGCGTCTCGACGATCACCGTGACCGCGCATCCTGACTCCGCAGTAGCGACCGGCACCTCGCTCGTCAACAAGGCCGACCTGACGGTGACCACTCCGCACAGCCCCGGCGCTCCCGCCTGGCACGGCCAGGACATCATCTCGGTCAGCACGACCGCGGGCGTTTCCCTGACGAAAACCCACGACAGCGCCAGTGATCCCGTCTCGGCCGGCGATGCCGTCAACTTCGCCCTGACCGCCTCGAACGCCGGTCCGTCGGATGCGGTCGGCCCTATCACCATCACCGACACTCTGCCGACCGGGATGTCCTACCTGTCCAGCCAGGGTCCCTGGACCTGCGCCGCCGCCGGCCAGGTGATCATCTGCACTCTGGACGGCGGTGCTCCCAGCATTCCGGCGGCTGGCCGGGCACCCGGACTCGCGCTGGCTGTGTCCATCAATTCCGGTGTGCTGAGTGCGACTCTCACCAACAGCGCCACCGTCTCCACCGGCACCCCGCAGGACCCGACCGTTCCCGTGTCGGCCACCGACACCGTCCCGGTGACGACCAGCGCAGATCTGACGGTGGTCAAGTCGCACACCGGCACCGCTACGGCCGGGGTGAACTTCGACTGGACGGTGACCGTCACCAACCTGGGTCCGTCGATCTCGCGGGCCACCGCCGGCAACCCGATCACGGTGACCGACACGCTCCCCGCCGGCACCACCTTCGTCTCGGGAGGAAGTGGTGCGTCCGGATTCAGCTGCGTAACCGGACCCGTTGACAACACGGTGATCTGCACCCGCAGCGCCGACCTCCAGGTCGACCTGCCCGCCGGCACGCAGGCGGTGGCCTTCCCGATCCGGGTGGCGGTCGCACCATCGGTCCGCAGCACCTTGACCAACAACGCCTCGATCACCCCGGGCAGCACGACCGAACCGGCCGGAGCTGTTGCCGCAGCGGACAACACCACCAGCGATGCGGTCGACGTCACGACGCAGGCCGACCTGTCGATCACCAAGACCCACGCCCCCGGCGCGCGGGCAGTGGCCGGCAGCCCGTTCACCTGGACCATCACGGTGACCAACGCCGGTCCGTCCGACTCCTTCGCCGGCCAGGGCTCACCGATCACCGTCACCGACACCCTGCCCGCCGGCGTCACCTTCGCCGGTGCAACGTCAGCTGAATTCACCTGTGCTGCAGGGGCTCCGAGCGGAACGGTCCAGTGCCTGGCCACCGCACCTCTGACCGTCGGGGACCACCCGATCAGCTTGACCGGGCTGGTGGATCCGGCGACGCTCGGCGACGCCGGTCAGGTCGACCCGCCGGTGCGTACGCTGTCCAACACCGCCGAGATCACCGCCTTCACCACCCCGGATCTGGCTGGTACCAACACCGCGGCCGACGTAGCACCTCTGGACACCAGAGCCGACCTGTCGGTCGTCAAGTCCCACGCGCACGGCGCGACTGCGGTACCGGGCCGGCAGTTCAGCTGGACCCTGCTGGTGAGGAACCTCGGCCCGTCGATCTCCCGCGCCTCGGTGCAGAGCCCCATCACCGTGACCGACACGCTGCCGGCCGGGGTCACCCTGGTGAGTGCCACCGGTGATGGCTGGGAGTGTGCGGCAGTCGGCCAACTGCTGACCTGCACGGCGGGAACCGTTGCCGCACCGGTAGATCTCCCGGTGGGCACCACGGCGCCGATCACCGTCACCACCACTGTCGCGGTCGATGCCACCGGCACCCTGACCAACGCAGCCACCGTGCACCCCGGCATCACCACCGATCCTGACGCCGCCGACCCCGCTGGCAACAACACCAGCACCGATACCGCCGTGCCGGTCGGTCCGCAGGCCGATCTGTCGATCGCCAAGTCGCACGACGCAGCAGGCGTCCGGGTCGGTGATCCCATCACCTTCACTCTGACGGTGGCCAACCACGGGCCTTCCGTTGCCAGGAACGTAGTGGTGCTGGACCCGATGCCGGTGGGCCTCACGCCGCTCTCGGCCCACGCCGACGGCTGGACATGCACGATCACCGGCCAACGGGTCGAATGCGCGTTGGCGTCGGCGTCCGGGCTGACACCGCTCACAGCACCGGGAGGGATGATCCAGCAGTTGATTGTCACGGCTACCGTGACCACCGACGCCTACCCCGGGGTCATCAATGCGGCCACCGTATCCTCGTCGACACCGGACCCGTTGCCCAGCAACAACACCGCAGACGACCCGGTGAAAGTTCCGGCGCTGGACGACCTCTCGATCACCAAGGGACTGCTTAGCTCGATGGTGGTCGGTCGGCCGGCCGTCTACCGCCTGACCGTCACCAATCGCGGACCCACCGAGGCACCGGGCCCCCTCTCGGTGACCGACAAGCTGCCGACCGGCCTGACCGCCATCAGCGCCAAGGGCGTTCCGGTCACGGGTGCGCAGGCGCCCGGGATAGCAGCGCAGACCACGTGTTCCATCGCCGCCACGATCAGCTGCACACTGCCTGGAGCGTTGGCAGCGGGCACTGCGGCAGTCATCGACGTGACGGTTCAGGTCGGTCCATCGGCGTACCCGAGCGTGACGAACAGCGCTACCGTGACCTCCGCTACCGCGGACACCGACCCGAGCAACAACTCCTCGACGGTGACCAGTCCGGTCACCCCACTGGCGGGTCTTGCACTGACCAAGGCGCTCGTCGGGACCGGTCCGGACAGCAGTGGTCTGCTCTCCTGGCGGCTGAGCATCACCAACTCCGGCCCCAACGTGTCCGACGCTCCGCTGACGGTGGTCGATCAGTTGCCGATCGGGCTGTCCTACAAGGACTTCAGCGGTTCGACCGACTGGTCGTGTCGATCTGGCGGGCGCAGCGTGCAATGTGCCTTCGTCGGCACTCTCGGCGCCGGAGCCTCTGCTGCTGTACTGATCCAGACGACGGTCAGCGCATCGCCGGGGACCGCTCTGGTGAACCGGGCGACGCTGCGCGGCGTCACCGGCCCGACGATCGCGGTCGCCGATGCCGGGTACTCCGTCCCGCCTGCAACGCCGGTGACGCCGCCGACCACCACGCCGCCGCGAACGCCGCCCGGCAGCAGTTCACCGGTCACCCCGCCGCCGGCGACGACACCACCGAACCCATCCGGCCGGCTACCCAATACCGGAGTCGACATCAGTCCGATGCTGCTCACCGCCGCGCTGCTCCTGCTGGCCGGTGTGGCGCTGTGCCTCGGCGGGCGAGGACGGCGGCTCCGCCGTCACTGACTGGTCCAGGGTGAGCAGGAGAGGAGCGGCACCGGCTGATGGAGGACGGCGTGAGTGCCCTTCGTCCATGAACGGTGACCATCGCGCTGCGCGAGGCAGCGGTGACGAGTCCCCACAGCCGAGCGCCCGGCCGGGACGGGTCTACCCGGCACATCGCAACCGAAGGTGTAGGCCAGGCCTGAATCCGCCGGTCTCCAGCAGCGACCTCGCGACGTAGTTGGTCGGGTTCCGGAAGCCCGGAGCAGACCCAGCAGGTGCTCGAGGCGGCCGTTGATCGCCTCGGTCGTGCCCGGCCGGTCGAAGTACGCCAGGACCTCAGCGGCGCGTTGCTCGAGCGTTCGGCCCAGCGTGCGGATCTCGACCAGGGCGGCGGGGATTGCGGCGCTGAGCGTATCGATCAGCTTCCGCATCTTCCGTTTGCCGCCGGCTCGACCGGGGTCGCGGTAGGCGGCGACCATCGCCTGGTAGACGCCCCACGTCGCCTCGACCTACAGACGATCTTCGTTGGCGAACAGCGGCGAGATCCGTTGCTGCTGGGTGTCGGTGAGCAGATCCGCACCGGCGGCAAGGGTGCGGCGCGCCGAAAGCAGTGGGTCGCCGGAGCGGCCGCCTTGGCCCAGGGTGCTGTTGCACTCGGCGTCGACGCAGTGCCAGGCTCTGCCCGGCCAGGCGGACGACGCGGAAGGGGTCCATTACCACGGTGAAGTCAGGTTTCAGCTCCACGGGTGTCGGCGGTCTTGAACCCGGTGAACCCATCCATCGCCACGACCTCCACGCCCGTGAGGTGCTGGCAGACCAGGCCGGTCAACGCCCGCCGCAACCCGCCGCGGGACAGCCGGGCCCGCGTCCGCGGCCCCGGACGTGTCCTGCCGCCACACATCCCCTCAGCTCTCTCACGATACCGGCGGACCGTGACCAGTAGGATCATCGATCGCCAGCTGAGCGGTTCGTGGGCCGGTCGCCGTGTCGTGGAGTCTCGCGGCCGGCCTTGCCCGCCGCAGCGTCCGCATCGATCGTCGGGGTCTACGACGCGACAAGCCGGCACCGCCCGATCCGGTTCCAGGAACTGCCCGGTCACTCGCAAACCGAGCGCGTCGAGCCGGGCAACGACGCGCCGATCACGTCTACCCCCTAGACTGATAAGAGCCCGGTAACATGGGTGAACAACATTGGCGTGAGGAGCAAACCATGGAGGATACCTTTCCCTACCGGTGTCGGTCGATGCAGGCGCGATGACGATACCCATTAATCGGCTGATCGTCGCGGTGAAGGTGCTGGCCGCACTGCTGGGGTTCAGCGCAATCGTCACCGAGATCGCCACCCTGGTGTCCGTCCGCCATTTCGTGGCCGCCAATTTCTTCAGCTTCTTCACCGTCGAGTCGAATGCGCTGGCCGTCGTTAGCCTGCTGCTGAGCAGCTTCGTTGCCGTGGCCGGCGGTATCTCGGCCCGGCTCGAATTTTTCCGCGGCGCAGTCACCCTGTTTATGACGACCACCATTTTGATCTTCATCGTCCTGCTGTCCAGGTTGCCGGCATCCGAACTCACCGCGGTCCCGTGGGACAACACGGTGTTGCACTACATCATGCCGTTGGTGATCATCATCGACTGGCTTATGGTGAACCGGCGACAGCCGATCGAGTTTCGCAGGGCGCTGCTCTGGTTGGCCTTTCCTCTGCTCTACCTGTCGTACAGCCTGATCCGCGGCCCGATCGTCGGATGGTATCCGTATCCGTTCATGGACGCTTCGGCGCACGGCTACTCCAGAGTCATCCTCACGTCGCTGATCATCGCTGTGGTGCTGACGGGCCTCACGGCGGTGATTTCGCGTGCGCCGGCGTGGATGCCCGGCAGGCATGCCGTCGCGCGCTGACATGGCCTGTTGCACCGACTCGTCGCCACGGAATACCCTCGCATCCGGTCTCATCACGAGTCTGCTGGCATCCCCGGCCGAGGTGTTAACCGGCCGCGCCAACAACGAGAAGTATCTGCATTGGTAACTGGTCAGGTCTCACCGCGGTGAAATAGGGCTCTTGTGACGTTCTCGTGGGCGTCTTGACCCCTGGTTGTGGGCGACACACCGTGCCCGGTATAGCTTCTGGATTATCTAGAAACAGTCACTATCCAGGAGCACGGTGTGCGCGGTGTAACGATATGGCGAAAGCTGCTCGGTGTCGAGCAACTGCAGGTGTGCGATGTGGCGTGGGAGGAGGCCGACGACCGGCAGGTGCTGGTCGTTTCGGTGCGTGCGACGAAGGGCGCCCGGAGTAGGTGCAGTCGATGCCGGCGTAGACGGCCGGGCTATGACCAGGGCGGCGGAACCCGGCGGTGGCGGTCGCTGGACTGGGGGTCGACGATGGTATTCCTGCAGGCTGCGGCTCCGCGGGTGAGTTGCCAGAGGCACGGGGTGGTCGTCGCGGCGGTGCCGTGGGCCCGACCCGGCGCGCGGGCAACCCGAGCGTTTGAAGACCAGTGCGCGTGGTTGGCGGCGCACACCGCTTCGTCGGTGGTGGCGCAGTTGATGCGGACGTCGTGGCGGCACGTGAGCGCAATCATCGAGCACGTCGTCGCCGACGGTTTGGCCGGCCGGGACGTGCTCGCGGGGCTGCAGCGGATCGGCATCGATGAAATCTCCCACCGCAAAGGCCAGCGGTATCTGACGTGCGTGGTCGATCAAGACTCCGGCAGATTGGTGTGGGCCGCACCGGGCCGCAACAGCGACACCCTGGGTCGGTTCTTCGACCAACTCGGCCCAGAACGGGCGGCGGCGTTGACGCACGTCTCGGCCGACGGGGCGCAGTGGATCCACGACACCGTGACGGCCCGCGCGCCGCAGGCGGTGCTGGGATTGGATCCGTTTCATATCGTGGGGTGGGCCACCCGGGAGTTGGACAAGGTCCGTCGTCAGACGTGGAACACGCTGCGGGGTAACAGTAGCTCTGCGCAGGCGTCGTCGGTGAAGGGCAGCCGCTGGGCATTGCTGAAAAACCCGGCGGACCTGTCCCCGGAGCAACGCGGGTCCCTCGCCTCGATCGCCCAGACCAACCGGCATCTGTATCGGGCGTATCTGCTGAAGGAGCAACTGCGCGCGGTGTTCCAGGTCAAGGGCCAGGCCGGCCGTGAACTGCTGGCCGGCTGAATCGCCTGGGCCCGCCGCTCCCAACTCCCCGGCTTCATCGCCCTGGCCGCAACGTTGAAGCGGTTCCAGCAGCTGATTTGGAACACCCTGATCCACCACATGAGCAACGCCCAATCCGAGGCCACCAACACCCACCTACGGGCCTTGACCCGCAGGTCCTACGGCTTTCACAGCCCAGAAGCGTTGATAGCCATGGCAATGCTCACCCGCGGCGGGTTATGCCCGCCGCTTCCCGGACGCTAAACCACCCACGAAAACGTCAGGAGACCCCTCGTTTAGATGCCTGAAGCCTAACTCATATTCCACGGGTGTCAAGTAGCCCAATGAGGAATGGCGTCGGTGCGTGTTATAGTAAGTTTCGATCCACAGAAACGTTTCCCGTCGTAGACGTTTCAACGTCGGCCACGGCTTCGTATGGATCAGCTCCTTCTTGTACGTCGCGAAGAATGATTCGGCAACCGCATTGTCATAGCAGGTGCCGGTGCGGCCCATCGACCGGCGGATACCATTCGCCCCGCAGAAGTCCGCGAAAATTCCGGACGTATATTGGGGTCTCCTGACGTTTTCGTGGGTGGTTTAGCGTCCGGGAAGCGGCGGGCATAACCCGCCGCGGGTGAGCATTGCCATGGCTATCAACGCTTCTGGGCTGTGAAAGCCGTACGACCTGCGGGTCAAGGCCCGTAGGTGAGTGTTGGTGGCCTCGGATTGGGCGTTGCTCATGTGGTGGATCAGGGTGTTCCAAATCAGCTGCTGGAACCGCTTCAACGTTGCGGCCAGGGCGATGAAGCCGGGGAGTTGGGAGCGGCGGGCCCAGGCGATCCAGCCGGCCAACAGTTCACGGCCGGCCTGGCCCTTGACCTGGAACACCGCGCGCAGTTGCTCCTTCAGCAGATACGCCCGATACAGATGCCGGTTGGTCTGGGCGATCGAGGCGACCGACCCGCGTTGCTCCGGGGACAGGTCCGCCGGGTTTTTCAGCAATGCCCAGCGGCTGCCCTTCACCGACGACGCCTGCGCAGAGCTACTCCTACCCCGCAGCGTGTTCCACGTCTGACGACGGACCTTGTCCAACTCCCGGGTGGCCCACCCCACGATATGAAACGGATCCAATCCCAGCACCGCCTGCGGCGCGCGGGCCGTCACGGTGTCGTGGATCCACTGCGCCCCGTCGGCCGAGACGTGCGTCAACGCCGCCGCCCGTTCTGGGCCGAGCTCGTCGAAGAACCGACCCAGGGTGTCGCTGTTGCGGCCCGGTGCGGCCCACACCAATCTGCCGGAGTCTTGATCGACCACGCACGTCAGATACCGCTGGCCTTTGCGGTGGGAGATTTCATCGATGCCGATCCGCTGCAGCCCCGCGAGCACGTCCCGGCCGGCCAAACCGTCGGCGACGACGTGCTCGATGATTGCGCTCACGTGCCGCCACGACGTCCGCATCAACTGCGCCACCACCGACGAAGCGGTGTGCGCCGCCAACCACGCGCACTGGTCCTCAAACGCTCGGGTTGCCCGCGCGCCGGGTCGGGCCCACGGCACCGCCGCGACGACCACCCCGTGCCTCTGGCAACTCACCCGCGGAGCCGCAGCCTGCAGGAATACCATCGTCGACCCCCAGTCCAGCGACCGCCACCGCCGGGTTCCGCCGCCCTGGTCATAGCCCGGCCGTCTACGCCGGCATCGACTGCACCTACTCCGGGCGCCCTTCGTCGCACGCACCGAAACGACCAGCACCTGCCGGTCGTCGGCCTCCTCCCACGCCACATCGCACACCTGCAGTTGCTCGACACCGAGCAGCTTTCGCCATATCGTTACACCGCGCACACCGTGCTCCTGGATAGTGACTGACCCTAGATAAGCCAGAACCTATACGCAGCCCGGTGTGTCGCCCACAACCAGGGGTCAAACCACCCACGAGAACGTCACAAGAGCCGTATATTGACCAGACTCAACCGGTGGTAGCAACACTCGGCTCCTGCAGTAATAGTAGCTGCTCGGCCATCGCTTCCGCCGGTGTCTTCCAGCCGAGCGTTTTGCGGGGTCGGTCGTTCAATGCATCAGCGACGGAGTCAATTTCTGCGGCGCACCAGCGGGATAGGTCGGTTCCTTTCGGGAAGTACTGACGTAGCAGGCCGTTCGTGTTTTCGTTCGTACCCCGCTGCCAAGGGCTGTGCGGATCGGCGAAGAACACCGCCATACCAGTCTCGGCCTTTAGAGAGACATGCGCGGCCAGTTCCTTGCCACGGTCCCAGGTCAACGACTGACGCAACTCCCGCTGCACTGCAACCATTTTCGCGACAATACTGTCCTTGGTTGCGGTCGCGCCGTAACCGCTCAATGCGGGACCGTTCTTCACCGGCGGCTCAAGTCCGTAGCCTTCCATTCGCGGCAGGTGCAGCAGGATCGTGAACCTGGTCATCCGTTCCACGACGGTGCCGATCGCTGACCGGCCGGTGCCGATGATGAGGTCGCCCTCCCAGTGGCCGGCGGTCTTCCGATCGTCGGCCTCGGCGGGCCGCTTATCGATCGTCACCTCCGGAGTCACGTGGCCGGTGGCTCGCTTTCGGGCTCTCGCCCGGGGGACCCGCAACGCCCGTCCGGTCCGCAGACACGGCACCAAATCGCGCTCCAAGGCGCCGCGGTCCTTGATGTACAGGGCCTGATAGATCGCCTCGTGGGAGATGCGCATCGTCGGGTCGTCGGGGAAGTCGATCGGCAGGCGGTGGGCGATCTGCTCCGGGCTCCACGCTGTCACCCACCGCCGGTCCTGGCGGTGAGGCTTGTTACGCCCCTTCCATTTTGCAACGACTGGTCCCGGTACGACAGTGCCGTCCGCGGCGCGGATGACCCCGGCCAGGCGGTCCTGGACATGGCCACGAAGCCGATCGTTCGTCACCAACTTGGCCGTCTTGGGACGGCGGGCCATCAGCTCGGCCTTCCACTGGGCAGTCGACGCTCGATACTCCAACTGGCCGCCACGAGTTGCGGCATTGCGGCGCAGCTCCCGCGAGATCGTCGATGGCGACCGACCCAGGCGGCGGGCGACCTCACGCACTCCGTTGCCCTGCGCTGTCAGCAGAGCGATGTCCTCTCGCTCAACAAACGAGAGATATCTGCCCGACGGGGGCTGCAGTTCAATCAGCGGCATGCCGCCACTGTCGCGGAACCAACGCGTCCCGACGGGCCCCGACACGCCGCACGCCGTCGCGGCGTCTTCGCTGGTCATCCCTTTCGCGATGTTGCGCCAAAATACCCGTTCGACATCCCGGCGGGCCGGCGGCCGCCCGGGCGACCGCATCGCCGGCCGCCCGGTCATCGACATCATCCGATCCGAAGCTGGACCCATTGCAAGACCTCCACTCTCGGGAGTGTTGCGACGACCAGTTGAATCCGCCTTGCGTCCCGCGGTCGGAATGGAAGATGACGCCGCCGGCGGGCTGACGCCTGCGCAGCGCCATCGACAGTGCGTCGGTGACCAGACTGGTCCGCATATGGGTGTCCAACGCCCAGCCGACCAACGCCCGGGAATGCAGATCGATCACCGTGGCCAGGTACGCCCACCCATCCCACGTCTTGATGTAGGTGATGTCACCGCACCACTTGGTGTTGGCCTGGCCGGCCGTGAACTTCCGGCCGATCAGATCCGGCGCCGGCGCCGGGTTGTCACCTGCAACAGTGGTGACCTTCCACGCCCTGGGGTGCCGTCCCTGCAGGTCGGCGGCCTTCATCAGCCGGTACACCCGCTTCGGCGAGATGCGGTGACCCACCGACGTCAGATGCGCCCACATGCGCCGCACCCCCGGGTTGCCGTGCAACGCCCGGAAAGCCACTTTGATCTCGGCGGTCAACGCCGCATCCGCCGCCTCGTGGGCCGACGGTCCCCGGCCGCGCCACGCGTAATAGCCGGCCGTGGACACACCCAGCTCCGCACACATGAACGCAACGCCGTACTCGCCCGAATCAACCCAGTCCGCGATGGCAGCGAAGATCACTGCTGGCCTTTCGCGAACCAGGTCGAAACTTTTTTTGCGAACTCAAGCTGCAATTCCAGTTTCGCGTTCTCCTTGCGGAGCCGAGCAAGCTCGGTCCGCTCCGACTCGGTCAACGGTTTCTCCGCAGCCGGTTCCCCCTGGGGTTGAATCTTGCTCACCCATTTCCGTATCGACGTGTCGCAGATGTCCAACTTCCTGGCGACCTCGCCGATGGTATGGCCGCCGTCGATGATCAACGAGACCGCATCCCGCTTGTACTCATCGGTGAAGCTCCTCCGGGTCGAACCCATCAGTCAGTCTCCTACGCCTCAGGAGCTGCAGCAACCTCGCAGGGTGTCCACCGAAGCGGGAACGGTCCAAACTAACTCCGAAATGGATGGGCGATGGCTACTGCAGCACGCTCATCGATTTCTGCCCCGGCGGTTCCTGACCCGGCGCCTCAACTACGTGGAGATCCGCCGCACCATCCTGCTCCAGGCATCAGCGCGGCAGTACACGGGGATTTCGGTGATGGGCACCTTTCTGGTGTGCGGGGCGAGTCCGGGGATGGTTTCACCGGTCCAGATGTCCACCCACTGCCCGGCGGGGAGGTAGGTGGTCCACTCTGCTTGGCCGGGTGCGGTAACGGGGTTGACGATCAGGTCATCACCCAGGAGGTACTGGTGTGCGTGCTCCCAGATGGCGGGATCGTCGGGGTGGTCGAAAAACAGCGCCCGCATCAACGGTCGAGCGGTGGCGATGGTGCGCCGCGCCTGTCCGGCCAGGTAAGGCACCAGCGCTTCCCGCAGCAGGCTGAACTGGCGGAACACCGGTAGGACCCGGTTGTCGCCGGAAGTGTCCTGGATGTGCCAGGGTGTGCGGTCCCGCAGCGGCGGGCGGTGGTGGTTGAACTCGGAGTGGTACTGCATGATCGGCATGAAAGTGGCGGCGGCAGCGGCCCGGAGGTACAGTTCGGGGTCCGGTAGCGGTCCGGAGAATCCGGCCAGATCCCAGCCCCAGTACAGGATTCCGCAGGCCGAGGCGGTCAGCCCTGCGGTGATGGAAGATCTGAAGGCCTCCCAGGTGGAGTTCTCGTCGCCGGCCCAGACAATCCCGTGGGCTTGGGTGCCGGTGAATCCGGCGCGGGAGAAGGTGACCGGCGCTTTGCCCGCTGACCGTAGGAGGTCGCCGAAGGCGCGGGCGTAGTGGACGGGGAACAGGTTGTTGCCTTCGTCGCCGCGGCGGCCGTCGGCGTACTGCAGGTCGTGGCCCCAGGCGTGTTCACCGCCGTCGGTCTTGAATCCGTCGACGTCCAAATCGGTCAGCAGGTAGCGGCGTTTTTCGGTCCACCAGTCGCGGGTCGGCTGCACGGAAAGGTCGGGCATGAGCGCTTGGGGGAACCACCAGCCGCGGTTGCGGTAGGGACGTCCGTCGGCTTCCAGGACGGCGTGGTGATTGTTGATCATCGCGTCGGCGTCGGCGCGGGCCTGGCCTTTCGGGTGGGGCCTCATCTTCTGCAGCGGGATCTGCCAGAGGATGACTTTGATGCCGCGGGTGTGGAGTTCGGCGATCATCGCGGCCGGGTCGGGCCACGCTCCGTGGTAGGTGAAATCGGATCCGATGTGGGCTTTGCCGTCACCGTTCACGGCGTAGGTGGCGTCGCGGAAGATGGTGATGCCTTCTTCATCGCTCCAGGCCTCGATGACCACCGCGCCGACGGGGATGTCGTGTTGCCGGTGGCTGTCCATCCGGGCCATCACCAGGTCCTGGGTGTTCCATTCGTTTCCGGAGGCCCAGAGCCGGAACACCCAGGCCGGTAACTCTTCCGGCCGTCCCACCTCGGTCAGGAAGGTGTTCAGCACTTCGGCGGGGGATCCGCGGTAGATCGCGACATTCAGCTGTGCCGCCTGGGTGCCGGCCAGTTCCACCTCGATGATCAACCGATCTGGATCGGAGGCCCCGACGTCGTACCAGCTGCGCCGGCTGGTGCGGACGTGGAACCCCCAGCCCGGGCCGTGGTCGGAGATGATGTGCGCGAACGGCATCGGCAGGTAGGTCCGGCCGTGGGCTCCCTGCGACTTGTACTGCTCGAACACCACCGCATCCAGGGCATGGCCACGTTGATCGAGCCGGTCGAACCGTTCACCGAACCCGACGACCCTCTCCCCTGGTTCGAGTCGCAGCGCGAAGCGGACCCGGTCGACACCGTTCACCGAGCGGCGCCAGGAGATGCTGTCGTCGATCAGCCGGTCGGTGTCGATCGACAGGGTGCTGCCCAGGGCCTGCGGTGACCACTGGACCGGTTCGATCGTGTGGCTTCGCGACTGTCGAGTGGCGCCGTGTTCGTTGACCGAGCGGAACCGGTAGCTGTACCGGACGTGGTCGCCGATGGGTGGGCTGTTCACCTGCCAGGGGTGGCCGCCCTGTTGGTCGGATTGGGCTTGGGCGGTGGCCAGATGTCCGTCTCCGCCGGTGTGTTCGGCCAGTGCGGTGGCCTCGGGCAGGTGCGGGGAAAGAGGAAGTTCGGTGGTTGTCGTGGTGCCGTCGGGGTGCTGTTCGGTCCACAGGCAGGTCACGGCGGTGACGTTGGCGGCGGCCAGGACCCCGAGGGTGACCTGCTGCCCGATTTCGGGGATGGTCGGGGTTCGCTGGTCGGGGGTCGCGGCGTAGGGGTGTTCGGAGCCGTAGGGCCGGTGCCGGATCACGGTGTCTCGTCCTCCATGGGCAGGCCCAGTTCGTGGGCCAGGATCAGGTACATGGCGTGGGACCACAGCAACGGGGTCGCCACCGTCCCCCACCGGGTGATCCACTCCTGGCGGTGCTCGGGGTGCAGCAGATGCCCGGGGACCTGTTCGGGTAGGTCACCGTTGGCCTCTGCCTGGGCTGCCGCCCATCTGAGGTACTTCCAGCCGTCGGCGACATCACCCGCGGCGACGCGGTTCCAGCCCAGCAGGCAGCTCAGCAGCAGCCACTGTCCGCCGCCGTAGAAGACGTCGGCGGCGAAGCGGTGCACCCCGCCGCCGACGTCCAGCTGTTCGGCGATCTGATCCAGCGTGCCGACGGCCAGCGGGTCATCGACGGCGACGGCGCCGAATGGCACCACGCACGCTGCGAGCGAGGCGTCCACGGCGTCAGTGCCGATCCATTTGGACAGATGTTGGCGCCCAGCGGTCGTGACGGTGGCGTCGGTCAGGATGACCTCCAGCAGGAGCGCGGCGGCCAGCTCGGCGGCGGATCGGCGCTGCTGGTCCAGGCCGGGCAGGGCCGCGGCGGCGATCAGGCCCGCGCGGACGGCGGCCAGGGTGGAGGTGTGGCGGTGTTCGGCGTGTTCTTCCCACCAGTCGTAGCAGGCATCGCCGCCGAATGCTGTGAGGTAGTCCACCGCGACGGCGATAGCCGGTAGGTAGGCCTGGACGGGCAGGTGGTGGCGCTGCAGGTGGGTGGTCAGCGCCCACAGCCACATGCCGTAGCCGTCGGTCTGGAAGTCCCACCACTGGTCGGCGCCATCACCTCCGGCTAGGGTGAACCGGGTCGGCAGCATGTCCGCGGGCGCGGGTGGGCGGCCGGCGGCCTGCCCGGCCACCAATTTCTGCACCACGGCGGCCCGGGCGGTCAGGACGCCGCTGACCCAGGTGTGGAACCGATCCGCTGAGTCCACCTGCCCCCACCGGGACATCGCCTCGACGGTGAAAGACCCGTCCCGCAGCCAGGCGTATCCGCGGTAGGCCGAAAAGGTCGGCGACGCGGGGTAGGCGCCCGAGGGATCTTGGAACTGGCCGATCACCTCCAGGCTCCGCTGCGCCAGGTGTTGGAGCTGTGCTCGTTCGGGCGCCTGGGGGGCCTGATCGGTCGGGGTCATGGATGGCATCTGGGGTGCTCACGTTCCTGGTGGATCGCCGGGCGGGCCGGCGATCCACCGATAGGACGGCGGGGCGAGGTGGTGGACGGGCTGGCGGGTTACTGGCCGATCAGGCTGGTCACCTTGGTCTGGGCGTCGGCCAGTGCCTTGTCCACCGGGCTGCGGCCGGCGGCGGCACTGGTGAGAGCGTTGTTGACGGTGTCCTGCATTTCCTGCTGGCTGGCGATCACCGGCGGCAGGATCGTCTTGTTCAACGCGTCGAACACGGCCTGCCGGTTGGTGGGCTTCCCTGCGGTCAGATACGGCGCCAGGGCAGCGTTGTCGGCGATCGGTGGCAACTCCCAGGATGCCTTGAGCCGGGTCGCCGCGGTGGTGGACGAGGCCGTGAGGAACTGCACCCACTTCTGTGCGGCGGCGGCGTTCTTGCTGGTGGCCGACACGACGGCGGCGTTGGTGAACATCGCGGAGGCTTTGGTGGTGTCACCTGGTTCGACGACGACGTCCCAGCCGAACGGGACTGCGGACAGGGCGCTGAACTCCCAGATACCGGTGTGCCATCGCCAGTTTCCCGGACTTGAACAGGTTGGTGTCGAAGTCCGCGGTGCCGGCGCCGTCGGCGACCGTGGGCATCACGGTGCCGGACTTGCCGATCAGCCAGTTCGCGGCCTTGATCCCCTGCGGCGAGGAGAACGTGGCGGCCGTTTTGGCGGCGTTGAAGAACTGGCCGCCGGTCTGGGCGAGCGCCTTGTAGAACTCGTTGTAGGTGATCGGCTGATAGTCCCCCCACACCTTCGCAGACTTGTTCGTCAGCTTAGAGCGTGTCTGGTAATTCAGCGGAGGTGCAGCACGCTGGCGGCCAGATGGACACCGCCAAGGAATGTCAGGGCGTGTTTGTCATAGCGGGTGGCGATGCCGCGCCACTGTTTCAGACGGGCGTATCCGCGTTCGACGGCGTTGCGGCGTTTGTACTCCTCGGCTTCAAATCCTGGTGGGCGGCCACCGCGTGAACCCTTCGCCTGACGATGGGCCTGCTGGTCACTGCGCTGCGGAATGGTGTAGCCGATACGTCTGCGCCGCAACTCCTTCCGAGTGGAGGGATGCGAATACGCGCGATCGGCCAGTACCCGGAACCGGCGGGCCCGAACGCCCCGCTGCTGCCGGCGGTGCAGATCCAACAACGGCACCAACTGGGGATTGTCGCCGGCCTGGCCGGGCGTCAGGATCACCGTCACAGGGCAGGCCCGCTGATCGGTCAAGGAATGGATCTTCGTCGACAGACCGCCCCGGGATCGGCCCAACGCGTGGTCAGCGGGTTCGACCGGCAAATTCTTGTCATTCGATGGTGCCCCCTGTGTCCTGCTCGACCGTCGAAACGACCTCCGAGGTGACGCTCTTGCGAGCCCCGGCCGCGTGCTGGTGCGCGCGCACCACCGTGGAATCCACCGACAGCAACTCGATGACGGCGTCACCCTCAACGTCCTGGACAAACCCAGCCCGTTTCGCGGCCACCAAGATCCGGTCATAGGTACCGTCGGTTGACCAGCGGAAATGCCGTGCCCACACCGTCTGCCAACGACCCAGCTCGGTCGGCAGATCCCGCCACGGCGAGCCCGTCCGGTAGCGCCAGCAGATCGCCTCGAGCATCTCGCGGTGATCGTTCCACGGACGGCCACGCCGACCACCGTAGGCCGGCATCAACGGCTCGACCACCGCCCAGAACTCGTCCGAGATCACTCCTATACGCGCCATAGGAAGATCATCAACGTCGAGGCGCCGATTGATTAGCAGACACGCTCTAGTCGCAGCCGCCTTTTCATCGGCCCAGGTCCAGGACGCGGTGGGCAACCCGACGCCGGCCTTGCTGAACAGGTCCTTGTTGTAGAACAGCACCACATCGGAGAACGATTCGGGCAGTCCGTACTGCTTGCCGCCGGTGGTGAACGCGTCGTACAGGGACTTGCGGTAGGTACTGGAGTCCACCCCGGACAGAGCCGCCAGCGCCCCGCTGGACTGGTAGGTCACGAAGTTCTCGTAGTTCAGCTCGAACGCATCCGAGGCGGTACCACCGGCGACCGCGGTCTGCAGTTTGGTGAAGTAGTCGGCGTAGGCGACGTTCTCGACCTTGACGGTGATCCCCGGGTTGGCCTTTTCGAAGGCCGTGACGATGGTGTCCAGGTCCTTCTCGTGGCCGCCGCTGGCGGAGAAGTTCATGTAGCTGATGGTGGTCGCGGCGACCGGCGGTGCAGCTGCGGAGCTGCTGCCGAGCAGATGGCCCTCCATCTGCTCGATGTCGGCCTTGAGTAGATGCGCGAGATGGTCCAACGCATCCGGGCGTGAGGGGTCGAAGTCGTAACGTGTTGCCGAGCCGAAGGTTCCGTCCAGGTTGACCTGGACGACGCCGACATGGTCGGCGGTGATCTTGACGCCGACGGCGGACCCGGCCGAGCGGACCAATCCCAGCAATCTGCCAGGTCGGCCGCCTTGCGAGGGCGACGTTGCCAGTTCGGTGACCAGGCCGCGGGCGATCAGGACCTTGGTCAATTGCGTGATGCTGGCCGAGCTCATCTCCAGCGTGCGAGCCAGGTCTGCCCGCGAGGTCGGTCCCCTGGTGCCCAACACCGACAGGATCGCCGACGGCATCAAGCCTCCTCGATCGATCGACCGTCCTGCGTCCACGGGAACCCCTTCGTTCGCCACTTTCTTTCGTACTTAGTAAACTACCTAGCGCTGGTTTTGGGAAGAGCCGTGACTCAACTGTGACCTGAGATTGGGGCGTCGGCTCGGCGAGATCCCCGCGGACACTGTGCTTTTGCAGCCACGTGGATTCCTATGGCCCGATTCAGGGGTGCGGAAAGGGGCTGACGCGGCGCGTCAGCCCCTTTCCGTCTTTGCCCACAGGTTAGAAACTGCCGGCGGAGGTTCTTCCAGAACCTGTGGCCGGGGTGCTGAAGGCGTTATTGCTGCCGGGTTGCCATGCGTCGGCGGTGGCAGGGTAGTTAGCTTCCTGCCGTTTGATGCATTTCCAGGTGATAGCGGTGTTAGCCGGCAGACCGCTGATCGTCCCGGTCCAGGTGGGGTAGCTGGTCGGGGAGAGCAGGACGGCGCTGGCCGGGGCCCAGGCGCCCAGTTGCGGGATGCTGCCCACGGCGTAGACCGACTGCCCGCTGGTGGTGGTGCCGTTGTTGCAGGTGAATGTCTCGGAGACCGGTGTCTGCCCGAGGGTGAACTGGAACGATTTCGCGGTGCCGACCGCGGTGGACGCCGATTTGGCGATCACCAGATTTCCGCCGGCGCTATACCAGCCGCTGGTCGCCGCGTCGAATGCGGCCTTGTTCGCCAGTTGCGTCAGCGCCGAGCCGTTCAGGGTGACGGCGGAGGCCTGGGTGGAATCGGTGACCAGTTGCACCACGTTGCTGCGGGCCGAGGGGGCACCGGCGTAGGTGCCGGAGGACGCGGCGATGTTGACCGTCTCGACCGAGCCGGACAGCTGCTGGCTGATCGGGGTGGTCCGCTGCGCCCCGGTCTGGTAGTTCACCGAGGTGCCGTCGTCCTCGGTCAGGGTGAAGTTGGAGGCGGTCGAATCGCCGTAGACCTGGGCGACCAGTTCGTTGCGGGTGCTGCCGTCGGTGCGTTGACCCTGGGCAAACCCGAACGCCCCTGCACAACTTGCTTGCTTGTTGAATTGTCAGGACCAACGAGGAGGTACGTCCCCCACGCTCATCCACAGGTCTTGATTATTCCTCAATGCCGGCGGCCTGCCACCTTGTGATCCCTTGTTCTGCGGTAGGCCGTTGATCGCTTCGCCGCGGCGATGGTGATGCTGATCCGTCTGCGCCGCAACTTTTTGCGGGTCCAGGGGTGCGAATACGCTTTATCCGCCAGCACCCTGAAACGAACACCGGAACCCGGTGGGCGCTGCCGCCGGTGCAGGTCCCACATCCGCGTCCGAGCCGTATCCGAAGACGACGCCTGCGCCATCTGGTCCGGCCTCACCGACGGCGTCGCCCCACCCACCGAATGATCCCGGCAGCCCCGGCCGGGCGGACCCCACCACCTGACCGTTCACCCCTGCACAGTGGCCCGCCGACCTCATGCACTCGACCTGCCGGTTCAGATGACCAGAGGGAGCTGCGTCCGGGGATGATCGGGTCAGGCCAGCCCGAGTTGGGTCATCATTCCCAGCTCGTCGCTACTGCCCCACCGCTCGACCATCTTGCCGCCGGCGAACCGGCTGATCTGCATTCCGCGGATCTTAACGGACTTTCCGGTCGCTCCATGGCCCTGCAACGAACCCTGGTGGGTTCCGGTGATGGTGTACGCGAACGCCACGTCATCACCGGCGGCGGTGAGGTGCTCGACCTCGATGTGCAGGTCGGGAAAGGCGGTCCTCATCTGAGTGAAGAACGCCCGAAACCCCTCGGGGCCTGGTCCCTGCGAGGGCGCCGGATCGTGGTCCACGCACTCGGGTGCGACCAGATCGTCCAGGGCGACGAGGTTCCCGCTGTTGATCGCCTCACCGAAAGCCTGCTGAGCGGCGATGTTCTCTTGAGTGGTCATGAATTTTCCTCTCGATGAAACGACGGGTGGTGCAGGTCAGGCGCTGAGGGGCCTACGGGTGAAACAGTGAACTGCTCTACCGGGTCCGGGCGCCGACGCAGATCACCGAGCCGAGTCCGTGATCGGAGAGCCACCCAGAATCCGCACGGTCGTGCGTTCTTCTTCTTTGGGGGAGTACCCAGCGCCTCCCCCACCAAACGGTGCGGCATCGCGTAACGTCGCTGCGTGCCGATGAAGCGGACAACGACCGATCAGCGTCTCCTGCGGGGCGACCGCACCCGCCGGCAGATCCTGACCCGCGCCGTCGACATCGCCTCCGCCGAAGGCCTGGCCAGCGTCTCCCTCGGGCGGCTCGCCTACGATCTGGGTCTGAGCAAGAGCGGCGTCAACGGGCACTTCGCCGGCCGTCAGGCGCTGCAACTGGCCGTGGTGTCCTTCGCGGCCCGGCTTTACGCCGACCGGGTCGGGGCACCAGCGATGGCCGCACCGGAAGGCCTACCCCGCGTGTGGGCTTTTTGTCACCGTTGGCTGGAGTTCATGCGATCCGGGGAATTGTCCGGCCGATCGTTCTTCCTCACCGCAGTCGTCGACTACGACGCGCGTCCCGGCGCAGTCCGTGACACCCTTCTTCGCTACCGGCGCCGCTGGGAAACCGTCTTCACCCAGAACTGGGAGCAAGCCCAGAATTTGGGTCACGTTCGGGCCGGCATCGACCCCCGGCAGCTGTTCCTGGAAGTGGCCGGGTTGATCACCGTCGCCACCCTGGACGCGCAACTGTGCGGCAACTTGGAACCCTTCGATTTGGCACAGCAAGGCATCCGGCAGCGGCTGCTACCGCTACTGACCGATCAGAGCACCATCAGCCAACAGCCGACCACACGAGCAACGCACTGAACTGAAGCAATCAACTCGGCGGCACTTCACAACAACTCCACTCCCGCCCGGGCCTACCGCTACCGCCTGCATCAGGCTCGGGACTCGACAGATGGACGTGAGACAGGATCTGACGACGCGCTGCCGGTCGACCAGCCCAATCCGTCAACCGACTCCGGTTGTGCCCGCCGCCGACGCGTCCACCGCCGACCGAACGGGCTTCGGCGGACCACCCCTGAGCGCTTGGCAGATAACAGTGGGACGCGCCAAGCAGTGCCCGGCCCAGAACCTCTACCGCTGCTGAGCTGGCCTGCTCGCGCGGCCATTCGCCGCCGCCACCGGACCCGATTTGCAGCTGATGCATACTCGTCCGCAGAGCGCGGACAGTTGAATTCAGCTGGACCCCTCCAGGTCTCGCTGGACCGGCCCGGCGAGGCCACCCCTATCGCCGGCCCAAGTTGGTAAAGGCCATACTGCGAGCCCGAAACCACTACGTGGTTGAGGCGCGGGCGCCGGTTCGCGGCTCGTCGTGGTCCGCCGTCAACGCCCTTGCGGATGTGACTGAAAGGATGCCACAGCGCTCAAGGTTGGCCAGACCGGGCTGCGCTGGTGAACCCGGCCAAGCCTGGCGTCCGGAGGTACCGGCAAGACCCTCCGGCCGTCAGGTTTCGGGTCCAGCCGGCTGCCGGAACAGCGGAATCCTCATGCCCTGAGTCTGCCGATCGTCGGGGCCGTTGACGCATTCCTCCGGTCCGGCCCGGGACTGACCTGAGTGCCCGTCAAGGGTTTTCGGCGCTATGAGCCCCTCTGCACACCGTAGGGCCAGAAATGCGGGCCGCGGGGCGGTCGGAACCGTATACTCAGGATGGACTTGCCTAGGCGGGTAACCGCTGCTGGCGCTGCCATGTCCGGCACCCTGGTGGGCCGTGACACCACAGGGCAGATCTTGGCTTGGCCAAACATCAATTTCGACGGTCGGTATCGGCCGCGCGATGAAGGGAGCCGGACTGTGAGCACCGAGCCGGTGGAGGACCTGGCCGAGGTGTCGGTCAGTGAGGCGCCGGTCGCGGTACAGGCCGTCCAATGGTTTTCCCAAGCGGCCCGGCAGCTGCAGGATGCAGCTGGATGGCACGACACCGTGCAGCGGATCGTGGAGTTGGCTGCCGCGCTGGTGGAGGCCGACCTGGCGGTGATCATCGCCTCGAGCCCGGCCGATGACCGTCCGCGGGTCCTAGCGGCGACAGATTTTGCTCGTGCCGATGCGATGCTGGCCGGGCAGAACACCGCTGGTGTCGTTCCCGCCCGCCAGGCGATGGCGGACCGAGCGGTCATCCATGTGCCGGATCTGACGGTTCAGGGCAGCTGGTCCAACCGGCAGGCGGGCACTCTGTCCGTGCCGCTGCGTTGTGTGTTGGCGTTTCCGTTGCTCATCGATGATCAGCCGTTGGCTTCCCTGGGCCTGTATGCGCAGCAGCCGGGTGCTTTCAGCGACGAGGTGGTGGAGTTGGCGGCCTCGTTCGCCGAGCACGCCGCGATCGCCTTCAACGCCGCCGCCCTGGCCGAGAAGATCACCAACCTGACGGTGGCGCTGGAGCACGCCCGGGACATCGGCGCCGCGGTCGGCATCATCATGGGGCTGCTGCACATCACCCAGAGCGAGGCGTTCGACCGGTTACGGGTCGCCAGCCAACACCGCAATGTCAAGCTCTACGAAGTGGCCTTGGTCACGGTGCATACCGGTGAGGTTCCCGGGTGAGCGCCGGGCCACATCGGGTGTGGCCGCGCCGGGCCATGGGTACTGAGGCCCTCAGGTGAGAGATTCATTCGAAGGCATCCCACACCCAGGTCCGGGCGGTTGAAACAACAGCTGCCCGGACCGCTCCTCGACACCGACGGCACGGACTGTGCGTGATCAACACCGGGGCTCGCATCATCGTTCCCGGCTTCGATCTGACTCCCTCGGTGAGTCCGGCAGCGTAGTCAGATTATGGCCGCCCCGCACATCTCGTTGCGTTCGTGGATTCAGTTGCGGTGGACGTCGCCGGGATGTGCTCCCCGGTGGCGGCGCCCATCGACAGACCCTTGAGAAGCGCCGGGTTTATGGTCATACCCCGATAGCAAGGTGAGCCTGGCCGCGATCGCCGCGCCCGCGGCCCGGCGGCGGCGGCGTGCTGGCCGGCCGGTTCCGCGTGAGTACCGTTGCCGGGATGACGTTAAATCATGTGAGACGCGGAAGCGGAAACCCACTGTTGCTCGTGCACGGTCTGGGCGGCGGGTGGCGATCGTGGGCGCCGATCCTGGACGAGCTGGCCGAACATCGGGAGGTCATCGCTGTCGACCTGCCGGGTTTCGGTGAGACGCCACCCTTGGCCGGCGAGGTGTCGATCGCCACCCTGACCGACTCGGTTGCGGACTTCATCGCTGAACAGGGGCTGGACGGTGTCAGCACCGTCGGCCAGTCAATGGGCGGCCGCATCGTGCTCGAACTCGCCAGGCGGGGCGTTGGCGGCGACACCGTAGCGTTGGACCCGGGCGGTTTCTGGAGCGACCGTGAGCTCCTAATTTTCGGCGCGACGCTCCGGCCGTCGATTGCTCTGGTCCGACTTCTGCGACGCGGGCTGCCCATGCTGCTGGGAAGCGCAATTGGAAGGACCGTTTTGCTGGCGCAGTTGTCGGCGCGACCCTGGGCGCTCTCGCTGAAGACGGTGCTGCCGGACGTGCGCGGGCTGGCCGAGTCCCCAGCGACCGGCGCCGCCCTGGACGCCCTGACCAAAGGGCCCAAGCAGCAGGGCGCCCCGGCAGGCACACCGCCCGGCCGGGTGACAATAGGTTGGGGGCGCCGGGACCGGGTCACGGTGCCCAGGCAGGCCGCGCGGGCGACGGCGCTGTTCCCGGATGCTGTGCTGCACTGGTTCGATCGGTGCGGTCACTTTCCACAGTGGGACGCACCACACAAGGCCGCACGACTGATCCTGGACAGCACCCACTGAGATTGGTCGTTCCACCCAACCGACCACCGCTGGTCGTGGGCGAAGTCCACTATGCGGCAGGCGATTGTCCATCGACTGCCTCCAGCGTGCACCGAGACGGGGACGAAATACCGGCAGGCATCCGCCCTCGGTATCGCCCCGTTGGGCAACCGTGACCGGTCAGCGATGCTGCTTGACGTTCGCGACTGTCTAGAGATCTAGATGGAGACGAAGTGCGTCGTCGATTTCGGCCAACAAGGATGCCTGCAGCAGACCCAGAGATGGCCCCACCCGCTCGACCGCGACGGAACGGACCTGTTCGGCCTGCGCCTTGGACGCCACGCGCAGACCGACAGCGTCGGCGGGAATCAGCACCTGGAACGGAAACACCCGCGCGGTGTTACTGGTCAGGGGCACCACGGTGACCACGCCACGACCCAGCCTCTGAGCGACGGAATTAGCCCGATCGTTGCTCACCACCACCGCGGGCCGCTGCTTGTTGGCCTCACTGCCCCTGACCGGATCCAAATCGACCAGCCGAATCTCGCCGCGACGCATCAGGACAACCCGTCGGATGCCGTCGTCTCCCACATCTCACGCTCACCTGACCGGTCCCAGTCCTCCCAGGCCGCCGCATAGTCGTCTTCCAGACTGGACCGGCGCAACAATCGAATGGCCTGGTGCAAAGCCGCTGATCGAGATCCCAATCCTGCCCTACGGGCGTGCTCATCCAGCACGGCCACATCGTCGTCAGGCAGGCTGACGCTCAGTTTCATACCCCAATGCTACCCGAGTAGCACTGCCTGTGCCGCCCTAGCCGGGAGTGCAATGCACAAGCCAAACCTTGCGCGACAACACTGCGGGTGAGCGGCGTATGTCGGGGTCCCGGCGTCCCGTAACCCTGTCCGGTGACAATTCCCGCAGGGGTACCTCCTACGAAACACCCTCGCACCCGGTCTGCTCAGTACTCCACGGCCATCGTTGCCGATGGTCGACCGACCACGCCCATCACGGAAGCAGCGGCGTCGGACTGAGGCCACCGCACCGTTCGCCGAACCGCGACAACCGGCACACTACCCGCCGATACCGTCGGTCCGCCCAAGGCGGGCGAGATCGTCGGCTGCGGGGACGCACAGCTCGAGCGATGCGCCGTCGCGCTCCCCCGCGAGCGGGCTGACAACCTCCCCGATTGAGGCAACGGTTGGTGCTCGGGTGACCCCTCGGGCCCCTCCGTCACGTGACGTTCGTGCTGGTGAGGCCCCCGATGGCCCCGGACCGCCTGTCTGACGCTCCCCCCTTGCTTGGCAGATAATGTTTGATTATCTGCTAAGTCGATTGCGCAGCCAGCTCCTCGACGGCGACCGAACCAAGTCAGGGCGAGACAGTCGGCGACGCGCGTAGGTTCTCTTCATCCTTGTCACTCAATCGAACCCTTGTACCGGGTAGCTGCTTGAGTAAAGTTCAGAACGGGACGTCCACTGCTGCAACAGGATTGCGCAGTTCAGCGAGCGGGTGTGGGTCTGTGTTCACGGCCTGCTGCAACAGTCGGTAGAACAAAAGCCCGCGACTCTTCGAGGTGCGTCGGTTGAACCGGAATGTGTATTCGTCCAGGTAGTAGGCCAGGTGCTCCTGGGAGACCGCGTAATGCAGGGTGCCGGTCAGCCAGCGTTTGAGCAGCGAGGCGACCATGTGGACGCCGGGGAGGTTGATGTGGGCGGGCTCGGCGCTGTCGGTCCCGACGAACGCGACGTGCTCGTAGCCGGCCGCGGTCAGCTTCTTCAGGTAGTTGGCGCCATCGGTTCTGACCGTTGATCCTTTGGCGATGACGCGGTCGGCGAAGCCGAGCATGCTGACCGATCGGGCTGTCTCGGCCAGCTCGATGCGGACCCTGCCCAGCTTGCGGCCGGGGATCGATTCCACTGCGATCATCGCCGCGGTGTGGTCCTTCACGCCGCCTGCGCGGCCGCGAGGCTCGTTGCCGATGAACACTTCATCTAACTCCACCACACCGGAGAGCAACTCCCGCTCGGGGCGGACCATCGCCCGGCGTAGCTTCTGCAGCCACGCCCACGCTGTTTCGTAGGATCCGAAACCCAGCACCCGCTGCAGACCTTGCGCGGACATCCCGTTCTTCTGCGAGGTGATGAACCAGATCGCCGCGAACCACGTCGACAGCGGCGTCCGGAGCCGGTGGAAGATCGTGCCGGCGGTCACCGACGTCTGCCGGCCACACCTGGTGCACATCCATTTCGCCTTCGCCGTACGCCAACCGCCGGGCGCCCCGCACACCGGACACACAAACCCCTGGGGCCACCGCAGACGCTCCAGATACGCCAGACACGACGAGTCATCCGGGAACCACTCCAGCAACTCCTGAAAGGTCCGGGGGTAATCGACACCACCGACCGGGTAGGCACACACTGGCTCTGACATGGCCAAATACAACTTGACTCAAGCAGCTACCCAGTACCCTTGTTCGGTATGGTGGGCCGATAGATCGATACGCGAACGAAGAGATCCCGGAGAGTGTGCCGGTGAAGCTGCCGCACCCGAGCTACGCGGTGATCGCTCGGCTCGTGTTGCTGGATGGCGCCGAGGAGTGGCGGCCGGCACGGGCGGTTCGGTGGAATCCGACGCACGTCATGGTCAAGCTGCAGGACAAGGGCGTGGAGCCGGAGTATGTCTGGCTGCGCTGTAAGGATGTCCAGCGCGTCTCCTGCCGGCCGCCCCTCCTACTGTTGCGTTTGGGTCCGCACTCGACCGCAGGGCCGTCATCAGCTGCGGACCAGCGGTCTATGGGTGCCTAGGGACGAAGTGGACCAATCCCAGCTGACCCCGGCCGCTGAACCCAAGTTGATCTTGCAGCTGCGGCTGGGATTCCAATCTGGACACCTGGAGGCAAAACTGTCCAGATCGAACGACCTCTTATATGCTCCGACGTGGGGCGAGTCGGGCTCGAACCGACGACCTGACGGATTATGAGTCCGTTGCTCTGACCAACTGAGCTACCGCCCCGTCCGGAACCCTACCTGCCCCAAGGCGGATGTCCTTGCACGAACCGAACGGGCGCCCACGTTCGGACTGACCGGCACCACCGTCGGAGTGCGCTCACCGGATCGGGCACGACCAGAGCCACACCGAACACCCACCGGACAGCTCGTCGACCGGGCGGTCGACGAGGTCTGCTGTGTCGATTGCCCGTCCACGCCCGGGGATCGCGTCGTCGTGGCTGGACTGCCGACGCACCCATCTCTGCCGGGGACAACGGCCACGGTAAACGAGGTCGGCCACGGTGATCGCGTCCGGCGCGACCGGTGACTGCGGCAGCAGTCCCACCCGGGAGCTGTCCGACAGGGTGTCGAGCAGTGACCGAGCGTTCGGGCCCCTGTGTCGCATCCAGACGGGCCGCACATTTCGTCATGGATTCATTCCGTCCCAGGCCGTGCACCGCTTCACTCGTCCCCCGTCCACCCGTCACGGCGCACCTGTTGTCATCACGGCGCAGCTGCCGTCGTCACCGAGCACCGCCCGGATCACACCCAGCAGGTGCGGCGCGGCAACAACCGGTGCGGCGCGGCAACAACAGGCGCGGCGCGGCAACAACAGGTGCGGCGTGGCAACAACAGGTGCGGCGTGGCAGCAACAGGTGCAGCGTCGCTGCGAGGGGCGTCGGTTGCCCACCCGGTCCCCGATCAGCCCCGGGCCGGCGCACCCCCGCCGGTTCGAACCATCCGGTTTCGTGGGCTATTCTGGTTCAGCACTCGCCACAACCGGGAGTGCCGGTCCTCCGTAGCTCAATTGGCAGAGCATCCGACTGTTAATCGGACGGTTACTGGTTCGAGTCCAGTCGGGGGAGCGTGTATTACAGTAGGTCAGAGGCGGTCTCGGGCATCAGCCCGAAGGTCGCCACTGTCATTTCCGGGGCCGATGTCAACTAGATGTCAACTAGCAAATTCCGAGGGCCCTTGACAGTGCCTCTCCTGCCACATCGGTGCCCCCTGGGAGGCTGTGGCCGTACACACTCAGAGTCACGGCCGGGTTGGCGTGTCCGAGGACGGCCGCGACGATACCGGGGCTGATACCGGCGCCCAGCATGAAGCTGGCGACGCCATGTCGCAGGTCGTGCAGGCGGATGACGCGCACCCCTGCGGCCTTGCACAGCCTCGTGAAGCGATCGGAGACGTGGTCAGGCTTCACCGGGTTGCCGTCCGGCATGGTGAAGACATAGCCGGAGTCGGTCCAGGCGCTCCCCCACGCCAGGCGTTCCTCAAGCTGTCGCCGGCGGTGGGCCCGCAGGACGGCCACCAGACTGGGGTCCAGCGGGACCCGTCGCTGGCCCGCAGCCGTTTTCGGGGTCGAGGTCTGGATGGAAGTACCCCCGACGACGATCCGTGTCTCCAGGACGAACAGGTGGCCCGCGTCGAGGTCAACCCGGTCCCACTTCAGCCCGCAGATCTCTCCCCGGCGCATCCCGCGGGCGGCACCGAGTAGGTACAGGGCCGCGAGCCGGTCCACCGTCACGTAGGAAATGAACTTGGCGGCATCTTCACGCGACCAGATGTTGTCGACGATCGTCTTGGGCGCCGCGGGGATGGTGGCAGCGGCCGCCGGGTTCCGACGGACGAGATTCACGCCGTGAGGATCAGCGGCCCACTTGCACGCCAGTCGCAACACGACGCCGGCCAGTTGCACCGACCTGGGAGACAGCGGGCCACCCTTTTTGCTGCCCGTCTTGCCGAGCTCCGTCATCCAGGCGTTGACGGCCGACGTCGTCAGCGCGTCGACGCGCACGGCACCCATTTTCGGAAAGATCCACGCCTCAGCAGTGTTGCGGTACCCGGCGAGGGTGCTTGCCCGCTTCCCGGCCAGTGCTCTCTCTTCAAGCCACTGTTCGACGACGTTGCGAACGGTCAGCTTTGCGTCCGGGCCCTGCGCGGCGTCGGTGCCGTTCTTGCCGATCTGCTCGTTGACGTAGAGCTGAGCTTCCTTCTGGATGCGGAAGCCACCCTTGGAGCGCTGGATGCGCCTGCCCTCGACGGCCGGGTCCGGGAACGACCAGATGGCAGTGAACGTCTCGCCGCGCTTCCGCACAGACCCGGCGCCCGCCTTGGCCCTTGTCTTGGTCTTCGCCTCCGTGGTCGTCATGACGGCCGCTGGTAGAGGAAAGCCTCGACCTCGTCAGCGGTTGCCCCGTACTTACCGCCGAGGACCGCGTCGCCGGCCTCGTTTCGGAGCCAGATCCTGCCGAAGTCTAGGGCGTCTGGATCCCGCCGCGCTGACTTCTGAAATCTGAGCCCCTGTCGGGACGCTTTGCGCCGCAACGTGATTTCGTGCTTCTCTGCCACTTTCATCCTCCCGGTCTCCGGTGTGTTGCTAGGAATGACGCTATACCGTTGCCGACCAAAGCGCAACCCGAAGTGTCACCAGACAGGATACCTGGCCAGGTTGGACAGGGAATCTGTCCTCTTAGTCCGTACGGGTGAATCTTTTGCGAGCCTTGACACTGAGATTGGCGGGTATGTATCCACCTTCTCCAATCAGAAGGTTGACGTCATGTCGCATCCCTTTCGTGCTTAATGTCCCCCAACGGGCTCATTTAGATACGCATACACACAGCATGCTATGCCGCGGCGCGGACCCGTTCTTGGACACCAAACCCCCTGGCTGGAGGGCAATCTCGGCTTGAGGACCGAGGCCGACGTGTGGTCTAGTAGCACTGTCGCCACGATGAACGTGGAACGTTATACCACAGAGGGGGTCGACACATGGCATTCACGTCGCCATCGGGCCGAGAAGCAGTGAACCGTTCTTGGGAGAACACATCGAACCGGACGGCCAGAACCGCGCACGCACGGTTCGGTCTGACGGCACGCTTCGCCCGCATCGCCGATCCCGACGGTGTTTTGCCGGCCGAGGAACTTGCGGCGAAGGTGAAGGGGCTTCGCCGAGCGCACTTCGCCAAACTCGGTCGGAAGTCAGCCGAAGCACGCCGAGAACGCGAAGCCAAGGCGGCAAGCGACGCAGCAGCATTGGCAGCCATTCTCGGCGCACCTAGCGTTGACGCTACTGCCGCAGCCGCGGTCGCAGCCCTGGTCGACGCCTCGTGAACGAAACGGAAGCCGCAGTCGAACGCCTGAGCCGCGGTCACTACCGGCCCGAAGACCGCCACCTGCTGCCCCTGGCCGTGTCCGCCGCAGTAGCAGCCGGCGCCTGCGGCGTATCCGTCAACGGCTGGTGGAACTTGATTCGTGTCGAACGTTGTCCGCTGCCGGTGCTGCGAATCGGCAGGTCCATCCGTCACCGCACCTCTGATTTGCTCGGCTATCTGATCGGCGAATCTGAGGGTGCGGCGTGAGTCGAGCTGGCGGAGATGCTCGACGCCACGCACGACGCTCCGAACGAGCAGCCGAAGGCCGCCACATCCGCAACAGCACCGGTCACAGACCGGCGACAAAACAACCCATTCCCCACAGCAGCCCACCGCCGATGCAATACGAGATCGGCCGGCTACTCACACCCGAACCCGACAGGAACCCACGTGCCTGATACGAATCAGGATGACCGCCCGTGTCACCGGACGGCCAATCCCACTTCCACTACCGACACCCCTGACTCTACACCATCGGAACAGCTACGGCGCAGGCGTTTTGCCGCATCACGATCCGAACCCCTCTCTGACGGAACACGGGATCCATGGGCCGCTGGCTATACCCGTCGACCGTCCACATTCGGGTTGACCGAGGACGAGGTGCGGGCCGTAGCCTTGCAGCATCTCGCCGACGGCTGGCCAATGTCCGACATTCTGCAGGTATTCGACATCAGGATTCGACACACCTGCGCGTGCCCCGGCTGTAGAGCAAAATCAGCGTGACAGAAACCAGAGTCGCGGATGCGGCGCGCTTCGACGAAATCGTTCAGAATGAGTTCTGGTCCGCACGGTCCGAGCTGGCCCACATCAAGGCCTTTGCGCATGCCCGGATGTGCTCTCCATGGGCGGTCCTCGCCGTCGTCCTGACGCGAATCGCCTGCACCGTTCCCCCGAATGTCGTGCTCCCACCGATCGTCGGTGGAGATGGCGGCCTCAATTTGTTCGCCGGTCTGGTCGGTCCCTCTGGATCCGGTAAGTCCGGTGCCATCAACGCCGCCCGGGACGCGGTGGTCACCGAAGGGTTTCCGACAGTGCCCCTGGGCTCAGGGGAAGGCATCTCGCGGTCCTACGCCTACCGAAGCACCAAGACTCAACAACTTGTCTGGCTCGAACGATCAGTCCTATTCACCGCTACCGAGGTAGATGCCCTGTCTGCCCTCGACGGCCGGCAGGGCGCAACCCTCGGCGCGCAAATGCGAGAGATGTTCAACGGCGGGGAGTTGGGATTCGGCTACGCCAGCGTAGAGAAACGGGTCATCCTCCCCGAGCACAGCTACCGCGCCGGAGTCATCGTCGGAATCCAGCCGGGCAGAGCCGCAGTCCTCCTCGACGGTGAAGCCGGCGGAATGCCCCAACGGTTCCTTTTCATGCCCAGCACCGATCCCACCATCCCCAGATACCCGGACCCAGCACCGACAATCTGGACGCCACCGCGGATGCACTGGGCCGCACCCCGGAACAACCCATTTCCTGAAGGTGAAGCAGACACTGGCAGAGCCGTCGGACCGCGCGAGGAACTGTGGGTCGACCCGCTCATCGTCGACGGAATCCAGAAAGCCGCACACCAACGAGCCACAGGCATAGGCCAACCCCTCGACGGACACGCCCTCCTCGTGCGCCTCAAGGTCGCCGCAGCACTGAGCGTCCTCGCCGGCCGCAAAATGATCCGAGATCACGACTGGGACCTCGCAGGAACAGTCATGGCCGTATCCGACACAACCCGGTTGGCGATGCAGGCACAGCTCGAAAACGCCAGGACAGCCATCAGCGAGCGACTCGGCACCGCCGAAGGCATCCGCCGCGCCACCGCCGACGAAGTCAGCGCACTCCACACCGAAGTGCGGATCGCCGGCGCCATCACCAAAAAACTTCAGACCCCGCCAGCCCCCGGGATGCTCTGGTCCCGCTCAGCTCTCCGCAAAACGTTCGCCTACCGAGACCGCGACACCTTCGACACCGTCCTCACCGACATGTTCAACAGCCCACAGGACCTCACCAACGCCCAGATGGCCGCAGCCACCCGGATCGCATCATGAGGGGGACAAAGGGGACACAAATGTCCACCCTCCCTCGCGTGTCACACGAAAAGGCATTGATGTCCGTTTTATACAGATATCAACCCATTTCGAGCCACCAAATCAATCCCCGGCGGGGGTGGACAAACCCGTCCCCTTGTCCCCCGTTGTCCCCCATGTCCCCACAGGAGAGTGGCGTGGCTGGTCGTCAATCGCAGCACCGGTTGATCGGGGTGTTTTCCCGGTTCGGTGGGTGTTGTGACGCCGCGAGGATCGGTAGACCGTCCGATTATCAATCGGATAGCGGCTGTGTCTCCGCAGCTCAGTGTATGCGTGTCAACTCATTGTCAACCCGCTTCCGTCCGGTTGTGGGCCTTTCTCATCACCTTGGAGTTACCTCTTGTCCCCCATGTTCCGTTCCGCTTCGATCCCGGTTGTCGGCGTTCCTGTCGCCAACCTCGACCGCATCACGCTCCCCGACTCCGCCACACTCGTCCCTGAGGTCGAGGAGGTCACCAGCAAGGTCGCCGCGCTGCGTGACCAGCCACCGGCCGACATCGCCGACGAACTGGTTGCTGACGCCGAACGTCGGGCAGGTCTGCGCCTGCTGATGGAAGCCCGCGACACGGCCAGCAGCACCGCCGCCGCCCTGTACGGGTCGCTGTTCAGTCAGATTCCCGGCCCTGACCAGATCACCGCCGCAGCCAACGCTGAGGCGCAGTCGGCGGCTCTGACGCACCTCGTCGACCGCGCCGCCACATCACACATCCCCACAGACCGCTGGTCCGCCGATGTCAAGCAATACGTCGCCACCACCGCCGGCCGCATCAACGGTCTCCCACCGCTACCGCTGTCGAAGTTCGAGATCGCACTCGATCAGTACCGCGAAGCCCTGCGCCGCAACCTGCCGAACCTCACCCCGCCCCGGTCCACCGACGCCGACCTCGCCGCCGAGCAGGCATCCGCCGCCTACGTCGCAGCCCGGGCCGCCCACGCCAACGTCCCCGGCCTCATCGCATCATCGGTCTACGACGTCCAGCAGGGCCACCGTCACGCCCTCGACGTCCTCACCTTCGCCGACGGCGTCCTCCACGACTCCCTGCCGCCGATACTCGCCCAGCATGCCGCAGCGGTCGAACTGATCGCCGCAGCCGATGCGTCCCGCCTCGAGCGAGGTCTGGGATGACCCAACCGTTCCACCATTCCCTCCTGTCCAAAGCCGCCACACCCGCACCCGGAGCCACCATGCCCACCAGCAACACCCCGCCCGTAGCACTGACCGACATGCTCACCCAGGTCAAAGATTCCATCGCCCAGTTCGGTGCCCTCTGGGATCAGTGGCAGACCGGTGATGGCCCCGCCACCCCGGACCAGACAACGATCGGAGATGACCCGGCCACCGACGGCGAGGTCGTGAAGGCTCGTCGCCGAGGTATCGGTGTCACCGATGCACGTTGGGCGGCGATGCTCCGCCGCGTCAGCCCCGGCGTCGCCTCGGAGATCCGGTCGGTCGTCATCACCAAGTCCCTCGCCCTGGCGACCAATGCCGGCATCGCGCCGTCGGAAGCAGTGGACATCATCAAGAGGATCGCGTGTGACACGCAGCCTCGCCGCTCGGTGCAGGGTCAGTCCCTCAATGCTGCCGCTGAGGCTGTGGCGCGCCAGTGGGCGCGGCAGGGCCGCTGATGGCCCGCCCGTGCTCGGTGTGTTCGCATCCCGACCTCGCCGCCATCGACCGGGCGCTGGTGAATGGTGACCCGTATCGGGAAATAGCGAAACGGGATCCACCCGTTTCGGTATCCGCTATTCAGCGTCACAGGGTGGATCACCTTTCACCTAGTTTGCGGGTGTTGTCTGCAGTTGCGGAGCACGAATCGGGACGGTCGTTGCTGGAGCAACTCTCCAACCTGAACGACCGAGTCTTGAAGATCCTCGACGATGCAGCGACGACCAGTAAGCCGAGCATCGCCCTGGCAGCCATTCGGGAGGCCCGCGCGCTGATCCAGTTGAGTGCTCGACTGACGGGCGAGCTGGACGAGCGCCCGCAGACGATGGTCATCAATTTGGCGTCGACCAACGAGTGGACGGAGGCCCGCACCGCGATCGTTCGAGCATTGCAGCCGTTCCCGGACGCGCGGAACGCGGTCATGCGAGCTTTGGGTGGCGGTGAGATTGATGTCATCGAATCCGCGTAACGCGCTGCTGTCATCGCTGCTCGGTCATCTGGACCCGGTGTCGCTGTGCCAGGCGGTAGGTATGACCCCGGACCCGTGGCAACGCACGGTGCTCCGGTCTGATGCTCCGAGGATCCTGCTGTGCTGCTCTCGGCAGATCGGGAAGTCGACGGTCGCCGGCATCAAAGCCGTCCACACCGCAGTGCATCAGCCGAATTCGTTGACATTGGTGATCGCACCGTCTCAGCGTCAGGCGATGTTGCTGTTCCGGTCGATTCTGGTGGTGTATAGGAAGTTCGGCAGGCCGGTCGCAGCAGAGGCCGAGAACGCGATGAGCTTGACGCTTGAGAACGGCTCGCGGATCGTCGCGTTACCGGCCGATCAGCGGACCATCCGCGGGTTCGCCGCGGTAGATCTCATCCTGATCGACGAGGCATCCCAGGTCGACGACGACCTGTACGAGGCGATCCGGCCGATGCTCGCAGTTTCCGGCGGCCAGTTGCTGGTGATGTCCACACCGTTCGGCCGTCGGGGCTGGTTTTACCGCGCTACGACGGCCACAGATGACGCCTGGCAACGTTTCGTGGTCCCGGCCACCCAATGCCCCCGGATTTCCCCAGAATTCCTGCTGCGGGAACGGGCGGACCTCGGAGAGCACCGATTCCGGGAGGAGTACATGGCCGAATTCAGCGACTCATCCGGCTCGGTGTTCTCCGGTGCCGACCTGGCCATGATCTTGTCCGACCTCCCCACGTTCGATCTCCAGAAACGGCTCGCATCATGAGTGGCAACGGATCCACCGCCCGCGTGGTCGGCATCGACCTCGGCAAACAGTCGGATTTCACGGCTATCTCGATTTTGGACAAGATCCCGACCGACGACGGGGGAAGTGAAGTTCACGTCCAGTACCTTCGCCGGCTCCGTGGCGTCTCCTACACCGCGGTCGTCGAGGAGATCGCGCAGATGGCGGAGTGGCCGGCGTTGGACGGTTGCCCGTTCATCGTCGACGCAACAGGTCTGGGCCGGCCGGTGTTCGACATGCTCGCCCAACGGGTACGCCGGGTCGAAGCGTTGACGATCAGCAGCGGCAACATCGTCGTCAAACACGGACCCCGCGAATACTCCGTCCCCAAGGCTGATCTGGTGGGGGCGATGCAGGTTTTGGTCGCCGGGCACCGCATCAAGGTCGGCACCCACATCCCCGACGCCGTCGCGTTCATCCAGGAGCTGACCGACTTCGGTTACGAAACGTCCGACGCAGGGAGGACGTCGTTCAACGCCACCGGCGCCGGCCACGACGACCTAGTCCTGTCCGTGGCTCTGGCCGCTTGGAAGTTGCAGCACGGCGGCCGGACGGGCCAGATCTGGATGGAAGCATTCCGGATCCGCCAGGAGACTCTCCACCTCGATCACCGCGGAACTCTTCGAACCTGATCCCCGTCCAACGCCCCCCGCTGAACGCGGTCGGCCCCGACCTGCAGGAGACGGCACCGCGACCCCAAGACACCGTCAGCGCCCGCCCGCCACCTTGCGGGGCCTAGGACCCCATCCACAAGGGGGCGGTGTGCCGCCGTGAGGGCCATGAGTCATGATCCGTCCGTGAATCGTTCATCTGCCTGGGAGCGCCGTACGGAATGGCCGCTGGTACTGGTTGCGCTGCTGTTCCTGCTGGCCTATGCGATCCCGATACTGGACTGTCAAGTCCAACCGGTGGTGCGATCCGTGTGTTCAGCCGTCCTAGCGGTTACATGGGCTGTGTTCGTCCTGGACTTCCTCATCCGGGTATGGCTCGCTGACCACCGGGGTTGGTACGTCCTCCGGCATATTCCAGATTTGCTAGTCCTGGCTGTTCCTGTGCTCCGGCCCCTGCGACTGCTCCGCCTTCTGGTGGCGGTCAGGGTGCTCAACCGTCAAGCCGGAAGTTCGTTGCGCGGGCGAGTCGCCCTGTACGTCGGCGGCGCGGCGGCCACGGTCATCTTCTGTTCCGCTCTGGCGGTTCTGGACGCGGAACGGGGCCATGTTGGAGCAAATATCGGCTCGTTCGGTGATGCCGTGTGGTGGGCGGTAAGCACCGTAACGACTGTCGGATATGGCGATCGCTATCCCGTAACCGGCGAGGGGCGGTTCGTGGCGGTGGGGCTGATGCTCGCCGGAATAGCCCTCATCGGGGTGGTGACAGCATCTTTTGCGACCTGGCTGATCGATCGAGTACGCGAGGTGGACGCCGAGGCGACAGCCGCGACAGCCGACGACGTCCACCAACTAAGAATCGAGATAGCAGCGCTGCGAAAGCAGATACAGGACAGCGCAGGCAACCGACCCGAGTGGGCTCGGGACGGCCAGACCAACGCCGCCGTCGCGCAATACGGTGCCCTCAACGGCGACCTGGATTGATCAGTAATACTTCTCGCCCGTTTTCGACATGGCCACCCCGCCTGTGCCAACGTCATGCCGCGACCCTCTCAAGGGCGGGGTTGTCGCGACACGTTACGATCCGTGCATGACCGTGTGCAATCTGCGACGAACCGGAGTGGCTCTCCATGCTCAAGAGATCTGACAATGTAACGGTCGAGCGAAATCCTCCGCTGGATGCTCGAAGAAGTGCTGTGACTGCTGGTGTCCTGGGCTTCGCCGTCGGTCCCTTCGGCCTGTTCTACGTCCGAAGGTGGGCGGGCGCGGGCGCCCTGGCTGGGTTTGTCATAGTTCTTATCTTGACGGGTCCACTGCCCCCGGGGCTGGCTTTTACCATCCGGCTTCTGCTCTGGTGTAGCAATGCTGCCTTAGGCTACTGGCTGGTAGGCGTCACGAACGCGCCGCCCCCAGAAAATATTGCCGTGGGCCTGGGCATCCAAATCGGGCGCCAGAGGTACACGACGACAAATTTATTCACCGCGTCCGACTTTGCCACCTTTCTCGCTCGATCTGCATCAGTCCCGATACCCGTAATCGCAATCGAAAACCGCGCCTATTGGTTGTACGGCGGCCGCTTCTACTGGGAAGATTCGGGTCTGGGTGCCCAAGCAATTTATGCGCTCTTGAAAGTGCGACAGATGCGCGAAAAACGCCAAATCGACAATGCCTTACAGACGGTCGCCGCTGGTACGCTACCCAATGCCGCTGCCCGGCCAGGTATCCCAGCCGACATGAAGCAGGCCGTGTGGGCAAGAGATCGTGGCGCTTGCGCCCACTGCGGCGCAGGGACTGCCCTAGAATTTGACCACGTCATACCCCTCTCTCGCGGGGGGGCAACCACTGTCAACAACCTTCAGATTCTGTGCCAACCTTGCAATAGTCGCAAGAGCAACCACATTGAATGATGAAAACTGGACCACGTACGCCGCGGTCGCGCCCTGCCCAGTGGCGCAGCATCATCCAATACGTCCCGGTCCAAAGACGTCCCGCGTTGCCGATGTGTTCGTGTGAGCAAGTTGGGCCGTTCAATGCGTCGGCGAAGACCACCGGGCAACGGACACGGTGTGGTAAAGCGATCCGATTAGCACCTCCCGGATCCTGCGCGGTGAACCAGTGGCGTACTCGGCCCGGACGGTGTGTTCAAGGCAGCATCATCGCCCAAGGGATTCCGTGGAGTCGAAGTCTTTGTAGATGTCGGCGCCGAGCTTGTCATCCTGGGCTGGTGCCGAACCCCATTTGCCGTCTTGCATGGTGTCTTGAGTAGATAGGAAAGTTGGGTCTTCGCGTCGGCTGGATGCCGTCATTCGACGGCGATGGGGTTGACTGCTTGAAGGCGTCGCTGCCGGGATCGTCGCCGATCGACTAGGAAGCGTTGCCGTGACGCCGACAGCTTTTGCTGGCGACGAGGACGCCCCCGGACTCGCGGCCCTTACGAGCTACAGGATCCGGTAAGCGCCGTTGCTTCGGCCTCGGGGTACCACTAACGGGCGACTGGATCCTGTCTTCAGGCGAACGTGTGCTGTTAGCCGCAGGAGTCGCCTGCCCTCCGGAACGGCTTCCGAGGCTTCGCAGCAAACGTCGTGTAATTGACGTCGTAGTTTGGATTGTCCGATACGTAGGCGACTTCGAGGCATGTGCCCGGGGCGAGGTTGGCGGAGTTCGAGAAGAACACGTCAACCCCGCTCAAACACGGCCCAGACGGATCTGAGGGGTTCGGGTACAGCACGTCCGATTCGATGTACCCCTCGGCGGGCTTACCCGGCCAGAGCTCCCATTCGACGACCTCGGGGCCGGCTATGCCATTGCATCGGGCAGTGGCTGCCGCGAATTCTGGATTGATCGACACGTCGGCGGTCGTAGTGGCGGCGGAGGTTGGTGTGACCTTCGCCGGGACGACCCTGGCAGCCTTGGTGGTGACCGTAGCCGATTGGGCAGTGGTCAGCACCAAGGCTGTTGTCGTTGGCGGGCGAGAGACGCTCGTAGCCGGGCTTGTGGCAGTTGCTGCGGCGGTTGGGGTGCTGGCGGTCAGAGCGGGGTTCGGCGTGCCCTGGATGGCCTGCTGGATCCCTCCGATGGCGGCCAGGGCGATGAAGACGCCCACAATGATCCGTCCGCGTTTGCTCAGTTTCCCCATAGTGGCAGACGGTAGACCCCACCGGACAAAACAGCCATACAGGGCAAGGGTCGGTGGGCATCGGGGTGCGCTCAGTACCGGGCTTCGACCTCGGCGCGCATCGCCGCGTTCCTCGGCACCCCATACCGGTAGGCTTTAGGATTCGCACCCCACTCGGTGATGCTGGCCCGCACCCACCTGGCCGCCTCGTGGTCATGGTCGGCCACCGCATGCACGTCGCCACCCACAAGGCCGCACAGACGTCCTCAGGGGCACCGGAGCGGCAGTAGTGAACATAGGTTTCGTGCAGCTCCGACGCCAAGCGCTCCGCACGGACGTCGGCCTCCCGGCCGTAGGTCAGCGGCGGCCTGTTGTCGTAGCGGCTCGGCGCCAATAGGTGGTTGATGCGCTCCTGCGCTTCCTGCTGCAGGTAAAACTCGGTGGACCGCTCGGTTGAGGGCATGGCTGTGCCTTTCTCTGTATGTGACGAAGCTTGGGGGTGTGACGAAATGCGTCCGTACGATGAAGGAACTCAGCAGCTCGCGGGCTGCTGCTGTGACATCAGGTCGAAACCCTTCGGCACCCGGTTCCAGGCTGCGGTGACGCCGGGGTGGTTGATGAACGCCAGGAGCAGCTCGTCGGCCTCGAGGTGCGCGTAGCGCTCGGAGAGTTTCGCGGCCTGCTCCAGCCGCAGGATCAGGCCGCCGATGGTCATGATGTTGCCCATTGCGGTGCTCCGTTCAGATGGTGGTTGGGGGGTCACGACGCGCGTGGTTTGGCGGTCCCGCCAAGCCAACGGGGGGACGTCAAGCCTGGCGGGACCTGCAGGAGGGGTTCGATCAAAGATCGCCCGCACACCTCCCGCTCCTTCAGTATGCGCGCCCCTGCGGGTCTGGCAGATGACAGCATGTGCCGCCCGGCCCACCGGACCTTCAGAGGCCCGCCCGCAGGTCGCACAGATCCAGCTCATGTGCGCGGTACCGTCCTCGACGGCTCGGGCGCCGGCTATGAACCACTGGCCTACCCAGCCGCAGCAACACACAGCCCGTGCGGGCCGTAGTTGCCCGTCGATGGTGCGCTCCACGTGGCAACGGTGGCTTTGGACGGTTGTGAGGGATTGGGTCATGGGGGCGCTCTTCTCACTCAGGGTGATGGCGGGTAAGTTGATTTGGTGCCCGGCGGTTGTCAACTGGATGTCAACCCGACTTGGCCGAACGGTGCCTAACTGCTTACAACGGGCTGGCACGTGTAGGACCGAAACACCAAGTGCGGCAACAAGTAAGCTCAACTGAACAGAACCTAAAGCGCGTGCTTCCTCAAACTGTTAATCGGACGGTTACTGGTTCGAGTCCAGTCGGGGGAGCAAAGGCCCAGGTCATCGACCTGGGCCTCTCGCCTTTCTCCCCTGCCGGCAGCGTCGGGAGACCTGCCCCACCGAGACCGAGAGCTGGTAGCGATGTTCCGCATTCTGTTGGGAGCGGCGCTCGGCTACGTGCTCGGCTCCCGAGCCGGTCGCGAGCGCTACGAGCAGATCAAGCGCTGGTCGGCGAGGGCGGCCGACCACCCGGCGGTCCAGGGTGCGGCCGGCGTCGTCCGGGCCAAGATCTCCGAGACCCTGCACCTCTCGTAGCCCCTGCTCCGATCCCGACCGGCTGCCGAGCTCTCAGCCGCCGATCTGCTTCTTCGAGCTCTTGACCTCGACACCGCCCATGATCGCCATGCCCCTGACCCGCAGCACCGGGGCCTCGGGGCCGTAGCGCTGGTTCGCGTTGTCGACGAAAGCCCCCATGATCCCGACGCCGTCGACGATGACGGTCATGCCCAACGGCACGGTGATCTCGACGCCGCCCATGATGGCCATCACGTTGATCACCGTTTCCATCGCCGACAGCGAGCAGCGGGTGAAGTCCAGGTCGATCCCGCCCATGACGGCCACCGCGTTGACGTGCGCAGCCGCGCTCCACACACCCTTCCGCTCCACCCCGGACATGATCGCCACCATGTTGCCCCTCGCCGGCCCGGCGTCCGGCATCGACAGCGCTGACACCCCTGACGCCGCCGGCCCGATCCGCCCGATCGGGGGTGCACTCTTGGATAGCGAGATCTGATGTCCGGGCAGATCGACCGTGACTGGCTCGAGTTCGGGGACTTTGCAGCGTATACTGAGCCGAGTCGACTCTCCAGTTCGGCCACGGTCAGTCGGCCCTCGGCCATGGCCTGTTGCAAGACCCCGGCCACGCGGTCCCGGTCGGCGTTCGAGGCTCGCATCGGCGGAGGGGTGGGCGCTGGGTTCGGCTGCTCGGTCACCGTTGCGATGCTAACGGGTGGGCCGCCCTCGGGCGGGAGCACCTCTCAGTCGCCGAGCAGTTCGGCTTCCAGGTCCTCCGCCGTGTCCACGACGGCCCGAAGGAAGCCGGGTGCGCCCGCGTCGCCCCCGGAGTCCAACCTGATCTGCCTGGTCAGGCCGTCGCGACCCGGGACCCGGCGCAGTACCACCCAACCGCCGGCCCCCGGCCACGACAGGTACCGACTGGCTGCCACCGAACGGCGCACCCTGGCGTGCACGGCGTCGGTCAGGCCGCTGGTACCGGCCAACTCGAATTCCCGGGGCGGGAGGTCCTGCAACACCACGATTCCGTCCGGCGTGACAGCGACCTCCTCGGCCGCCACCACGGTCAGCGTCCTGGCCGTCAACCGGGCCTTGGAGACCCGCTCCCAGTTCCATCGGACGGCGATCTCCCCCGACGCGAGCCAGAGACCGAAACGGCTGGCCGCCAACGACTCTCCCCCGGTCAGCTGGGCGACCACCTGGACCTGCTCATTGGGCCCCAGAGCCGAGGCCAGAGCAGGGGGCAGTGCGGCCCGCCGTTCCCAGGGCCAGCGCACGCGCGCCATGCTCACGCTCCCTTCGCCCGCTCGGACAACGCCCGCCGGTACTGGGCCATGGCGGCGAGGTCGGCGCTGAGGCACGCGGCGAGCTCGGTGTCGCCGGAGGCCTCGGCCCGCTGCAGATCCGACCGGAGGGTCTGTTCGTGGATCCGCGCGACCCGTTCGGCCAGGGCCGCCAGGATCGAACCGGCGTAGTTGACCATCTCGTCGGACTTGGTGCGCAACGGCTCCAGGGCCAACTCGGTGACCAGCGATCGCAGACCCCCGGCCGGCAGGTGCTCGCTGATCGACGTCAGCCATGCGGTGGCCCCGACGGTTTCGGCCCCGGCGGGCCCGCCGGCGGCCATCACCGCCTCGTGCACCGCGAGATAGGACTGGTCGGTGAAGGCGACCGCCTCCACCTGGCCGTAGTGCCCGGCGAGCAGAAGCGGTTGCTGCACCGCGAGTTTGAGGGCTTCACGCTCGGCGAAGGTGTCGCGATCCCGCGGATCGGGCTTGGCGAACTGGGGCTGCCCGGTGGGCGGATCGCCGGCCGTGGGGTTCGATGCGGCTCGCTGCGCACGACGGTCGGCGATGCTGGCCGCCTTCGCCTCGGCGCCGGCATGCTGACGGACGCGCGCGGAGATGGCCTGCAGATCCGCCCCGAGCCAGCCGGCGAGCTGCAGCGCGTACTCGTCCCGCAGCGCGGTCTCCTTGATGCGGGCGACCATCGGGATCGCGGCCGCGGCGGCGGCCACCCGACCCTCGGCGGTGTTGAGGTCGAAACCGGCCAGCGTCGACCGGATCGCGAAAGCGAACAGCGGCTGACGCCCGGCGACCAGGTCACGGACGGCCCCGTCGCCCTGGGTCTGACGTAGTTCGCAGGGATCCATGCCGTCCGGAGCCACCGCGACAAACGTGTTCGCGGCAAACTTCTGGTCCGAGTCGTAGGCCTTCAGCGCGGCCTTCTGCCCGGCCGAGTCGCCGTCGAAGGTGTAGACGACCTGCCCGCGGATGATGTCGTTGTCCAGCAGATAGCGCCGGAGGACGCTGATGTGCTCGTCGCCGAAGGCCGTGCCGCACGAGGCGACCGCCGTGGTGACGCCGGCCAGATGCATGGCCATCACGTCGGTGTAGCCCTCGACGACCACCACCTGACGCTGCCGGGCGATCTCCTTCTTGGCCAGGTCCAGCCCGTAGAGCAGCTGCGATTTCTTGTAGAGCGGCGTCTCGGCGGTGTTGATGTACTTGGCTTCCAGCCGGTCGTCGTCGTAGAGGCGGCGGGCGCCGAAGCCGACCACGTCACCGGCCGCGTCGTGGATCGCCCACAGCAGGCGGCGGTGGAAGACGTCGATGGGTCCGCGCTGGCCGTTGCGGGCCAGACCGGCCTTGATCAGTTCCTCCACCGTGAATCCCTGCGAGATCAGCGCCTTGAAGAGCTGGTCCCACCCGGACGGGGCGTAGCCGCAGCTGAAGAACCTCCCGGCCTCGTCGTCGAACCCGCGGTCGGCCAGGAACTTGCGGGCCGGCTCGGCCGCCTCGGTCGCGAGTTGGGCCGTGTAGAAGGCCGCTGCCGCCTTGTTGGCCGCGATCAGCCGGGAACGGGAGCCACGCTCGATCCGGGTCGAGGTGCCTCCTTCGACCAGGCTCAGCGTGATGCCGACCCGATCGGCCAGGCGCTCGACGGCCTCGGTGAAACCCAGGTGCTCGTAGTTCGCGATGAAGGCGAACACGTCGCCGCCCTCGCCGCACCCGAAGCAGTGGTAGGTCCCGCGAGGCGGGCTGACCTGGAACGAGGGGGACTTCTCGTCGTGAAAGGGACACAGGCCCTTGAGGTTTCCGCCGCCCGCGGACTTCAGGGCGACGTATTCGCCGACCACCTGATCGATCCGGTTGGCGTCGCGAACACGTTCCTTGTCCTCATCAGAGATCCGTCCCGCCACCGCATGAGTCTATGTCCGCCGGCGGATCCGGCACGGCCGCCGTCCACACCGGCGGCATCGCCCCAGGTCGACTGCCCGACCCGTGTTCGGCGAGGTTTAGCCGACCAGTCGGCGGTGTCGGGCGACGGCCTGCGCGTCGGTCAGCAACGACACCTGGTCGAGCACCACCCGCAGGCGGGCATCGTCATCGGCGGCGTCCTGGTAGTACTGGGCGAAGAGAGCATCCAGCGCGTCCGGACCGCGGTCGGACATCACCTGCACCAACTCGGTGAGCATCTCCTGCTCCCGCGTCTGGATCGACCGCCGGCTCGGGTCGGCCATCACGTAGCGCAGCGCCACCGCCTTGAGCAACGCCACCTCCGCACGCAGCACTCTGGGCACGTGCAGATCGCACTCGTAGCGGTGCAGCGGCCCCTCGCCGGATTCGGCACGGGTGGCCGCCACGGCCCCCGTGACGAACCGTCCGGTCAACTCGCTGGTGACCGACTTGAGCGCCGCTCCGGCCTGCGCCCCGGTCACCCCGATGCCCTCGGCGACGGCGGGCAGGGCCCACAGGTCGGCGAGCACGGATTCCAGGTCGGCGGCCGACTCACCGGAGTAGGCGGCGGCGGCCAGCGCCACCTCCGAGCGCTCGTCGGGGTCGTTCAGCAACGAGAGCGCGATGCGTCCGGAGCCGACACCGTCCTCCACGTCGTGCACCGAATAGGCGACGTCATCGGCCCAGTCCATGACCTGCGCCTCCAGACACCGCTGACGCTGCCCGAGTCCCGGACGCATCCAGGTGAAGACCTGCGCATCGTCGGCGTAGAGACCGAACTTGCCACCGCCGGGCGGCCGTCGCCACGGGTACTTCACCACCGCATCCAGGGAGGCCCTGGTCAGGTTCAGACCGGCCGGCCGGCCGGCTTGATCGATCACCTTCAGCTCCAGCCTGGTCAGCAGCCGAAGGTTCTGCGCGTTCGCCTCGAAGCCGCCGGCCGACTCCCCCACCAGGTCCAGCGCAAGTTCGCCGTTGTGGCCGAAGGGTGGGTGCCCGATGTCGTGCGCCAGCCCGGCAAGATCGACCAGATCCGGGTCACAGCCGAGCTTCTCACCCATGTCCCTGGCGATCTGGGCGACCTCCAGCGAGTGGGTCAGCCGGGTGCGCGGGACGTCGTCCTCGTCGGGCGCCACCACCTGGGTCTTTCCGGCCAGCCGCCGGAACGAGGCGGAGTGCAGCACGCGCGCCCGGTCCCGGCTGAACGGGCTGCGGTCGCCGTAGCCGGCGGCCATCGCGAGACCGGCGGTCTTCGCGGGCTCGGCGGCGTGACGCTCGTGGTCATGCTCGTCGTACTCCGCAACGGTTCGCCTCACAGCACGGCCGAGCCGGCCCCGGAGGAACCGCCGGTGAGCAGGTAGAACAGGGTGCCCAGGGTTTCCCGCTGCACGTAGCGGCCCTCCACCCCGGGGTCCAGCGCCGGGCCGGTGGTGACCGACGAGACCCGGACGGACAGACCGAGATCGGCTGCGATCAGCCGGGAACGCTCGGCATGCCAGGGATCGGTGACCAGCGTGACCGAGCGCCAACCGTGCTGCGCCAGCAGGACCTCGGCGGCCCGCAGCGACACCAGCGTGTCGTTCCCGGTGCCGACCGCCAGCAGCGCCGCCGGGGGCAACCCCGCTGCCAGCAGGTAGTCACGCCCGGCCGCACCTTCGGTCACCCGGTCACCGGGCTGCCCACCGCCGATCGTCAGGACGTGGGCGGCGACCCCGTCGCGGTAGAGCTGCCGGGCATGGTCCAACCGGGCGGCGTAGACCGCGGACGGGCGGCCGTCGTACTGGGCGGCCCCGAGCACGACGATGGCGTCCGAGACCTGGCGCTGATCCTGGTGCCCGACCTGGATGATCCGGACGGCGATCCCCCCGGTCACGAGGGCGGCGACCAGCAGGGTACCGGCAAGGTATCGCCCGAGGACGCGGAGCACTCGCACGTCAGGCCCTCGTCTCCACGCCCGGTCAGCACCGGAGACCACCGGCGCGAGCCACCACCGATGCGGCCGCGATCGCGGCGCATCGTGCCGATCAGGGTTGCCGGCCGTGTCGATCATGCCAGTCGCAGCAGGTGCCCGGGCTACCGTCGCGCCGCCGTCCGATTCAGAGCCACCCTCGATCGGTGGCGACCCTGGCCGCCTCGGCCCTGGTCGTGGTGCCGGTCTTGCCGATCACCGACGAGAGGTGGTTGCGCACCGTTCCCTCGGAAAGGTAGAGGCTGGCAGCGATCTCGGCGACCGTGCCACCGGAGAGGGCGGTACTGAGCACGTCGCGCTCGCGTCCGGTGAGCGGCGACTCCCCTACGCTCAGCGTCTCGGCGGCCAGGCCTGGATCGACCACGCGGAGGCCGGCCAGCACCCGGCGGATGGCGTCGATCAGTTGTTCCGGTGGGGCGTCCTTGACCAGGAAGCCCTGCGCGCCGGCCTCCATCGCCCTCCGCAGGTATCCGGGGCGACCGAAGGTGGTGAGGATGATGACCCTGCAGGTCGGTAGCTGGCTGTGCAGCGACGCGGCGGCCGCCAGTCCGTCGAGCCCGGGCATCTGGACGTCCAGCAGCGCGACGTCCGGTCGGGTCAGCAGCGCCTGCGGTACGACCTGGTCCCCCGATCCGACCTGCGCCACCACGTCGAAATCGGGCTCCAGCCCGAGCAGGGCGGCGAACGCCCCACGGATCATCGCCTGGTCGTCCGCGATCAGGATCCGGGTCACCGGAGGGTGTCGTGGGCGCCCACCGGCACCGCCGGTACTGCCGGTGCCTCGCGCGCTTCGGGCACGCGCGACTCGGCTGCTTCGGGGACCACCGCCAGGGTGGCGCGGACGAAGAACCCGCCGCCGGGCATGCTTCCGACGTCCAGGACGCCGCCGGCTTCCCGGACACGCTGGCACAGTCCGCTCAGGCCCGATCCGCCGATGACCGGGTCCGACAGGTCGACTCCCATGCCGTCGTCACGGATCTCGACCCAGTCGGCGCCGAGGGTGATCGCGCACGACCGGGCCCCGGAGTGTCGGACCACGTTGGTCACCGCTTCACGGACCACGTACCCGAACAGTTCACGCGCGCCCGGTGCCACCTCCTCGACGGCCAGCGGCACGTGAGGCGTGATGCCCGCCGCCCGCAGGACCATCGCGGCGACGGCGATCTCCGCACCGACCGACACCTCCCGATACCCGGAGGCCGTGGCCCGCACGTCGGCCAACGCCTCCCGGGCCAGTCGCTCCACCTCTGCGATCTCCTGCACTGCGCCGTCGGCCCGCCGTTCGACCAGACGGCGGGCGAGGCCGGCCTTGACCGCGATGGCCGTCAGCGAGTGCCCCAGGATGTCGTGCAGGTCGCGACCGATGCGTTCGCGCTCGGCGACCACGGCGGCGTCGGCCAGTTCCTGCCGCGTTTGACGCAGCTCCCTGGTCAGTTTGAGATTCCCCATGAAGGCGCACATCCAGAGGCTCAGCCCGATCAGCGTCCCGGCGAACTCCAACGGGGCGCTGTGGTGGTCGATCCTGGACAGCAGCAGCATCCCGACGGCGAGAGTACCGACCACGATCGTCGTGTTGCGCATGGAAAGCATTGCGCCGGCGGAGATCCCGATGAACATCCAGAAACCGACCAGATCCGATCCGGCCACCGGCCAGGCCAGTGAGCTCAGCGCCAGCAGGCCCACCAGCAGGCCCAGCTGCTTCTTGATCGGCCACAGCATCGCTGCCGGGGTGACGAACAGATAGCTCGCCCCGGTGAGCACCACGACCACGAGGCCGAGCATCTGCCACAGCGTGCTGTGATGGCTCCGGAGGATGTCCGATGCCGAGAACAGCAGGAAGACCATCCCGATGCTGGCACCGGGAATCCAGTGGCGGCGCATCTGCTGCGCCGTGGGCGCCTTGCTCCCGGGATCGGCCACCCCGACATTATCCCCTCTACCGGTCCCCGACGACCGGTCGGGGCGTCCCTGGGTCCACATCAACGGGTCCAGCGTCAACGGCTCGGCCTCCCTCAGGCCTTGCGTCCGCTGCGGCGGTAGGCCAACGCACCGAACAGGCCGAGGCCGACGGTCCACGCGGCCAGCACCAGCACGCCGGTCCCCGGGATCCCCTGCCGGCCCAGGACCGAGTGACCGACCTCGCCGACCCAGTAGGACGGCAGCACCTTTGCCACCCCCCGCAGGAAGGGCGACAGCTGATCCACCGGGAACCACAGGCCGCCCAGGATCGACATGCCCATATAGACCAGGACCGTCAGCGGCTGGACGGCGTCGACACCGGCGACGAACCCGATCACCAGACCGGCGACGGCGAAAGGGATCAGCGCGATCCAGACGCCCAGCCCGGCCCCGAGCCAGAGCCCGATCGGCATCCGGACGTGCCCGACCAGCAGGCCGGCCAGGAACACCAGGATGACGGCGGGCAGGGCCACCAGCAGGGCCACCGCCGACTTGCTCGAGATGTAGGAACGCGGCGAGAGCGCCGACAACCGCAGTTGCCGGTTCCAGCCGGTCTGCCGTTCGACGGCAACCCTGGCACCGGCGTTGATCGCGGCGCCCAGGCCCCCGTAGGCGGCCATCGAGACCATCAGGTACGCCGACACGCTGATGCCGGACAGCCCTTCCTGCTGATTGCCGTAGAGGCCGTTGAACAACAGGTACATCACCAGCGGCAGCGCGAGCGTGAAGATCATGAAGCGGGTGTTGCGGAAGGTCGATCGCGCCGAGATCAGCGTGTAGGTCATCGTCATGCTCATGCTCGGGCCCTTTCGTCGTCGGACCGGCCGGACGCATGGCCCGCCCCGGTGAGTTCCAGGAACGCGTCCTCCAGATTGCCGGCGCTGATCTCGATGTCGTGCGCATCGGCGAACCGGGCGAGCAGGGCCCTGAGGGCCAGATCGGAGTCCCTGCAGTGCAGGAGATATCGGGGTCCCTGACGTTCGACGGTGCTCACCCCGGCCAGGGCGGAAATGTCGCCCGGATCCGCGTCGATCACCGTGGAGATGGTGCGGCCGCTCACGGTGGCCTTGATCTGCGCACCCGTGCCGTCCGCGACGATCCGGCCCTGCGCCAGCACCACCACCCGGTCGGCGAAGTCGTCCGCCTCCTCCAGGTAGTGGGTGGCGAACAGGACGGTCCGCCCGCTCCGGGTGAATTCGCGCATCGACGCCCAGAATGCCCTGCGGACCTCGACGTCCATCGCTGCGGTCGGTTCGTCCAGGACCAGCAGATCGGGGTCCGGCACCAACGCCAGGGCGTACCGGACCCGTTGCGACTGCCCCCCGGACAACTTGGTGGTCTGACTGCCGGCGATGTCGGTGATCTCGGCTCGGCTCATCGCCTCCGCAACCGACAGGGGATGACGGTGCAGCGCCGCGAAGGTGGTGATGAGTTCCTTCACGGTGACGTCGGGCAGCAACGCCCCTGACTGCAACATCGCGCCGACCCGGCCGGCACGGACGGCCGACACCGGATCGACGCCGAACAAGGAGGCCGCACCGGCGTCGGGCTCGGTCAGCCCTAGCAGGATGTCGATGGTGGTGGACTTCCCGGCGCCGTTGGGACCGAGGAAGGCCACCACCTCGCCGGGAGCTATCGTCAGGTCGACCCCACGAACGGCCTGAACCTTGCCGAAACTCTTGTGCAGCCGGTCAGTCGGACGGCGGCCCCGTCAAGGGCCGACGTCGCGATCCCCCCTGACGAGGTCTCTGGAATTCGAGTTTTCGATGTCATGGTTCCGACTCTGCCCCGGTGGGGTGCCACTGCCATCTGTCGTGAGTCACCGTCGCCCCATGACATCTGTCATGCGTCGGGGTTCGGTGGTCGGCCCGGTGCGGATCATTCGATTGCTACCTTCGGATGATGAGAGCGAAGTGGGTCAGGTCCACGGCCTGTGCGGTGACGGCCGTACTGCTGGCCGCCTGCTCGGTCTCGGTGGCCGGGCAGGGCGCGGTCGGTGCCGGCGGGTCGAGCACCTCGAGGGGAACCGCTGGTAGTGCAGGGGGTGCGGGCGCGACGGGTGCTCCGGTGACCGGCACGTCGGGCAACGTCATCACCGTCCCCTCGTCCGGGGCGCCGGCCTCGCCCAGCGGTGCGGGGCCGATCGGGTCCTCGCTCCCCGCCCCCGACGGAGCCGTCGGGTCGGTCGGGATCGGCGACCCCTACTACCCGAGATCGGGCAACGGCGGGTACGAGGTGGACCACTACGACATCAGCCTGTCCTACGACCCGGTGGTGAACGATCTCCACGCCGTGACGACGGTGACCGGGAAGGTGACCGAGGCGAGCCGGCTTGGCCGATTCGATCTGGATCTGCAGTCGGGCATGAACGTTTCTGCCGTGACGGTGAACGGGACCGCGGCAGCCTTCGAGCACCAGCAGGCCGAGTTGGTGATCAACCCGGCCAGGGGCCTGCCGCCCGGTACTGCTCTGACCGTGGTCGTCACCTACAGCGGCCGGCCGTCCGTCGTTCCCGGCGGAGCGGCCAACCTGGGCGACGGCGGTTGGTACCGAACGCCTTCCGGCGGGGCGATCGCCATCGGTGAGCCGTTCTCCGGCTCCGCCTGGTACCCGGTGAACGAGCACCCTTCGGACACCGCGACCTACCGGATCACCGCGACCGTGCCCCAGAAGTGGTCCGTCGTCGCCAACGGCATTGCTGCGACTGCGGGCCTGCCGCCGGTCCCCACGGGCCGGAAAGCGTTCAGGTGGACCCAGTCCCAGCCGATCACCAGCTACGAAGTGACGATCTACATCGACACGTTCACGACGGTGACCGACCGGACCGCGGACGGCAGACCCATCGTTTCGGCGTTCGCCCCGGGGACCGACGTCGCGAAGTACAAGAACCTCGCCACTGACACCCGCCGGATCGTGCAGGTGCTGAGCAATCACTTCGGGCCCTACCCGTTCGCCGCCGCCGGCGGGATCTACACCGGGCTGCCATTGCGGTTCGCGCTGGAGACCGCGACCCGGCCGGTCTACGCGAACTGGGTCGACACCGACACGATCGTCCACGAGATGACCCACCAGTGGTTCGGTGACGACGTGGTGATCAGGCGATGGTCGGACATCTGCCTGAACGAGTGCTTCGCCTCCTACGGCCCGTGGCTCTGGCACCAGGACGTCGACGGAACCAACCTGGACGCGCAGTGGGTGGCGCTGATGGACGGCGAAGCCGCCGGGCCCGACTTCTGGACTTCACCGCTGGTCGACATGGGCGCGGGCAAGGAGTTCACCAGCGTGTACTCGCGCGGACCACTGGCCCTGCACGCCCTGCGAAAGCAGATCGGCGAGAAGGACTTTGCCGCACTGCTGAAGGGTTGGCCGGCCACCTTCGGCGGAAAGGTCGCCGGCTACCAGGATCTGGTGGCCTACGTCGACAAGATCTCCGGGCAGCACCTGACCGCATTCATGGACGCCTGGTTCCGCGGCACCGTCCGTCCACCGGCGAGGTTCCTGCACCCCGGCGGCCTGGGGGGCTGATCCGGCCGCGCTGATCAACTACGCCCGCGCTGATGAACTCGTCGACTCCTGTCCCACGGGTCACATTCGGGGCAAGTTGATCAGCGCGGGGCAAGTTGATCAGCGCGGGGCAAGTTGATCAGCGCGGGGCAAGTTGATCAGCGCGGGGCAAGTTGATCAGCGCGGGGCAAGTTGATCAGCGCGGTCAGGCGCCCAGGAGCCGGGCGGCGAGGTAGCCCTGGACCTGGTCCAGCGCCACTCGTTCCTGCGTCATGGAGTCGCGCTCGCGGATCGTCACGGCCTGGTCCTGGGCCGTGTCGAAATCCACCGTGATGCAGAACGGCGTGCCGATCTCGTCCTGACGCCGGTAGCGGCGCCCGATCTGGCCGGCGTCGTCGAACTCGACGTTCCAGCTCTTGCGCAGCTGGGCCGCGAGATCCCGCGCCACCGGCGAGAGGTCGGCGTTGCGGGACAGCGGGAGCACTGCCGCCTTGACCGGGGCCAGCCGCGGATCCAGCTTGAGCACCACGCGCTTGTCGATGCCACCCTTGGTGTTCGGCGCCTCGTCCTCGGTGTAGGCCTCGAGCAGGAACGCCATCATCGGCCGTCCCACCCCGGCGGCCGGCTCGATGACGTATGGCGTCCATCGTTCGCCCGACTCCTGGTCGAAGAAGGACAGTTCGGTACCGGAGTGCTCCGAATGGGTCTTCAGGTCGAAGTCGGTCCGGTTGGCGATGCCCTCCAACTCGCCCCATTCGCTGCCCTGGAAGTGGAACCGGTACTCGATGTCGACGGTCCGCTTCGAGTAGTGCGACAACTTCTCCTTCGGGTGGTCGAAATGACGGAGGTTGTCCCGATCGATCCCGAGATCGACGTACCAGTCGGTGCGCTGGTCGATCCAGTACTGATGCCATTCCTCGTCGGTGCCGGGCTTGACGAAGAACTCCATCTCCATCTGCTCGAACTCGCGCGTCCGGAAGATGAAGTTGCCCGGAGTGATCTCGTTGCGGAACGACTTGCCGATCTGCCCGATGCCGAACGGCGGCTTCTTGCGGGCCGACCCTGCGACGTTGTTGTAGTTGACGAAGATGCCCTGGGCGGTCTCCGGACGCAGGTAGTGCAGCCCCGACTCGTCCTCGACCGGGCCGAGGTAGGTCTTGAGCAGGCCGCTGAACTCCTTCGGCTCCGTCCACTGCCCGCGGGTGCCGCAGTTCGCGCAGACGATGTCGGCCATGCCGTTCTCCGGCGGCCGCCCCTTCTTCTCCTGGAACTCCTCGAGCAGATGGTCCTGCCGATAACGCTTGTGGCAGTTGGTGCATTCGGTCAGCGGATCGGAGAAGGTCGCCACGTGCCCGGACGCCACCCACACCTGACGCGGCAGGATCACCGACGAATCGAGGCCGACTACGTCCTCGCGGGACCGGACCATGAAGTTCCACCACTGCCGCTTGATGTTGTCCTTCAGCTCCACACCCAGCGGGCCGTAGTCCCAGGCGGATTTGGTGCCGCCGTAGATCTCCCCCGAGGCGAAGACGAATCCCCGGCGCTTGGCCAGCGAAACGATGGCGTCGATCTTGGCGTCGTTCTTGGCTGCCACAGCTGCACTCCTGTTGATCGGCCCGGCCTCGTTCCGTCGCCGGCGACCGAGCATGGTCCGCGACGGTGGCTCCCGGCGCGGTCTGGTGGTGCGTTGTCATTCCGAGCCTATCGACCGCCCGCCACCCGTTTGACCACTCCGGCCGGCCGGTCAGCGACCCGGCTCTGGCACCGTCGGTTCCCAGACGACGACCTCCCCGTCGATGGCGGAGTAGAGCACCTCGTCGACCTCGGTGTGATCGAGTTCGGCGGTGGACAGCCATGGGATGACGATCATCCGCATCGGCCAGGGCGAGATCGACCGCCGGTAAGCGACGGCGGACTCGAACTCGGCCACCAGCACGAACTTGTCGGCCGCATCGGTGGAGCGCGCGAACAGGAGCCGATCGCATTCCGGCGACGCCGCCAGCATGGCGAGCGGTTCGACCGCATCGGCCGGGATGGCAGCGGGTTGGTTCACACCGGCCGGTGAGGCCGGCACGCGGAAATGGGCCACCAGCACGAACATGAAGCTCCCTGCTACCGAATCCGGACGAGAAGCCGCAATCTAGCCGGTGACCATCTCCAACTCCGAGCCAAGGGGTGTCCGACGCAGTCGCAACCGGGACGGGATGCGATGCCGCAACTCCTCGACGTGGGACACCAGCCCGACGATGCGTCCGCCGGCGCGCAGTTCGTCCAGCGTCCCCATCACCATGTCCAACGTGTCGGCATCAAGGCTGCCGAAGCCCTCGTCGATGAACATGGTGTCCAGTTGCCGACCCCCGGCCTCGGCGGCGACCACGTCGGCCAGACCGAGCGCCAGCGCCAACGAGGCCAGGAACGACTCGCCGCCGGACAAGGTCTTCGCCGGCCGGACCAAGCCCGAGAAGGCATCGAAGATGTCCAGACCGAGCCCGCCGGAGCGACCCCTGGCTTCCTTCTCCTGCGATTGCACGAACGTGTAGCGGCCGCCGGACATGGTCGAAAGGCGTTGTCCGGCAGAGCATGCCACCTGACCCAGCTTGGCCGCCAGCACATAGGTACGCAGCGACATCGCCCGGGAGTTCTGCCCCTTGCCGAGGATGACGTCCGTCAGGGCCGCCAGCTCGGCGTCGGCGTCCAGGACCGGCTCCAGCTCCAGGGTGGCCAGACGCAATCTCGCCACGGCGGCGGCCACCTGATCGCGCTGGGCAGCCAGCGCGGCGGCTCGTGACGCGGCGGCCTCCGACGTGCGGCGGTGGTCCAGCGCCGCACACTGCGCACCCTCGAGGTCGATCTCCACCTCGGTGTCAAGCCCGGACAGGTCAGGATCGGCCAGCCGCGCCGTCAGCACCGTGAGCTCGTCCTCGACCAGGCGCAGCTGCCGCGACAGCGCCTCGTGATCGATGGAGGCGGCCGCACCGGCCGCCGTCAGGTCCCGGAACGGGGACGCGGCCAGGGTCTCGGACATGAGCGTGGCGGCCTCCGCATGCTGCAGCTCGGCCGTCTCCATCCGGTCCGTCGCGGCCGCGAGACGATCGAGCGCATCGGCCAGTTCGGTCAGGTGATCGCGTCGAGCAGCAACATCTGGATAGCCGGCGCGGCCCTGCGCCAGCCGGATGCCGCGATCAGCGACGACGGAGGTCAGTACCTCCGACTCGGCCACCGCTGCCGACAACCTGGCCAGCAGCGACTGCCGATCCTCGGTGGCCACCCGCAGGCCGTCCTGCGCCGCGGACAGCGCGGTCTGTGCCGGTTGCACATCGTCGGCAAGCGTGCGCTGTTCAGCCAGCAGGTCCGCCAACGTGGCGAACTCCTCCTTGGCCTGTTCGACGGTCCGGCCGGCGGCTGCACCGTTCGCCTCGGCCAACGCCAACGAAGCTGCTTCCCGGGCGGTTGCCGAGACCGTCCTGGCCTGCAGGGCCGTCTGCTCGGCGCGCTCCGCGCGGGTGATCTGTGCTGCCGTCACCGCGCCCCGCGCCGGGCTGGCCGGCGTCGGATGATCGCAGGACCCGCACACCGGGCACGACCGGCCGTCTGTCAGGCCATGGGCGAGCTCGGCGGCCATGCCCGCGATGCGCAGTTCCACCAACCGCTGTCGCTCGTCGACGCAGCGCTGGTGCGCGTCGATGGCGGTACAGGCCGCCAGTTCGGCCTGCTGCGACCGGTCCCGTCGGAGCACCACGTCATGGGTGGCGGCCAGCACGGCGGCCGCCGTAGCGGCCCGTTCGGACACCGTTCCCAGCTGCTGGGCGGCCCGGCGGGCCAGCTCGACCCGGGCCGTCAGAAGCTGGACCTGGACCGGGAGTTCGACCAGCGTCCGGTCGAGAACCGTGATCCGGCGCCGGATCTGGTTGATCGTCGTGGTGGCGGCCGCCAGCGCCGTCCGGTCGCGGTCCTGGTCGCGGGACTGCAGGATGAGACCGCTCAGCGCACCGGCTCGTTCACGACCGAGCGCGCTCGTGCTGCGCAGATCGACGGCCAGCTTCGGTACGTCCTCGTCCGGGGCGACCAGCCGCTCGGCAGCAAGCCGCAGCCGATCGACGGAGCGCTGCTGCTCACCGGACCGCTGGGCGAACGACTGCGCAGTGGCGGCGGCGGCCATCACCGACTGGGCGGCCTGGTGGGCGCCGAGCATCAGGCGCCAGTTGGCGCGCTGTGGCTCGGCGTCGGCCAGGACGTCGTGCCGCGCGCTAAGCGCAAGAAGTCGCTCGACCCTCGCGGCCAGGAGCTGGACCCCGGCCAGCGCCTGCTCCGACCGGACGCGTGCCTCGGCGGTGGACACCGCGATCTCGGCGGCCAGAGCCGCCTGATCGGCGAGTCGATCTCGCAGGTCGGCCAGCCAGGACGCGGTATCCGCGTCATCGACCGTGGCCACGCCGGCCGCTTCCCCCACGCGGGCCAGGAGTTGCCCGATGACGACCTTGCGGTCCTTGAGCCGAGCGGCCGAATCCCGACGTGCTGCGGCGAACCATTCCTCGATGGACCCGAACCGGCCGGTGTCGAAGAGCCTCTCCAGCAACACTTCCCGTTCAGCGGTATCGGACCGCAGGAACCTCGCGAAGTCCCCCTGCGGCAGGAGTACGACCTGGAAGAACTGATCGGCCGACATCCCGAGGAGGTCGATGACGGTCTGCCCGACCTCCTCCGCGCGCGTCAGGCCATCGGCCCTCGCGCCGTCCGGCGGTGGGTCGAGCCATCGAAGAGCGACCTTCGCCTTCTCCTCGGTGAGTCCGACACCTCGGGCCTTGGACCTGAGATAGGAAGGGCTGCGTACGATCTCGACCCGATGTCCGCCAAGGGTGGCCTCGAGCCGCACGAACGTCCGATCGGCCGGCTCTGCCCGGTCGCAGCGCAGGCGCTTCGCGTCGTTCCTGGCGCCCGGCACCCGACCGAACAGTGCGAACGCGATCGCGTCGAGCAGGGTCGTCTTCCCGGCGCCGGTATCGCCGTGCAGCAGGAAGAGCCCGTCGGCGCCCAGCAGGTCGAGATCGATGTCGATCTCACCGGCGAACGGCCCGAACGCGGCCAGTTGGAGACGGTGGAGCCTCACGCCGTCACCTCCACGAGTCGTTCGGCCGCGAGCGCCCGGTCGATCAGCAGCTGCTCGGCGGCCGTCGCGGAGGCGCCGCGGCAGTCCAGCAGGAAATCCGCGAGGACGTCGACGTCGGAGGCCGTTCCGGCGGCGGCGCCGCCCGCCACACGGGAGGCGATCTGCCCGACCGGTTCCCAGCTCACGGTGAGTGCCCAGGGATATTGCTCGCGCAGTCGGCGCATGGGCTCGAGCGGCCGCACGGCGTCGGTCAGCACGACCGACAGGTAGTGCTCGGACAGTTCGAGGTAGCCCAGGAGCACCTCGGCGAGCGTTCCGGTGACGATCGAGAGCGGGCGCACCACCGGCAGTTCCAGCCACTGGTCGACGAAGGAACCGTCTGCGCAGAGATCGATGAGCCAGGCGCCCTTGTGGTGGCCGGCCTCGGTGAAGGAGTACGGCAGCGGCGAGCCCGAGTAGCGGAGCCGTTCGCCGATCTTCTGGGCACCGTGCAGATGCCCGAGCGCCACGTAGTCGATGTCGTCGAAGACCTCGGCCGTGACCGACTCGACCCCGCCCACCGCGATGGAGCGTTCGGAACCGCCCGGCCATCCGCCGACCACGAAAGCATGGGCCGCGACGACCGACCGGGTCCCGGGCGCGCGCGACGCCAGGTCGGCTCTGACCAGATCCATAGCGGCGGACATGACGGCCTGGTGACCGGGGCGTCCGGCGATGCCCAGTGCCGTTCTGGCGAGCTCCGGCTCGAGGTAGGGCAACGCGTAGATCGCGACCGGTCCGTGCGCGTCGGCGAGCATCACCGGCTCGCTCAACCCGGCGACGGAGGTGCGCAGGTGCAGCCCGCCGGCGGCGAGGAAGTCGGCGAACGCCCCCAGTCGCGGCGCCGAATCATGATTTCCGGACGAGGCGACGATGACGGCGCCGGCTTCACGCAGCCGCCGCAGCGAGCGGGTGGCCACCTGGACGGCCTCTGCCGAGGGGACCGCCCGGTCGTAGAGGTCGCCCGCGATGATGACGACGTCGACCTGGTGCGCGGCCACCAGATCGGCCAGCGCGGACAGCACGAACTCCTGGTCCGCCAACAGGTCCTGCCCGTGGAAGGTCCGGCCGACGTGCCAGTCCGAGGTGTGCAGGATCCGCATGTGGATCACGCTAGGGGCGAGCACCGACAGTCCCCGAGACGCCATGCCGCCGGGGTCGGGGATTTGTTCGTCACAACGAAGCCTCCCGGGCGCGCCAACCGCGGCCACCCCGGCCGCCCAGCCGCATCGACCGGAATGAGATCCGCAATCCAGGCGCCGAAACGAGTGGATCTCATTCCGGTCGATGCGTGGCGGGGGCGGGGCGAAGGGCGGGTGCGTGTGGGGGGTGACGTCAGGCCGACTGCACAGCGCTGATGCGATAGCCCGCCGGCGTCTTGACCAGCACCATGACGCGCGCTGCCACCGCGCGGGCCACGGTACTGCCGACGACCGCGCCGCCGGCGTCGAGCAGCGAGTAGGACGGGAGCGAGTCTGCGACCTCGACCCGCAGGGGCGCCGAGCCGATGACCTTGGTGTTCCGGACCAGGTGCTCGGCCCCGGAGAGGTGCAGGCCCCCCGAGAGCAGCGACCTGATCGTCGTCGCGTCGGCCGATCTGGCGGTCGAGTCCGAGGTGTAGACGGCGTCCAGAAGGGTCGCGTCCCGTTGGACGAGCGCCCTGGCCCTGGCATCGTCGAGCGCCCGCACGGTCGCGGTGAGGTCGAGGACCTTCGAGCCCGCCGTGGACGGGTCCGACCCGGCAGGGGAACTCACGTCGGGTGGCGAAGACGTCTGCGGTGCTGCAGATCTCGGGGTCGAGCCGGGTGCTTCGACCGGAGCTCCCGTCAGGGACGCCTTCGGTACTGCCGGCCGGGCCGGCGGGCGGGCTGTCGTCCCGGCGGTCGACGCGCGTGACGTCGTCGGCGCCGCCGTCGCGGCGGGTGAGGGGACAGTTGAACGGCTCGACGCGACCGTTCCCGGTGCGTCTGGTTCCGGTACGGCCGGCCGGGGCGACCCGGTCGTGCCGGACGCGCTCCGACGGCTCGGCGAGGCAGCCGGCGCGGACGCCGTGGTGGCAACCGCAGCCGACGTCTGCTGAAGAGCCACCGGGTCGGTCCGATCCCAGTTCGCCCACCAGAGACCGCCGGCCCCGGCCAGTCCGGCCACCAGGACCGCGACAGCAGCGAGGACGGCGGTCCGCACCATGTGGGAACGGCGATCCGGCCGGGAACCGATGACGGGACGACGTCCTGAGCGCGAGGAGGGGTTGCTGCGCGGCCCGGTGAAGGACCTGATGCGGCGAAGTCGCGTGATCGGGGCCGCTGCGGGGGGCCGCACCGCATCGGGGCGGACCCTGGTCACCGCCCTGGCCCGGCCGACCCGACCGAGATCGAGGCGCTCGTCCTCGTGGGCGGCGGTCGAGGAGTGGTCGGAGCGGACTCGTCCGGATCGCGGATCGGACCCCGCCCGCTGATCGGACCCCGGACGCGGAGCGGAACGCGGTCGCCGCGCAGAATCCGATCGCGCAGACAGCGGGGGCACGTCGGCGTCAGTCACTCGGCCGTGCCGACCGCCGGTCGGGGCCGGCCCGCCACCGGGGGCCCGGTCGCGGCCGATGACCCACGCCCCCGGAACGGCGGCCCCCACAGCGTCTGCCCCCGGCACACCACCCGCGCCCGCCGCCCCCGGGACACCACCCGCAGCCCCCGCCACCTCCGGCACCCCCGCGCCCCGGCCGGGCGGGGCGGGCGGGAGCCGCAGATCCACCGGTTCGGGCCGGCCGGCGGCCCTCAGGTCCATCACCAGGGACGCCGCCCCCGGCCTGCGGTCCTGGTCGTGCTCCAACAACGCGCGGATTGCACTGATCAGCAGCGGCGGTCCGTCCGCGTCATCGGGATCTGGCCATTGGCCGGCCGCCGCCTGGATCAGGACGTCGCGGAGATCATCCGCCGGCCAGGCATGACGCCCGGTGAGACAGGCAAGGGCCAGCGATCCGAGGGAGAACATGTCGGTGGCGGCGCACGGGGTGGCGCCCCTGGCGAGTTCAGGGGCGGCATCGGGCGGGGTCACCGCCACCGGTCTGCCGCCCTCGGACGCGGCCCGACCGGCACCGAGATCGGACAGCAGCGGGCGTCCGGCCTTGTCGAACAGCACGTTCCGTGCCGAGAGGTCACCATGCACGATCTGCCGCTCGTGCGCCGTGGCCAGCGCGGCGGCCAGCGGGAGCAGCACCGTCAGGGTCTCCCCGGCGGTCAGTCGGCCGCGACGGCCGAGCAGATCGGCCAGATCGCCACCGGCCGCGTACTCGGTGATGAGAGCAGCCCGCTCGGTGTCACCCACCACGTCGAGCACCCTGACCACGTGCGGATGGTCGACGGCGGCGGCCAGGGCGGCTTCCCGGCGGGCCATCGCCAGCCGATCCGGTGGGAAGACCTTCAGCGCCACCGGCGCACCCGTCGATGCGGCCACCCCCCGCCAGACCTGAGCCGATCCGCCGGTCGCGATCAGCTCGATCGCCCGGTACTCCCCCACCACAAAGGTCATGGGCAGCAGGCTAGGACAAATCAGCTCAGCGACCGCGGGGTTGTCCACAATGGCATCGGTGGTGCTCCGGACGGACATCGCGGCGGGAGGCCCGGGCGTACCGTGAGCGGCATGCAGGAGTCGGCCGGGCAGTTCCAGGTACGTGAGAGCGCTGCGCCGCTCGTGTTCATCGAGGCAGGTCAGGTGGGCTACGAGTCCGCCTGGGAACGTCAGAAGGAACTAGCCTCGGCGCGCGCGGAGGGCCGCGGCCCCGACACCGTGCTGATGCTCACCCACCCGCCCGTCTACACCGCCGGACGCCGCACCGAGGCCGGTGACCGGCCCACGGACGGGACGCCGGTCGTCGACGTCGATCGCGGTGGCCGCATCACGTGGCACGGGCCGGGACAGCTGGTCGGATATCCGCTGGTCAAATTGGCCGACCCGATCGACGTCGTGCGTTACGTGCGTCTGCTGGAGCAGGCACTGATGGCCGCGTGCGCCGACCTCGGCCTCGAGGGCACCGGGCGGGTCGCAGGTCGCAGTGGCGTGTGGTTGGCCCGTGATCACCGCCCGGAACGCAAGATCGCCGCCATCGGCGTCCGGATCGCCAGAGGGGTCACCACCCACGGCTTCGCCCTCAACTGCGATCCCGATCTGAGTGCCTACGACCGGATCGTGCCGTGCGGGATCCGTGACGCCGGCGTCACATCGTTGACGGCCGAACTGGGCCGGCCGGTCGGCGTGCCGGACGCGCTCCCGGCGATGCGGCAGCGGCTTGAACAGGCGCTGAACGGGGTATTACGTCTGGACGCCGGTACTCTTCAAGCCCCACCGTCACCGGCCGTACCGTCCCGCCGGCCCGGGATCGACTGGCACCTCGACCCGGTTCTCTAGTTCGACCGCAGCATCGGGCAGGATGGTGACAGGCCGGGGTGGGCAGCACCGTTCGAGCTTTTTTCCCGACAGCCACAGCAAGTCCCGACAGCCACAGAAGTCAAGGAGCTCACCATGAGCAAGTCCACAGCGTCCACCACCACCCATGACCTCGCGGTCAAGGCCGGAGATGCCGCGGAGAAGGTGGTCGACCAGGCCCATGACGTGGCCGGCAAGGTCGCCGACGAGGCCAAGGAGGTCGCGGGCAAGGTGGCGACCATGGCCAACAGCGCCGCCCACGACCTGGCCACCAAGGCCGGAGACGTGGCCGAGAAGGTCGCGCAGTCGCTCGGCGATTCGGCCCAGAAACTGTCCCGTCAGGCACGCAAGGCCAGCGCCAAGACCGTGAAGAAGGCTGAGAAGGCCGCCAAGCGCCAGCAGGGCAAGGCCGCCATCCAGGCCAAGACGCTCGCGGCCCGCGGCAAGTCCGACGCCGCCGAGGCCACCACGCTCGCCGCCGGCAAGGCCACCAAGCTGACGGGCAAGGCTGCCGCCGCCGCTGCCTCGTTGGCCGCCGCCGCCGCGAAGGTCGACAAGAAAACGGTCAAGGCTGCCAAGGGCAAGAAGAAGCACCCGGTTCGCAAGATCGTCCTCCTGGGCGCGCTGGCCGCCGGCGGTGTCGCGATCGCGAAGGCGCTGAAGGCGCCGTCCTACCCGGCTCCGGACAGCCCGCCGGCGCCGGTGGCATCCGCCAAGCCGGCGGGCGGGAGCAAGGTCGACGAGGTCAAGGCCGAGGTCAAGAACGCCGCGGCCCACGCAGGCGCGCTCGTCAAGGACACCGCCGCAAACGTCAGCGACACCGCCAAGGACGTTGCCGACAAGGTCGCCGACAAGGCGAAGGACGTCGTCGACGATGCGAAGGACGCCGCCGCCAAGCTGACCGACGCGGCCAAGGACAAGGCCGACGACCTCAAGGACGCCGCCTCCGACGCCAAGGACGCAGCCAAGGACAAGGCAGAGGACGTCAAGGACCAGGCTGCGGACGCGGCCGACAAGGTGAGCTCCGCGGCCAAGAGCGCGACCAAGGCTGCGCAGACCAAGGTCGACGAGGTCAAGGACGGCGAATCGAAGTGACCATTGCCCCTGAAGGGCGCAAGCTGCTCCGTCTCGAAGTGCGCAATGCCGCCGTCCCGATCGAGCGCAAGCCCGAATGGATCAAGACCAAGCTGCGCACCGGTCCGGAGTTCACCGCGCTGCAGGCCCTCGTCAAGCGCGAGGGCCTGCACACGGTGTGCCAGGAGGCCGGTTGCCCCAACATCTACGAATGCTGGGAGGACCGCGAGGCGACGTTCCTGATCGGCGGCGATCAGTGCACGCGGCGTTGCGACTTCTGCCTGATCGACACCGGCAAACCCGGTCCACTCGACCGGGACGAGCCCAGACGGGTCGCGGAATCCATCGCCACCATGGATTTGCGCTATGCCACCATCACCGGGGTGACCAGGGACGATCTTCCCGACGAGGGAGCCTGGCTCTACGCCGAGACGGTCCGCAAGGTGCACGAGTTCGCCCCCAGCACGGGCGTCGAGATCCTGACGCCGGACTTCTCCGGCAAGCCGGAACTGCTCGGTCAGATCTTCGACGCGGCTCCGGAGGTCTTCGCGCACAACCTGGAGACCGTGCCGCGCATCTTCAAGCGCATCCGGCCGGCCTTCACCTACGAGAAGTCGCTCGACGTCCTCTCGCAGGGCAGGGCCGCTGGCATGGTCACCAAGTCGAACCTGATCCTGGGCATGGGCGAGACCCGCGAGGAGATCTCCCGGGCCCTCGCCGACATGCGGGAGGCCGGTACCGACCTGGTGACGATCACCCAGTACCTGCGGCCGACACCGAGGCATCACCCGATCGACCGCTGGGTGAAGCCGGCCGAGTTCGTCGAGCTCAAGCAGGAGGCAGAGGAGCTCGGGTTCGTCGGCGTCATGTCCGGTCCGCTGGTGCGTTCGTCCTACCGGGCCGGGACGCTCTACCAGCAGGCGGTCGCGGCCAGAGCCGCCAAGTAGTTCTCGGTCGGAACGCTGCCGGCAGCGATGTCAGCGGCGTTCCGATCAACCTCGGCAGAGTCGTATCCTGTGGACATGGCCAAGACCTCCTCCCCCAGCAGCAGTCTCTCCAAAGAGGAGAAGAAGGCCGCCAAGATCGTCGCCAGGGCAGCCAAGAAGGAACGCCGCGGGCAGATCTGGCAGGCGTTCCAGACGCAACGCAAGGAAGACAAGCGGCTGCTGCCGTACATGATCGCCTGCCTGCTGGGCTCGGCGATCGTGTTCACCGGTCTGGGCCTGCTGCTGGCCACCTGGTGGGCCGGTCTGGTGTTCGGTCTCATCATCGGCGTGCTGATCGCGATGATCTTCTTCGCCAGGCGTGTGCAGTCCAACGTCTACAAGCAGGCCGACGGGACGCCTGGCGCCGCGGCCTGGTCCCTGCAGAACAACCAGCTCCGCGGCAAGTGGCGGATCACCCCCGCGATCGCCGGTACCTCTCATCTGGATGCCGTGCACCGGGTGGTCGGGCGTCCCGGCATCATCCTGATCGGCGAGGGGGCCACCCACCGCGTCAAGCCGCTGCTCGCGCAGGAGAAGAAGAAGATCGCGCGGATCGTCGGCGAGACCCCGATCTACGACATCGTCGTCGGTAACGAAGAGGGCCAGACACCGCTCCGGAAGCTCAACGCATCGCTGATGAAGTTGCCCCGCAACATCACGGCAGCCCAGGTGACCGACCTGGACGGTCGGCTGTCCGCGCTCAGCTCGCGTGTCGGTCAGGCCGGCATGCCGAAGGGGCCGCTGCCCGCCGGAGCCAAGACCCGCAACGTCCAGCGGGCCGCACGCCGCCGCTGACGCAGTCGAAGTTGTCGGCCGTGCACTGGCACCGAGATCCCCAGCCGCGCGTGCAGACGCCCGTTGCGCACTCCCATCGACGGCGACGGACGCAGATCCAGGCCCGGCCTAGCGCGTCCGGATGACGACGGTCCGGCAGAGGCGGTCGTGCAGGCCGCGGCCGTCGACGTCGGTCAGCAGCGGCGGGACGATCACGAACGTGAGCGCGACCCGCGGGATGACCCACAGGCCGACCAGCGCGCGCCCGCCCAGCGGTGCCACCCGGATGCCGCAGATGGCCTGACCCGGTGTGAAACCGAAGATCCCGACGGCGATCACCGTCATGAGCACCCAGACCAGGAGGCTCCAGTTCCTCGGCAGCTCCGGCCGGGTGAACAGCAACGCGATCAGGCCCGAGAGCAACAGGTCGATGACGAACGCCCCGATCCGGACGCCCAGCGGTGCAACGGATCCCACCCCGGTCCTCGGCAGACCGAGTCGACTGCCGGGGTACGCCTGATCCTGCGCTGATGCCATGACTCCAGAGTAGGTCGCGGAGCCCTCGCACGTCGGCGCCGACCCCGCGGTGCGTTAACGCTCGCGAAACAAGTCCGAGACGGAAGGGCAACACACCCTGCCTAACTTCGTACATGGCAAGGTGAACGCGTTGTGCCCGAACCTGTTTGCTATCGTGGTCGGGTTTCATCCGTCTTGTCCGGAGTTGGTCGCCGTACTCGGTGCGGTTCAGTCCTGGCAAGTCCCCGACACGAAGGAGTGCGTGAGTGTTCTCCACCCCCGAAGAACTGGTCGCCTACATCAAGGACAATGATGTCGAAGTCTTCGACATCCGGTTCTGCGATCTGCCCGGCCTGATGAACCACCTGACCGTTCCTGCGGCGACCGTGTCCGCCGAGTCGCTGGCGGCCGGCATGGCCTTCGACGGTTCGTCGATCAAAGGTTTCCAGTCGATCCACGAGTCGGACATGACGCTGCTCCCGGACGTCACCACCGCACGGGTGGACCCCTTCCGCCGTCGCAAGACCATGACCTGCAACTTCTTCGTCCACGACCCGCTCACGCTGCAGCCCTACTCGCGCGACCCGCGCAACGTGGCCCGCAAGGCCGAGGAGTACCTGGCCAGCACCGGCATCGCCGACACCTGCTACTTCGGTGCCGAGGCCGAGTTCTACGTCTTCGACAACGTGCGCTTCGAGACCAAGATGAACGGCTCCTTCTACGAGGTCGACGCCAACGAGGGCTGGTGGAACACCGGTCGCGAGGAAGTGGGCGGCAACCTCGGCTACAAGACCCGCGTCAAGGGCGGTTACTTCCCGGTCCCGCCGTACGACCAGCAGGCTGATCTTCGCGAGGACATGACCGCGAACCTGATCAGCATGGGCTTCGACATCGAGCGGGGGCACCACGAGGTCGGTGGCGGCCAGGCCGAGATCAACTACAAGTTCAACACCCTGCTGGCCTCGGCCGACGAGGTGATGCTGTTCAAGTACATCGTCAAGAACACCGCATGGGCGGCAGGCAAGTCGGCGACGTTCATGCCCAAGCCGCTCTTCGGAGACAACGGTTCCGGCATGCACGCCCACCAGTCGCTGTGGGCCGGCGGGAAGCCGCTCTTCTACGACGAGGCCGGCTACGGCGGGCTCTCGGACATGGCCCGCTACTACATCGGTGGCCTGCTGCACCACGCACCGTCCCTGCTGGCCTTCACCAACCCGACGGTGAACTCCTACCACCGACTGGTGCCGGGCTACGAGGCCCCTGTCAACCTGGTCTACTCGGCCCGCAACCGCTCCGCCTGCATCCGGATCCCGTTGACCGGCACGAACGCCAAGGCCAAGCGTCTGGAGTTCCGTTGTCCCGATCCATCGGCCAACCCGTACCTGGCGTTCGCCGCCATGATGATGGCCGGTCTCGACGGCATCAAGAACAAGATCGAGCCGCCGGCGCCTGTCGACAAGGACCTCTACGAGCTGCCGCCGGACGAGGCGGCGAACATCCCGCAGGTGCCGTCCTCGCTCGAAGCCGTCATCAACCGGCTCGAGGAAGACCATGACTACCTGCTCGAGGGTGGTGTCTTCACCCCCGACCTGATCGACATGTGGATCAAGCTCAAGCGTGAGGAGATCGACGCCATCCGTCTGCGCCCGCACCCGCACGAGTTCGCGATGTACTACGACATCTGAGCCACCCGCGTCAGCAAAGGGCCCCCATCGCCTCGGCATGGGGGCCCTTTCCTGTTGGCTGGGCCGGGGTTTCGCATGGATCAATCCCCACTTCGTGGAGGGCTCGGCCAGGCATGGACGAACCTGACGACTCCTGTCACTCCAGTCCCAAATGCTCGATGTTGATCCTTGCCTGCGATGTTGATCCATGCCTGCGATGTTGATCCATGCAGGCCCGGGCGGTCGGTCGACCGGGGGTCAGACCTCCAGCTCGTAGGCGAGGTTCGGCCGGAGCCAGCGCTCCACGTCGGCCAGATCCATCCCACGACGTTCGGCGTAGTCGACCACCTGGTCCTTGGCGATCCGGCCGACGGTGAAGTACCGCGAGGCGGGGTGGGCGAAGATCAATCCGCTGACGCTGGCCGCGGGCGACATCGCGAACGATTCGGTCAGCGTCATGCCCAGGGAGTCGGCGTCGAGCAGGTCGAACAGCTCCTGCTTGAGCGTGTGGTCCGGGCTGGCCGGGTAGCCCAACGCCGGCCGGATCCCGCGGAACCGTTCGGCATGCAGATCCGCCAGCAGGGGTTCGGCGTCCGGTTCGAACCACTCCCGGCGTGCCTGGAGGTGGATGTATTCGGCGAAGGCCTCGGCCAGCCGGTCGGCCAGCGCCTTCACCATGATGGCGCGGTAGTCGTCATCCTGCGCCTCGTACTTCGCCGCCAGCTTCTCCGCGCCGTGGATGGCCACCGCGAACCCGCCGAGGTAGTCCCCGGAGGGAGCGATGTAGTCCGACAAGGCCCTGTTGGGACGACTTTCCGGCTTTTCTGTCTGCTGCCGGAGCATCGGGAAGCTGACCCCGTCGCCGGGGCCGTCAAGGATGATGTCGTCACCACGCGAATGGGCCGGCCAGAAGCCGTATGCGCCGTCCGCCTGGAACGAGCCGTCGGCGATGATCTCGTCCAGCAAAGTGTTCGCGTCGTCGAACAATTCGCGGGCCACCGGCTGGTCCAGGATCTGCGGATACTTGCCGCGCAGCTCCCAGGCCAGGAACAGGAACTGCCAGTCGATCATCTCCCGCAGTTCCTTGATCTCGGGGTGGATGACCCTGACGCCGGTGAAGGCCGGTACCGGCAGATCGCCGAAGTCGACCTCCTCGCGATTCTCCTGCGCATCGACCAGCGACAGCAGCCGCTTCTGATGGCGGTTCGCGTGCTGCTCGCGCAACCGCTCCTGCTCGAGACGGTTGTCGACGTCGAGCTGCTTGGCCCGGTCGGTATCGAGCAGATTGGAGACCACACCCACGACGCGGGAGGCGTCGATGACGTGGATCGTGGAACCCTCGTAGGCCGGGGCGATGCGCACCGCGGTGTGCTGACGTGAAGTGGTCGCACCGCCGATCAGCAGCGGCAGGTCCATCCCCCGGCGCTTCATCTCGGCCGCCACGTTGACCATCTCGTCCAACGACGGGGTGATCAGTCCGGAAAGCCCGATGGCGTCGGCATTCTCGGCGATCGCGGTGTCGAGAATCTTCGCCGCCGGAACCATCACCCCCAGGTCGATGACGCGATAGTTGTTGCAGCCCAGCACCACGCCGACGATGTTCTTGCCGATGTCGTGGACGTCGCCCTTGACGGTGGCCATCACGACGGTGCCCTGCCCGCGTTCGGAATGGGCCCTGCCCTCCTGACGCGCCAGCTCCTTCTCGGCCTCCATGAACGGCTCGAGGTAGGCGACCGACCGCTTCATCGCGCGGGCGCTCTTGACCACCTGCGGCAGGAACATCTTGCCGGCACCGAACAGGTCACCGACGATCTTCATGCCGTCCATCAGCGGGCCCTCGATGACCTCGAGCGGGCGGGCCCTGGTCAGACGGGCTTCCTCGGTGTCCTCCTCGATGAAGTCGACGACTCCGTGCACCAACGCATAGGACAGGCGTTCCTCGACGGGCGCGTCACGCCAGGCCAGGTCCACCGTCCGGACGGTGGCCGAACCGGTGACGGTCTCGGCGAAGCTCACCAGGCGGTCGGTCGCGTCCTCGCGACGGTCGAAGATCACGTCCTCGACCAGTTCCAGCAGCTCCGGCGGAATGTCCTCGTACACGACGAGTTGCCCGGCGTTGACGATGCCCATGTCCAGACCGAGCTGCACCGCATGGAACAGGAACGAGCTGTGCATGGCCTCACGGACCACGTCGTTCCCGCGGAACGAGAACGAGAGATTGGAGATGCCGCCGCTGATGTGCACACCGGGGCAGCGCTTCTTGATCAGCGGCAGCGCGTCGAGAAACGCCTTGGCGTAACCGTTGTGCTCACTGATACCGGTCGCTACTGCCAATACGTTCGGGTCGAAGATGATGTCCTCCGGCGCGAAACCCGCCTTCTGGGTCAGGATGTCGTAGGCGCGACCACAGATGGACACCTTGCGCTCGGCGGTGTCGGCCTGACCCTGCTCGTCGAAGGCCATCACCACGACGCCTGCGCCGTAGTCCCGGATGCGGCGGGCCTGCGCGAGGAACGGCTCCTCGCCCTCCTTGAGGCTGATCGAGTTGACGACACCCTTGCCCTGCACACACTTCAGACCCGACTCGATGACCGACCACCGGGAGCTGTCGATCATGATCGGCAGTCGCGCCACCTCGGGCTCGGTGGCGATCAAGTTGAGGAACATCGTCATCGCGGCTTCGCTGTCCAGCAGGTCGGCGTCCATGTTGACGTCGATCAGGTTGGCACCGCCGCGGACCTGTTCCAGCGCGACATCCACTGCACCCTGGTGGTTGTCGGATTCGATCAGTCGACGGAACCGCTTGGAACCGGTGACGTTGGTGCGCTCGCCGATCATCACGAAACCGGTGTTCTTGCCGATGGTGAACGGCTCCAGGCCGCTGAACCTGGTCCGGTGGGTCGGTTTCGCCAGTTTGCGCGGCGGCAGGCCGACGACCGATTCGGCGATCCTGGCGATGTGCGCCGGGGTGGTACCGCAGCAGCCGCCGACGATGTTGACCATGCCGGATCCGGCGAACTCTCCGATAAAACCCGCAGTCTGGTCAGGGGTCTCGTCATAGCCCCCGAAGGCGTTGGGCAGTCCGGCGTTCGGATGACAGGCCACGTAGGTGTTGGCCAGCTTGGACAACTCGGCGACGTGGGGCCGCATCTCCTGCGCTCCGAGGGAGCAGTTGACGCCGACGACGAGCGGATGGGCGTGCTCGATCGCGCTCCAGAAGGCCTCGACGGTCTGGCCGGACAGCGTGCGTCCGGACAGGTCGACGATGGTGACCGAGATCCATAGTGGCAGGTGCGGTGCAATCTCGCGGGCGGCGGCGATCGCGGCCTTCGCGTTCAGGGTGTCGAAGATGGTCTCGATCAGCAGCAGGTCGACGCCACCGTCGGCGAGCGCCTGGATCTGCTCGGAGTAGGCCGCCTTGACCGCGTCGAAGGAGACCGCCCGGAACGACGGGTCCTCCACCTTCGGGGACAGCGACAGCGTCACGTTCAGCGGGCCGATGGATCCGGCGACGAACCGTCCGCCGAACTCGTCGGCGGCCTGCCGCGCCAGCTTCGCCGCCTCCAGGTTCATCCGGCGGACCAGGTGCTCGAGGCCGTAGTCCGACTGGCCGATGCTGGTGGCCGTGAAGGTATTGGTGGTGGTGATGTCGGCACCGGCGGCCAGGTACTGGCGGTGGACGTCCAACACGACGTCAGGACGCGTCAGGTTGAGCAGGTCGGGGTCGCCGGTGACATCCAGCGGGTGCCCCTCGAGGAAATCGGCCTGGTAGTCCTGGGGCGTGAGACCAGCCGTCTGGAACATGCTGCCCCAAGCGCCATCCAGCACCACGATGCGCTGGTCCATCGCCTTCTTCAGGGCGGCAGTGCGTGATTCCACGTGGTGTTCGACAGAACTCGTCATCGATTCGCCTCCTCATCGGGAGGCGCCCTTACATGAAGCCGGCGGCCGAGCGTGGCGGACCCGTTCGTCCGTCGCAGCGCCTCTCGACCTCGATGGTCAAGAGTACGGCAATCCGGGTCGGGATCGGGGAGATCCTGGGGTGACGTGTACGGCAGGTCCCCCACCCGCGCTGGTCAACATCTCCGGCACGCTCCCTGGCGCGCTGATCAACATCGTCGGCGCTCACGAACGTCGACGAATTGGGACGGAAGTGACGCAAATGGACCCGATGATGAGCGCTGTCGATGTTGATAAGCGCGGGAGGGTGGTGGGAGCAGCCAGAACCCGGAGCCGAGCAAGGTTGAATGACAGCAATGACAGCAATGACAGCAATGACGGCATGACAGCAGGGACAGATATGACACCAGGGACGGGCCAACCACCGTGGCTCGCCGTGATCGACATGCAGCGGATCTTCGGCGCGCCGGAGAGCGCGTGGGCCGCACCGGGCTTCGACGCGATCGTGGGGCCGGTCAACCGGCTGGTGGCGGCCGCCGGGGAGCGGGTGAGCTTCACCCGGTTCATCGCCCCCACGACCCCGGCCGGCGCCTGGATCCCGTACTACGAGCTGTGGCCGTTCGCGTTGCAGTCACCCGACGCGCCGATCTACCAGCTGGCCGATGGCCTCCACCACGACGGCCGGCCGACCCTGGACGCCACCACCTTCGGCAAGTGGACGCCGGCCCTGGCCGACGCCGTCGGTGCGGGCGGGCGACTGGTCCTGGCCGGTGTCTCCACCGACTGCTGCGTGATGTCGACCGCGGTCGCCGCAGCCGACGCCGGAGTGTTCGTCCAGGTGGTCGCCGACGCCTGCGCCGGCCTCGACGCCACCACCCACCAGCAGGCGCTGAACACCCTGGCGCTCTACGGGCCCATCATCGAGATCGTCACCACCGATGACGTCCTCGCAGGCTGGGCGTGACGCGGCCGGGCACGACGGACCTCGAGTCACGAGGGTTGGGCGCCCTCACCGGCCTGGCCCTCGGCGACGCGCTGGGAATGCCGACGCAGTCGCTGCCGCGAGAACTGATCGTGGCCCGGTACGGCAGCGTCATCGATGGCTTCCGGACCGCTCCGGCCGATCACCCCCTCGCCGCCGGCATGCCGGCCGGATCGATCACCGACGACACCGAGCAGGCTCTGCTGCTCGCGCAGTTGCTCATCGACGACCACGGCCGGATCGACCCCGCCGAGTTGGGCCGCCGACTCCTGGCCTGGGAGGACGACATGCGGGTGCGTGGTTCGCTGGATCTGCTCGGCCCGTCCACCAAGCTGGCCATCACCCATCTGCTCGCCGGCGAGGACCCGAGCCGGACCGGGACCCGCGGCACCACCAACGGGGCCGCCATGCGGATCACGCGCGTCGGCATTGCCGTGCCCCCTGACGATCTGACCCAGCTCGTCGACCGGGTGACCGCAGCGAGCTCCCTGACCCACCACACCGGTCTGGCCCTGGCCGGTGCATCAGCGGTGGCAGCCGCGGTCAGCGCGGGGCTGGCCGGCGCCGACGTCCCTGCCGCCATCGAGATCGCCGTGGCAGCAGCAGAACTGGGCCAGGCCCGTGGTCACTGGGTGGCCGGCGGGAACGTCGCATCGCGGATCCGCTGGGCCGTCGATCTGGTCACCGGCGCGGAGGACGACAGGCTGATCGACACCCTCTTCCGGGTGGTCGGCACCAGTCTGGCCAGTCAGGAGTCGATTCCGGCCGCGTTCGCCGTGTTCGGTGCGCGGCGCGACGACCCGTGGCCGGCCCTCCGCATCGCGGCCTCGCTCGGTGGGGACACCGACACCATCGCCGCGATCGTCGGGGCGATGTGCGGAGCCGTGCACGGAGTGGGCGCTTTCCCGACCGACGCGGTCAGGCAGGTCAACGAGGTCAATCACCTTGTGCTGGAACCCATCGTGGCCGGCCTGCTCGCGCTGCGCTGACGCGCTGACCCCTGCGCTGACCCCTTCGGTGACCAATGCAGGGCCTGCCAAAAACTGCATCGCCTACTGCTGAGCCCTGGCCAGCAACGCTCGCACCTGGTCGGCAGCGCCGCAGCTTCGGACCGGAAGGGATCCGGCAGAGGGAACTTCGGTGCGTTGCGATCCACCCATCATCCCTCGCGTAGATTCAGCCCGGTCAGAGCAAAGGGTAGCCAACCAGGAGGTTCGAACATGCCGGTTTTCGCGGTCCTGTGCGACTACGCAGAGGATTTCGTCGCCGCCAGGGACGAGCACCGTCCCGCGCACCGCGCCTTTCTGGCTACCCTGACCGGCCCGGTGACCGCTCTGGCGACGGGCCCGTTCGCCGACGAACCCGCGGGTGCTCTGCTGGTCATCGAAGGTGAATCGGCGGCGGCAGTCGCGTCGAAGCTGGACGAGGACCCGTTCCACAGCGAGCACCTGATCTCCCGGCGCAGCATCCGTGAGTGGACGCAGGTCAAAGGCCCCTGGGCCTGAGTCGCAGCGCGCCGGCCGCGGCCGGCGTCGGACGACGGCGGCCGCCACGTTGCAGGATCAGGACAACGAAGGCTCGGCGACCTCGACGTCTTCGGCTACCCCGACCGCACCAGCAGACCCGGCCGAATCGACCGCACCCGGCGCATCCACCACCACCGGCGTCTCCGCGTTCCGGATGCGCTGACTGATCACCTGGGTGATGCCATCGCCGCGCATGGAGACTCCGTAGAGGGCGTCCGCCGACTCCATGGTGAACTTCTGGTGGGTGATGATGATCAACTGCGAGGAGTCCCGCAACAGCGTCAGCAGCCCGACCAATCGCGTCAGGTTGACCTCGTCCAGGGCCGCCTCGACCTCGTCCATGATGTAGAACGGGCTGGGCCTGGCCCGGAAGATCGAGACCAGCAGGGCGACCGCCGTCAGCGAACGCTCTCCACCGGACAGCAGCGACAACCTTTTCACCTTCTTGCCCGGCGGGCGGGCGTGCACCTCGATGCCGGTGGTCAGCATGTCCGACGGGTCGGTGAGGATCAGCTCGCCCTCGCCGCCCGGGAAGAGTTCGGCGAACACTGCAACGAACTCGCGAGCGACGTCGTGGTAGGCGGCGGTGAAGACCTCGAGGATCTTCTCGTCCACCTCACCGACCACCGTCAGCAGATCCTTGCGGGTGGACTTGAGGTCCTCCAGCTGCGTCGAGAGGAACGAATGCCGTTCCTCCAGCGCCGCAAACTCCTCCAGCGCCAACGGGTTCACCTTGCCGAGCAGGTTCAGGTCGCGCTCGGCGCGCTTGGCCCGCCGTTCCTGCGTGTCACGGTCGAACGCCATCGGCGCAGGTGCGGTCACCTCCTCGCCGCGCTCCTTGGCCGCCTCGTACTCCCCCGTCTCCAACGCGGTGGGCGGGATCGGCATCTCGGGTCCGAACTCGGTGACCAGATCGTCCGGACCGAGCCCGAATTCGTTGGCCGCACGGTCGACCAGTTGCTCGACCCGCAGCATCTGCTGCGCCCGTTGCACCTCGTCCTTGTGGACCGCATCCGTCAGCGCATCCCACTGGGTCTGCAGCTCCCGGGCCGTCGACCTGGCCCGGGACATGGCCGCATCGGCCCGCTCCCGGTCGGCGGCCGCCTGCTCGCGGGCACTCGTGGCGACGGCCAGCGAGACCTCCAGCACGGACAGCGCCCGCCGGCCGACCTCGGCCACCCTGGTGGCGACCTCGGCTGCTGCCGCCCGCCTCGCCACCGCGGCCTGGGCCCTGGACCTGGCCTCCCGTTCCTGACGGGCAGAGCGCCGCAGTCCTTCGGCGACACCCGCGCCGGCCCTGGCGCGCTCCTCGGCCGTCCGCAGCGCCAGCCTGGCCTCGACCTCGACCTGACGCGCGCCGGCCGTCAGGTCCATCAGGGAGTCCCGGACCTCGGTGTCCACCTCCTCCGGGGCATCCTCCGACTCCGCCGCATAGAGCCTGGCCTCGAGATCGGCCACCGCGAGCCGGGTCTGCTCGGACGACGTCTCGGCGGCCTGTCGCTGCCGTTCCAGCCGTTCGGCCTCGGCGGTCGCCGATCGCACCGCCTCACCGAGACGCCCGAGCTGCTCGGACACCGCGGACAGTCGTGCGTCGGATTCGTGCAGGGCCGAGAGCGTCGCCTGGCTCTGCCGGGCACGTGTCTCGGCCTCGGACCTCGCACCGGACAGCGCTGCTTCCAGCTCTGCGATGGCATCCGTCACCCTGGCCAGCGAGGAGTCGGCCTCGTCCACGGCGGCCTGGATCTCGATCACCGACTGCTTGCCGGCGCTACCGCCGAACGCCCAGCCGGAACCGAGCAGATCTCCCTCCCGGGTGACGGCTCGGACCTGGGGCAGCTGCGTCACCAGCGCGACCGCGGCCGGCAGATCGGCGACAACGGCCACCCGATCGAGGGCGGCACCCACGGCGGCCCGCAGCAGCGCCGGCAGCCTCACGTGCGGCAGGACCCAGACGGCATCGGACGGCAGGGTCGGCCAGCCGGAGAGATCCTCGTGGCCGGGTCCACCGATCAACAGGCCGGCGCGGCCGGCGTTGCCCTCCTGCAGGAGGGCCAGTGCCGCGGCGGCATCGGCCACTCCGGAGACGGCCACCGCGTCGGCGGCCGGACCGAGCGCCGCCGCCACCGCGCCTTCGAAGCCGGGGTCGACCTCGAGCACGGCTGCGACTGATCCCAGCACCCCGGCCAGTTCGGACCCGGCCGCCAACAGGGCTCCCGCGCCGTCCCGACGGTCGAGTCCCAGCGAGAGCGCCTCGACTCGGGCACGCAGGCCGGTCTGCTCACTTCTGGCTTCCCGCAACGCATCCGTCAGATCACCGACACGTTGCCGGGCGGCCTCGGTCGCCTCCTCTGCGGATTCGTGGTCCTCGTCGAGTCCGACCTCGGAGGAGTCCAGATCGCCGACCGAGTCCTGGAGTTCGGTGAACCGGGCCTGCGCCGCGGCGGCCCGATCCCTGGCGTCCGCGACCGACGTGGCCAGTCGGGCGACCTCGTCACCGCCGGCCGCCTGACGTGACCGGGCCGCATCGACCTGGCCGCTCAGCCGGGCCAGTCCCTCCCGGCGATCGGCGATCGCCCTGGTCGCCGACAGCAGCTGGTTCTCCGCACCCTTGAGCGCGTTCTCGCTCTCGGTGCGTTGGGCGACGGCCTCGTCCAGCTCGGTCCGGGCACCGGCGACGGCCTCGTCCTTCTCGGCCTGGGCCTCTTCGGCGGCCTCGGCCGCGGCGTCGAGTTCGTCCGGATCTCGCCCGGGACGCGGGGCATCGACCGGCGCGGTGAGATTGCGCAGGCGCTCGTCGGCGAGTGAGACGGTGCCGCGGAAGCGCTCGGCCAGCGCTGACAGCGCGAACCAGGTCTCCTGCGCAGCAGCGAGTCTCGGTGTTGCGCCGGCCGCCGACTCGGATGCTGCCTCCGCCTGTTCGGAGGCCTCGGCGAGCGCGCGCTGGACTGCCGTCCGATGCTCGAGCGCCGCGGCCTCGTCGGCGGACTCGGCGGCGATGCGGGTGGTCAGGACCACGTAGTCGTCGGCGAGCAGCCGAAGCCGGGAATCACGAAGATCGGCCTGCACACCGGCGGCCCGGCGTGCGACCTCGGCCTGCCGGCCCAACGGCTTGAGCTGTCGGCGGAGCTCGCCGGTCAGGTCGTTCAGTCGAGTCAGGTTGGCCTGCATGGCATCGAGTTTGCGAAGCGCCTTCTCCTTGCGCTTGCGATGCTTGAGGACACCGGCCGCCTCCTCGATGAAGGCGCGGCGGTCCTCGGGTCTGGCCTGCAACACGGCGTCCAGCTGGCCCTGACCGACGATGACGTGCATCTCCCGGCCGATCCCGGAATCCGAGAGCAGTTCCTGGATGTCCAGCAGCCGGCACGTGCGCCCGTTGATCTCGTATTCGCCGGCACCGTCGCGGAACATCCGGCGGGTGATCGAGACCTCGCTGAAATCGATGGGCAGGGCGCCGTCGGAGTTGTCGATGGTCAGCGTGACCTCGGCGCGTCCGAGCGGCGGCCGGTCGGCCGTGCCGGCGAAGATGACGTCTTCCATCTTGCCGCCGCGGAGCGCCTTAGCGCCCTGCTCGCCCAGCACCCAGGCGATGGCGTCGACGACGTTGGACTTGCCCGACCCGTTGGGCCCGACGACCGCAGTGATGCCCTTCTCGAAGTGCAACGTGGTGGCCGAGGCGAACGACTTGAAACCCTTGAGGGTCAGGGACTTCAGATACACGAGTAGGAAGTCCCTCCGGGTGGACGTTCGTGGTCGGCGTCGAATTCGTGGTCGGCGGTGCTCAGATTACCCGGGCCGCGGAGCCATCAACGCTCCACGAAGCCGGTTTCGCCCCGTGGTTCGGCGAACTGCTCGACGACCAGGGTGACCACTCCGGGCGTGTGACCGCCGCGCAGCAGCCCGAGGAGTTGCCGGCAGCCTGCCTCCGGTCCTTCCGCAATGACCTGGACCCGACCCCCGGGCAGATTGGTCGCGCTACCGGTCAGACCTCTTTCCAGAGCCCGCGCCCTGGTCCACCATCGGAACCCCACCCCTTGCACCTGGCCGTGGACGAACGCCGTCATCCGGATGATCTCCGACCCCGTATCCACCCTTTCAACCTAGTCGGCAGGTTCATTCGTTCGAGTTCCGCCGAGCCCCTGGACAACCCCGGGCGACAAGTTGCAGCATGCAGTGATGAGACGGACGCTGACTGTCATCTTTGCCGCTGTCGTGCTGGTCGTCACCTGTGGGGCGGGGTGGCCGACCGACCACGGCGACAACCTCAGATCTGGCAACGCCACGTCCGCTTCCACCTTCAGGAGCCTCCACTTCACGTTCAGCCGTGTGCTGGACGGTGCGGTCTACGCATCCCCGATCATGGTCGGGTCGACGCTGATCGTGGCCACCGAGAACAACTCGGTGTACGGGCTGGATCCGAACAGTGGTGCGATCCGATGGAGCAGGCACCTGCGCTCGTCGATCAGCGACACCTCGGTGCTGGCGTGTGCCGGCAACATCAGCCCGACCGGCATCACCGGGACGCCAGCCTACGATCCGGTGACGAACCGCGTCTTCCTGGTGACCGTGACCTACAACGGCTCGACCGGCGTCACCCACGAGCTCTGGGGTCTGAACCCGGCCAACGGGGCGATCGGACTGGACAAGCGGGTCGAGGTTCCGGGGACCGACACCAAGGCCGAGCAGCAGCGTCCGGCGCTCGCCGTTGACCGCGGGAACGTCTACATCGCCTTCGGGGGCCTGGACGGGGACTGCGGGAACTACAAGGGTGCAGTGCTGGCCATCAAGGCGAACGGGGCGGCCGGTGGAGTTGCCTACGTCGTTCCGACCCCGCGAGAGGGCGCCATCTGGGCGGCCGGCGGTCCGGTGGTCGCGCCGAACGGCAACCTGTTCGTCGCGGTCGGCAACGGTGCGTCGACCACCACCTACGACTACAGCGACTCGGTCACCGAGATCAGCCCGTCCATGCAACGACTGGACTACTTCGCCCCGAGGTCCTGGGCCAACGACAACGCGCAGGATCTCGACCTCGGATCGATGACCCCCGCCTACACATCGATCGGCTACATCCTGCAGGCCGGCAAGTCCGGGAACGGTTACACCGTGAAGATCGGCCATCTGGGCGGGATCGGCGGTCAGGTCTACTCCGCACCGCTCTGCCGGGCCTTCGGTGTCTCCGCCGTGACCAATGCCAGCGTCTACATGCCGTGCACCAACGGCGTCACCCGGGTGGATGTGGGGCCGAAGGGCAACTTCGTCGCGCGGTGGACCGCCGCGAACATCCCCGGCTCGCCCGTCGCCGGGCCCGGCGCGATCTATGCCATCGGCAACCGGAACCTCTACGCCCTCGACCGCAACTCCGGGAAGATCCTGGGCAGCACCCCGGTCGGCGCCACCAAACGGTTCGCCACCCCGATGCTCGTCGGCAGCAAGATCTACGTCGGCACCAGTGCCGGCATCCTGGCCGCCACGGTGGGCTGATCGGCCGTACGTGCGACGTTCGACGTCAGCGGGTACGCGGCTTCGGCTGGCACTTCGGGCAGAAGAACGACGAGCGGTTCATGAAGGCCTCACGGCGGATCGCGGTTGCGCACCGCGGGCACGGCCGGTCCTGCTGCCCGTAGGCAGCCAGAGACCGCTCGAAGTAGCCCGAATCCCCGTTGACGTTCACGTAGAGCGCGTCGAACGAGGTACCCCCGACGGCGAGCGCTTCCGTCATCACGTCCTTCGCGGACTCCAGCACCCTGCGGACGACGGGTCGGCTCAGGGCCGCGGTCGAGCGGGTGTAGTTGACCCGGGCCCGCCAGAGAGATTCGTCTGCGTAGATGTTGCCGATCCCGGAGACCACGGTCTGATCCAGCAGGGCCCGTTTGATCTCGGTGTTCTTCCCGCGGATCTTCGCGACGGTGGCGTCGAGGTCGTAGGCGTCGTCCAGGGGGTCGAGGGCGATGTGGGCGATCGGATCCGGCAACTGGGCCTGGCCCGGGAGGAACGCCATGCCGCCGAACGTCCGCTGGTCCAGAAAATCGACGTCCGGCCCTCCGTCGGCGAAGGCGAACCGCACCCGGAGATGGGGGTGACGGGCGGCCCCCGCGGCACCGATGCGGAACTGGCCGCTCATGCCGAGGTGGGCCATCAACGCGTCACCGTCGTCCAGCACCCACCACAGGTACTTCCCGCGTCGTCGGATGTCGACCACCCGGTGCCCGGCGACCGAGGCCTCGAAATGGGCGCGACCCGCAAGATGACGCCTGACGGCACGGTCGTTGAACACGGTGACCTGGGAGATCTGACGACCGACGGTGTGCTCGAGCAGGCCCTGGCGGACCACCTCGACCTCGGGAAGCTCAGGCACCGCGGCGGTCGGTGCCGTCCCGGGCCTCGCGGTCACCGTTGGTCGACTCTTCGCCGCTGGACTCGATGGCCAAGAACGCAGCAGACGCGGCCTGCTGCTCGGCTTCCTTCTTGGTGCGCCCGGTACCGGTGCCGTGCGACGCGCCGCCGAGCAACACCCTGGCGGCGAACATCTTGGCGTGGTCGGGGCCCTGTTCGGTGACCTGGTACTCGGGTACACCGAGGCCCCTGGCGGCGGACAGCTCCTGCAACGAGGTCTTCCAGTCGAGGCCGGCCCCGAGTCGGGGCGCGTCCGCCATCAGATCGGCGAACAGGTGGTGGACCACCGTCCGCGCAACCTCCAGGCCGTGCTCGAGGTAGACGGCACCCAGCACGGCCTCGACCGCGTCGGCCACGATCGAGGCCTTGTCGCGCCCGCCGGTCAGTTCCTCGCCGCGCCCCAGGCGCAGCATGTCGCCCAGCCCCATGGTGCGACCCACGCCCGCGAGGGCGTGCATGTTGACGATCGAGGCACGCAGCTTGGCCAGCCGACCCTCGGGCAGGTCCGGATGGTTGCGGTAGAGCGCATCGGTGACGACGATGCCGAGCACCGAGTCGCCCAGGAACTCCAGGCGCTCGTTGGTCGGCAGACCACCGTGCTCGTAGGCGAACGACCGATGGGTCAGGGCGAGGACGGCGAGTTCGGCGTCCAGTTCGACACCGATCTCGGCGAACAGCTTCCGGGGGTCCGGGACGTTGCTCGCCGTGACCACGGCACGGGATCCCGGATTGCCCGTCGAGCCTGTCCCTTCGGTCACCGTGAGGGTCAGACCCCGACGATCTGGCGGCCCCGGTACTGGCCACAGTTGGAGCACGCCTGGTGAGGGGGCGTGAGCGCGCCACAGGCGCGGTTGGGGCAGGTCGCCAACGTCGGAACGGTGGTCTTCCACTGCGAGCGACGCGCATGGGTGTTGGCGCGCGACAGTCTCCGCTTCGGAACGGCCATGATGAGTTCTCCTTGATTTCGTCGAACGGGCCGGTGTCGGGATCTCCGGCTCAGCTACTGCTGGGGGCTGATTCAGGTCGAGGGCTAGTTCGGGTTGAAAGCGCCACTACCGGGAACTGCCGGCTTCGTACCAGGGGTCACGCTGCCGGGCACGCCGAACTTGGCGGCCAGATCGGCCCACCGAGGGTCCAGTATCTCATGAGAATGACCTGGCTCGAGGTCATCGAAACGCTCCCCGCACTCCGAGCACAGACCGGGGCAGTCCGGCCGACAGAGGGGGGCCAGTGGAAGGGTGAGCACGATCTCGTCACGGACCAGCGGTTCGAGATCGATGAGGTCGTCGATCAGCCGCGGGTATTCGTCGTCGTCGGTGGTCGCGGCGGTGGTCGAGTCGGGGTAGGCGTAGAGCTCGCGGAGGTCGGCGCTGACCGGGACGCTGATGTCCCGCAGGCATCGCGCGCACTCGCCGTCCGCCGTGCCCGTCGCACTACCGGAGACCAGAACGCCCTCGGCGACTGATTCCAACCGCACGTCCAAGTCGATGTCAGCGCCCTTGGGGACGGCGATCACCTCGATCCCCATCGGCTCGCCGACCGGGGCGGACACCCGATAGGGCTTCATGGTGCCCGGACGACGGCCCATCGGGCGGGTATCGAATACCCAGGGCGAGGCGTGGTTGGGGCGTGTGGAGGTCATCGGTCGATTCTCGAGTCGGTATCAGAGCTGGGAGCAACCACTCCAGAGTAGTCGAAGATCAGCCGGCTCCCAATTCGCCGGCGGTTTCCAGTTCCACCGGAGGCAGGGCGGCGAAGGCAGCCGGTGCCGCCCTCGTACCGGCAACGAGCGCCGCAGACGGAGTGACCGGGAGCCGCCGTCAGTCGCGGTAGTCGGCGACGGAACCAGACCGGAGCGCGGTCCGACCTCGACCCACTGTGCGCAGCGTCTTGGTCAGGGTCTCCTCGAGGCCGGCCAGCTTCGAGTCGACGTAGGAGTCGCAGTCGGCCCGCATCCGGTCGACGTCGCCGTGGGCGGCGTCCAGGATCTTGGCCGACTCCCCACGAGCGGCCTGGACGACCTCGGACTGCGAGACCAATCTGCCCTGCTCCGACCGACCGTCGGCGACCGCCCGTTCGTAGGTGGCGCGACCTGCCGACACCAGCCGCTCTGCCTCGCCGTGGCCGCGGGACACCAGGGCATCGTGTTGGTCCTGCCCGTTCTGCACGGTGCGGTCGGCATCGGCCTGCGCCCTGGCCAGAATCGCTTCGGCACGGGCGGTCGCCTCGTCGATCAGACGGTCGGCCTCCGACTGCGCACCGGCGACCGTCGCCTGCGCCTCGGACCTGGCTGCGTGGACCAGCCTCCCCGCCTCCGCCTCGGCGTCCGCGACATTCTTCTCCGCACTGGCCTTGGCCTCGTTGACCATCTGGTCCCGGTGGTCCAGGACGTCCTGCGCATCGTCCATCTCTCCCGGCAGCGCGTCACGCACGTCGTCGAGCAGTTCCAGGACATCGCCTCTGGGCACCACACACGACGCCGTCATCGGCAGACCTCGTGCCTCCTCGACGATGGTGACGAGCTCGTCGAGGGCTTCGAATACCCGATACACGCTGGTCCGACCTCTCGTTGTGCGCTGCTGCTTCGTTTCGACCCGGGCCCTGCCCGGTCAGTGTGCCAAGGGATCGGCGGTTCGCCCGGCAGGCACGCCCGGAGGGGCGGATCCGACCCCCCGGTGTCCTACCGGTCCCGTGGCGCGACGGTGGCCTGCACGGCGGCCAGGACGACCGGCGGCAGGAAGGCCGAGACGTCTCCACCGTACGAGGCGACCTGCTTGACCAGCGACGACGAGACGAATGCATGCTGGGGGGCGGTCGGCAGGAACAAGGTATCGACGCCGGTCAGGCTCCGGTTCATCTGCGCCATCTGGATTTCGTAGTCGAAATCGGAGACACCGCGCAGTCCCTTGACGATCGTGGTGATGCCGCCGGCGGCGCAGTACTCGACCAGCAGCCCGGAGAACGAATCGATCCTGATGTTCGGCCACGGGGAAGTGACGGCCCGCAGCAGTTCGAGCCGGTCCGGGATGCTGAACAGGCCGTTCTTGCCGGGATTGACCAGGACCGCCACGGTCACCTCGTCGAACATCGCCGAGGCCCGGGCGAAGATGTCCAGGTGCCCGAGGGTGGGCGGGTCGAAGGAGCCAGGACACACGGCGCGGGTCATGGGGCGCGACCGTAGCAGAGGCGGGTGTCGCCGTAGTTCTTCGTCCTGACCCCGACGAGCGGGTCCGGCCACTGCATCTCGCCCGAGCGCCTGCTGCGCTCCACGATCAGGTCGGCATCGGGATTGAGATGTCCGTTCGCCGCGAGCGCGGCGAAGATCGTGCCCAGTTCTGAGGTCGGCAGGTCGTACGGCGGGTCGGCCACCACGAAGTCGAACCGCCGTCCACCCGGCGAACCGGCCCACGACTTGACGTCCGCGCCGACCACCACCGCGTCGGGCACCTGCAGCGTGGCCACGTTCGCCCGCAGCGCGACCAGCGCCGCCCTGTCCTGTTCCACGCTGACCAACGAGTCGGCGCCACGGGAGATCAGTTCCAGCCCGAGGGCGCCGGTGCCCGCATACAGGTCGAGGACCCTGGCCCCGTTCAGGCCGCCCGCGGCGACGAGGGCGTTCCCCAGGGCCTCCCGCACCCGCTCGCTGGTCGGGCGGGTGGTTTCCCCGGCCGGTGTCTGCAGCCGGCGTCCCCGGTAGAGCCCTGCGGTGATCCGCGTCATTTCCGTCGCTTTCGAATGAGGGTCAGGATTGCGCCTTGATCACCAGGACCAGATCGCCGCCCTCCACCTGCTGCACCGAGTTGATGGCGGCGCGGACCACGGTACCGGCGACCGGCGAGGTGATGGAGGCTTCCATCTTCATCGCCTCGATCGTCGCCACGGTCTGACCGGCGGCCAGCTCGTCGCCCTCCGCGACGCCGAGCGTCACCACACCGGCGAAGGGTGACGCGATGTGCGAGGGGTTGGCCGGGTCCGCGCGTTCGGCGACGGGCACATCGACGGTGATGGTCCGGTCACGGATCTGCAGGGGGCGCAACTGCCCGTTGAGGGTTGTCACCACCATCCGGAGACCTCGCTCGTCGGCCTCGCCGATGGCCTCGAGACCGATGGTCAGCTGCACGCCGGGCTGCAGTTCCACCAGATGCTCGGTGCCGCGCTGCAGTCCGTAGAGGTAGTCGGAGGTCGGCAGCAACGAGACGTCGCCGAATTCCTCCCTGGCCGCCTGGAAGTCCTTGTCCGGCCCCGGGAAGAGCAATCGGTTCAACGTCTTTCGAGGAGATGTCGACAGTTCGGCTGCGTCCTCGGGGGTCAGTTCGGCGACCGGCGGTTTGATCTTCCGCCCGGCCAGCGCCTTGCTGCGGAAGGGCTCCGGCCACCCGCCGGGGGGATCACCCAGTTCACCGGACAGGAAGCCGATGACGGAGTCCGGGATGTCGAACCGCGCCGGATCGGCCTCGAACTCGGCCGGGTCGACCCCGGAGCCGACCAGGTGCAGCGCCAGATCACCCACCACCTTCGACGAGGGGGTCACCTTGACCAGCCGGCCGAGCATGGCATCGGCGGCAGCGTAGGTGGTCTCGATCGCCTCGAACCGCCCGCCCAGACCCAGCGCGATGGCCTGCTGACGCAGGTTGGACAGCTGGCCGCCGGGGATCTCGTGCGAGTAGACCCGACCGGTCGGCGCGCGGAGACCCGATTCGAACGGTGCGTAGATCGCCCGGACGGCCTCCCAGTAGGGCTCCAGATCTGCGACCGCGCGGAGCGAGAGCCCGGTCGAGCGATCGGTGTTGTCGAAGGCGGCGACCAGGGCCGACAGCGACGGCTGCGAGGTCGTCCCGGACATCGGGGCACTGGCCGCGTCCACCGCGTCCACCCCGGCCTCGGCGGCGGCCAGGTAGGTGGCCAGTTGCCCGCCCGCGGTGTCGTGGGTGTGCAGATGGATCGGCAGGTCGAAGCGCTCGCGCAGGGCGGTGACCAGGGTGCGGGCGGCGGGTGCGCGGAGCAGACCGGCCATGTCCTTGATGGCCAGCACGTGCGCGCCCGCCTCGACGATCTCCTCGGCCAGCCGGAGGTAGTAGTCCAGGGTGTAGAGCTTCTCGGCCGGGTTGCTCAGATCGGCCGTGTAGCAGAGGGCGACCTCGGCGACGGCGGTGCCACCCGCACGGACCGCGTCGATGGCCGGCCGCATCTGCGACACGTCGTTCAACGCGTCGAAGATCCGGAAGATGTCGATGCCGGCCGCCACGGCCTGTTCGACGAAGGCGTCGGTCACCGCGGCCGGGTACGGGGTGTAGCCGACGGTGTTGCGGCCGCGCAGCAGCATCTGCAACGCGATGTTCGGCACTGCGGCCCGCAGCGCGACGAGCCGCTCCCAGGGGTCCTCGGCCAGGAACCGGAGTGCGACGTCGTAGGTGGCGCCGCCCCAGGCCTCGACCGACAGCAGCTCCGGCGTGGTCCGCGCGACCGCCGGGCCGACGGCGAGCAGATCCCTGGTGCGAACCCGGGTGGCCAGCAGGGACTGGTGCGCGTCGCGGAACGTCGTGTCGGTGACGCCCAGCGAGGTGCGGTGACGCAACCAGCGGGCGAAGCCCTCCGGACCGAGTTCGGCCAGCAGCTGCCGGGTGCCCGCCGGGGGCTCGCCCGGGTCGATCGGTGGAAGTTTGGACTCCGGTTCGATCAGGTCGTCCGGCCGCTTCCCGTACGGCCGGTTCACCGTGACGTCGGCCAGGTAGGTCAGCAGTTTGGTGCCGCGGTCGGCGGAGTGCCGGGCGGTGAGCAGCTGCGGATGGGTCTCGATGAACGAGGTGGTCACCCCGCCCGCCGCGAAGTCCGGGTCGTCCAGCACGGCCTGCAGGAACGGGATGTTGGTCGACACACCCCGGATCCGGAATTCGGCAAGCGCCCGGCGGGCCCTGGACACCGCCTGGCCCCAATCGCGCCCGCGGCAGGTGAGCTTGACCAGCAGCGAGTCGAAGTGCGCGCTGACCTCGGCCCCCGAGTGCACGGTGCCGCCGTCGACCCGTACGCCGCCGCCGCCCGGCGATCGATAGGTGATGATCCGGCCGGTGTCCGGACGAAAGCCGTTCGTCGGGTCCTCGGTGGTGATGCGGCACTGCAGGGCGGCGCCGTGGATCTGGATGTCGTCCTGGGTGAGACCGAGGTCGGCGAGCGTCTCCCCCGCCGCGATCCTGATCTGCGAGGAGACCAGATCGATGTCGGTGATCTCCTCGGTGACCGTGTGCTCCACCTGGATCCGGGGGTTCATCTCGATGAAGACATGCCGGCCGTCCCGGTCCAGGAGGAACTCGACGGTGCCGGCGTTGACGTAGCCGATGTGGCGGGCGAAGGCGACCGCGTCGGCCGTCATGGCCGCCCGGATCTCCGGGGCCAGACCGACCGCCGGGGCCACCTCGATGACCTTCTGATGACGACGCTGGACCGAGCAGTCCCGCTCGAACAGGTGCACCGCGGCGCCGGTGTGGTCGGCCAGCACCTGCACCTCGATGTGCCGCGGCTCGATGACCGCCCGCTCCAGGAAGACGGTGTCGTCGCCGAAGGCGGACTCGGCCTCCCGCATCGCGGTGCCCATCGCCTCCTCGAGGTCTTCGGCCCGGTCGACACGCCGCATGCCGCGGCCACCGCCACCGGCGACGGCCTTGACGAACAGCGGGAACCCGACGACCTGCGCGGCCTCCAGCAACCACGGGATGTCCCGGGACGGCTCCGAGGATTCCAGCACGGGGAGACCGGCGGCCCTGGCCGCGGCGATCGCGCGGGACTTGTTGCCGGCGAGTTCCAGCACCTCGGCCGGCGGTCCGATGAAGGTGATCCCCGCATCCTCCAGGGCCTGCGCCAACTGCGGGTTCTCGGACAGGAATCCGTAACCCGGGTAGACCGCATCCGCTCCGGAATCCCTTGCTGCTCTGACGATCTCCTCGACATCGAGGTAGGCACGGACCGGATGCCCGAGCTCGCCGATCTGGTACGACTCGTCCGCCTTCTGACGGTGCAGCGAGTTGCGGTCCTCGTACGGGAACACCGCCACCGAGGCGACGCCGAGTTCGTAGGCCGCCCGGAAGGCGCGGATCGCGATCTCGCCACGGTTGGCGACCAGGATCTTCGAGAACATCTTTGTTGACTCCTCGGGTCGGCGGACCCGTCACGCAGGACGGCTGTTCCACACGTTGATGCAGGCGTGACGCACGGATGACGATGGCCCGGCGGCGCGGACGGGCTGCTCGCCGAGGCAGAACCTATCGCGAGCGGTGTTCCCCGCCCCCGGGGTGGGTGCCCTCTCAACCTTTCTCCAGGAACTCCTGTCCTTCCTCGTCGATCACTTCCGCGATCATCGCGGCCAGCGCCGGATGGGTCAGCAGCAGCGGATCCTTCTCGACCACCTCGATGGCATCGGCCCTGGCGTGCCCGATGGTCTCCGTGTCGCGCAGCAGGGACAGCTGCTTGAGCCCCGAGGACTTCCCGGCCTGCGAGGTACCGAGGACATCCCCTTCCCGGCGCAGGGCAAGGTCGGCCTCGGCCAGCTCGAATCCGTCGTTGGTGGCCGCCACCGCCGCCAGACGGGTGCGGCCGAGCGAGTTCTCCGGCGACTCGGTGACCAGCAGGCAGACACCGGGGGCGGATCCGCGGCCCACCCGACCGCGCAGCTGGTGCAACTGCGACATCCCGAAACGTTCGGCGTCGAGGATGATCATCATGGTGGCGTTCGGCACGTCGACCCCGACCTCGATGACGGTGGTGGCGACCAGGACGTCGATGCGTGCGGCCGCGAACGACGTCATCACCTCGTCCTTCTCCGCCGGCGGCAGGCGTCCGTGCAGGATGCCCATCCGCAGACCTTTCAATGCGCCCCGGGTCAGCTGTTCGGCCACCTCGAGGACTGCCAGGGGTGGCCGCTTGGCGTCGTCCTGGTCGGTTCCTTCCTCGGGATCGTCGAACCCGGGATCGTCCCCAGCCTGCCCGACGTCATCGAGCGACGCCGCCTTCTTCACCCTCGTCCGGTCCGCCGGGTCGAGCTGATCACCGATCTTCGGGCAGACGATGTAGACCTGGTGACCGGCGGCCACCTCCTCGCGCACCCGGGCCCAGGCCCGCTCGAGCCAGGCCGGCCGTTCGGCGGCGGCCACCACCGTGGTGGAGATCGGCGATCGGCCCTGGGGCAGCTCGCGCAGTGTCGAGGTGTCGAGATCGCCGTAGACCGTCATCGCGACGGTGCGCGGGATGGGCGTGGCCGTCATCACCAGGACATGCGGCGGGTTGCCCTGGGGATGCTTGTTGCGCAGGGCATTGCGCTGTTCGACGCCGAAGCGGTGCTGCTCGTCGATGACGATCAGGCCCAGTCCCGCGAAGAACACCCCGTCGGAGAGCAGGGCGTGCGTACCGACGGCGATACCGGCCTGCCCGGAAGCGATGTCCAGCAGGGCTTCCCGCCGGGCGGCGGTGTTCATCGAGCCGGTCAACAGGGTGATCTTGACGGCTCCGGGCAGCGCTCCGAGCTCGCCGCCGATGCCGAGCGGACCGAGCACGGACCGCAGTGACCGGGCATGCTGGGCCGCCAGCACCTCGGTCGGTGCGAGCATCACCGCCTGCCGTCCGGAGTCGATGACCTGCAGCATCGCCCGCAGGGCCACGACGGTCTTGCCGGACCCGACCTCGCCCTGCAGCAGACGGTTCATTGGGTGGATGGTGGACAGATCGTTGGAGATCACCTCACCGACCTCCACCTGCCCGGCGGTCAGCGTGAACGGCAGGTCGGCGTCGAAATTGCCGAGCAGCCCGCCGGCGATCCTGGGGCACGGCTCGGCCGGGAAGTTCCGCATCTGCGCCCGCCGTCGCGCCAGCACCAGCTGGATGGACATCGCCTCGTCGTACCGGAGCCTGGCGATCGCCGCGTCCAACGCAGTCTCGTCCACCGGCCGGTGGATGTTGTGCAGAGCGATCTTCAGGCCCACCAGACCGCGCTTGGCCAGCAGCGTGTCGGGCAGCGGCTCCTCGACGACCTGCAGCACGTCGAGCACCGTGCGGATGCAGCGCTGCAGCAGGGTCCCGGTGATGCCCTCGGTGAGCGGGTACACGGGGATGAGGCCACCGGGGAACGACTCGACGACATCGAGCGCGTCCTTGGCCCGCGCGTCGGTGATCTGCGAGCCGAACTCCTGGTCGGCGTGACGGGCCAGGTCCGAACGCGGGGCCGGGAGCTTCGCCACCTCCTCCGGGCTGACCAGGGCGACCTGCGGGGAGCTGATCTGGGTCTGGCCGTTGAACGTCGAGACCGTACCGGAGAACATCGCGGCCGTCCCGACGGGTAGTTGCCGCGCGAGGTTCCAGCGGTTGAAGAAGGTGCAGGCCAGATCGGTCCGGCCGTCGGTGATCACCACGTTGCTGATGCTCCTGACCTTCCGGCCGGGGCCGAGCTGACGATCCTTGATGGACTTGATGGTGGCCCAGACGGTGACCTTCTCACCCACCCTGACGCCCGCCAGATCGGTGAGCTTGCCACGCCGGTCGTACTTGCGGGGGTAGTGACGAAGCAGTTCGCCGACGGTGACCAGCGAGAGCTTCTCGTGCAACTGCTTGGCCGCGCGCACGCCGACTACGCGCTTGAGCGAGGAACCCAGACCAATCGGGTCGCTCGGCTGCTCGTCCATGCCCTGGGTTCCTCCCATCCTCTGCGCCCATCGTGCCCGGACGCCCCGACAGCCGACGCACGGCTGTCGGCATTCTCAGCCCAGACGACCGATGACCAGCGAAAACACCGTCCCGACGGCGTAGGACTCCGCGATCACCTCACCTGCGGCCATGGTGTGGACGTGGAAGTACCGGCGATCGCCCTCGGACCAGACGACCACTTCCTCGGACAGGCCGCGGACCACCCGCTCCAGACGGTCGCTGTCCTCCTGCGGCATGAACATGGTGAACGTCACCTCGGCGAGCAGTTCGGCCCCACCGTTCACCCCGGGCCGGGCGCCGCAACTCGGTGGACGGATCGGGTCTCCCGCCGGCGCCGTGCTCCGCTGGAGCCCGACCAACACGAGTCCGATCAATGCTCTGGCCCGGTAGCCGGGGTCCCGGTTGGCGCCGTCCGGAGGGCCGGTGACGAGGGCGGCCGCAGCCGCCGCGCCGGCGATCGAGTGCAGGTCGGCCCCGTCGACGACCAGTTCGGCCGCTGCCGTGCCGGCGGCCCTGGCCAGGTCGGCCGCTGTCGGCCGACCATCGACGGCCAGGCGATCCTGCGGATCGACCGCTACGGCGGCTCCGCCTGCGATCAGACCCGCCACCAGGCACAACCGGTCGGCGACGGCGACCTCGTCGAGGTCCCCACTCCGTTGCATCGTCTGTCGGGCGCCGGCCACCCCGGTGGCCAAGCCGGTCAGATAGATCTGCAGCACGGCCGCGGCGGGTTGCGACGGTGGCGGGAGCGGTGCCGGAAGTTCTGACCACTGCAACGCCGCGGTGATCGCCCGACCGCCGCTCGCGAGCACCTCGCGTTCCTCCTCGCCGGTGTCCAGCCACGCGGAGTGGTGCGCGGAGCCGTTCGGATCGAGCAGGCCGCTGAACCACTGGCCCACCAGATCCGGGTCGAAGGTCTTCATGCCGACCATCTTGCCGTCCGTGGATCTGGCAAGCTGAGGGGCGTCGGTTGGCTCGGTCCGCTTCCGTCCGGTGGGACGTTCCGATTTGGCCGACCGGACATCCCTGGATACTCTTGTAGGGTTGCCCGGCTCGCGCTGGGTGCGATCATCATTCCGCAACTTTCTGATCCGGCTGTTCGTCGGGTCGTTCTCCGATAGGGGTTGAGCCTCAGTGGCTGCCGTGTGTGACGTCTGTGGCAAGGGCCCGGGCTTCGGGATGAGCGTTTCCCACTCCCATCGCCGGACCAACCGTCGTTGGAATCCGAACATCCAGGCCGTCCGCGCCCAGGTTGCTCCCGGCACCGTCAAGCGCGTCAACGCCTGCACGTCTTGCCTGAAGGCCGGCAAGGTCGTCCGGGGCTAGTCGTCCTGCCGCCCGGTGTTTCGGTACGGGCTCCTGAATGCGCCCGACCCTGATTTCCAGCTGACGAGAAGGCGGCCGAACCCCAAAAAGGTTCCCGCCGCCCTCTTGGCGCTCCGCCACCCGCGTTTGCGTCCTGTTCCACTCGCGACCGTGCTGCGGGCACTTCGGAATGAGCCGGGGGGTCAGATGAGCGGGACCATCCAGCCGTGCGGGTCGGGCAGCTCACCGCGCTGCAGACCGGTGAGGGCCTCCCGAAGCTCCATCGTCACCGCGCCCGGCTTGCCCCCCGCGATCTCGAAGCCGCCCTCGGCGTGCTTGACCGAGCCCACAGGCGTGATCACCGCTGCGGTGCCGCAGGCGAAGACCTCGGTGAGTTCCTCGGTCTCGACCTTCTTGGCCCACTCGTCGGTGGAGACGCGTCGCTCCGCGGTCCGATACCCACGGTCACGCGCCAGCTGCAGCAGGGAATCCCGGGTCACCCCCGGGAGCAGTGAACCGGACAGTTCCGGCGTCACGACCTCGGCGTCCGGGCCCGATCCGAAGACGAAGAACAGGTTCATCCCACCCATCTCCTCGACCCACCGGCGCTCGACCGCATCCAGCCAGACCACCTGGTCGCAGCCCTGCTCGGCCGCCTGGGCCTGAGCGGCCAGCGACGCGGCGTAGTTGCCACCGGTCTTGGCGGCTCCCATCCCTCCGGGAGCCGCCCGCACGTACTCGGTCGACCACCAGACGCTCACCGGCTTGATGCCGCCGGCGAAGTACGCCCCGGCCGGGGATGCGATCACCGAGTAGACGTACTTGTTCGAAGGCCGCACGCCGAGTCCCACCTCGGCCGCGAACATGAACGGCCGGAAGTACAGGGAGGCCTCTTCACCGGTCGGCACCCACGCACGGTCCGCGTCCGTCAGCTGCCGGAGCGACTCGATGAACATCTCTTCCGAGAGTCGCGGCATGCCCAGTCGGTCGGCCGAACGGTTCAGGCGCGCCGCATTCGCCTGCGGACGGAACGTCGCCACCGAACCGTCGGGCTGGGCGTAACCCTTCAGTCCCTCGAAGATCTCCTGCGCATAGTGCAGCACCATCGTGGCCGGGTCCAGTGAGAACGGTCCGTAGGGAACAACTCTCGGGTCGTGCCAGTCGCCGTCGTCGTAGTCGATGACGACCATGTGATCGGTGAAGTACTTGCCGAACCCCGGCGCACCCAGAATCTTCGCGCGACGCTCGTCGGGCACCGGTGAGGGGTTCGAGGTCCGGGAGAAGGCTGTCGTCATCGGCCAAATCTACTACGACCATCGGACGTCCTAGTATTCGATATTTCCGTGGGCGGACATGGCCTCGTTCGCCGACGTCCTGAGGGGTGCGACGGCCGTCCGGTCTGCGAAGTTCAACGTTCATCGAGCGGCAATGCTGCTGATACGGCCGCTCCCTACCTTTTCAGGGTCGGTCCCGCCACAGCATGCGTCCCTCGCAGAGCCGTTGACAGGAGTAGCTCAAAGTTGACTGGAGTAACTCAATGAGTGCAAACAATGTTCGCCTTCAGGCGATCAAGGACGTCGAGGCCTACATCCCGCCGGCGCCGACCTACGCGGCCGAAGAGGCGCCGGGTGAGATCTGGGGCGAGAACGTCTTCAGCCTGTCGGTGATGCAGAAGCGCCTGCCCAAGCTCGTCTACAAGTCCCTGATCGCCACCATGGAACATTCGGCCAAGCTGGACCAGATGGTGGCCGACTCGGTCGCCTCGGCCATGAAGGACTGGGCGATGGAGAAGGGGTGCACCCACTACTCGCACGTCTTCTACCCGCTGACCGGTCTGACGGCCGAGAAGCACGACAGCTTCTTCGAGCCGGCCGGCGGCGGACTATCGCTCGCCGAGTTCGCCGGCAAGACCCTGATCCAGGGTGAACCGGACGGGTCGAGCTTCCCCAACGGCGGTCTGCGCAACACCTTCGAGGCCCGCGGCTACACCGGCTGGGACCCGACCAGCCCGGCCTACATCCTGGACAACCCCAACGGCAAGACCCTCTGCATCCCCACCATCTTCGTGTCCATGTTCGGCGACGCCCTCGATCACAAGACGCCGCTGCTGCGCTCGCAGCAGGCGATGGCCGGACACGCCGAGCGCGTGCTGAAACTGTTCGGGCACAGGAACATCGACCACGTCGTGTCGTTCGCCGGCCCCGAGCAGGAGTACTTCCTGATCGACCGGCACTTCTACCTGGCCCGACCCGACCTGATGGCCTCCGGCCGCACCCTGTTCGGCAGCCCACCGCCCAAGGGGCAGGAGTTCGACGACCACTACTTCGGCGCGATCCCCGAGCGGGTGCTCGGCTTCATGATGGATTGCGAGCGGGAGCTGTTCAAGCTGGGCATCCCGGCCAAGACCCGGCACCAGGAAGTGGCGCCGGGCCAGTTCGAGATCGCTCCGATGTTCGAACGCGCGAACATCGCGGCCGACCACCAGCAGTTGCTGATGACGACCTTCAAGCGGCTGGCCAACAAGCACGGCATGGAGTGCCTCTTCCACGAGAAGCCCTTCCGCGGCGTCAACGGCTCCGGCAAGCACGTGAACTTCTCGATCGGCAACGCCACCCAGGGCAACCTGCTGCTGCCGGGTGACACCCCCCACGACAACGCGCAGTTCCTGGTGTTCTGCGCCGCGATCATCCGCGCCGTGCACCTGTACGGGGGGCTGCTGCGGGTATCGGTCGCCTCGGCCAGCAACGACCACCGGCTGGGCGCCAACGAGGCCCCGCCGGCGATCATCTCGATCTTCCTCGGCGACCAGCTCGCCGACGTCTTCGACCAGATCGCCAAGGGCGGGGCGACGTCGTCCAAGGAGAAGGGCCGGCTGCAGATCGGAGTCGACACCCTCCCGGTGCTGCCGACCGACCCCGGCGATCGCAACCGGACCAGTCCGTTCGCGTTCACCGGCAACCGGTTCGAGTTCCGCGCCCCCGGCTCGCTGCAGTCCATCGCGACCCCGATGGTCACCATCAACACGATCATGGCCGAGGCGCTGGATCACGTCGCCAGCTCGCTCGAGAAGTCGGTGGCCGACGGCGTCGACTTCAACGAGGCGGTGCAGACCCTGCTGGCCGACATCATCACCGAGCACGGCTCGGTCGTCTTCGGTGGCAACGGTTATTCGCAGGAGTGGCAGGAAGAGGCCGCCTCGCGCGGGCTGAAAAACCTGCGGTCCACCATCGACGCACTGCCGGAACTGCTGTCCGACGAGGCGATGGCACTGTTCGAGAAGTACAGCGTCTTCAGCCACCGGGAGATGCACAGCCGCTACGAGATCGGCCTGGAGCAGTACACCCGGAGCATCGGCGTGGAGGCGCGCTCGACCCTGGAGATCGCCACCACTGCGGTGCTCCCGGCGGCCGTCCGCCACCAGACGGAGGTAGCGCTCAACATCGGGGCCATCAAGGCCGCCGGCGTGGAGGTCGACATCGCCCCGCTGGCAGCCGTCTCGGCCCCGGTGTCCGATCTCCGATCGGCGGTGTCGGTGCTCAAGGACGGTCTCGCCGGCTGGACCGGCACGGCCGAGGAGGAGGCGAAGTACGCCTACGAAGTGCTGATTCCCGCCATGGAATCGGTGCGCGCAGCCTCGGACACCCTGGAGACCATCGTCGCCGACGATCTCTGGCCGCTCCCGACGTACCAGGAGATGCTCTTCATCCTGTAGGGGCGTGCGAGTTCTCGAGTTGCGGGGAGCTGACACGGGATATTCCGTGAAGGCTGGGGATGCACGCTCCCCGCAACTCGGTTCCAGAAGAGCAATTGGAGCAACTCGCGGCGGCGGCAGGGCGGGTCAGTCGCCGACGGTGCCGTCGATGCACTCCCTGAGCAGGTCGGCGTGACCGTTGTGACGGGCGTACTCCTCGATCATGTGGACGTAGATCCACCGGAGCGAGACGTCCTGGCCGTGGCGCTTGCCGACTCCGACACCGTCGAGGTCCGACGACCGTGACGCCAGCGTCCGTGCTTCGTCGACCTCTGCCCGGTAGGTGAGGAGATCATCGACTGCGGAGGCATTCTCGACGAGGTCGAAGTCACCGTCCGGAAATTCCTCGGTGCAGTAGAGACTGGCTGCGTCCTGGCCCCCCAGCACTCGACGGAACCAGTTCTGCTCCACCTCGGCCATGTGACGCACCAGTCCCAGAAGGCTCAGCGACGAGGGCGGCACGGACCGCAGCTTGAGCTGATCGCTGTCCAGCCCACCGCATTTGAACAGCAGCGTTGCACGGTGGACCTCCAGCCACGCCTCCAGCTGCGCCCTTTCGGACCCGGTGAACGGCGGGTTGATGCGTTCGTCAGTGGTCGGCAGCAGGGGTTCGGTCATGCCGCGACCGTAGCCGGATCGACCGCGCAGCGCCTCCTGATATCGCAGCGGGTGATATGGAACTGCGGTGGCCGGCTACCGGACGTGCGAGGGCACGAACGGAGGTTTGACGACCCGGACGCGCAGCGACCTCCCACGGACGTCGACCGCGATCTCATCGCCGTCCTGGACGCCGGCCACCGTGTCGATCAGTGCGAGTCCGATGCCCTTGCCCAATGTCGGGGAGAAGGTTCCGGACGTCGTCTCACCGATCGTCGTGCCATCGGACGCGAGGACCTGCAGATGCGGTCGCAGCACCCCTCGATCCAGCGCCTCCAGCCCCCGGAGGCGGCGCGCCGGGCCACGCTGCTTCTCGGCCAGCAACGCCTCACGCCCGAAGAAGGCCGGCTTCTTCCAACCGACGGCCCAGCCCGATCCGGCCTGCACCGGACTGATCGTCGGGCCGAGGTCCTGCCCGTGCAACGGGTATCCCATCTCGGTGCGCAGGGTGTCGCGAGCCCCCAGACCCGCCGGACGGCCACCGCGCGCTGCGGCCTCCTGCGCAAGGGCGTCCCACAGGCCCCGGGCCGCACCCCAGGGCGGGATCAGCTCGAAGCCGTACTCCCCGCTGTAGCCGGTGCGGCACACCCTGACCTTGACCGGCAACCCACCGTGGTTCGACCAGCCGCCGTCGGCCCACGCCATGTAGTCCAGATCGGTCGGCAGCCCCAGTGCGGCGACGACTTCGCCGGCCAATGGACCCTGGACGGCGATGACGCCGAAGTCCCGGTGCTGGTTCGTCACCTCGACGCCGTCCGGGGCGACCTGCGCCAGTGCGGCGACGACATCGGCGGTGTTCGCGGCATTGGGGACCAGGAACACCTCCTCGTCGGACACCAGGTAGGCGATGAGGTCGTCGATGACACCACCGGAGTCGTTGCAGCACAGTGTGTACTGGGCCTGTCCCGGCTTGACCCGACCGAGGTCTGCGGACAGCGTGCTGTTCACGAAATCGGCGGCTCCCGGGCCGGTGACACCGGCCTTGCCCAGGTGCGAGACGTCGAAGATGCCGACCGTCCCGCGGACGGCGGTGTGCTCGGCGACCACGCCGCCGCCGGCATAGGAGATGGGCATGTCCCATCCACCGAACGCGCCCATGGTGGCGCCCAGTGCGACGTGGGCCTCGTGGAGAGGGGAATGGAGCAGTTCGGCGAGGTGATCGGCAGCCATGCTCATAGACCGTAGTGCCAACCGGGTTGGCCGGGCGTCTACGGTGCTGGAGCAGGCCCACCTACGAGGAGCAATGACGATGACGACGCTTTCGCTGACCACCACCGACCCGGCGAAGGCCAGGACCGATGTCCTGGTGATCGCCGCCTACGCCGGATCAGACGGTCCGGTCCCCGCAGATCCGACCTTCGCCGACGGTGTGGCCGCCGCAGCCATGACCGGGGCCTCCGGCAAGGCGGGAGAGCTCACCCTGGTGCCCGGCGACGGATCCGTGGCTGCTCACCTGCTGGCCGTGGTCGGGCTCGGCGACCGGGAGAAGTTCACCCCCGAGGTGTTGCGCAAGGCAGCGGGGATCGCCTCGCGGGCGTTGGCCGGGAAGGTCGCCATCACCTCGACCCTCGGCCTGATCGATCTGTCCGCCGCGGCGCAGGGACATCTCCTCGGGGCCTACGTCTTCGATCGGTACAAGACCCCGTCGAAGGCCCCGGTCGAGACCATTGCGCTGTCGGTCGCCAAGAACGACAAGGCCGCGAAGGCCCTCCTGCGTCATGCGGTCGTCACGGCCGAAGGTGTTCTGCTGGCACGTGACCTGATCAACACCGCCCCCAACGACCTCTACCCGGAGTCCTTCGCCGAGCGCGCCACCGCTGCTGCTCGGACCGCGGGCCTGTCCGTGGAGGTGTGGGATTCCGAGCAACTGGCCGCGCAGGGTTTCGGCGGGATCGTCGCGGTCGGGTCCGGCTCGGCCAGGCCACCGCGTCTGGTCCGGATCGGTTACTCCCCCACCGGCGCGAAGAAGTCCGTCGCGTTGGTCGGCAAGGGCATCACCTTCGACTCCGGCGGACTGTCCATCAAACCCTCGGTGGGCATGGAGAACATGACCAGCGACATGTCCGGCGCCGCCTGCGTGGTGGCCACGGTCATCGCAGCCTCGGCGTTGCAGCTGCCGATCGCGGTGACGGCCTGGGCGGCGCTGGCCGAGAACCTGCCGTCGGGATCGTCCTACCGGCCCGGCGACGTGATCCGTCACTACGGCGCCCACGGTGCACCGGGCAAGACCACGCATGTGCTGAACACCGACGCAGAGGGCCGCCTCGTGCTGGCCGATGCGATGGTCAGAGCCGCCGAGGAAGAGCCCGACTACCTGCTGGAGACCTCGACCCTGACGGGCGCGCAGGTGGTGGCTCTCGGGAACCGGACGATGGCCGTCATGGGCACGGACAGCCTCCGGGACCGGGTCGCGGAACTGGCTCGCGAGGTCGGCGAGGGCGGCTGGGCCATGCCGTTGCCGGAGGAGTTACGGGAGAGCATCGACTCGTCCATCGCCGATCTGCAGAACGTCAACTGGGACCGCGTCGCCGGCATGCTGGTCGCCGGACACTTCCTCTCCTGCTTCGTCCCCGACGGTCTGCCCTGGGCTCACCTGGACGTCGCGGGCCCGGCCTTCAACACCGGAAAGCCCTACGGTTACAACACCTCCGGCGGGACGGGCGTACCGGTCCGCACCCTGCTCGCCGTCATCGCCGACCTCGCCGGCCCGTCCTGACCGCCGCGCCGCCGTTTCCGCCCGGGCGGATCCGGCGGCGCGGTACCGGCCGCGCGGATCCGGTCGCGCGTCTCGGCCGCGCGGATCAACTAGACCGTCCCACCGCGCTGATCAACTTCGCCGGCGCTCATCAACTTGCACCCATTGGGACGGGTGGGACGCGAGTCAACGAGTTGATGAGCGCGGTCGATGTTGATCAGCGCGGGTGGGGCAGGGCGGAGCTGGCACAGGCGCACCGGGGCTCAGCGGTCGCCGTGACCGTCCCCCCGCGCTGATCAACTTCGCCGGCGCTGATCAACTTGGATCGTTTGGGACGGGTGGGACGCGAGTCGACGAGTTCGTCAGCGCGGTCGATGTTGATAAGCGCGGGGCGGGGGCGGGGGGCCGGGGGTGGGGGCAGGGGGCGGGGGGCAGCGTGGCGCGAGGGGGGATCAGCGATCGCCGAGGGCGTCCCGTCGGGCTCGCTCCTGCAGGATCTTCTGACGGCGGGAGTAGTCACGCATGCGTTGCGGGTAGCCCACGATGGTCGCGTCGTAGATGGGGAGTTGGTTCTCGCGAGCGAACGACTTGGCGGCCTCGGGCGAAGCGACCTGCTTGCGGGTGAACTCGCCGTCGTGGGCGACCAGCAACATGGTCACGGGCGTCACGGAGGTCTTGGGCTCCACGTAGGCCTCGACGCCATGTCGGGCGCCGACCCAGGCCACCAGTGCGTCGGCAGCCGCACGGCGTTCCGCGCGTGGACTGTCGCCCTTGGACTTTCGGTGCGGCCTCAACCTGGAGAACAAGCTCATCGTTCCCCTTTCCGGATCGGTGTTACGCCTACGGCGAATCGTGAGCCCGGCGGCTTCGGCCGGCTTGTTGTGTCCAGTGTCAACCATCTCCCTTGACGGGAACGCCATCCGAGGCGGCGGGTCACGCCGGTGCGAGCGGAGCGCCCCGGCTGACGAGCGCCGCAAAGTCGCACCCGCGGGGCAGCCCGCCGACGGAGATGCCAAGATGGAAGCCGCACCGGCGGCGGCGTGATCGACGCGCAAGTCGGTACCAGCTTCCACAAGAGCCTGAGGAGTTCGTTTTCAGATGAGCGATACCACCGTCGACCTGGTCGTACTCGGTGGAGGATCAGCCGGCTATGCCACCGCCCTGCGCGCGGCCGAGCTCGGGTCCTCCGTCGTCCTGATCGAGAAGGACAAGGTAGGCGGCACCTGCCTGCACCGCGGATGTGTGCCCACCAAAACTCTGCTGCACGCCGCCGAAGTCGCCGACGACGCTCGTGACGGGGCTGCCTTCGGCCTGCGGACCACGTTCGACGGGGTCGACGTCCCCGGCCTGAACAAGTACAAGGACGGCATCGTCAACAAGGCCTACAAGGGTCTCCAGGGGCTCATCAAGTCCCGTGGGATCACCATGGTGGACGGGGTGGGCGTCTTCGTGGGCCCGAACACGGTCGTCGTCGGCGACGATCGCTACATCGGCACGAACGTGGTGCTGGCCACCGGTTCCTACTCCCGCTCGCTCCCCGGCCTGGACATCGAGGGCCGGGTGATCACCAGCGAGCAGGCGCTCGGACTGGAGTGGATCCCCGAGTCGGCGATCGTGCTCGGCGGCGGCGTCATCGGCGTCGAGTTCGCCTCCGTCTGGGCCTCTTTCGGCACCAAGGTGACGATCGTCGAGGCGCTGCCCAGCCTGGTGCCCGCCGAAGACCCGTGGGCCCAGAAGCTGCTCGAGAGGGCGTTCCGCAAGCGGAAGATCGAGTTCTCCACCGGGGTCCGGTTCGCCGGCGTCACCCAGGACGACAGCGGGGTCACCGTCACCCTCGAGAACGGCAAGACGTTCACGGCCGACCTGCTCCTGGTCGCCGTCGGCCGTGGTTCGGCCACCGCCGGCTGCGGTTTCGAAGAGGCCGGCGTGACGATGGACCGCGGCTTCGTCATCACCGACGAGCGGCTGCACACCAACCTGCCCAACGTCTACGCCGTCGGCGACATCGTGCCCGGCCTGCAGCTGGCCCACCGTGGATTCCAGCACGGCGTGTTCGTGGCCGAGGAGATCGCCGGGCTGAACCCGACCGTCATCCCCGACGTCCTCATCCCCAAGATCACCTACTGCGACCCGCAGATCGCATCCGTCGGGTTCAGCGAGGCCAAGGCCGCCGAGCAGTACGGGACGGACGGCATCGAGACGTTCCTCTACGACCTCGGCGGCAACCCGAAGTCCCAGATCCTGCGCACCGCCGGCGGTGTCAAGGTGATCCGGCAGAAGGACGGTCCGGTCGTCGGCATCCACATGGTCGGAGCGCGCGTCGGTGACATGCTCGGCGAGGCCCAGCTGATCGTCGGCTGGGAGGCCTACCCGGAGGACGTCGCCCCGTTCGTCCACGCCCACCCGACGCAGTACGAGGCGATCGGCGAGGCCATGCTGGCCATGGCCGGCAAGCCGCTGCACGTCCACAACTGACCGCTGCCGCCGACCGAGCGTCGCCGCGCAGACCAACGTTCACAGACCGCCGTTCCACAGACCAGGTAGGGAAAGAATTCATGTCGAACTCCGTGCAGATGCCGGCTCTCGGTGAGAGCGTCACCGAAGGCACTGTCACCCGCTGGCTGAAGCAGGTCGGTGACGAGGTCGCCGTCGACGAACCGTTGGTCGAGATCTCCACCGACAAGGTCGACACCGAGATTCCCTCGCCGTTCGCCGGGATTCTCGAGAAGATCTCAGTCGCGGAGGACGAGACCGCCGAGATCGGCGCCGAACTGGCCGTGATCGGCGACGACAGTGGCGCGGCAGCGGAATCGGCCGCGGCGCCGGAACCCGAGCCGGCACCCGCTGCAGCACCGGCGGCGGCTCCCGAGCCGGCACCCGAGCCCGAAGCAGCACCCGCCGCGGTCGCTCCGGAACCGTCAGCGCCCTCCACCGAGGTCGAGACGCCCGCCGAGAAGCCTGTCGCGGAAGCGGCGGCACCGACCGCCGCCGGTACACCGATCCTGTTGCCCGCCATGGGTGAGTCGGTCACCGAGGGCACCGTCACCCGGTGGCTCAAGGCCGTGGGTGATGACGTCGCGGTGGACGAGCCCCTCGTCGAGATCTCCACCGACAAGGTCGACACCGAGGTCCCGTCCCCGGTGGCAGGCACCCTGCTGCAGATCAGCGTCGGCGAGGACGAGACGGTCGAGGTCGGTGCCCAGTTGGCCCTGATCGGCGCCAAGGGCGCCGCCCCATCAGCAACCGCCCCATCAGCAACCGCCCCATCACCAACCCCCCCGTCAGCCCCCGCCCCGTCAGCCACCGCCCCGGCCGCAGCGGCCCCGACCCCTGAGCCACCCACCACCGCGGTGGCAGATTCCGCGCCGGATCCGGCACCGGCCGAGCCGACCACCACTCCCGCCGCCGCCAAGGCCGCAGCTCCGGCGCCCGCTCCGATCACCACCTCCCCGGACGCCGGCGCTCCGGCCGCCAAGCCGGCCGCCCCCAGCTGGCAGCCGGCCCCGAAGGCCGAGACCACGAGCTACGTCACTCCGGTCATCCGCAAGCTGGCCGCCGACCAGGGCGTGGATCTGTCGGCCCTGACCGGCACCGGTGTCGGTGGCCGCATCCGCCGTGAGGACGTGCTGGCCGCGGGCGAAGCGCTGAAGGCCGCCGCCGAGGCCGCAAAGGCGGCCGCCGCTGCCCCGGCCGCACCGACCCCAGCCCCAGCACCGGCTGCCCCGGCCACGAAGCCGGTGGCCGACGCCGCCGTCACCGCACTCATCGGCACCACCCAGAAGTTGCCGCGCATCCGGCAGTCGATCGCCAAGAACATGCTCTACGGCCTGCAGACCGCAGCCCAGCTGACCACCGTCATCGAGGTCGACGTGACCAGGGTGGCCAACGTCAGGGCCAGGGCGAAGTCCGGGTTCGAGGCACGTGAGGGCGTCAAGCTCTCGTTCCTGCCGTTCTTCGTCAAGGCCGCGGTGGAGGCGCTCAAGCTCTACCCGGTGGTCAACTCCTCGATCTCCGAGGACCTGAAGGAGATCACCTACCATGGCTCCGTCAACCTCGGTATCGCGGTCGACACCCCCCGTGGGCTGATCGTCCCGGTGATCAAGGAGGCCGACGATCTGAACATCGGCGGCCTCGCCCGCAAGATCGCCGATCTGGCCGAACGCACCCGCAGCAACAAGATCGGTCCGGACGATCTGTCCGGCGGCACGTTCACGATCACCAACACCGGGTCGGTCGGCGCCCTGTTCGACACCCCGATCTTCGTGCCGCCGCAGTCGGCGATCCTGGGTACCGGGGTCATCGTCAAGCGTCCGGTCGTGATGACGGACGCCGACGGCGGCGAGGTCATCGCGATCCGCTCGATGATGTACCTCGCGATGTCCTACGACCACCGCAACATCGACGGTGCTGACGCCTCCCGCTTCCTTGGTGCGGTCAAGAAGCGCATCGAGGCCGGCGAGTACGAAGGCGATCTCGGGCTCTAGCAGCTCGGGATACCCAGGTTCGAAGGAGTCACCGGAGACCCGATCCACCCAGCACGGCGGATCGGCCTCCGCAGTCCGACGGAAGGATCCGGCGGCACCGGCACGCGACAGCAGGCCCTGAGCGTGTCCGGACACGCTCCAGCGAACAGGAGTCGGAATGCACATCGTCACCGCAGGTGCGAGCGGTTTCCTCGGCCAACGCCTGATCAAGAGACTCAGGTCCGGCGGCCATCGGATCACCCAGCTGGTCCGCAGCAACCCGCAGGGCGCCGACCAGGCGACCTGGGACCCCGATCATGGCGTGCTGGACCCCAGCCTGCTGGAAGGTGCCGACGGCATCGTCAATCTGTGTGGCGTCGGCGTCGGCGACAAGCGGTGGAACGGCGCCTACCGGGACCTGATCCGTACATCGAGGGTCAACCCGTCGAAGCTGCTCGCCACCACCGGCGCCCGGACCGGGGTACCCGTGCTGGTCAACGCGTCCGGCGTGGGCTACTACGGACCGCGGGGCGACGAGTTCATCGACGAGACCGGCAACGCCGGCACCTCGTTCCTGGCCGGGGTCTGCGTCGACTGGGAGCGGGCCACCGACGCTGCGGAGAAGGGCGGCGTGCGGGTGGTGCACCTGCGGACCGGGCTCGTCCTGGGCAAGGAGGCGGGTCTGCTCCCCCAGCTCACGCTGATCACCAAGCTGTTCGCCGGCGGGAAACTCGGATCCGGCAAGCAGTACTACCCGTGGATCTCCGCGACCGACCACATCGACGCGATGGTGCACCTGCTGACCGCGGACGTGGCCGGCCCGGTCAACATGACCGGCCCGGCGCCGGTGACGAACGCCGAGTTCACCAGGGAACTGGGGCACCAGCTGCACCGACCCACCCCGTGGAAGGTGCCGAAGTTCGCGCTCCAACTCGTGGTCGGCGACTTCGCCGAGGAAATCGTCGGTGGCCAGCGGGCGATCCCCGAGGCGCTGACCGCCTCGGGATTCGTGTTCACCCATGCCACCCTGAGCGAGGCGCTGCACAGCGAGCTGGGCTGACCCGCGCACCCGGCTTTCAGTGTCCGCACGGGTGGACCTCAGTGCTCGTACGGGTCCGCCGGCTGGGAAATCCTGGTCATCGAAGTCAGATCGACGGTCGGCACGTAGTCGTTGTCCGCATCGGCGGTACCGGTCTGCGCGCTGATGACGGCGGTCACCCAGGTATTGACGGGGTACTTGGCAGCGCCCTCGACGTGGACCCGCATCGGGGACGCGTCGGCCGCGCAGCAACTGATCGTCATCCGGGCCAGCGAGTAACCCGTCGAATAGCCGTCACCCGGGCCTGCGATGAACCCGACCACGGTGATGTCGTTGTCGGACACCGAGTTCGCCCCGTCGTAGAGCGCCCGCATGATGAAGTCCTTCAGGGTGAGCGATGGAGCTCTGCCCGGGGCCAGGGGCGGGAATGACATCGTCGGCCGTCGCTCGGCGAAGGCCTTGGTGCCGATCCCGTGCCCGCTGCCGTCGTTGGGCGCGTACCCGCCGCTGGTGCCACCGGCCCCGACGTCCGACCCGGCGCCGGAGGCTGCGGCGACCCCGCTGAGGCCGGCCAGGGCCTGCGAACCCGCATTGCGGCTCACCGCGTCGGCGCCGAGCGCCGGCGGTGCGAGCAGGAGCAGCACCAGGATCGGGGCCATGATCAGCCAGGGCGCCTTCGACCGCTCGTGGGAGTGGCCGTGGCCGTGGCCAACATCGGACCCGTGGTCGGGCGGGGCGGGTACCAAGGATCGACGGTCTCCGGTAGCCGCACCGGCCGCCACGGCCCCGAGAGCCTCAACGGCCGCGACGGCTTCCAGGGCCTCGTCCTCGCGTCGATCCTGACGGAGCCCGACGACGATCGACAGCACTCCGACCAGGATCAGGATGACGCCGGCTATCACGAGCAGTGGTCCGAACCCGGGCTTCACGTAGGAGGTGTAGCGGCCGCTGACGGTGATGGAGATCAGCAGGCCGCCGAGCAGGGTGATCACCGCAGACTGTGTCGTCCTGTTCATCTCGCGGTCAACTCCATCTCTTGATCAACGCCAGCCTCCGAAGAAGAGCAACCCGGTCCCGACGCCGACCACGACGGCCACCACGAACGTCACCGGTGCGAAACGGACCGCGAACCGGCGGCCGAAGGTCCCCGACTGCATGGCGAAAAGCTTGATGTCCACCGCGGGGCCGACCGTCAGGAAGACGAGCTTGCCGACCACCGGGATCGTCGAGAACGAGGCTGCGACGAAGGCGTCGGACTCCGAGCACAGGGCCAGGAAGAACGCCAGGAACCCCATCGTGATGATCGACAGGAAGACGGAGGACCCGACGTGCGCCATGAACTGCCGTGGTACCACGGTGTTCAGCGTCGCCGCGGCGGCGGCGCCGATCACCAGGAACCCCGCAGCCTGGGTGAAATCACCGCGCACGGTCGGCAGGAAGACCTTCACGCCCATCTCGTCCGCCGGGACACCGGACACGGGCGTGCGCAGCCTCGGCTTCATCCACTCCGGCCGGCCCAGCCTCTCCCAGATCCACCCGACCAGGACGGCGGTCAGCAGGCCGGCGACCAGTCGTGCCCAGACCATCCTGGGCTCGGCCTGGAAGGCGACGGCGGTGGCGACCAGCACGATCGGGTTGATGGCGGGGGCGGACAGCAGGAACGCCAACGCCGCCGAGGGACGGACCCCACGGTTGATCAGCCGGTGGGCGATCGGTACCGACCCGCACTCGCAGCCGGGCAGAGCAATGCCGCAGACGCCCGCCAGCGGCACGGCGAGTGCGGCGTTGCGCGGCATCACCCTGGTGAAGAAGCTGGCCGGGACGAACGCCGCGATCGCTCCGGAGACCAGTACGCCGAGCACGAGGAAAGGCGTGGCCTGGACGCAGATCGCCACGAAGACCGTGGCCCATCCGGTGGGCAGGACGTGACCGAGCCAGCCGGCGAGCTGCGTCCGGAGCAGGATCGCGGTCAGCAGGATCAGCCCGAAGATCTCCAGCGATCCGGGTTGGTATCGCCGGCGGGCCCCCGTCGGCGGGAGAGCGTGGGCGCGGGGATGCCTGAGGTCGGTCATCCGGTTCGCCCGTTCTCGGCGGGCCCGGTCCGCCCGGTGGCGGCCGATACGTCGGCCGGCGGGGCTCCGATCTCCTCCGGCGCGCCGACCGCATCGGGCCCACTGCCGTTGACCCCACCGAAACGACGCTGGCGGGAGGCATAGATCTCGCACGCCCGCCACAGGTCACGGCGGTCGAAGTCGGGGAAAAGCGTGTCCAGGAAGACCATCTCGGCGTAGGCGGACTGCCAGAGCAGGAAATTGCTGGTGCGCTGCTCACCGGAGGAACGCAGGAAGAGATCGACGTCGGGCATGTCGGGCTCGTCCAGGTACTTCGCCAGCATCGTTTCGTCCACCTTCGCCGGGTTGATCCGGCCGGCCGCCACCTCGAGTGCGATGGCCTTGGCCGCGTCGGCGATCTCGGCCCGGCCTCCGTAGTTGACACACATGGTCAGTGTCAGGACGTCGTTGGCTGCGGTCAGTTGCTCGGCCACCTCGAGTTCGTGGATGACGCTGCGCCACAGTCGCGGCCGCCGGCCGGCCCACCTGACCCGCACGCCCAGGGCATGCATGTCGTCGCGGCGCCGGCGGATAACGTCCCGGTTGAACCCCATCAGGAACCGCACCTCCTCCGGTGAACGCTTCCAGTTCTCCGTCGAGAAGGCATAGGCCGAAATATGGGTGATGCCGAGCTGGATGCAGCCTTCGACCACGTCGAAGAGGGCGGCCTCGCCACGTTTGTGTCCTTCGGTGCGCGGGAGGCCGCGGGCCTTGGCCCACCGGCCGTTGCCGTCCATCACCAGGGCGACGTGCCGGGGAACCGCGTCCCGGGGAATGGCAGGCGGTTCGGCGCCGCTGGGATGCGCGACCGGAGCGCGGGGGACCCGACCCGGCTCGAGGGTGACGCCGCGGCGCCTCACGCCAGAGCTCCCCGGGGCTGTTCGATGCCGATGCCGGCAGCGGTGCCGATGGCGACATCCGCGTCGGCGCGGGCTCGATCCAGGGCGACGCCGCGGGCGGCCGGGTAACCGCCGAGCTCCGGGGAGACCCCGCCGCCCCCCCGGTCCACCAGCGGCAGGGACTTGAGCCCCCGTTCGATGTGCCACTGCAGCAGCGCAGCCACCAGACCGGAGGCCTCGCGGCGCATCGACCCGTCCGCGGCTTCGGCGGTGGGCCAATCCCCGGAGGCCAGCGCCGCCATCAGGCTGATCGCTCCGGGAGCGGGTCTGGCCACCCCGGGCGACCGGCAACCGCCGCACAGCAAGCCTCCGGAAGGGATGTGGAACGCCGTGTGCGGTCCCGGCTCGCCGCAGCGGGCACACTCCGACAGCGCCGGGGCCCAGCCGGCCAACGACATGGACCTGACCAGGAACGCATCCAGCAGCAGGGACGGATCACGGTCGGTCTCGGCCAGCGCACGGAGCACGGAGACGAGCAGGAGATAGAGCTTGAGCGAGGGCTCCCGCTCCTCTGAGGTCAGCCGTTCGACGGTCTCCACGATGGCCGTCGCAGCGGTGTAGCGCGAGTAGTCGGCGGCGATCGCCGAGCCGAACGAATCAAGGGTGACGGCCTGGGTGACGATGTCCAGGCTACGACCGTTGTAGAGCTGCAGATCGACGTGGCTGAACGGTTCCAGCCGCCCACCGAAGCGGCTCCGGGTGCGCCGCACCCCTTTGGCCACCGCGCGGACCCGACCCTCGCGGCGGGTCAGCAGGGTGACGATCCGGTCCGCTTCACCGAGTTTCGTCACCCGCAGCACCACACCCGAATCGCGGTAGACGGTCACGGGTCCATCGTGCCAGGTCTGCCCGACAATTCGGCGCTGACGGGCGGTTCGGCCCATCGCCCGGCCGGCCCCGGCCTGCGGGCGGTCGGCATCCAAGTTTCGCGAAAGGCCCGATGGACGGCGAGATCTTGAACTATTTTCAAGCGATGGGACAGCCGCTGCCGCCGGAACGATTCACGGCCTACGCACCGCACGAGACTCCCCCCGCCCGTCCCGGACGGGCGTGGGGTGCGGCTGCGATCGGTGTCGTCGTCGGGTTGCTCCTGGCGGTGGCGGCGGGCGCCGACCTGGCCGGCTTCCAGGACCTGATCGACGTCACCAAGAGCAAGGTGAACACCGGTACCGGGTAGCTGCTTGAGTAAAGTTCAGAACGGGACGTCCACTGCTGCAACAGGATTGCGCAGTTCAGCGAGCGGGTGTGGGTCTGTGTTCACGGCCTGCTGCAACAGTCGGTAGAACAAAAGCCCGCGACTCTTCGAGGTGCGTCGGTTGAACCGGAATGTGTATTCGTCCAGGTAGTAGGCCAGGTGCTCCTGGGAGACCGCGTAATGCAGGGTGCCGGTCAGCCAGCGTTTGAGCAGCGAGGCGACCATGTGGACGCCGGGGAGGTTGATGTGGGCGGGCTCGGCGCTGTCGGTCCCGACGAACGCGACGTGCTCGTAGCCGGCCGCGGTCAGCTTCTTCAGGTAGTTGGCGTCATCGGTTCTGACCGTTGATCCTTTGGCGATGACGCGGTCGGCGAAGCCGAGCATGCTGACCGATCGGGCTGTCTCGGCCAGCTCGATGCGGACCCTGCCCAGCTTGCGGCCGGGGATCGATTCCACTGCGATCATCGCCGCGGTGTGGTCCTTCACGCCGCCTGCGCGGCCGCGAGGCTCGTTGCCGATGAACACTTCATCTAACTCCACCACACCGGAGAGCAACTCCCGCTCGGGGCGGACCATCGCCCGGCGTAGCTTCTGCAGCCATGCCCACGCTGTTTCGTAGGATCCGAAACCCAGCACCCGCTGCAGACCTTGCGCGGACATCCCGTTCTTCTGCGAGGTGATGAACCAGATCGCCGCGAACCACGTCGACAGCGGCGTCCGGAGCCGGTGGAAGATCGTGCCGGCGGTCACCGACGTCTGCCGGCCACACCTGGTGCACATCCATTTCGCCTTCGCCGTACGCCAACCGCCGGGCGCCCCGCACACCGGACACACAAACCCCTGGGGCCACCGCAGACGCTCCAGATACGCCAGACACGACGAGTCATCCGGGAACCACTCCAGCAACTCCTGAAAGGTCCGGGGGTAATCGACACCACCGACCGGGTAGGCACACACTGGCTCTGACAAGGCCAAATACTACTTGACTCAAGCAGCTACCCAGTACACCGGTTCGACCGGGAGCGCCACCATCGTGGCCGCCCAGCAGAAGAACCAGCAGAAGGTGGCCGCGGCGACGATCGCGGCCTACCAGCGGGCCGTCCCCGGCGCCGCGGTCGGCTACCGGGCCTATGCCGATGCCGGCCTGTTGCAGTTCGCCGGCGTCATCGCCGTCCGCGCGCAGTACGCCGGCCTGACATCGGGTCCGGTGCCCGATCCCGCCCATCAGGGCCTGGCGGTCGCCCAGCAGCAGGTCAAGATCTTCGGCGACGTGCAGTGCTCGGTGTCGCAGAGCCGGCCGACCCCCACCGGGACCCCGGTCGATCCCGCCCTCGATCTCACGACGATGTGCCAGCGAACCGGGCCGGGATTGACGGTGCAGGTGTACGGCACCGGGTTCAAGGGGGCAGCCGGCCAGCAGCAGCTGGTGATGCTGACCAACGCCGGCTGGGCGTCCGTGACCGGCTGATGCGAAGGCCCCCTCCGCGGTCGGACCGAGGCGGCGTCGACGGTCCATCGGTGTGCACTAGCCTGGCACTGCACCGCGTACTCTCCGTTCGATGATGTCGAGGCATCGACCGGGTGGCATCGACCCGACCTCGCTTGACGGCTTCGCCGAAGGTGGATACATGAGCACTCCGACGATCCGCAGCGCCGAGCCCGATGACGCAGAGGCCTTTTCCGCCTGTCATCTTGCGTGCTGGCGCGAGGCCTACGAAAACCTATGGGGATCAGAACGTTTCGCGGAATTCGATCCCGTCAAGCTGGCCGTCCGCCGGCGGAAGGAGATCGAGAGCGGGATCGCCGATCACTTCCTCGCGGAGGTCGACGGCGAGGTGGTCGGCATTGCCATCGCAGGTCCGAGCCGGGACGAGAACCCACCCGCCGAGCGAGAGTTGTACGCGATCTTCGTCCGTCAGGGGCAGCAGGGATCGGGCGTGGCCGACGACCTGCTCGCGGCGGCCATCAGCGACGGGCCGGCCCTGCTCTGGGTCTACCGCGACAACCCGCGGGCCAGTGCCTTCTACGTGCACCACGACTTCATCCCCGACGGCAGCGAGAAGATCGACTCCGCCGGCATCCTGGAGATCCGGATGGTGCGCAGGTAGGGACCGTCAGCGCCCCAGGTCGGTCAGGTAGTCGATGAACCTGACCACCTGGGCCCGCGAAGTGAGCCGGACCGCTGGCAGACCTCCGCTCCGCCCGGCCCTCTCGTCCTCCCGGGCACGCCTGCGGAGCCTTCCGAAGTTCTGGTGGGACCAGAGCAGGATGTTGAGCTCCGGGTCGTACGTCAGCAGATTCCGCCAGTCCTCACGGTTGCCGTTCCAGAGTTCGGCGCCGGTCAGCATCCGGGTGGCCGTCCGGTGCAGCAGTCGCGTCAACACCACCGGTCGGGAGAGATCCAGCGCCACGAGCAGCTCGGCGCGGGCGCGGACGACGTCCGATATGACCGTGTAGTTCCCGTCGATCACCCACGACGGGCCGGACGCCAGCTCGGCGACCCTGGTGCGGAACTCGGCCGGGCTCGGGTGCGTCCAGTTCGGTCCCTGGTAGATACCGTCCAGTTCGATGTGCGGGATGCCGAGGCGCGCCGACAAGGTGGCCGCCAGCCGGGTCTTTCCCGCTCCGGACGATCCGGTGATCATCAGACGTCGTGGACCGTCAACCATGACCCCACGCTAGCTGGCATGCTGGAACCCGTGAGCAGAGTGACGACACGGGTGCGCGTGCAGAGATTCCGTGACGGTGCCTTCGCGTCCCGGGCCGACGTCGTCGCGGGCGAGGAGCCGTTGGAGATCAGGTTCGGCGGCGAGTCTTTGTCGGTCACGATGCGGACGGCCGGGAACGACATCGAACTCGTGCACGGGCTGCTGCACTCCGAGGGCATCATCTCCGGTCCCGCCGACGTCGTCGCGATGCGCTACTGCGACGGTGTCGACGAACAGGGCCGCAACACCTACAACGTCCTGGACGTCCAACTGGCCGGCCCGATCCCGCCGACGGCCAGGTCCGCCTCCCGCGCCTTCGTCACCAGTTCGGCCTGCGGGGTCTGCGGAAGTGCGTCGATCGATGCGCTGAAGCTGCGGACCCGGCACCCCCTGCCGACGGACCTGCTCTTCGAACCGACGGTGATCACCGCTGCACCCACCCTGCTGCGCGCCGGGCAGAAGACCTTCGCCGCCACCGGCGGCATCCACGGCGCCGCACTGCTCTCACCGTCCGGCGGGCTCCGCCACATCAGGGAGGACGTCGGGCGTCACAACGCCGTCGACAAGGTGATCGGTGCGGCACTGATGGCCGACGATCTGCCGCTGTCGGGCGAGGCGCTGCTCACCTCGTCCCGCGCGTCCTTCGAGCTGGTGCAGAAAGCCGTGATGGCCGGCATCGGCATGCTGATCGCCGTCTCGGCCCCGTCCTCGTTGGCCGTGGAGCTGGCCACCGAGACCGGACTGACGCTGGTCGGCTTCACCCGGGACCACGGTTTCAACCTGTACGCGGGGGGACAAAGGGTGCTCGGCGCCGGCTGACCGCTTCCGAGGAGACCGACGGCCCGGGACCTGGAGACAGGTCACCGGGCCGCTGGGTACGGGTGCGTCAGGCCGATTTCTCGCGCGAGACCCGCTTGGGCGCCCGCGGCACGATCGTCGGGTAGACGTTCTTCTTGACGGTCTCGGCCGTCACCACGACCCGCTCGACGTCGTCGCGTCCCGGCACCTCGTACATCGCCGGGAGCAGCACTTCTTCCATGATGGCGCGCAGCCCGCGGGCACCGGTACCGCGCAGGATCGCTTCGTCGGCGATGGCGTCCATCGCGTCCGGCTCGAACTCGAGCTTGACGCCGTCCATGTCGAACAGCCGCTGGTACTGCTTGGAGAGGGCGTCGCGGGGTTCCGTGAGGATCTTGATCAGCGACTCCTTGTCCAGGTGGGTCACGGCCGCGACGACCGGCAGACGCCCGATGAACTCCGGGATCAACCCGAACTTGATCAGGTCCTCCGGCATGACGTCGGAGAAGATATCCGACGAGTCGATGTCGAACTTGGACCGGATCTCGGCGCCGAAACCGAGGCCGCGACGACCGACACGTTCCGCGACGATCTTCTCGAGACCTGCGAAGGCACCGGCGACGATGAACAGCACATTGGTGGTGTCGATTTGGATGAACTCCTGGTGGGGGTGCTTGCGCCCGCCCTGCGGAGGCACCGAGGCCTGGGTGCCCTCGAGGATCTTGAGCAGCGCCTGCTGCACGCCCTCGCCCGAGACGTCGCGGGTGATCGACGGGTTCTCCGACTTCCTCGCGATCTTGTCGACCTCGTCGATGTAGACGATGCCCGTCTCGGCACGCTTCACGTCGTAGTCGGCGGCCTGGATCAGCTTGAGCAGGATGTTCTCGACGTCCTCGCCGACGTAGCCGGCTTCGGTCAGTGCGGTGGCGTCGGCGATGGCGAACGGCACGTTCAGCATCTTGGCCAGGGTCTGCGCCAGATAGGTCTTGCCACAACCCGTCGGGCCGAGCATCAGGATGTTGGACTTGGCCAGCTCCACCGGCTCCGGTCCGCGATCGGGACCGGCCTGGATGCGCTTGTAGTGGTTGTAGACGGCGACCGACAGCGCCTTCTTGGCGGTGTCCTGACCGATGACGTACTGGTCGAGGTACTCACGGATGGCCGTCGGCTTCGGCAGGTCGTCCAACTTGACGTCGCTGGTCTCGGCCAACTCTTCCTCGATGATCTCGTTGCACAGATCGATGCACTCGTCGCAGATGTACACGCCGGGACCCGCGATCAGCTTGCGGACCTGCTTCTGACTCTTCCCGCAGAAAGAGCACTTCAGTAGATCGCCCCCATCGCCGATGCGCGCCATGAGCCCTCTCGATCTTGGATAGGGCCAGCTCTGGCCGGTTCCGCTAGTGGTGTGGTGCCGTGTGGTCCGTGGTGCCGTGTGGTCCGTGGTGTCGTGCGTAGTGCCGTCGTCCAACTGACAAGCCGACCGTACCCGGTGCCCCACCGCCCGGCCGAGGTTTACCGGCCGCGACACGAATCCGGCTGGTGGCCGATCGATTCGCGCTGCAGGATGACCCTGGGCCCGCACCGGGAACGGGCGCCCGTGGCCGACTCCCCCAAGGGTATCGGCCACGCGCGTTCGTGCCACCCGAAATCAGGTGTCGATCTTGCGGTACTCCAGGACATCGTCGACCAGGCCGTATTCCTTGGCCTCCACAGCGGTGAGGATCTTGTCGCGCTCGATGTCGATCCTGACCTCTTCCGGGGTCTTGTTCGAGTGGCGGGACAGGATCGTCTCCAGCGAGACGCGCATCCGCTGGATCTCCTTGGCCTGGATCTCGAGGTCCGACACCTGGCCGTAGACACCCTCGGTGGCCGGCTGGTGGATCAGGATCCGGGAGTTCGGCAGGGCCATCCGCATGCCCTTCGAGCCGGCCGCCAGGATGACCGCTGCCGCCGAGGCCGCCTGCCCGAGGCAGACCGTCCGGATGTGCGGGCGGACGAACTGCATGGTGTCGTAGATCGCCGTCATCGACGTGAACGATCCGCCGGGAGAGTTGATGTAGATGACGATCTCGCGATCGGGATCGGTGGACTCCAGCGTCAGCAGCTGGGCCATCACGTCGTTGGCCGAGGCGTCGTCGATCTGCACACCGAGGAAGATGATGCGCTCCTCGAACAGCTTGTTGTACGGGTTGGACTCCTTCATCCCGTAGCTGGTCCGCTCGGTGAACGACGGCAGGATGTAGCGGGCCTGCGGGAGATTGAGCGCGTTGCCGTGAGCGACGCCCAGTGGCATCTGGTGGCCGGGACGGTTCATCTTGTGGACTTCTCTCTGTTCTCTGGTCTGGGCTCGGGGTCTGCTGAAAAGCCGTGCGGAACCGGTGGGACTACTTGCCCGGCTTGACGGGCGCCTCGGCGGCGCGCGCGACGACCTTGTCGATGAACCCGTACTCCAGCGCTTCCTGCGCGGTGAACCAACGGTCGCGGTCGGAGTCCAGCGTGATCCGCTCCAGCGTCTGGCCGGTGTGCTGGGCGATCAGCTCGGCCATCTCCAGCTTGGACTTGTTGAGCATCTCGGCCTGGATCGCGATGTCGGACGAGGTTCCACCGACACCGGCACTGGGCTGATGCATCAGAATGCGGGCGTGCGGGAGGGCGGCACGCTTGCCGGGCGCACCGGCAGTCAGCAGGAACTGACCCATCGAGGCAGCCAGGCCCATCGCCGTGGTGGCGACGTCGGGCTCGATCAGCATCATCGTGTCGTAGATCGCCATGCCGGCCGTGACGCTGCCGCCGGGCGAGTTGATGTAGAGGGTGATGTCCTTCTCGGGATCCTCGGCGGCCAGGAGCAGCAACTGCGCGGTGATCTCGTTCGCGTTGGTGTCGCGCACCTCGGAGCCCAGGATGATGATGCGCTCGCGGAGCAGCCGCTCCGAGACGGAGTCGGACAGCGAGAGTCCCGGGGTTCCGCGCATCACTGCGGGCAGGATCTCCGGCGCGGCGCTCTCGATGGCCCTGAGCTGCTGAGCCCTGAGCTGGCTGGCACTGCAGCCCGCGAGGGTGTGACGTTGGCTCACTGACGTCTCCTGTCAGAAGTCCGGACCAGAGCTTTCAAAGCCTGCCGGAGGGGTGGGCGGGTGGTTCGGGTAGCAACTCCCGACAGTAACGACGAAGGAGCCGGCGTGATGCCCGTTGCGTCTGCTGTTCGCTGACGGCGTGAACCTGGGGCACCGCACCGGCTCCGGCGGGTCGGTCGGGAGAGGACTACTTCGCTTGCTCTGCGGTTTCGGGCTCTTCGGACGCGCCGTCCTGGGCGGTGACCTCTTCGCTCGAGCCTTCGATGACGCCGGCGGCCTCGTCCTGGGCGTCCTCGATGGCGGCGGCCTCCTCTTCCTCGTCGACGACCTCGACACCGAACAGCTCGGCGATGTTGAGGACGTTGCCGGAGGCATCCGTCACCTTGGCGAGCTGGACCGCATTGGCCAGAGCCTTGCCGCGACGGACGTCGGCGATCACGGCACCCAGCTGGTTGCCTTCCTGCAGACGCTTGAAGTACTCGTCCGGGCTGACACCGAAGCGCTCGGCGTTGTAGATGATCCGCTCGGTGAACTCCTCCTGCGAGACACCGACGCCCTGCTGCTCCGCGAGGGCGTCCAGCAGCAACTGGGTCCGGACGGCGGTTTCGGCGGATTCGCGGGTCTCGGCGTCGAACTCCTCGCGGGTCTGGCCCTCACCCTCGAGGTAGGCGTTGAGCTGGGCCTCGTCGTGGTCGAAGGAGTGCACGGCGTCGTGCTGGCGGGCCTCGTACTCGGAGGTGACGATGCTGGCTGGGGCCGGGATGTCCGTGGCCTCGAGCAGCGCCTCCAGCACCTTGTCCCTGGCCTGGCCGCCCTGCGTCATGTTCTTCACCCGTCGGATGCGCTCGACCAGGTCGGCCCGCATCTCCGCGACGGTGTCGAACTCGCTGGCCAGCTGAGCGAAGTCGTCGTCGATCTCCGGCAGTGAGCGCTCGGAGACGCTGTTGACCGTGACCGTGACCTCGGCGGCCTCGCCCGCGTGCTCCCCGGCCACCAGCCCGGTGGTGAAGTTCGCCGTCTCGCCGGCGGACAGGCCGATCAGCGCGTCGTCCAGACCGTCGACGAGGTCGCCGGTGCCGATCTTGTACGTCAGACCGTCGGTGCTGGCGTCGGGGAGGTCCTCGCCCGCGACGACGGCGCGGAGGTCGATGGCGACCGAGTCGCCGTCGGCGGCGGCGCGCTCCACAGGGGTCACGGTCGCGAACCGGTCGCGGAGGGCCTCGACCTGCTCGTCGATGTCGGCCTCGGTGACCTCGACGTCCTCGACCTCCACGGCGATCTCGTCGATGGCAGGCAACACGATCTCGGGGCGGATGTCGACCTCGGCGGTGAACGCCAGCGTGTCGCCGTCGTCGATGCGGGTGACCTCGATCTCCGGCTGGCCGAGCGGGGTGATGTTCGCTTCGGCGACGGCCTCGCCGTACTTGGCCGGAACGGCGTCGTTGACGACCTCGGACAGGATGGTGCCGCGGCCCAGGCGTGCGTCGAGAATCTTCGACGGGACCTTGCCGGCCCGGAAGCCGGGAATGTTCACCGTGCGGGCGAGGGCGCCGTAGGCCTTGGTGAAGTGCGGCTTCAGTTCGTCGAACGGAACCTCGACGGAGAGTTTGACCCTGGTCGGGTTCAGATGTTCGACGGTGCTCTTCACGTGCAGGACTCCTTGAGGTAACGGACGCGGGTTGAGATGAGGACCGGTGACGGATCGCTGTGCCGGCCCGCGGTACGGGCACGACGCCGACCGTGCAGGTTCTTCGACCAGGCGATTCTAGGCGACTTCGGAGCCCGGCGTTTCCCGCCTGCCGCAGAGACCGCCCATTGGGTCGGTCGGGCACCGTCCAACCGATGGGCTCTTCCCGATCGCCCCCCTGACGACCAGGCTGTTGCTGTGCCGACATTGCCTGACCACAAGAATCCCGCAGACCCGTCCGGCGGACGGGGGCTCTCCTTGGCCCCCGACGAGTTCGCCCCGGAGGTCATCTATCTCAACACCGCTTCGCTCGGTCTGCCGCCCCGGAGCGCACTGGGGGCCCTCAGCGAGGCGACCCGGGCGTGGACAGCCGGTACGGCCAGCCCGCACGACTACGACGTGGCCGTGTCGGCAGCGCGCACTGCCTATGCCGGGCTCGTCGGCGTCCCACCCTCCGACGTCGCAGTGGGCAGCCAGGTCAGCGTGTTCGCCGGCATGGTCGCCTCCTCGTTGACTGCGGGCAGCGAGGTGCTCACCGTTGCCGGCGAGTTCACCAGCATGGTGTTCCCATTCCTGGCGCAGCACAGCCGCAGCATCACGGTGCGCAGTGTGCCGCTGGAGCAACTGGCCGCGTCCGTGACGGCCAACACGGCCCTGGTCGCGGTGTCTGCGGTGCAGTCGGCGGATGGTCGGGTCACCGACCTGGACGCGCTGACGGCTGTGTGCGCCTCGACAGGAACGAAGGTGCTGCTGGACACCACTCAGGCGGTCGGGTGGCTCCCGGTGGACGCCGGCCGATTCGCCTACACCTGCTGCGGCGGCTACAAATGGTTGCTCGCCCCGCGCGGCACCTGCTTTCTCACCGTCTCCCCAGAGTTCCAGGACGACCTGATCCCGAGCGGGGCCGGCTGGTATGCCGGAGATTCGCCGTGGGACAGCATCTACGGCCCGATGAGTCTCGCGCCTGACGCGAGGCGGTTCGACCTCTCGCCCGCCTGGCATTCCTGGGTCGGGCAGGCTGCCGCCCTGAAGCTGTTGGCCGGGATCGGCACCGATGCCCTGCACGCTCACGCGTTGCAACTGGCCGATCGGTTCCGCGCCGGGGTCGACCTATCGCCGGGGAATTCGGCGATCGTCAGCTTTGCCGTCTCGCCGGCGGCAATGGAACGGCTGGCTTCGGCCCGGATCGCCGGCAGTGTCCGAGCGGGGCGGCTGCGGCTGGCATTTCATCTGTACAACACCCTCGCGGACGTCGACGCGACCATCCAGGCCATCACCGGACCGACCGGCGGGTGAGGGGTTGAGCATGCTGAGTCGCCCTGTGGTGCAGTGCCGGATCGTGGCCGCGCCGGCCAGGGGTGCTATGCCTTGGTGACGGGTTGTTGGAGTTCGGTAACCCAGTCGGTCTGATCGTCGGATTCGGCCCGGACGTAGAGCTCGCGGCGCGGGCCAGAAAAGGTGTAGCCGTTCTCGATGAACCATCGGTGAAGATCCTGCCAGGACGGATGAATGCCGGTCATCGCGCCCAGGTGCACTCCGCAGACTGCCCGCACCTCGGGCAGATCGAGCATCTCGGTTCCGTCGGGCGGCGGCCCGGGGTTCTCGTAGCCGACAACGACGTCCATGCCGGTCTCGGTTTCGGCGTACGTGGCTATTGGCGTGTCCAACGCCCCACGGGCGTGCCGCAGCGCCGTGGCGACTTCATCGAACATCGGCCCGATGTGCTCACCCAGCCGATCGGGCTCCAGGGTCGCCCTCGAGGCGACGAGCCGCACGGCCGGGATGGTCTTGACGACGTAGTCGGCTGTCATGGTGTTTTCCTTCTCGATCATCTGCAGACGGGTTTCGACCGCATTCAGACGGGTGTCCACCGTCCGGGCTTCGTCCTCCAGCTGGGCTCGGCGCAGACGCAACATGCCGCGAAGCTCGGCGGGATCCAGATCGTCGTCAAGGAGCCGGCGCACGCGCTCGAGGGTGAATCCGAGGTCCTTGAGCGCCACGATCCTATTCAGCAGGTGCAACTGGTCCGGCGCGTAGGACCGGTACCCGCTGCCCGCGTGAACCCGATCGGGGACCAGGAGACCGATCAGGTCGTAGTGCCGCAGCATCCGTACCGAGACCTGGCCCAGCCGGGCGAAATCCGAAATCAACACTCGGCCAGTCTGACGGCTGACACCGTGGGAGAGTCAACCGTCACTGCGGCCGGCGGCACAGCACTGAGAACCTCTACGGAGTCCCCATCACCGACTGGTGCAGCCCGGCGTAAATCCTCTGCCGGCAGTATCAGGGACCGCTGCCGCCGCCGGCGATGAGCCAGTAGCCGTCGGGCTGGCGGTGCAGATCGAGGAACCAAGTCGTCTCACCGCTGGGTATGGTTCCGTCGCTGCTGCCGCTGGTCGTGATCCGCACCGCCACCACCGCCTCCTCCGGCGACGGCGTGGCCGGCACGCCGACGGTCTGGTAGCCCAGCAGACGCAGCGAGCCGGCATGACACAGGTCGCCATTGCCGAGCTGGGCCTGACCGCCCACGAAGTATCGGTCTGCGGTAGCGCAGTCGCGGGCCTCGACGGCTTCCAGGTACCCCCTGACGACAGCGTGCTGCGCTGCGGCGCTCCCGGCCCAGGCGCCTGGGCGCTCGGTGCCTGCGGCGCTGATGGTCGGCGTGGGGGCGGCGGGTCCGGCCGTGCGGTTCGAGATCAGCGACCCGGCGATCCCAGCGCCCCCTGCGAAAAGCACCACCGCGGCCGCAGCAGCGACCAGGGAGGAAGTGCGCCGACGCCGTACCCGCAGGTCGATGCGGCCGGCCGACGCTCGGCGGACGTCAACGTCCGAAGGCGCCAGGTCGGCCAGGGCATCGAGTTCGGCATGCAGGTCGGTATCGGTGTTCATGAGTCCTCCTGGGATCGGGCGCGGGTCGGGGACAGGTGGACCACCGCGGGCAGCCGGGCCGAGCCGGCTGCGGCCGCGGCGACCTCGTCCGCACGGCCAGCTGTGCTCGGTGCTGTTCCGGTGACGGGGTTGTCGTCGGTGTCTGCGAGACGCATCGCGGCCAGTCCTCGGGAGATCGCGGTCCGCACCGCCCCGGCCGTGATGCCGAGTTCGGCTGCGATCTCCTCGGTGTCATGGCCGAGGTAGTAGCGCAGCACGATCGCGGCGCGTGGTCGTGGCGCAAGTGCCGCCAGCAGATGTCGCAGCTGCGCGCGGTCATCCGCGGCGATCGAGGGGTCGGGTAGGTGGACATCCGGGACCTCCCCCTGCCCGGTACGACGATCTCACCTACTCAACGCCGCTCGAGACCGATCCGCACCACCCGGCGCGGCAGAGATCTCCTGGCAGCATCACGGCAACCCACGCGTTCGCGGCGTCGGCCGCAGTCGGTCGCGGCCACGCTCCCGAGGTGAGTCGCTCGGCTGTTCCCAGTGCGCCCGCGATGGTCAAGGATGGTTCTAGGTATCACGACGTCCTCGAAGCCGTGCCGCGTGCTAGCGCGGCTCCAACGGGCCGGGCATCCACCTGAACCGCAACACACCGAGGAAACCTGACATGACACGCGTTCGCATCGACCTGTTCGTCTCGCTGGACGGCTACTGCTCGACGACCGACCAGACCTCGGAGAATCCGATGGGTGAGGACTGGGGGCGCCTCACAGAGGCTTACTCCGCGACCCGCACGTTCCGCGAGCGCGTCTTCGGCGACACCAGCGGCACCGGCACGACCGGCATCGACGACGCCTACGCAGCCGCGCACTTCCAGGGCGTCGGCGCCGAGATCATGGGCGCGGCGATGTTCGGCCTGCACTCTTTCCCGGATGATCCGGACTGGAAGGGCTGGTGGGGTGACCAGCCGCCGTTCGGCACCCCGGTCTACGTCCTCACCCACACCGCACCCCGTCCCTCGATCCCCATGGACGGCGGAACGACGTTCCACTTCCGCAGCGCGACAATCCAGAGCGTGCTCGAGGAGGCGACCGAGGCTGCGGGCGGCCTGGACGTGCGCGTCGGAGGTGGGACCGGCACCGCACGCGATTTTTTGCGGGCCGGCCTGGTCGACGACTTGCACGTGATGATCGCCCCGATCCTGCTCGGCCGAGGCGCTCGGCTGTGGGACGGCCTACGCGGCCTGGAACTCATCCACAAGGTGACGACCCAAGTGGCCGACAGTGGCACGACCCACGTCACCTTCACGCGATAGGGACGTCCCGATGACGACCCGACAACGGCTCATGGGTCGAGCGAGGTCGTCGCCCACGACGCGATGACCGAGACCGCCCATCTTCTGCGGACCCGTGCAAACCCCGAGCGACTGCTCACGACACTGACTGCGTCGCAGGCCTTGTCGGCCCGGACACGAAACTCGGCCCGCCCCCGACATGCGAGGACGGGCCGATTCCGGGTCGGGCTGACAGGATTTGAACCTGCGACATCCGCGTCCCAAACGCGGCGCGCTACCAAGCTGCGCTACAGCCCGTCGTCCTCGGATCGTAACGGACCTGACGTCACCGAGCTCACCGGCGTGATTGTGCAACCGGTCCGGACGAGCGTTGAACCTGCGACATCCGTGTTCACCGACGCGGCGCGCTACCAAGCTGCGCTGAGGCTCGTCGTGCCCGAATCGTCATGGACATGTCCGATCTGGCCGAACAGCGCCACCGGGCGGACACCCGGAACAGCCTCGCGGTTGGGCTATCATTGCCCAGCACGGCAATCATGAAGTGCCCTGCGGGCGTAGCACAATGGTAGTGCCTCAGTCTTCCAAACTGATTACGCGGGTTCGATTCCCGTCGCCCGCTCCAAAATATCCGGCCCGCTTCGATCCTGATCGGTGCCGCACGCGGGACGAGCCCGGCGTCAGGATCTGCTGCGCGCGCACGTCCTGCCCCGAGACCGGTGCGCATCCAAATCCGTCGTTCCGCAGCGTCGTTCTTCGTCTGGAACGTGGGCGGGATGTCCGGAACGAACAGACGGCCTGTCCAGGAAGAAGGCGGGACCCACCGATGACCGAACTCCAGCGCCCCGCCGTCGCCGGGGCCACGATCGAACCCGCCGGCATCGGCCAGGCCGTGGTGGCCGGTGTCGTCACTGCGGTGGTCGGCTTCACCAGTTCCTTCGCGGTCGTGCTGGCGGGTCTGCGGGCGGTGGGCGCCGATACCGACCAGGCCGCCTCCGGACTGCTGGTGCTGTGCCTGACGATGGGGGCGGGCAGCATCATCTTCTCCTGGCGACTCAAGATCCCGATGACGATGGCGTGGTCGACTCCCGGAGCGGCGTTGCTGGCCGGATCATCAGTGCCGGCAGGGGGTTTCGGCGCGGCCGTCACGGCCTTCGCACTCGCCGGCGCACTGATCGCCCTGTGCGGTCTGATCCGGCCTCTGGGAGTGGCCGTCTCCGCGATCCCACCCGCCCTGGCCAACGCGATGCTGGCCGGAGTCCTGCTGACGCTCTGCATCGAACCGTTCAAGGCCCTCGGCATCTCCCCCGGAGCCATCGCCCCGGTGCTGCTGAGCTGGCTGCTGCTGATGCGGGTCGCGCGGCGGTGGGCGGTACCCGGCGCCCTCGGGGTGGCGGTCTTGGTGATCTGGATCTCCGGTTCGTTCTCCCACCTGGCCGGCGCCCGGCTGGCTCCGGTGCTGGTCGGCGTGTCGCCGGTGTGGGCGCCGGCCACGGTCGTCGCGATCGCGCTGCCGCTGTTCCTGGTCACGATGACCAGCCAGAACATCCCCGGGATGGCGGTGCTGGGGTCGTTCGGCTACCGACCGCCGCTGGCCCCGCCCCTGCTGTACACCGGAGGGGCCACGGTCGTCGGCGCCTTCGCCGGGGCACACGCCGTCAACCTGGCGGCCATCTCGGCCGCGTTGGCCGCAGGCCCGAGCGCCCACCCCGATCCGGCCAGGCGGTGGATCGCAGGCGTCACCTGCGGCGTCGTCTACCTGGCGCTCGGGCCGGCATCCGCGCTGGTGGCAGCCGTGGCGGTGGCCGCTCCGGCCGGCATCATGGCGGCGATCGCCGGGCTCGCACTGATCGGTACCTTCGCCTCCGCCGCGGGATCGGCGCTGACCGACGTCACCCACCGGGAGGCCGCCGCGATCACCTTCCTGGTGGCCGCGTCCGGGGTGGCGTTCGCCGGGATCGGCGCCGCCTTCTGGGGACTGCTGGCCGGCGCGACCTATCTGCTGGTGCTGCGTCTCCCCTCTCTCGGCAGCCGCGCGAGCGCCAGCGGCACGAGCCAGGGCCGCAGGGCGCGGAGCCGCTAAAGTGGCCCCGGGCCGAGAACAGGCCAGACCACACGAGCACGCTGCAGATTCACGGTCCCGGAAAGGCCCCACAGAAAAATGACGGTGCAACGATGACGGTCCGCAAGGTCGCGCTCCTCACGGCCGGGGGTTTCGCCCCCTGCCTGTCCTCCGCCGTCGGCGGGCTCATCGAGCGCTACACCGAACTGGCACCCGAGGTCGAGATCATCGCCTACAAGCACGGCTATCAGGGCCTGCTCGCCGGCGACCACCTCGCCGTCACCCCACAGATCAGGGCGAACGCCGGCCTGCTGCACCGGTTCGGCGGCTCACCGATCGGCAATTCGCGCGTCAAGCTCACCAACGTCGAGGATCTGATCAAGCGCGGACTCGTCACCGAGGGCGAGAACCCGTTGAAGGTGGCCGCCGACCGGTTGACCGCCGACGGGGTCGACGTCCTGCACACCATCGGTGGTGACGACACCAACACCACCGCAGCTGATCTCGCCGCTTTCCTGGCCGAGCACGACTACGCGCTGACGGTCGTCGGGCTGCCCAAGACGATCGACAACGACGTCATCCCGATCAAGCAGTCCCTCGGGGCGTGGACGGCCGCCGAGCAGGGCGCCGAGTTCGCCCGGAACATCATCGGCGAGCACAATTCCGGCTCCCGGATGCTGATCGTGCACGAGGTCATGGGCCGGCACTGCGGATGGCTGACCGCCGCGACGGCCCAGGCCTACCGCAGGTGGCTGGACACGCAGTCCTGGCTTCCGGAGATCGGACTCTCCCGGGAGGCATGGGACGTCCACGCGGTCTACGTGCCCGAAGCCGCATTCGATCTCGAGGCCGAGGCCGCCCGTCTGCGCCACATCATGGACACCGTCGGCAATGTCACCATCTTCCTGTCCGAGGGGGCCGGCCTGGACACCATCGTCGGACAGCTCGAGGCGTCCGGTGCCGACGTTCCCCGGGACCCCTTCGGACACGTCCGGCTGGATGACGTCAACCCGGGTGCCTGGTTCGCGAAGCAGTTCGCCGAGAAACTCGGCGCCGAGAAGGTGATGGTGCAGAAGTCCGGCTACTACTCACGTGCCGCTGCGGCGAACACCGAGGACCTGCGACTCATCAAGTCCATGACGGACTACGCGGTCGACTGCGCACTGCGTGGCGAGTCGGGCGTCATCGGCCACGACGAGGAGGCCGGAGATCGGTTGAGCGCCATCGACTTCACCCGGATCAAGGGCGGCAAGGCCTTCGACCTGACGACGCCGTGGTTCGGCGAGCTGCTCGACGGCATCGGCCAGCCGGCCGCCGCCGCTACCGGCCACTGACGGTTCGCCTCCGGTAATCAGCGCGACAGATGCGGCTCCGGCGGGGCAGTCTGTGGCGATGACCGACAACACCATCACGATGACGGACAAGAACGTGACGATGACCGACAACCCTGTGACGAGCGCCCGCGATGACACGCACCTGCCCGCCGCGGGTCCCGACCGGTCCGGGACAGGCCGCTTCGTCGTGCGATCGCTCACCGCAGCCGACTGGCCGGCCGCCAAGGCCGTCGATGCGGCGGCCTTCGGGTATGCCCCCGACGACGATTTCCTGGACAACACCACCCTGCCGCAGTACGACCCCGCCCGCTTCACCGGCGTTCTGGACCCGGAGCTGGACGGCATCCTGGTCGGCATCGGGGGAATCCAATCCAGGGCGATGACCTTCCCCGGTCATGGGCCGGCCCCGGTGGCGGCGGTCACCTGGGTCGCCGTGCGCCCCGACAACCAACGACGCGGGATCCTGCGCGAGGTGATGACGCACCAGCTGCACGGACTGCATGACTCGGCCGGTGAGCCGGTCGCCATCCTGACCGCGAGCGAGGCGGGGATCTACGGGCGTTTCGGCTACGGCCTGGCCACTTTGCGGACCAGCCTGGAGATCCCGGCTCCGACGGCGCTGCGCCCCGATCTCCCGGTGCAGCGTGTGACGGAGTCCGCCCTGCCGGAGGCCCTGCCCCGGATGAAGGAGATCCACCAGCGCGTCAGGTCGGCGACCGTGGGCTACCTGGACCGGGAGGACGTCGTCTGGAACAACCTGTTCTCGGAGCACCCTTCGGTCCAGAAGGGCCGTGGTCCCCGCCGCATCGCACTGCACGCCGACGGCTACATCACCTATCGGATCGACCAGGCCTGGAGCGACCGAGGACCCGACTCCACGCTCACGGTCGGTGAGCTCTGCGCCACGACGCCGTTGGCCAGAGCGTCACTGTGGCAGCACGTCCTGAGCTACCCGCTGGTGCGGAAGGTCTGCTACCCGATGGCCTGGGCGGACGAACCGCTCCCGGAGATGCTGACCAACCCGCGCGCCCTGGTCTCGGACGTCGGGGATCACATCTGGGTCCGGCTGGTCGACCTGGACCGCGCCATCGGGCTCCGTACCTACTCGGCGCCCGCGACCGTCGTCGTCCAGGTGGTGGACAGCTTCTGCCCGTGGAACGACGGCGTCTGGCAACTGGAACTCGGTCTCGCCGGCGGATCGGCGGCGCGCTCGACGCAACCCGCCCAGATCGTGGCCGGGGTGGCCGACCTCGGAGCGGCGTTCCTGGGCGGCACCCGCATTGCCCGGCTGGCCGCGGCCGGCCGGGTCACCGGGGACCCTGCAGCCATCTCCCTGCTCGACGCTGCCATGGGGACCGCCCTGCGCCCCACCACCCCGGAGGGATTCTGAAATCGCCATCTGGATCGAGCGGATACCTAAAACGGGCGAATCGGACGCATTTCGACCATAGATCACCAGTCGATACCGCCTCATGCGGCATGCTGGCCTGATGGAGAAGCCCCGCCGTCGCGCAGCCGGCCGCCCGGCCGGGCCGCCGGATGCCGCGCCGGAACCCGTCGTCGGATCTTCTGCCGCACCGGCGACCGGACCGTCCTCTCCCGCGGCGCCGGACGCCCCCGGCGAGTCCCCCACCGGCCACGGCCCGGCTTCGCAGACCGGGCAACAGCACCGGCGGCGTCAACGAGCGACTCGTCAGCCCGGCAGCCGCACAGAACCACCGACCGCGCACACCACCCCGGACGCGCCTGAGAAAGCACGCGAAAAAGCACCCGAACCGACTCGCGCGCAGGGCAACCGTCAACCGCCACACCCCAGCCGCGACGACCGGCGGCGGGGAGATTCGTCCGTCGAGCGGTCGCTGCGTGCGCTGGTCTCCACCCGAACGACGCAGTTGCCCCCCGACATCGCGATGCGGGCACGCGAGGTGGCAGCCCCCACCCACGCCGATCTGGTGGCCGCCGAGCAGGAGTTGGTCATCGTTCGCCGCTACTACGTGCCGCCGGCGCCATTGGCCACCGCCGGGAAATCCGCCCATCCGCGAGCGACCGAGAAGCGCCCACCGGAGGGCCGGAGCCGTGGCACCGAGGCCAAACGGGCTGGACGGCGCCCACCGCAGGGCCGCGCCGACTGAGCACCGCAGCACCGACAGGCCGACCGCGGAGGAGCGCACCCTGACGACTCAGGTCGTCGGGAGGACCTGGGGTCCAGGGGCGGCTTCGTACCCGGCCACCATCTCGATCCGGCGTTGGTGGCGCGCGTCCTTCGAGAACGGCGTCGCCAGGAAGATGTCGGCGAAGCCGGCGGCCGTCACCGCATCGTGCATCCGTGCACCGAGGGACAGGACATTGGCGTCGTTGTGCTGGCGGCTCAGCTGCGCGGTCTCCAGGGACCAGGCCAGCGCCGCACGGACACCGGCCACCTTGTTGGCGGCGATCTGCTCGCCGTTCCCGGATCCACCGATGACGACGCCGAGACTGCCGGGGTCGGCCACCACGCGGCGACCGGTTTCCAGACAGAACGGCGGATAGTCGTCCTGCGCGTCGTAGGCATGGGGACCGATGTCGACCACCTGATGACCCGCCGTCGACAGATGCTCCAGCAGGAAGGTTTTCAACTCGAAGCCGGCATGGTCCGAGCCGAGGTAGACGCGCATGCCGCCAGTCTGGCAGCACCCACCGGCCGGGGGGCGGGTGGGCCGGTCGAGGACCGATCAGGGGACCACCAGGACGGGGAACTGCTGGGTGGCCACCACCGCACGGGAGACCGAACCGGACGCGATCCGGTGCAGGAACTCGGCGAAGCCCCGGTGGCGCTTGCCGACCACCACGCAGGCGGCATCCTTCTCCTGCGAGATGCGGATGATCTCGCTCGACGCCTCGCCGGTCACCGAGACCAACTCCCACTCGACCCCGTCGAGTTCCCCGCCGGACACCAGCATCGAGCGCAGTTCCTGCTCGATCGCCTCCTCGGCGGCGTCGTTGGTGCCCATCTCCTCGGGGATCGGGACGTAGCCCTCCACCATCGGCATCGACCTCCGTCGGACGTGGACCAGCAGGATCGGACGGCCGAGGGCCCGCGACAGGAACACCGCAGCCCGCAGCGGGCGCCCACAGGTGGTCGCGTTGTCCACCCCGATGACGACCGGCCCCCAACCCAGGTCGGGGGGCAACGGAATGCCGGACGGTTTCATCACAGAGATCACCGGTCCTCACAGGTGCGGGCGACTACAAACTAGCCCGCAGCGACACTTCCCGCTCGACCACCTCGACCACTTCCACCACCTCGACCACCTCGACCACCTCCACCCGGTACGGCGCCATCTCCACGTCACGCCGCTACTCGAAGTCGAGACCGCCGGTCCGGGTGCGCTTGATCTCGAAGAAGTACGGGAATCCGGCCAGCGTCACAGTCGCGTCCCAGAGCCGGCCCGCTTCTTCACCGCGCGGAATCCTGGTGATCACCGGGCCGAAGAAGGCCACGTCGTTGATGTGGATCGTCGGCGTGCCGACGTCCGGGCCTACCTTGTCCATGCCGGCGTGGTGGCTGGCCCGCAGGGCCTCGTCGTACTGGTCGGAGTCCGCGGCGGCAGCGAGTTCGGCCGGCAGACCGACCTCGGCCAACGACTCCGCGATCACCACGGCGAAGTCCTTGTTGCCCTGCTTGTGGATCCGCGTACCCATCGCGGTGTAGAGGGGCGCCAACACCTCGTCACCGTGCGACTGGGCCGCAGCGATGGCCACCCGTACGGGTCCCCAGGCCTTCGTCATCGTGTCGCGGTACTCGGGCGGCAGGTCACGGCCCTCGTTGAGCACTGCGAGGCTCATCACATGGAATTCGACCTCGATGTCCCTCACCCGCTGTACCTCCAGGATCCAGCGGGAGGTGATCCAGCAGAAGGGGCACAGCGGGTCGAACCACAGACCGGCCTTGTCCTTGTGGGAGCCGTTGTCCTGGTGAGTGGCAGCCGGCGAGACGGACGCCGATTCTCCGGTGGTGGTGGCGGTCATGGAAAGCCTCCTGGATGGCGCATGTTGGATGCAACCGATCTTCCGACATCGATCAACCGATGGGCAACCCGACTTGTTCCCGAGCGGGCAGGTGCCGGTTTCTGATCTGATGGTGGCCATGTCGCTCGTTCACGCCGCTACCGAAACCGGCCATCCGCACCCATCCCAGCCCCCGAACCTGACCAGGGCGCAGGCCGCCGCCCGCGCCGCGCTGCTGTCGGTCAGGTCCTACAAGATCGACCTCGACCTGACGGACGGCCAGGGCCGGCCCGGCGAGAAGACCTTCTCGACGCATTCGGAAGTGACGTTCTCCGCAGTCGACGGGTCCACCACCTTCGTCGACTTCGTCGGAGACGGCGTCCTCACCGCCACGCTCAACGGCCGCGCCCTCGACGTGGGCGGCTGGACCAATGGCGCAGGGCTGGAACTGGCCGATCTGGCCGAGGACAACCATCTGATCATCGAGGCAGCGGGGACGTACACCAACACCGGAGAGGGTCTGCACCGCTTCGTGGACCCGGTCGACGGCGCCGTCTACCTCTACTCCCAGTTCGAAACTGCTGACGCCAAGAGACTTTTCGCCTGTTTCGACCAGCCGGACCTGAAAGCCACCTTCACCTTCACGGTGACCGCGCCCGCGCAGTGGCAGGTCGTCTCGAACGGCGTCGCGACCTCTGTCGACCTCGCGCCGGCCGGCTCGGAGGGACCGAGCGTGCACCACTTCGCCACCACCGAGCCGATGAGCACGTACATCACCGCCCTGGTCGCCGGTCCGTACCACGTGGTAAGCGATCACCACGACGGGATCGACCTCGGCCTGTTCGTCCGCGGTTCCCTGTCCGAGCACCTCGACAGCGACCGGATCTTCACGGAGACCAAGCAGGGCTTCGACTTCTACCACCGGGCCTTCGGCGTTCGGTACCCGTTCGGCAAGTACGACCAGCTGTTCGTCCCGGAGTTCAACGCCGGCGCGATGGAGAATGCCGGCGCGGTCACCTTCCGCGAGGAGTACGTGTTCCGGTCCCGGGTCACCCACTACCAGTACGAACGACGCTGCGAGACGATCCTGCACGAGATGGCCCACATGTGGTTCGGCGATCTGGTCACCATGCGATGGTGGGACGACCTGTGGCTCAACGAGTCGTTCGCCACCTGGGCCTCGGTGGTCGCGCAGAGCTCCGCCACCGAGTACACCAGCGCGTGGACCACGTTCGCCAACGTGGAGAAGTCCTGGGCCTACGTGCAGGACCAGCTGCCGTCGACCCACCCGATCGCCGCCGACATGGTGGACCTGGCCGCGGTCGAGGTCAACTTCGACGGAATCACCTACGCGAAGGGCGCCAGCGTCCTCAAGCAGCTGGCCGCCTACGTGGGTTTCGACGAGTTCCTCACCGGGTTGGGCAACTACTTCCGCGCCTTCGCGTTCGGGAACGCCACCCTGGCGGACCTGATGGTGCATCTGACCACGGCGTCCGGGCGGGACCTCTCCGACTGGACCACCCAGTGGCTCCAGACCACCGGGATCAACCCGCTGCACGCGGAGTACGAGGTGGCCCCGGACGGCACCTACCGCACGTTCACGGTGGTGCAGGGAGGGGCCACGCCGGGAGCCGGCGAACTGCGGACGCACCGGCTCGCCGTCGGGATCTACGAGGACGACGGCAACGGCAAGCTGGCCCGCACCCACCGCGTCGAGCTGGACGTGGCCGGGGCGCGCACCGACGTGCCCGGCCTGGTCGGGGCACGGCACGGCGCGCTCGTCCTTGTCAACGACGACGACCTGACGTACTGCAAGCTCGCACTGGACACGCAGTCGCTGTCCACCGCGATCACCCGGATCGGCGACATCCGGGAGTCACTCCCCCGCACGCTGGTCTGGTCGGCCGTCTGGGAGATGACGAGGGACGGCAGGATGCGGGCGAGGGATTTCGTCGAGCTCGCGCTGACCGGGGTGCACGGGGAGGACCAGATCGGCGTCGTGCAGCGGGTGCTGTCCCAGACCGGACTCGCGATCGGCACCTACGCGGAACAGACCTGGGCGGAGCAGACCGGGTGGCCGACGTTCACCGCCGCACTCCTGGACCTGGCCACCGGCTCCGCGGCGGGCAGCGACGTCCAGCTGGCGGCCGTGCAGTCGCTCTGCTCGGCCCTGCTGTCCACCGACCAGCTGGAGACCATCAGCGGGTGGCGTGACGGGTCCGCGCCACTGGCCGGGCTCACCGTCGACGCGGACCTGTCCTGGACCCTGCTCAGTGCCCTCGTCGCGCACGGCCGGGCCGGTCTTGCCGAGATCGAGGCCGCCTCCGAGGTCGACCCGACCGCGTCCGGGGTGCGCCGGGCGATGACGGCGAAGGCGCTGCTGCCGGACCAGGCCGCCAAGGCTGCGATCTGGGAACGGCTGATCGAGGACGACGGGATGGCCAACGCGCTGCAGGACGCGGCCATCAGCGGCTTCTCCCATCCGGCGCAGCGGGATCTGCTGGCCCCGTACGCCGCGGAGTATTTCGAGGTGGTCGACGAGGTGTGGACCCGCCGCAGCAACGAAGTGGCGCAGAAGGTCGCGGTGGGTCTGTATCCACGCTGGTCGGTGACCCAGGAGACGGCCGACGCCGCGATGGCCTGGGCCGACGGTGATCACGCCACCGCGCTGGCCAGACTGGTCTCCGAGGGCCGTTCGGGCACGGAGCGGGCCCTGCGGGCGAGGGCCTTCGACCAGGGCTGAGACCCGGACCGAACAGGAAGACCCCGACAGCAGAAGCTGTCGGGGTCTTTCCCGGTGCGACTCGCAGCACCGGCAGGAGCTCTGCGACATCCTGGCGGAGCTCTGCGCAGCACTACCAGTTGGTGCGATCCGGCAGCGTGCCGGCCTGATCGGCCAGGGTGCGGATGCCGTTCACCAGAGCGCCCATCACATCGCCGCTCGTCGCCGACGACACCATGTTCAGCACTGCGAGCCGGGCGGCCCGATCGGTGATCCGCAGAGCGGCCACCGTTCCGGTCACCAGCTCGACGATCCGCTGGCCCGGCGACAGCGCCACCAGCACGGCGTTCGGACCATCCGGTCCCAGGCCGGACAACAGCTCCAATGCCCTGGCTCTAGAATCTGTCCCGAGATCCCCGAGGAAGGCCGAGAAGCGAAGCCCGGTCACCTTTTCCGCGCTCCCGATCACCTCGTCGAGGGTCTCCAGCTGTCGGTTGTCGAGCGGGAGGTCGGCGAAACCGGTGGGCCCGCAGGTCGCCTGCTTCCATGGTTCGAGCGTGCCGTAGGGCACAGCTGATTCACGCCGGACCAGTTCACCACGTTCCACGTGCGCCTCCTTCGGATCCGGCCGCGACGAGCGCGGGATCGGTCGGCACCACGGGATAGTCCCCCGCCCACCACTGGTCCGGATAGTCCCAGGTCTGCCCGGGGCGGTACTTCGACTGCCGCTTCGCGCGACTCGGTATCAGGGTGAGCGACGCGATGACGCCGTAGAGGGCCAGCGGGCCGCCGGCGTAGATCGCCACGGTCTCGATGATGTTCACCAGTGGAACGCTAGCGGATCTGGTCCCCCTGGGCACGGAAGGGTCTACTCAGGCGGGGCCGACTCCCGGCCGGGGTCCCTATTCGGGCCGCGCCGCCTCGGTCGGGACGGAGACCGGCGAGTCGGCGGTGACCCCGGGACCGGCCATGCCGGAGTCGACCGGTCGGAGGAACGGGCGGGCCATCACCAGGGCGAGCAGCAGCACGATGACGCCGGCCACGAAGAACACCCTGGCCACCCCCCAGTGCTGCGCCCCGACACCACCCAGCGCCGCACCCAGCGGGAGTGCCCCCCAGGCCATCGTCCGGAAGGCACTGGAAACCGCAGCGGTGATCCGCCGAGGGGTGCGGCGCTGCCGTCGCGTTGCCGACAGGATGTTCCAGAAGCCAAGCGTCGCACCAAGAATGACGAAGCAGACCAGCGCCACCGGGGTCGAGGGGAACGCTCCCAGCACCATCAGCGAGGTGGCTGCCACCCCGAGCGCGCAGAGCATCACCGCGCCCGTCTCGAATCTCTGCACGACGCGGCCGGCGAACGGGGCCGCGGCCAGCAGCCCCAGGCTGTAGGAGGCGAGCAGCACCGGGAACACCGCCGGTTTGAGGTTCAGCGGGCCGGTGACGTAGATGACCAGCACACCCTCCACGGCCGCAACCGTCGCCGCGAGCACGGCGACGGTGATCACCAGCGAGCGCAGGACAGGGTCCGCGAACACGGCCGCGAACGCCCTGCCCACCGACGACCGGAGCCGCTCGGGCGCTGCCGGGATGGCGGGATCGTCCGGGTCGACGACTCCACCTGGATCCACCGTTCCCCGGCCCGGCGCGCCCGGATCGGCATCCGGCCCTCCGAGGCGTTGCCCTGCACCGCCTGTCAGGCCGACCATCACCGCGGCGGCGGTAGCGAAGACGGCAGCCGAGACGGCAAAGGGAGCCCAGTGGGCCAGCAGGAACAGACCGGCGGCGGCCAGCGGGCCGATCAGGTCGAACCCGACGTTCTCGGAGCTCAGGAAGCGGGCGTTGGCGCGCTCCAACTGCTCGGTGGGCACCATCTCGACGAGCAGGGACTGGGCCGCGCTGTCGGTGAAGGTCTCGGCGGCGGTCAGAGCGAAGCCGATCACCGCCAGGACGGCGATGCTGACCGCCCCCGTCGCGACGGCGACGACCACCAGCGCAGCGGCCACCGCGCGGGTGAGGTTCGCCGCGACGATGACCCTGCTCGCATCGAGTCGGTCCACCAGTAGACCCGCCGGGAGCGCCACCAGCAGCCAAGGGAGGGACGTGGCGGTGGCCACCGTCGCGACGGCCACCGGCGACCTGTCGGTCACGAAGGCCAACAACGGCAGACCCGCGAACCGCATGCCATCTGCGCTCTGTGCGGCGAACCAGGAGATCAGCAGGCGCGAAAACCCGGCCGGTAGCCGCGATTCTTCCCGGCGAGTAGGCATTTTCAAGACATTTCCACCGCATCCGGACATCTCAACCGCTTTAGTTCGCGGACGGACGGCCCTGGAGGGGCCCTCGCTGGCAGATTATGTCGACGGTCGGACGTACACAACCCTCTGTGACGATCCGGTGACCAAGACTTGAACAGGAGGTCTACGGACCCGACGGGGAGGCTGGGCTTTCAGTGGCGCTCGTCACAACCGGAGCGAAGTCGGAGCGACGAGCCGTACTTCCAGAAACACCGATACATCTCGTTGGGGTGAACTTACGACCACTCTCCGTGCGCTCAAAGGAGTGATTGCATGCGCTTGATGACCACGCGGACCAACGACGCTCTCTTGCGCAAAGCCCATTGACCACGGAGCGTGATCAACGAGGGGCGCACTCCGCCAGCCCCCAAAAGTCACGTTCTAAAATTACAGGCATCAGGGCAAGGGCGAACGCAATGGCTTCCAGAAACCAGGAGCATCAGACAGACCACAAGTCTTGCACGTCCTGAGCTTTCGTACCTCGTTTTTGCTCGTGTGGGATTCCTGAGAGTTTCTCTTTCCCGAGAAACAATGGATCCCGCTGTTCTCCACACCTCACCGCGGACTCTGCAGAGAGTAAGCATCACCGAAAGGCAACATCATGTCCAACGCCTCAGCTTCAATCCTCCGCGGTGTCCGTGTCGGCTTCTCCACCCCCGCCCAGAGCACCGGCCGCGGAGTTCGCGTTGGCTTTGCGCAGGTCAGCGTTTCCGTCGCCCGCGGCGTCCGCGTCGGCTGATTTCGTCCCGGGCCGACGCGTTCGAGTGAGAACGGACCAAAATCCAACACGCCGAGCGCTATGTCACGTCACGGGCGTTTCGTCACGCTCCGAAGCCAACTTCACGCCGCAGAGCCAAGCCAGGGGTGCCACTCCGGATCGGCCTCCTCGGAGAGCCACAGCCGGCCGGAACCAATTCGCTTCGGGCTCGTGGGGGCGAAGGGAAGGACCCAGCCGAGCTCCGACAGGAGACGGTCTGCCTTCCTGGCATTGCATTTCGTGCAGCAGGCCACGCAATTCTCCCAGGAATGGGATCCGCCCCGACTACGGGGAACGACATGATCAATTGTGTCTCCGGAACTGCGGCAGTACGCACATCTACGGCGATCTCGCCGAAGGACGCCCGCTCTGGTGATCGCTGCCGTCGGGGCGTAGGGCACGCGGACGAACCGGTTGAGTCGAAGGACCGCTGGAACGGACAGGCAGAAGGTTGGCGAATGGACCTTTTCGCCTGCGGCACGCTCCACCAGGCACTCGGCCTTGCCCGCCAACATGAGCACCACCGCTCTGCGTCCGTTCAGGACTGCGAGTGGCTCGTGCGTGGCGTTCAGCAACAGAACTCTGCCCACCCCCGCCGTTACCTGCATCGTCATCTCGATCTCCACCACCCAGCGGGTCAGCGTGCGTCGCAACGGAGCCGGTCGGTGACCGCCTCGCTCCTAGTGAACCTTGCCGGTGGCTGCACAAGCCAGACTTTTCTTGTGCGGCATTGCGGTGACAGTCGCCACCGACGCATCGAAGCTGCCGGCGGAGGAGGATGCCGGCGCCCCCGATGGACCCGGGGTCGCGGGTGATCGTTCGATCGGTGGCGGAGAATGAACCCGTGACCGCTCCCGATTCCTTCTACGACGAGATCGGTGGCGCGCCCACCTTCGAGGCGATCGTCCACCGGTTCTATGCCATCGTCGAACACGATCCGATTCTCCGCCCGCTGTACCCGGAGGAAGATCTCGGACCCGCCGAGATCCGCTTCCGGATGTTCCTGGAGCAGTACTGGGGTGGGCCGCGGACGTATTCCGACCAACGGGGCCATCCCCGTCTGCGAATGCGGCACGCCCCTTTCACGATCGGCATCGCCGAGCGCGATGCGTGGCTCGCGGCCATGGCTACCGCGATCGAACCGGCGGAGTTGAGCGCGTCGGCCCATGACCGGCTGTGGGGCTACCTGGTGATGGCGGCCGACAGCATGGTGAACAGCCTGCATTGATCCGGCCGCGGGCGCCCGGTCGGGGACCAGACCCGGGCATGGCAAACTTCTCAGGCGTGAGCACCGCATCGGGGAAAACACCATGGTGGATCGACACTGTCGGGTACCAGATCTACATCCGATCGTTCGCTGATTCCAACGGCGACGGCGTGGGCGATCTGGCCGGCATCACCGATCACCTCGGGTACCTGGAGCTGCTCGGCATCCGGACGATCTGGATCACACCGTTCTATCCCTCGCCGATGGCCGATGCCGGCTACGACGTCAGCGACCCACGGGACGTCGACCCGGCCTTCGGCACGTTGGCCGACTTCGACGTCCTGGTCGACAAGGCCCACCTGCGGGGGTTGAAGGTCGTCATCGACCTCGTCCCCAATCACACCTCCTCCGCGCACCCGTGGTTCCAGGCGGCCCTGACCGCCGGGCCGGGGAGCGCCCAGCGAGACCGCTACCTGTTCCGCGACGGGTCGGGTCCGGCGGGCGAGCGACCGCCGAACAACTGGGCCTCGATCTTCGGAGGGCCGTCCTGGACCCGGGTTGCCGACGGCCAGTGGTACCTGCACCTTTTCGACGCGGCCCAACCGGACCTGAACTGGCGCAACGTGGACGTCCGCGAGGACCTGCGCGTGACTCTGAAGTTCTGGTTGGACCGCGGCGTCGACGGCTTCCGGATCGATGTGGCGCACGGCATGTCCAAACCCGAGGGCCTGCCCGATGCGCCGGACGGTCACCCGGCCGCCTTCGACCGCGAGGCCTACGACCGGGCGGCCTCGGAGGCGGCCCGGGCCGATGACCACGAGCTCGAGGACCTGGCCGGCCAGGACGGTGGCGTGGTCCCGATCTCGCAGGGCGGCAGGGACCCCCGCTTCGACGACGACGGCGTGCACGAGGTGCATCGGTTCATCCGGGGCGTGGTCGAGGACTACCGGGACCGGATGACGGTCGGCGAGGTCTGGGTCGACGAGGACCGCTTCGCCGCCTACATCCGGCCCGATGAGCTGCACCAGGCGTTCGCGTTCCCCATTTTGGAGGCCGCCTTCGACGCCAACGAGTACCGCTCGGCCATCACCAGCTCGCTGGCTTCGGCCAGAGCTGTTGGCTCCCTGCCTGTCTGGACGCTATCCAACCATGACAAGTTCCGCACGGTCACCAGATTCGGCGGTGGGCAGATCGGGTTGGCGCGCGCCAGGGCCGCCATGCTGATGGAACTGGCGCTACCGGGAGCGGTGTACCTGTACAACGGCGAGGAACTCGGCCTGCCGAGCATCGACATCCCCGACGACGCGCTGCAGGATCCGACCTGGGTGCGGAGCGGCTTCACCGAGCGGGGCCGTGACAACTGTCGTCTACCCCTCCCGTGGGAGGGACCCGAGGCTCCGTACGGGTTCTCCACGTCGGTGCGGACCTGGCTACCGGTGCCGCCGGAGTACGCGCCGCTGACGGTCGAGAACCAGCTCGAGGACGCGCATTCGACGTTGAACCTGGTCAGGACCGGGCTGGAACTGCGGGCCACGCGGCCCGAGTTCGCCGGTGACGAGATCGAGTGGTACGGAGCACCGGAGAATTGCTTCGCCTTCCGGCGCCGCGACGGAGGTCTGGTCTGCGTGCTGAACTCCGGCGACACCCCGGTGGTGTTGCCGCCCGGCGACCTGCTGTTGGCATCGGCCGCGCTGGACAGCGACGGGCTGCTCCCGGGTAGTGCTGCAGCCTGGTTGGTCCCCGCGACTGGCCGGTGACGGGCTGGGACTACAGCAGCAACGGGAGCAGCGAGTGTCTGCGGCGCAGGACCACACCGAACCGCGCGTCGATCCTGACCCACGAGTCGGTCGCGCTCACCCTCACCTTCTCACCGGCGGTCGTCGGGGCGAAACCCATGCCGGACAGGGCGAACAGCATGCGCAAGGGCACCGAGACGTTCATCCCCGAGCCGGTGACGTTCAGCACCTCGGAATCCAAGAGCGCCGTCGAGGCTCCACCCGCGGGGCCCGGATGATCACGCGCCTGCGTGACGCCCTGGTCGGCCAGATCGGCGACCAGCGCGGCCGGGATGTCGTCCACCACCACCCATCCGCCCGGGGGTGGCAGCTGGGAGCGCCACGAGGCATCGACGACCGGCCCCGGATCGACGTCGCTCCCGGTCGAGACGGCCAGCCCGGACAGCAGATTCCCGGCGTGCACGGTGACGTCGCGAGGATCCAGCCGGCCCGAGACGGTGCGCGACACAAGGGCATCGAAGGGTGTGGTGGCGAACAACCGCACCGCATCACCGTCGGCGCGCAACCGCACCGGACCCGACGGGTCCCACCGGGTGACCCGCCCGGCGAACGCCGCGGCATCGTCACGATCGGCGCGTTCCGCCGGCGTGAACGTGGCCATCAGACCGCCAGGTATTCCGTCAGGAACGCGCGTTCTGCCGTGTCCCACCGGCGCGGGCGCCAGTTCACCGGATCGACCGGCACCAACTGGGTGGTCGCCGTGATGGACACCTTGTCCTCGACGGTCACCACGTAATCGATGGTCGTCGACACGCTCTTCAGCTCGAGGACGCCCATCGAGACCGAGACCTGCTCCCCGAAGGTGATCGACCTCTTGTAGTGGATGGAAAGACGGGACACCACCATGCCGCCCGTCAGACCCGTCGCTCCGCAGCGGGCGGCCTCGGTGAACAACCAGTCGACCCTGGCCTCCTCCAGCAACGTCAGGACCCTCGCGTTGTTCACGTGACCGTAGGCGTCCAGATCGGACCAGCGGACCCGCACGTCAGTGGTGTACCGGCGGCCGTGCTGATGGTTCTTGTGCACGCGCTGGCACCTTCCTGATCGGTCTGCGTCGTCCTCGCCATTGTCGCCCGTGAATCAGCGGACCATCGACCGCACTTCGCTGGCGGCGACCGACAGCGCCGCGAGATCTCCGGCGCCCGCGGCGGCGATCTGGGCCAGCGTCGTGCGGGCCCTGGCCAGTTTGGCCATGCTCTGGCTCTCCCACGACTCGATCCTGGCGCTCACCCCGAGCCGGTCGTCCGTACCGGTCAAGACGTCGGCAGTGATCAACCTCATCGAGCGGTACAGGTCGTCGCGCAGTGCCTGGCGGGCCAGTGCGTGCCACCGGTCACCCCGCTCGAGGCCGGTCACCGCCGACAGGATGCGGTCGAAGTCCAGATGCGCGGAGAGTGTGTAGTACAGCTCGGCCGTCTCGGCCAGATCGGCCCCGACCTGCATCGCCACGTCGACGATGTCCAGCACGCTGAACGTGTAGAGCGAGTAGGCCACCCGGTTGGCCAGTTCGGCGGGCGCGCCCAGGGTGATCAGCTCGGCCGCGTCGGACCGGACGTTCTGGTGCTCGACGCCGCGGACGAGTCGCGGCATCCTCGGGGTCAGCTGCGTCACGGCGGCTGAGTAACGTTCGATCTCGGACGCCACGTCCAGCGGTGCCTCCCGGTGGGTCAGGATCCATCGGGAGGCCCGGTCGAGCAGCCGTCGCGCCTGCAGGAGCATGGTGTCCTGGCAGGCGGAGGGAATGAGGTTGTCGTGCGCGGCGATGTCCGCCCACAGCTCCGGCAGTCCGAAGACGGCGGTGACGACCGAGTAGGCCCTGATGGCATCGGTGTACGACGCGGCCATCTCCTCCTGCAGACGAAACGCGTAGGTGATGCCGGCGCCGTTGACCACCTCGTTGACCGTCATGGTGGTGACGATCTCCCGGGCCAGCGGATGCGCGGCGATGTCGATGACGCAGTCCTGCGCGGCGGCCCGCAACCCGTGCGGGAAGTAGTTGCCCAGTCGGCGCGCGAACGCCGGCTCGTCCGGCAGCTCGTCGGCGAGCATCGCGGCCGACAGGGCCGATTTCACGTACGCGAGCAGCACCGACAGCTCCGGTGAGGTCAACGGCTCCCCCGCGGCCATCCGGGCGTTGATCTGGTGCTGGTTCGGGAGGAATTCCAGCTCGCGATCGAGCCGCCCGGACGCGACCAGCGAGTCGATCAGGCGGGAGTGCACCGTCAGCATCGATGGCGCATGGTGTCGCGCCACGCCGAGAACTCGGTTCTGGGCGATGTTGTCGGCCAGGACCAGGTGCCCGACCTCGTCCGTCATGGACGCCAGCAGCTCGTCCCGTCCGTCGGCGGTCAGCCGTCCGTCGGCGATCGCGGGTTGCAGCGCGATCTTGATGTTCACCTCGTGATCGGAGGTGTCGACGCCGGCCGAGTTGTCGATCGCGTCGGTGTTGATCCGCCCGCCTGCCCGGGCGAACTCGATCCGGCCCAGCTGGGTGACGCCGAGGTTGCCGCCCTCCCCGACCACCCGTGCGCGTAGTTCGGACCCGTTGACGCGCACTGCGTCGTTCGCCTTGTCGCCGGCGGCGGAGTTGACCTCCGTCGATGCCTTGACGTACGTGCCGATCCCGCCATTCCAGAGCAGATCCACCGGCGCGAGGAGCGCGGCTCTGATCAGCTCCACGGGCGACAACGCCGTGACCCCGGCCTCGATCCACAGGGCCGCACGCATCTGCTCCGAGATCGGAACGGACTTGGCGCTCCGGGGCCAGACCCCACCGCCGGCCGAGATCAGCTCCGTGTCGTAGTCGGCCCAGGAGGAGCGCGGCTTGTCGAAGAGCCGCCGCCGTTCGGGGAATCCCTCGGCTGCAACGGGCGTCGGGTCGATGAACACGTGCCGGTGGTCGAATGCCGCGACCAATCGGATGTGCTCGGAGAGCAGCATGCCGTTGCCGAACACGTCACCGGACATGTCCCCGATGCCGACGCAGGTGAAATCCTGGGTCTGGGTGTCGATGCCGATCTCGCGGAAGTGATGCCGGACCGACTCCCAGGCGCCCCGAGCCGTGATGCCCATGGCCTTGTGGTCGTATCCGACGCTGCCGCCGGAGGCGAACGCGTCGCCGAGCCAGAATCCGTAGTCGGCGGCCACCCCGTTGGCGATGTCGGAGAAGGTCGCCGTGCCCTTGTCCGCGGCGACCACCAGGTACGGGTCGTCCGCGTCGTGGCGGAACACCAGGTCCGGTGGCACCACGGTCCCGCCGATGCGATTGTCGGTCAGGTCGAGCAGGGCCGCGATGAAGAGTCGGTAGCAGGCGACGCCCTCGGCCAGGAGGGAGTCACGGTCGGCCGAGGGGTCGCCGGTCGGCACCGGCTGCTGCTTCAGGACGAATCCGCCCTTGGCCCCGACCGGCACGATGACGGCGTTCTTGACCTCCTGCGCCTTGACCAGGCCGAGGATCTCGGTGCGGAAGTCTTCCGGGCGGTCCGACCAGCGCAGTCCACCTCTGGCCACCGCCCCGAACCGTAGGTGGAGGCCTTCCAGTCGCGGTGAGTAGACCCAGATCTCATGCGCTGGAACGGGTTTCGGAACCCCGGGGATCCGCTGCGGGTTGAGCTTGAAAGCCATCGTCTGCCGCAGATCACCGGCCGTGTCCGTCCGGTAGACGTTGGTGCGCTGGGTGGCGGTGATCAGACTCAGGTAGGTCCGCAGGATGCGGTCGGCATCCAGGCTGCTGACGCCGTCCAGCGCGGCGGTGATGCTCGCGATCAGGCGGTCACCTTCGGCCGACCGGGCATCGTGGTCGTCCGGGTGGACGGCGGGATCGAAGCGGGCCGTGAACAAGGCCGCGAGGTCGGCGGTGATTGTCGGGTTCGCCGTCAGCACCTGCTCCAGATAGCCTTGCGTGTAGGGGATTCCGATCTGACGAAGGTAGTGGGCGTAGGCCCGCAGGACGGCGACCAGTCGCCACTCGAGACCGGCGACCAGGACGAGCCCGTTGAAACCGTCGACCTCGGACTGGTGGGTCCATACCGCGACGAACGCCTTGGAGAAGCGGTCGCGGACGGCGAGCGGAGCATCGTCCTCCGGTAGCAGCCCGTCCGGGAACCGGAGGCCGAAATCGTAGATGCGAGAGGGTGTCCCGTCGGTCCGGCGGACCTCGTAGGGACGTTCGTCGATCACCTCGGCGCCCAGGCTCTGCAACACCGGCAGCACCCGGGACAGCGTGACGGTTCCTCCCGTGAGATATAGCTTGAGACGGCGGTGCTCGGCGTGGTGGTTCGCCGAGCGGGTGAATTGCAGCCCGAGGTCGGCAGGCCCGGTCAGCGCGTCCAGTTGACGCAGATCGCGGACGGCGTCGTCGACCTGGTAGTCCTCCTTGTAGGCCTCGTCGAACGCCTCGGCGTACCGGGCCAGAGCCGCTGCGGTGTCGAGTTCCTCGTCACCGCCGACGACCGCGGCCACGAGACGGTCCTCCCACGTGCGGATGGTGGCACGCAGCGATCTGGTGAGGTCCTGCACGCCGGCCGGGTCGAGCGTGACCGGGTCGGCCCGGTCGGTGGTGACCGTGAAGTGCACCGCCGCCAGCAGCGAGTCGCCGACCCGGGCGGTGTAGCGGATACCGTTGCCGTGCAGGGTGTCCATCAGCACCTTCTGCATGGCCAGCCGGGCGTCCGTGGTGTAGCGGTCGCGGGGCAGGTAGACGAGCACCGACGTGAAGCGGCCGAACGGGTCCGGCTGCAGGTACGCCCGCAGGCGTCGGCGGCTGGAGAGCTGCAGCACCCCGCTCACGGTGTCCAGCACCAGTTCCGGGGATGCCCAGAACAGTTCGGCACGGGGGTAGGTGGCCAGCAGCTCCATCGCGCGCTGGCCGGTGTAGGAGTCGGGCACCGCGCCGAGGGAGGACAGAACCGTCGCGACCGTCTGCCGCAACACCGGTGTGGTGGTGATCTCGGCGTTCAGCGCGCGCGGGGTGAGCACGCCCAGAAACCGGTGCTGGCGGATGATCCGCCCGTCCGCGCCCAGGATTCGCACCGCCACCGAGAACGGGGGGACCTCACGACTCAGTGCGGTGCCGCTGGAGGTCTGGGTCAGCACCAGATGACCGGACGACGGGTCCGCGTTCATCCATTCCTCGTCGAAGCCGGCGGCCGAGGCAAGTCCGTCACGCAGGATGCCCAGACCGGTGCCGGGCACCGGATGCAGCAGGTGGTTGTCACCCGCTGGTGCCCCCTCGTCGCACCGGTATCCGAGGAAGGTCAGGTTGCCCGCCGTCAGCCAGTAGAGGAAATCGGTGGCCTCCGCGACCTCCTGGGTCGATCGCGGCGAGAACGAGGAACGGAGTTCGGCGGCCACCACGGCGGCCGCACCGATGAGGGCCGCAGAGTCGGTGACGACGGCTCTGACCGACTCCAGCGCCAGGTGCAGGGTCGTCTCGATGGACTCCGCCAGTTCCGCGTCGGAAAGCCGGTCGATCAGGATGTGCACCCAGGATTCGCGGAGGCAGTCCTGCGGATCGAGGCCGCGACGCGACTCCCCCGCCACCTCCAGCAGAGCACCGGACGCGTCACGACGGACGGCGAGGATCGGGTGGAGGACCCGGTGGACGGTGACCCCGGTCGCGGTGATGGCACTGACCACCGACTCGACGACGTAGGGCATGTCGTCGTTGACGATGTCGATGACGGTCGAGGTGGCCGACCAGCCGCCGGCGCCCTCCGCACCGACCCCCGGGTTGAAGATCCGGATGGCGGCGTGGCCGGAGCTCCGTTGCTGGGCGACCTTCAGGTGACTGTCGACCACGCTCAGGACGTCCTGCGGGTCGCGCGGGCGATCTTCCTCGGGGACGTGGGTGAAGTAGGCCTGGATCAACGCGGCCGTGTCCGGACGGAGCAGACAGGCCTGGTCGACCGAGCTCATCCCACCCCCGTCCGCGGTCAGCGTTGCCGAGGTCTGGTCCGTCTGAGTCATCGACTCCACTTTCTGCTGTCGGTGGCGCCTTTGCCACCAACGAGCCTAACCCTGCTGGTCGGGGTCGCGGGGCACCGCCGGAACGGTACCGGTCGCGCACCCGGAGAGCCAGCGCTCTCGGGTCAGCTCTCGGGTCAGCTCTCGCGGGTCAGCTCTCGCGGGTCAGCTTGCGGTGGGTGACCCGATGGGGGCGGGCTGCCTCCGCTCCCATCCGGGAGATCTTGTTCTTCTCGTAGTCGGAGAAGTTGCCCTCGAAGAAGAACCACTGCGCGGGGTCCGCGTCGTTGCCCTCCCAGGCCAGGATGTGGGTGCAGGTCCGGTCCAGGAACCAGCGATCGTGCGAGATCACCACCGCGCAGCCCGGGAAGTTCTCCAGGGCATTCTCCAGCGAGCTGAGCGTCTCGACGTCGAGGTCGTTGGTCGGTTCGTCGAGCAGGATCAGGTTGCCGCCCTCCTTGAGGGTCAGCGCCAGGTTGAGCCGGTTGCGCTCCCCACCGGAGAGCACACCGGCCGCCTTCTGCTGATCAGGACCCTTGAAACCGAAGGCCGATACGTAGGCACGGGAGGGCATCTCGGTGTGGCCGACCTTGATGTAGTCGTTGCCTTCGGAAACGGTCTCCCAGACGTTCTTCTTCGGGTCGAGGCCGCCGCGGTTCTGGTCGACGTACGAGAGCTTGACCGTCTCGCCGACCTTGACGTTGCCGGAGTCGACGTCCTCGAGACCGACGATGGTCTTGAACAGGGTCGTCTTGCCGACACCGTTCGGGCCGATCACGCCGACGATGCCGTTGCGGGGCAGGGTGAACGACAGACCGTCGATCAGCACCCGATCGCCGAAGCCCTTCTTGAGCTTGTCGACCTCCACCACGATCGACCCCAGACGCGGGCCCATCGGGATCTGGATCTCCTCGAAGTCGAGCTTCCGAGTGCGGTCGGCCTCGGCTGCCATCTCCTCGTACCGGTCCAGACGGGCCTTGTTCTTGGCCTGCCGGGCCTTGGCACCGGAACGCACCCAGGCCAGTTCCTCGCGGAGCCGCTTGGCCAGCTTGGCGTCCTTGCGCCCCTCCACCGACATTCGGTCGGCCTTCTTCTCCAGATACGTCGAGTAGTTGCCCTCGTAGGGGATCAGCCGCCCGCGGTCGACCTCGGCGATCCACTCCGCCACGTTGTCCAGGAAGTAGCGATCGTGGGTGACGGCGAGGACGGCACCGGCATACCCGGACAGGAACTGCTCCAGCCAGAGCACGGACTCGGCATCCAGGTGGTTGGTCGGTTCGTCCAGGAGAAGCAGATCCGGCGCCGAGAGCAGCAGCTGGCACAACGCGACGCGGCGGCGCTCGCCACCGGACAGGATCGTCACGTCGGCATCGCCCGGCGGGCAGCGGAGCGCGTCCATCGCCTGGTCGATCTGCGCCTCCAGATCCCAGGCGCCGGCGTGGTCCAGCTCCTCCTGGAGCGTGCCCATCTCCTCGAGGAGCTCGTCGGTGTAGTCGGTCTCCATCTCGGCGAGCACGGCGTTGTACCGGGCGAGCTTGGCGTTCAGCGGACCGAAGGCCTCCTGGATGTTCTCCAGCACGTTCTTCGTCGCGTCCAGGACCGGCTCCTGCATCAGGATGCCGACCGTGTAACCGGGCGTCAGGAACGCTTCACCATTGCTCGGAGTGTCGAGTCCGGCCATGATCTTCAGCAGCGTCGACTTGCCGGCACCGTTGGGGCCGACCACACCGATCTTCGCGCCCGGATAGAACGACATCGTCACGTCGTCGAGGATGACCTTGTCACCCAAGGCCTTGCGGGCCTTCTTCATTGTGTAGATAAATTCAGGCACGATTTCCCTCTCACCAGCAGCTTCGGATGCGTCCCGCACCGGGCCCGTCGGACCGGGCCATCGGGACAGGCTGCAGGGCTCCGGCCCGCCCGCGCCCAAACGCGGACCACGTGCCGGCCGGAGACGACAGCCACTGCATAGTCTGCCTCACGCTGCGACCGGGCCGAGCCGCCCGGCCGATCGCGCCCCGGTGACAGGGGTCAGAAGGCGGGCTCCAGCTCCACCGTGCCTGCCGGCCCGATCGACTCCTGGAACGGATCGACGACCTCCATCACCGGATCGACGGTGGGAGTACCGGCCCCCACACCCTCGGCCACCGCCGCCGGAGCGAAGTCCGGCACACCGGCCGGGTCGCGCTTGATCCGCCCGGCGGCCCTGGCCACGTCGATCGCAATGTGCTCCGCCTTGCATTCCGTCGAGTACTCCGTCGCTCCGTTGCGCTCGAACTTGCGCGTGACCATACGTCCCTCGAGGAGTATCGGATCGCCTTTGCGGACCATCTGCAGCACCGAGGCCCCGAGCTTGCTCCAGGCCACCACGAACACCGAGAATTCGTCACCGTCGACCCACTCACCGGCCGCGTCGTCGTACCGCCGCTCGGTCGACATCATCCGGAACCACACCCGGTCGCCCTTGGCCCCGGAGATCGTCGGGTTGGTCGCCGCCCGCCCCGCCATCTTGAGTTCTGCTCCGTCGTTCCGCATCGTCGTCCCCCTGTGTTCCGGGCATTTCGTCGCCCGATTCGCTTGTTGATGACTCCACGCTGACAGCCAGGACCCGGTCTCGACAGGGGCGAGGTCAGAATGTGGACAACTTGAGGCATGGGGACAACTCGGAGCGTCAGTCAGGCGTCGGCGAGGACCGTCCGGCCATGCCTGCGAGCATGTTGTTGTAAGCGTCGAGCTCCTCGTCGCCGGCCTTGTCCTTGTGCCGGTCGACCCGCTTGTTCTCCCGGTCGTCGGACTTGGCCCACTGCGCCAGCAGCGCGATCATCACGATGATGATCGGCAGCTCGGTGGCGCCCCACGCGATGGCGCCGCCCAGCTTCTGGTCCGCGAGCAGATCCGTGACCCAGGGCAGCGCGAGACCGCGGTAGAAGGTCGGAGCCAGCAGGGTGTGCGAACTCATCAGGGCCAGGCCGAAGAACGCGTGGAACGGCAACGCCGCCAGCAGCAGTCCGAGCCTGACCATCGGCTGCACCCGTCGCGGGCCGGGGTCGATCCCGATGATGACCCAGTAGTACAGGTAGCCGACCACCAGGAAGTGCACGCTCATCAACAGGTGACCGAAGTGGGACCCGATCATGTCGGCGAACAGGCCGGTGAAGTAGATGGCGTAGAAGGACCCGATGAACAGCGGCAGCACCACCAGCGGGTGGGTGAGGAACCTGGCCACCCGCCCGTGGACGGTGGCGACGATCGCTTCCCGCAGCCCGGGTGGATTGTTCCGGCCGGCCACCGGCAGCGCCCGCAATGCCAGGGTCACGGGCGCACCGAGGACGAGCAGGATCGGGGCCATCATGCCGAGCATCATGTGCGAGATCATGTGCAGGGAGAACTGGGTCTGTGCGTAACGACCCAGCCCGGAGGACGTGGCGATCAGCACGATGAAGCAGCCGATCATCCACGCCCAGGTACGGCCGACCGGCCAGGCGTCGCCGCGCTTGCGCAGACGGCGGACGCCGACGGCGTACAGCACCGCCGCGATGACGACGGCCGTCCCCAGCAGGTAGTCGAAACGCCAGTCGAACAGCAGCCGGGAGATCGTCGGCGCGCCGGCGAGCGGGAAACCGAGAATCGGCTCGACCGCCGCGTTGAGCCCGGTGGGCAACACTCCGGGGGGCGGCGGTGGCGCGGTCCGACCGAGGGCGGCGGCGACGCCGACCGTCGCGCCCATGATCAGCAGTTCGACGGAAGCCAGCCGCACCAGCGGGCGGCGCCTGCCCTGCTCGATGGCCGGCAGAGTGCGCTTCCGGTGGGCGAAGCCGATGATGCCCAGGGTGACCAGGGCGAGAAATTTGACGGCCACCAGGCGGCCGTAGCTGGTGGTCCAGAGGTCCGAGATGTACGTCAGCCGGATCCAGGCGTTTGCGATTCCGGAGATCCCGACGGCGACGAAGGCGACCAGGGCCAGCGCGGAATACCGGCGGGCGACCACCGGCAGGTTCGGGACGTTCTGCCGCACCATGCCCAGGAACCCGAGGAGGCCGCCGATCCAGATCGAGATGCCGACCAGGTGGAAGATCATGGTGTCGACGGCGACATCGTGATCACTCGAACCGGAGGCGTGGCCGGACAGTGCCTGGGGCAGAAGGGCACCGAGAGCGGCGAGCGTGAGGACGAAGGCCCACCCCGGTCGCAGGACGATCCGTGACAGGAGTGCGATCAGCGCTGCGATGACGGCACAGATCAGGTAGCCACGGACGTTGGTGAAACCCTGGAGGCCGTTCAGAACGACATGGGCGGATACGGCCCTGCCGATCGGAACGCCGGAGATGTCAGCCATGGTCAGCGGCACCATCGCGAGTGACACTGCCGTCCAGACCCAGGCCGCCAGCGAGGCTGCCCTGAGCGCCCGATAACCGCCCACGTCCAGGATGCCCGACTTCTGCGGCGGGGCCAGCGCGACGGCGGCGATCAGCCAACCGATCGTCAGGGCGGCCGATAGGTCGAACAGGCCTTTCATGGCGGCCAGCAGCAGTTCCGTGAACTGCCCGGAATCGGGGATCCCGGGGAGCTGGTTCCGGGACGGCAGGAAGATCGAGAGCACCACGGCCACGCTGGCGCCGATCACCACGGTCGCCATCGCGACCACCGTCACCCGCCAGCGGCCGCCCGGACCATTCGAGGCTGCGGCTGTTTCACTCGGTGCGTCGGGAATCCGGACGTCACCGGCGTCGGTGGACGTCGCTTCTTGCACATGTCGAGGGTACCCAGCCGAACCGGTTCCGGTGGCGGGACGAAGGTCCCGGTGCGATGGTAGTACTCATTTGATGCAACTCTCCGGTTGCTTTTCGGCCGACTTCATGCAACCCTCTTGTTGCAGATACCCCGACCGAGAGGAACTCGCCATGGAAGACCGAATCGAACGACAGATCACCATCGACGCATCGCTGGACCGGGTCTGGGAACTGGTCACCGAGCCCGGCTGGTGGGCCCCGACCGACCAGCCGGTGAGGATCGACCGACAGCCCGGCGCGATCACCGTGCGGGACAGCAGCAAATGGGGGCAGTTCCCGGTGGCCGTCGTGACCATGGACCCGAAGACGTATGCCGCATTCCGGTGGGCCAGCCAGTTCCCGGGCGAGGAATTGACGCCCGGCAACTGCACCCTGGTGGAGTTCTACGTCTCCCCCACCGGCGAAGGCGTGAAGGTCCGGGTCGTCGAATCCGGCTTCAGCATCCTGGACGCCTCCGAGGCCGTGCGGGAAGCCGGTCTCGAGAGCAACGCGGGGGGCTGGACGCAGGAACTCGCCGCGTTGGCCGGGCGAGCGGTCCAGGCAGCATGACGACGGCCACCGACCGGGTGTTCGTCGCCCTGGCGGACCCGACCCGCCGGCAGCTGCTGGAGATCATCCATCGGCAGACCACCTGCAGCGCCAGTGCTCTGGCCAGAGAACTTCCGGTGTCCCGCCAGGCGATCGTCAAACACCTGGCGGTTCTGGCGGAAGCGGACCTGGTGGGCAGCGAGCGCCGGGGCCGAGAGATCGTCTTCGACGTGCGGCCGGAAACACTGGTCGCGACCGCGTCGTGGATGACGTCGCTGGCTGCCACCTGGGACGCCAGACTGACAGCTCTGAAGGCCGCGGCCGAGGCGAAGGGACACGAGGCGGCGGTGATGTAGCCGTGATGTGGCGGGATGCACCGGCGCTCGGGCCAGCCGTCCGGGCTCACCGTGCGAGGCATGCAGCCGGGGTTCGATAGGCTCCCCCTTGCAAGCGCTCGTAGCTCAGCTGGATAGAGCAGCGGACTTCTAATCCGCCGGTCGCAGGTTCGAATCCTGCCGGGCGCACTTTTCGCAGTTCAGAGCGCTGTAGCTCGAGAACCGTTCCCAACGATTCCCCAACTGCACGTTGACTTCACGTTTTCAGTCTGCAGGGTCGAGCACAGAACGAGCGAGAGCTGCCGTCGAAAGATGCCCCGGCAGCGTCTGGCTCTACTCGCCGTCGGGCCGGTTGCGGTCGTCCTGATGTCGCGGGCCCCGGCCGAGGTGATCACCCGCGAGGCGGGCTTCGAGCTACTCACGGAGTTTCGAACAGGCACGCCAAGACGCGCTCAAGGCCGGGTTCGGCGGGTTGGTGTTGGTCGAGCCTGGTCAGGAAGTCGGCGAGGTCGTTGCTGGTGAACTTCCATTTGAACGGTTTCGCGGCTTGGTGGTAGCGGCCTCGAAGTTGGCGAGCCGTTCGACGCCATCGCCGAGGTCATCGAAGTCGTCAGTTGGCCCTGGTGCACTCCGAGTCAACGCCACCCGGACCCAGCCCGCGGTCCTATGAATGCCGGAACTTCCGAATAACGGGGGGTGCAAGCATTCTCCCGACCAGCTGACCCTCGCTCCGGATTTCGACGACAGTGACTTCAAGTCCGCAGGCCGAGCATGGCGACGACCACAGATGAATCGTTGACGAAATAGCACAAGCCCACCGTGGTTGAACCGGCGTTCAAAGGCGTATCGAAGGAAGGTTGCCGGGCCCACCGGCCCGCCGATGATCGGGCCAGGACGCCAGTCGGCATCGTGCTCTGGCTGACGGTCATATCGCTCACCTCGTCCCTGGCAGGGCACCCCGCCGATGTCCTCGGCTTCGACGCATCCCGTCAGAACGGTCAATCGGCCGTCGATCTCGCAGCGAGTCTGATAACAAGGGTTGTTCTCTACCTAGGGGTCGGCTAGGCTTGGCCAATGGGATCTGACCCAAAGCCTCGGATGACCCTCTCGACACAGGCAGTGCTTCGCGCACTATTGACCGACCCGACCTGCGAACGCTACGGATTGGAGATCTCGGCGGCAACCGGGCTCCCCAGTGGCACTTTGCATCCGATCCTGGCCCGCATCGAACATCTGGGATGGGTCGAGTCGGACTGGGAATCGATCGTTCCGCAGAAGGAAGGCCGGCCACGGCGACGTTACTACCGGCTCACCGCCGACGGCGCCGTCTCGGCTCGTTCGGCATTGGCAGAAGCCCACGCGGAGCGAACCCGCATCGTCAGTCGGTTTCGACCGGCCGGTGAAACAGCGTGAAAAACCCGGCGCCGGGCTTCGTTGCGACGCCAACTCCACTGGCATCAGCGATGGTGTCCGTCAGCGTGCTGGCATTGCCGTCGACTTCTCGAGATCGATACCGCGAGGAGTTTCGCGCCGAATTGTGTGCTCTGCACGTCGGCAAACAGATCGTCGAAGCCGCAGGGATCGTGATCTGCGCCCTGGCCCTGCGCCGTGCCCTCAAGGAGGAAGAGATGTCCATTTCACCGCAGCCCGCCAAACACCTGACCTGCCGGATCGGACGACACCATTACCTACTGATCGACGACGAAAATCCGGAGGATCGACGCATCCACCACCGCGAATGCCGGGACTGCGGCAAGGTCAAGGAAGCCGGGCCGGACTACACGCCGACCAACGGCAATTGGCTGGCCCGCGGATCGTTGGGCGGCTGGTGAACTACTCGGGACCCCGGCGGACCCGCCTGACGGCAAACCACCCTTCTTCCCCTTCGCGTTCCCCTCCCACCTGGCCACCGGACCAGCGTCGTCGACGCCGTGGCCACTCACGACTCGGCCACAGGGCAGAGTTCCGTGTTCCCGGTCGACCGCAGTCGACCTGAAGAAGCAACCGTGACCATCGACATCACGGCCTTGGAAACCGTGTCGGTGCTCGACGCTCAGAGGCTCAACGACGACACCGATTTCTTTGCGACAACACACTGCATGAGCCTGGCCGGATTCACCTGCGCGACGACAAGAGCGCCATCACCAACGACGGAATCCTGACCGTCTTTCTGCCGCCCGTTTCCTGGACGGCCCTCAGCCTCGGGAAATTGCAGTCAAAGCCGCGCCTTATCTCGTAACAACGCGGGAAGCCTCAGCTGCAGATCTGTCGATCAAGACCCTGTTGCTTCTGGCCAAGGCCTGCCGCGAGCGTCGGCAGGTCACCTGCATCTACCAGCGGCACTCCGGCCTGTCCGGCCCACAACTGCTCGAGCCGCTGCACCTCGTGCACACGATGAACCGGTGGTACCTCATCGCCCTCGCGACAGACACCGATGACTGGCGCACCTTCCGCGTCGACCGCATCACCGCACCAGCGATGACCTCGACGCCGAGCTATCCACGCGAACCTCCTACCGACCTCGACTCCTTCCTCACCAGCCAGATCGGTTCCGGTGTACAGCAAGTCACTGGGACCATCCGCGTTCATGCGCCGTTGTCGGACGTTCCCGCCTGGATCATGCCGGCGTGGGGGACGATCACCGGCGGAGTCCAGCAGCACCTCGATCATCACCGCCGGCGCCGACAGCTACGGCGCGATGGCCCGTTGGCTGCTGCTGCCGGACAGACCCCTGACCGTCATCGACCCGCCGGAACTGCGGTCGGCGTTTGCGGCGTTGGCTGCCGCCGCTGCACAAATCGCCGAGCCGAAGGAACATGGAGGTCCATTCATCGACCCGCGGCCCGATCGTCAGCCGCTGATTGGTCCGGATACCCACCCGGACGTGCATCAGGCCGGACCGAAACCCCGATAAGGAGTCAACGGGATGATGGTGAACTCCGAGAGCCCCGAGCGGGCCATCGGCAGCTCGTCCACCGTCAGCTGCGCAGCCGCCGGATCCACGGCTTCGACCACGAAGCAGGCACCGGCCGTATCGCCCCGCAGCCAGATCTGCCGAACGACCCCGTCGGCATAGAGCTGACGAACCCGAGCCGTCTCCGATGGGATGATCTTCTCGAAATCCTCAGCAGAAAATGACTCGGTACGACGTCTACTCAAGACCATGAATTGCACGAAAGCTCCTTGAAAGGTGCGCGTATCGGATATCTGCCGAGGCAACGTCAGGACGACTGTCGCAGCAGCTGGGAGACGGCATCCCGCTGACCGCCCAGCGACGTGAGTTTCACATCGATGCGATCCAGCGTGTCACGCATCGCTGCCACCACCGATGGGCACAGTTCGATCTCCGGTCTCTCTCCCTGCGCGCAAGGCAGGATCTGCCGGATGGTGGTGGGTGCTGAAACCCGCGTCCAGCAGGCCCCGGATCTGACGGACCCGGAGCACCGACGCTGAATCGTAGGTGCGGTACCCGTTGCCCGACCGTGCGGACTCCATCAGACCCTGCAGCTCGTAGTAGCGAAGCGCGCGCGAGCTCGTGCCGGCCCGCTCGGCAAGTTCGCCGATCAACACAGGTATTGCCTCCCCTGGATTCCCGCCCGTCCCGGGCTTGACCTTGACACCGGTGTCAACGCCTACGGTCGCCCGATGATTTCAGACTCGGACATCCTGACCCTGCTTGCCGACGTCGACCTGGTCGACATCGGCGCCGGACCTGTCGTGGCTCTTGCCCACGGCGCCGGCGGTGGCGTCCGCGAGAACTTCGCCGGCCTCATCGCCGCCGGGAGCGGCCTCCACCGCTTCACCGGACCTTACTACCCGGGTTCGGGAGCGTCCCGGATGCCCACCGCCTCGCTCTCGATCGATGATCTGGCCGACTCCGTCGTCGCCGCCGCCCTGTCCACGGGCGCCGGACGGTTCCCGATCATCGGCCTCTCACTCGGGTCGGCGGTCGCGGTGACCGCCGCCCATCGTCATCCCGAACACGTCAGCGCCCTCGTCCTGACCGTCGGGTTGGCCCGCCCCGACCCACAATCCCCTGCGCTCGTGCGGGTCTGGCGGCAACTGGCCAGAGACGGCCACCTCGGCGTCCTGGCCGAACTGCTGCTGTACGCCGCCAACTCCCCCGCCACGTTGCACTCGATGACCCCGACCGACCACGCCGCCGCGGTGAACGAGATCGAACGGACCTACCCGCCCGGTGGAGCCGCCCACGCAGAACTGGTCACCCGGGTCGACGTGACCGGCCTGCTCGAATCCATCACCGTGCCGACCTTGGTGGTGGTGGCCGGGCAGGATCGGATCGTGCTACCGGCCACCGCCCGCCTCCTGGCCGGCATACCGGGCGCCGAGCTCATCGAGTATCCAGACGCCGGACACATCTTCACCCCAGCCGAGGGCCGGCGCTGGGCCGACGATCTGGTGAGGTTTCTCGACCGCATCGACCAGTGATTGCGACGTCGTTGCGTCCTCGTGGGGACCGCGGTCCTCGCCACCGGTTCCGGGCCTTGGGCTCACCGGCCGACTGATCGGGGTTGACCGACGCGCGGGCCGCGGGGTCGACGTCGATCCGCAGTCCATCGCAGCGGACCGCCTGCACCAGGCGGCCTGCCACTTCACCGGCGTGGCAGCGGATCTCGAACCGTGAGGCCGCGGCCGGAGGGGCGATTGACCCCACTCCGTTCAGCTTCTCCGACCAGTTCGACGTTCTCGAACGTCAGGATGAGCTCGACCACAAAGGCAAGTGGGCGGCCAGCCCGCGCGCTACGTCCATCATTCCCGGTTGAGGGTCCTGGGTCAGCACGGTGACGACCACCTGGTCCGCGCCGGCTTGGAGATGAGAGGTGATGCGGTCCACGATCGAGTCGATGTCACCCCAGGCGATGAGTGCGTCCACGAGCCGGTCGCTCAGGCCCGAGATATCACCCGCGCTCAGACCCATCCGGGCGAAGTTCGCCGGGTAGCCGCTCACCGCTGACAAGAAACGCAAAGGGCCACGGGCAGTCTCGCGGGCTCGCGCCGCAGTGGTGTCCAGAACCACCATCTGATCGATGACCAGATCGCGTTCCCCGCCGAGGATCTGCCGGGCAGACGCGGTGTACTCCGGGGTGACCAGCAGCGGAATGGCCCCGGCGCAGCGATCCCGGGCGAGTTCGAGCTTGCGCGGGCCCAGCGCGGCCAACATCCGTCTGGCCGCCGGTACCGGCGGATCGATGGTGTCCAGGCTGGTGAGGTACTCGGCCATCACCTGCAGGGGTTTCGGTTGCTGCGGACCGCCCAGCCCGACGACGAGACGATCCGGTGCTGCGCCCTGCATCTCCGCGTAGAACGCGGCCACGATTTCTGGACGGTAGCGGTCCACCGAGAGGATGGCTGCGCCGACCCGGACGGTGGTGGTGGCGTGGATGATCTTGCTGATCTGCGAAAGGTCGTCGATCTGACCGCCTGGCAACCAGATGGCCCGGTAGCCCAGGCGCTCCAGCTCGGCGGCCTGGACCAGGTGCTCGTCGCCCGGGAGCACGTCGAGCGCGATGCCGACCGGACCCAGTTCGAGCCTGCCGACGGACGTTTCCTTGTTCGCTCACGACGAATCCTTCTTCTCGTAGCCGTGCAGGAACGCCCGGACGCCGGCATCCGAGAGCCGGCAGATTTCTTCCGGTGCCAGTGGCGCTGCCTGCAAATTGCTGCGATTGGTGCTCTCCCCCGCGACCAGCAGGACGAAATGGGCGGCCGCCAGGTCAGCGTCGTCGATGGTGAGCAAACCCTGGTCGGCGATGCGGGCCAGGTGCGTGGCGATCTCCCTTCGGACGCGGAGCGGGCCTTGCTCCTGCCACGCCCGCAGAGCAGCTTCCGGTACGTGCCTGGCTTCGGCGTTGACCTGGCGCACCAACGCGAAGTGCGGCGCGAAGTCGGCCGCGGGAGGGGTGGCCCAGATCCGCCCGAACTCGATCAGGTCGGCCTCGAGGTCGACGATCTTGGTGAGATAGCGCTGCACCGTGATGATCTGGGCGGCGGCGACCCAGCGGGCGCTGTCGACGATGACCGCCCACAACAGTGCCGCCTTGTCTCCGAACTGGTTGTAGATCGTCCGGGTGGAAACCCCAGCGGCGCGGGCGATCCCGTCGATGCTGGCCCTGGTGTAGCCGTCGGCGGCAAACACCATGAGTGCGCCGTCGAGCAGATCTCGGCGCTTGTCGCCGCCTCGGGACGTGTTCATCACCCGAGCCTCCTACAACGGTAGTTGCATGTACTGCACTGATCGTTGTAGTGCCACACCACTCGTTCTGGAAGTCCGGGGAATACGAGTATCGACTCAGCAACGACGGATCAGCCAACCGGCAATGGTCCAGTCGGTTCGGCGATTGCGTTGCTAGACAGCATGAATGGACACGAAGCGATCCAGCCTGGCGAAATCGTCGGGATTGCGGGTGAAAAGAGGGATCTGATGGCCGACCGCAGAAATACGGCGCGCGCAGCGGCCGCAACTCAGCCACCGGTGTGCCATTGCGGGTGACCACGAACTCCTCGCCCGCCTGGACCGCTCCGAGCACCTCGCCACTGTCGTTGCGGAGCTCCCGTTGACTAATCGATTTGAGCATCCCCGTAGCCTGCAAACTCGCCGCTCCATACTGTTACAGGGCGTGACGGCAGAGCCCGTATCCCCTCCCTGGTCGGCTTCGGCATCGTCTTTGGCTACACCTCTGTCCATTATACACCAAGTATCAGGCGCCGAACACCTCGGGAGGCTCTACGGTTTCGTCAAGACTTCGACGCCGCCGGCCTGGTCCGGACCGCCACCGGAGGAGATCGCCGCCTGGAACCTGATCCAGGTCGGGCGCTTGATCGGGCGGCGTTTCCATCGGGAGTTCACTGCTCTTGGCGTCACGCCGACCCAGTTCGGCGTCCTGCTGCAGCTGCAGCTCCACCCGGACAGGAGCAACAACGAGATCGCCAGATCCGTTCTGGTCACCCCACAATCGATGAGCGAACCGCTCGAATCGCTTGAATCGCTCGGCCTCATCGAGCGGGACCCGCCGGTCGGCGGCTGGCACCGCGTTGCGATCCGCCTCACCGACGCCGGCCGCCACCGCCTCCACCCGTGTTCGGCCGCAGTCGGCCGAGCGGAGGACTCCCTGGGCCTAACGGACCACGCCGACAGGAATTCAACGAACTACTGCTCCAGATCCCGGACACCAAAACGTAAGTCCTGCCCGCTGGCTGGATGTCCAGAGCATTTCACCGGCCGGCTCTGGTTGATCGAGACGCTTCTCCGCGGCAACGAGGACTGACCTCAGCGCGTCTTCGCTGAATTTGATCGGGATGCTGAGCGCGGTCAAGACGCCGCAGTCTCGAACGACGTGGGCCCGCTCTGCGCCGCTATAGTCGTCGCGTGCAAGGCACACGAGGTAAGCGGCAGCGAGGACACCGGGCGCAGGTCGTGACCCTGCGTGCCAGGATGAGTTGAGGCCAGCGGTTCATAGCAAGTCCGCCTGACGCAGGGCGAGATTCTGAGGTTCGTAGTGATGACAGCAGTGATGGTTCAGGATGAATCGGTGAGTACCGAAGGCCCGAGAGCGGGTGGTCCCAGACGGCGGCGGGCGTTCACCGTTGCGGAGAAGATCGAGCACCTGACGGCGTACGAGGTGGCCTGCACTGCCAGCGAGGGTGGTGGCGGTGCGTATCTGCGGGAGCAGGGCGTGTACTCCTCGCAGATCACCCAGTGGCGGCAGCTGCGCGATGCCGGGTTGCTGGCGGGGAAGAAGCCGGGTGAGAAGGTGGGCCGGCCCACCGCTGATCAGGCGGAGATTGCCCGGCTCACCAGGGAACTGGCGGTCGCCCATCGCCGGTTGGCGACAACTGAGGCAGCCCTGGGGATTATGGGAAAAGCACACGCGCTCTTGGAGCAGATCTCCGAGAGCGCGGACATCGAGGACCAGCGACGCAGACGCTGAGAACCACCCACCGGCAACTGCTGGAGGTCGGGGTGAGCACCCGGCGGGCGGCGATGCTGACGGGACTGGCCAAGTCCACTCAGGACCGACTCACCCGACTGATATCAGCTGCACCACAGCCGGAACCAGCCGTGGTGGGTCGACGGCCGGTGAACCGATTGACCGACGAGGAGGAACACCACGTGCTGACCGTGCTCAACTGCGACCGGTTCGCCGACAAGCCACCCGCTCAGGTCTATGCGACGCTGCTGGCCGAAGGTATCTACCTGTGTTCGATCTCCACGATGTATCGGATCCTGGCCAAGAATGCGCAGGTCAAGGACCGACGCCGGCAAGCCTCACACCCGCCGCGGGCGGTCCCGGAGCTGCAGGCCACCGGCCCGCGGCAGGTCTACAGCTGGGACATCACGAAGTTGAAGGGACCGATCCGCGGCAAGTACTTGCCACTGCTACGTGATGATCGACATCTACTCCAGGATGATCGTCGGCGCGCACGTGCACCACACCGAAACTGCCGAGCTGGCAGTGGATCTGATGACCGAAGTGTTCGGTGTCCAGGGTGTTCCGACCGTGGTGCACGCCGACCGCGGCACGTCGATGACCAGCAAATCAGTGGCGATGCTGCTCGATGACCTGGAAGTTACCCGATCCCATTCACGGCCGCGGGTGTCCAACGACAACCCCTTTTCCGAGGCGTGGAACAAGACGTTAAAGTCTGCGCCGGTGTTCCCGGAACGGTTCACCTCGTTGCAGGCGGCTCGGGCGTTCATCGACGAGTTCGTCGACTACTACAACCACGACCACCGGCACGCCGGGATCGGGTTGCACACGCCCGCCGACGTCCACTACGGCCTGGCCCCGGCCACCGCCCGACGACGATCCGAGGCGTTGGCGGCCGCCCGCGCCCGACACCCCACCCGCTTCGCCACCGACCACGACCCCAAAATCCTCGACCTCCCGCCGGTCGCCTGGATCAACGAACCGAAGAAGACGGAGGAGGACACCGCCGCCTGAAAATTATCTCCCGCTGACCTCAACCGGCTTGACAACTTCCGTGATGGTGACTTTCGCGCTGCTGCTGGGTGCGCTGCTCAGCAGTTGCGGCTCGTCGCAGGCCCAACAGGAACAATCCTCCTCATCCCGCTCAGCCGGCCCCGAGCACGTGATGTTGCACGCAGCTGCCCTCGCAGTGCCGGGCCTAGCGGCGAGCACGCATGTCTGGCTGTCATGCGCGTCCCGTGCGTTCTGTGCGTTGATCAGCGAGAAGGCGCAATACTGGACGTGGGACGGAACTGCGTGGGCTGCGGCAGCGCAGTTGCCGGTCACGCCGTCGGCCGGCGACGCGGGCCAGGTGTCGTGCTCGTCGGCGTCGTTCTGCCTCGCCTCGTTCGGCTCCGCCACGATGCGCTATGACGGCCGGCACTGGCAGGTCACGCGGGCAGGATCTTGGTCGCCAGGCGGAGGCGTGGCCGTGCTCAGCTGCGCCGGCCCGCGGTGGTGCGTGGCTGGGCCATCCGGGTCCGCCGCCACGGCCGTCAGCACATGGGACGGCACGTCCTGGATGACCTCGGCGCTGACGCTCGCAGGACTTCCGACAGCGATCGGGTGCGCTCACGACGGGGTGACCTGCGGGATTGCAGCGGGCAAGGATGTGTACGTCCATTCGGCCTCCGGTTGGCATGACGAGCCGATGTCAACCCCGCTGGCCGTGAGCTGCGCGTCCGCCGCGTTCTGCATGGCGGGCGCCGGGGGAAAGGCGGAGCGGTATGACGGTTCGTCTTGGTCTCTGACCGACGGCGAGCTGATCGGAGCGGTGTCGTGCTCGTCGGCGAGCTTTTGTCTGGGCATCTCCGGCAGTGACTACCTCGTCTGGACGGGCCGGTCCTGTGCCCGGGGCGACGCACTCCCTGCCAGCACCGACTACGTGTTCCAGACCGCCGGGGCCCAGGCGACGTGTCCAGCAGATGGCTGGTGCATGCTCGCGGCCGACTCGGCCGTGTCGGTGCTGACCCGCTGACCTGCCGACCGCGGCTGGGCCACCACCGGTCGCCGCACGCTGCCGGTCGCACCGGAAATGAGATTCATGTTGTCCCCCTCGCGGCTTGATTGCGCGTATCCGGTCCACGGCTCTTCTTCAACGCTGCGCAACCGGCGCCCGATTACATCGGTGACATTGGATGCCGTGTACCCCCGGCGCTACCGACAAGAATCGGTGCCGCTCGAGTCACCCGTACTTCGAGCCCAGGACTCGAAGCCCGGCCGTTGCGATGCAGTGTCCTCGATGGACCGGGCGGCACCATTAGTGTTGCAGCACCATTGATCTGCTCGGCTCTACTGAGGAAATTCCGCTTCCGGCAGGTTGCCGTGGCCAAACACGCCGCAACCACACGCTTTCGAGTGTAAGGCTGATCGAATCGGATCTTTATTCGGAAAAGGGGCGCAAGCTCACAAGATGTTCACCCCAGACAGAGCCTCTGCAGCAATTGCCAGCCACAACCGGGGTCAAAAGAAGCGCTGCGTCTCGCTCGACGACGTGGCCAGGGACCTCGGACTCGGCCTTCGGCCACGAGCCGGAGCCCTGGCATGGGTCAACGAAATCATCCTCGCGGTCGACGCCGTGGCCGCCTCGGAGAAGCTGGCTGCCGACCAGCTCGCATCCTGACGGGCGCGCCCTGCGTTCGTTCGTCAGGTCTACCGGGCAGTGCCGGACGCTGGTGGATCAGCGCAGGGTCGCGACCACCGGGCACTGGAAGGTACCGGCGGACAGGCCGACCTTGTTGAGATGCCGGGCCACCAGCTGCCAGGCCTTGACGATGGTGACCTGGTGGTAGTCGACATCGTGCGAAGCACAGAAACCCTGAACCACCGGACGCATCTTGTGCAGGTGCGGCCGCGGCATGCTCGGGAACAGGTGATGTTCGATCTGGTAGTTCAGCCCGCCCATTGCAAAGCTCGCGATCCGGCCACCGGAAACATTGCGGGAGGTCAGCACCTGACGCCGGAAGAAATCAATCCGCGAATCGTGCGGGAGAATAGCCATGCCGATGTGGCTGGCCGCGAACGACACTCCGAGATACATACCGGTGACCGCCAACTGCACACCGAGAAAGGCCGCCGCCCGCCCCGGTGAGAGAAAGGTGAACAACACCGCCGGATAGCCACCAAGACGCACGATCAACATCGCCGCCTCGATCCAGCGCCTCTTGAGACCTTTGCGGGTGATGACCGCCTGCACCCCCTGCACGTGCAGGTTGAGCATCTCCACCGTCAACAGCGGGAAGAACCACCATCCCTGCCGCTCGTGCAGGAAGGCCAGAACCCTCGAGCGCGGTGGCTTCTCCGCCGGGTAGAAATGCACCACCGAAGCATCGATGTCCGAATCCTTGCCGATCTGGTTCGGCGCCGCGTGGTGCTTGTTGTGCTTGTTGTGCCACCACGCGAGACTCACGCCGCCGATCAGGGTGCCCATCACCAACGCCGTCATCTCGTTCGCCTTCCGCGAGGCGAAGATCTGCCGATGAGCAGCGTCGTGGCTGTAGAAGATGATCTGGGTGAGCACGAAACCCAGCGCCGCCGCCACGGCCATCTGGGTCCAGCTGTCCCCCACCCAGGCGAACGCCACCCACACGCCGACCAGCGCAACGGCCAACATCGCGATCCGCGCTGCGTAGTAGCCGTAGGCACGTCGCATCAGGTCCAGGCTCTGCGCACTGGCCAGCACCTGCGAGTAGTCACTTGGAGGACGCGGCGCCCGGGTCCGCCTGGCGGTGACGGTGGTGGTGGTCGCAGGCTCGGGATTCGTGAGAATGTTGTGAACTCATTTCGACAGATTCGGTCAGATCACTCATGTGACTCGATGAACCTGTCAAACGAATGTGAGTGGGTCTGCCTTACACAGTCCGAACGGGGCCGTCGTGGGGATTGCATAACTTCGAAGGAATACCACTGCATCCGGTTCCGGCGGCGGCCGTCGCCGGGGTCAGCTGGTGGCGACCGACCCGCCACGCTTCCACTGCGCCCAGGACAGGTTCCAGTCGCCGTAACCGTCCCAGACCGGCATGGCTCCCCCGCCGGTGTTGACGTACACGGCGACGTCACCGATCGTCGCGAAGTTGAAGTACCGCTGGGCGTCATCGACGTTGAGGTTCGTGCAGCCGTTCGACGTACTGCGCTGCCCGATGTTCCCGCCGTTCCAACTCGCCGCATGGATGAACTCGCCGGAATTGGTCAGCCGCACCGACCAGGGCACCTGCAGGTCGTACTCGTCCCCCGGGGTGGTCCCGACCATGCGCTCGATCTTGTCGCGCTCCATCACCACCTTCGTGCCGGTGAAAGTGGGAGTCGAAGCCTTGCCGAGGGACACCGGGAAGTCGAATTTGGCGACGCCGTCGGTGGTGAGCCGCAGCCGCTCCGTCGCGCCGTCCACCGTGGTGATGTTCTTCGCGCCGGTGCTCATCTTCAGGGTCAGGCTGTCGTCGAACACCAGGCCGGTACCGGCCGATAGGCCCTTGACGGGCAGATCCAGGTTGATGGCGGCGTGTGCCGGCCAGTAGTTCTCGAGACGGTAGTGGGCCTCGAGGGGATAGCCGGGGTAGATCCCCGACTTCTGGAAGTACCAGGCGCCGGCCACCGCCACACCGTCGACGGTCACCTTCGTCGCGCTGGCGAACGGCTTCCCATCGGTGATCTTCTGGGACAGGTACACGATGATCGGGAGACCGACGCCGTAGGTGCGGCCGTCGCTCTGGTAGAGGCGGACGTGCACCGGTGTACCGGTGGGGACCGCGGGCGAGGTGTTCGAGGGCGCGGTCGACGACGAGGCTCCGGTCGAGGACTGCGCTGGCGAGGACTGCACTGCGGTGGACTGCGCTGCGGAAGACTGCGCCTCCGAGGAGGCAGCATCGGACTGAGCGGTGGATGCCGCGATCCCTCCGGCCGTTGTCGGGCCGGCGGACGACGCTCCTGAGGGCAGAGCGGCCGATCCGGATGTCCCGGTCTGCGGGGCGGCGACGACGGTGGACGTCGAGGTGCTGGTCACCACGGCCTGCGGAGACGCCGCGCCACTGCAGGCCGCCAGCAATGCCTCGACCCCACCGAGGCCGACCACCGCCAGCAGGGTGCGGCGGGAAAGGGGACGAGAACTCATGGGCGGCACCTTTGATCTGATCCGGACAATTTGTTGATTGCTCAACCAAAGGTACCCGAACCGGTTGTGCCACCACCCTCGAAAATACTGCGTGCCCGCTGATGTTTACCTGTGCTCAGCTTGTGAAAGGGTCGGAGTCGGGCGTCGAGTCGCCTCGGGTTGCCTGCCGCTCGTCATTAGGGCGTGTCCCGCGGATCTTGGAGGTCGGTTCCGACAGACTCTGATTTGTGCAGAATCGTCATGATTTGTCGGATGAGCAGTGGGCCCGGTTGGAGCCTTTGCTACCGGATCGGACCCCGATTCGGGGTGGTCGGTGGGTCGATCACCGCAGGGTCGTCGACGGGGTGCTGTGGCGGACCAGGTCCGGTTCGGCGTGGCGGGATCTCCCGGAGTGTTACGGCAATTGGAAGACGGTGTACAACCGGCATCGTCGCTGGTCAGGGGACGGTACCTGGCAGCGGGTGCTGTCGATGCTGCGGGCGGACTGCGGTCACGGCGATGTCGGTGAGTGGGCGTTGGGGGTGGATGCGACGGTGATCCGGGCGCATCACCACGCGGCAGGTGCCCGGCACGAACCGCCGAAGGACATCCCCGCCGCCGTCCTTGCCAGCGTCGTGTTGGAGGCTCCGATCAAGGCCCTCAAAGACACAGGGGGCACTATCGAACTACAAGAATTCTGCGGATCGGCCGCCGCCGGTCGTTGATCGGGAGGGTTTGGGGCGTAGCCGCGGCGGGGTGACGACGAAGATCCACATGGCGGCTGATTCGAAGTGTCGGCCGGTGGGGCGGGTCATCTCGGCTGGTCAGCGGCATGACGCGTTGGCGTTCACCGCGGTGCTGGCCGATATTCGGATCGTGCGCGGCCGTGATGGGCGGCCTAGGACCCGACCGGATCGGGTGTTGGCGGACAAGGCGTATTCCAGCGGCAGAATCCGTAAGTCGTTGCGGCGTAGGGGTATCAAGGCGACCATCCCGGAGCCGGTGAACCAGATCAACGGTCGCCTGTCCAAGGGTTCCCGTGGTGGTCGGCCACCCAAATTCGACAAGGAAATCTACAAGGACCGCAACACCGTGGAGCGGACGTTCAACCGGCTACGCGGCTACCGCGCGGTCGCCACCCGGTATGACAAACGGGAGTTCGTCTACCGAGGCACCGTCGACGTCGCCAGCATCGGAATCTGGCTCAGGCATCTAACGGAGAACGATCCACGGGACACGCCCTAGTCTCCCGTCACCTGCCGCCCGCCGCCCGCCGCATGGATCAACTTTGCGCATTTGGGACTGGAGTGACAGAAGTCATCACTTTCGCCCATGCCTGAGAAGTTGATCCACGCGAAAATCCGGCGCCCCAGCCAGGCCGCGGCCCGACCCGCGACCCGGTCGGATGCCCGGATAGGCCGCAATCCCCGTCCCCGGTGACGCCGGGTCCTCGACGGTTGACTGCCGGCGGAGGACGAACGTAAGGTCACTGGGTCTGCTCCCCGTCAGCGAAGTCCGGTGCGAAACCGGCGCTGTCCCGCAACTGTGGTCCTCTTCCAGAGGCTAGCCAGGTCGCCTGACGGAAGGGCGTGATCAACCCGCCTCGAGGAATGGGCGCCGGTTGGCGGCAGCCCCCTGTCGTCGAGCGATGCCTGCCCTCGACGAACAGTCAGGAAGCACATGCCTCTCAAGCCGGCGATCATCGTCTCCCTTGTCCTCTGCGCTGCGTTCGTCGCAGGGTGCGGGACGTCGGGCACCGCGGCGAATTCCTCGGCTTCCACCACCGCCCCGTCGAGCGCGGCAGGTTTCTCGACAGCCACCTCGGCCCCCGCCGTCGGTCCGGCGTCCTCGGCCACCACGTCCGGTCCCGGCTCGTCCGCCCCCCCGGCGGCCCCCGCGTCGGTCGCGCCTACGTCACCCAAGCCCCCCCAGAGAATCGTCTCGCTCTCCCCGACCGCGACCGAGGACCTGTTCGCGATCGGCGCCGGGAGCCAGGTGGTGGCCGTGGACAGCAACTCGAACTACCCGTCGACCGTTCCCAAGACCACCCTTTCCGCTTATGAACCGAACGTGGAATCGATCGCGAAGTACCAGCCCGACCTCGTGGTCATCTCCGACGACATCAACAACATCAAGGCCCAGCTGACGAAGCTGTCCATTCCGGTCCTGGTGGAGCCGGCGGCCACCTCCCTGAACGACGCCTACCAGCAGATCAACTCGCTCGGCAGCGCCACCGGGCACGTCGCCGAGGCGTCGAAGACGGTGGCGTCCATGCGATCCGGCATCGCGACATCGGTGGCGACGGTACCGAAACGGACGGTGCCGCTGACGTACTTCCACGAACTGGACAACACCCTCTACACGGTCTCCTCCAAGACCTTCGTCGGCCAGATCTACGCATTGGCCGGGTTGGAGGACGTCGCCGATCCGGCGAACACCAAGAGCGCTGCCTACCCGCAGCTCTCGGCCGAGTACCTGGTCAAGTCCGACCCCGACCTGATATTCCTGGCCGACGTCAAGTGCTGCCGGCAGAGCGCAGCGACGTTCGCCGCGCGACCGGGCTTCTCGGCCCTGTCCGCCGTTCGCGACCGGCGTGTCGTACTGCTGGACGACGACGTGGCCAGCCGGTGGGGCCCGAGGGTCGTGCAGTTGCTGCAGAAGATCGTGGACGCCGTGAAGTCGGTCCGGTCCTGACCGTGGCCCCTGACGGCCACCGTGACCCGCGCCCGGTCAGATGGCGAAAACCCGCGGAGGCCACGGCAATGCTTCTCCGTCCGGTGCGGCTGCGGCCGGTCTGGCTCGTGGCCGGCGCAGTCGTCGTCCTGGTGGCCGCGGTCGCAGGCCTGGTCATCGGGCCGATCTCCATCTCGCCGGTGGCGGTACTCGGTCACCTGGTCGGCTTCCACACCGACCTGACGCCCACGGACGTCGCGATCGTCGATCAGATCCGGCTCCCCCGCGTGGTACTCGGCCTCCTCGTCGGTGGCACCCTGGCCGTCTCCGGAGCGAGTTACCAGGGTGTGTTCCGCAATCCGCTGGCCGATCCCTACCTCCTCGGGGCGGCGGCCGGGGCCGGACTGGCCGTCACCCTGGTGATCGCCGGCCAGGCAACTGGTGACACCACCTTCGGCGGTGCACCAGCGGCCGCGTTCCTGGGGGCGCTGGGCGCCGTCGGCCTGACCTATGCCCTGGGCGTCTCCGGTGGCGGCCGGGCGTCGATGGCCTCGCTGATCCTGTCGGGAGTCGCGGTGGGCAGCTTCCTCACCGCTCTGCAGACCTACGTCCAGCAGCGTCATCAGGACACCATCCGTCAGGTCTACTCCTGGATTCTCGGCCGTCTGTCCACCGCCGGCTGGCACGATGTGCTCTTGCTCCTGCCCTACGCCGCGGTGTCCTGGATCGTGCTGCTGACCCAACGCCGTGTCCTGGACGTGCTGGCGGTCGGCGACGACGAAGCAGCCACGCTGGGGATCAACGTGCGACGCACGCGGTTGGTCGTCATCGTCGCGGCATCATTGGGAACCGCTGCGGCAGTGTCGGTCTCGGGCCTGATCGGGTTCGTTGGGATCATCGTGCCGCACGCCGTCCGACTACTGGCCGGTCGTAGCCACCGAGTCGTCCTGCCGCTCTCCATCCTGTTCGGCGGCGCCTTTCTGTGCGCCGCCGACCTTCTGGCACGCACCATCGCCGCGCCGGACGAGATCCCGATCGGTGTGGTCACCGCATTCTTCGGCGCACCGTTCTTCGTACTGGTCCTGCGCCACGCACGTCAGAACGCGTCGTGATCACCTGCCGCGATGTCACCGTGTCGCTGGGGAACAAGGTGATCCTGGCCGGGCTGGGCCTGCACGTCGAACGGGGTGAGTGGGTCTGCGTCGTGGGACCCAACGGGGCCGGGAAGTCGACTCTGCTTAGGTACATCGCGGGCGTGGTCGAGGGCGGCGGGGACCTGGAGTTGGACGGCCGTTCGGCCAGAGCGCTCCACCGACGTCGCCGGGCGCAGACGATCGCGCTGGTGCCGCAGACGCCCACCATCCCGGACGGGATTCGCGTCACCGACTACGTCCTGCTCGGCCGGGCGCCGCACATCCGGGCGATGGCAGTCGAGGGCGCCGGCGATCTGCGTGCCGTCCAGGAGGCACTGGACCAGCTCGATCTGTTGGGTCTGGCGGACCGGGTGGTCTCCACGCTGTCGGGCGGCGAGCGGCAACGGGTACTGCTGGCCCGTGCGCTGGCACAGGAGGCGCCGGTCCTCCTGCTGGACGAACCCACGACCGCCTTGGACGTCGGGCACCAGCAGCAGGTGCTGGAACTGGTCGAGGCGCTGCGCAAGGACCGACATCTGGCGGTCGTCAGCACCATGCACGACCTCACCCTGGCCGGCCAGTACGCCGACCGCCTGGTGCTGCTCGACCGCGGACGGATCGTGGTGGAAGGGACCGCTGCCGAGGTGCTGACCGAAGCCAACGTCGCGCGCTACTACGGGGCGCGGGTCCGCATCATCGACGACGGCGGCCGGCCGGTGGTGCTGCCGGTGCGGACCTAGCTGTTGTACCCCAGGAGGTTGGTGACACGCCGGTGCGACGGAATTCCGGGATTGGGTGAGGGCCTCCTGGTGAGGTGTGAAGCGACGAAGCAAGCACACCCATCCACACAGGAGACCCTCATGTCCCACCGTAATGCTCCGCTGACCCCCGAAGGCCGACGACGCCTGTGTGAGCGTGTCGATACCGGCCGGCCGATCAGTCACGTCGCCGCCGAGGCCGGCATCGCCCGGCAGACGTTGGGCAAGTGGTACGCCCGCTGGCTCGAGCACGGCGTCGCCGGTTTGCAGGACCGCTCCTCCCGGCCGGTGCGCTGCCCCAACCAGACCGACTCCCAGGTGGAGGATTTGGTGGAGCATCTGCGGCGGAACATGAAACTGGGCCCGGTGATGCTCGCCGCCGAGCTCGCTGACTTCGGCGTCAAGATGCACCCCTCGACGGTGCACCGGGTGCTGGTGCGGCGCGGCTGTTCTCGGCTGGCCGACCTAGATGTCACCGGCCAGGACATGCGGGTGAACAAGAACCGGTACGAGCATCCGCTGGCCGGGGACCAGGTGCACATCGATGTGAAGAAAGTCGGGCGGATCCCCGACGGCGGTGGGTGGCGGGTGCACGGCAAGGGCAGCGCCGAGCACAAGGCGTCTCAACGCCGGGGGCGGATCGGGTACCGCTACTTCCATACGGCGATCGATGATCACTCCCGGTTGGCCTACACCGAAGCCCTCGGCGATGAGAAAGCTGTCACGGCTGCAGGTTTCTGGCAGCGGGCGAAGGAGTTCTTCGCCGCCCACGGCATCGAGGTGATCCGCCGGGTGCTCACCGACAACGGGTCCTGCTACCGCGCCAGGGCTTTGAACGACGCGTTGGGTGATGGTGTCAAGCACAAGTACACCAAGCCGTATCGGCCCCGCTTAACCGGCTAATCCCTGCTGCGGTAGGAGATCTCGACACGCCGCAGGCTCTGGGTTCTTGCCTCGGAGTGAGACATCTGGCATACCTGCATCTCATGACAGGGCAGCAGCCAGCTGAGGGTCTGCAGGTAGTGCAGCGGGACGGGCGATGGTGGCTGGACGGCGACGGTCCGGCGGACCTGGCGGTGGTCAATGAGTTCCTGGGATATGTCGGCGATCGTGGGTATTCGCCGCGGACTGAACGGGCGTATGCCTTCGACCTGCTGTCGTTCACCCGGTGGCTGGTCGATGAGCATCTCAGTGTCGGCGCGGTGACCACCGATGCGCTCCTGCGGTTCTTGACGTTCTGCCGGTCGGCGGTGCTGCCCGGTCAGGCGGGCGGGAATGTGGTGCCGTTGCGGACGGGCCGGGCGGCGGGTTATGCGCCGGCGACGATCAATCGGCGGATGGCTGCGATCTCGGGGTTGTTCGACTTCCGGGCGATGCGGGATCCGGCGCTGGTCAACCCAGTGCCGCGGACGTCGGCGGCCCGGCGGTCCAGTTCGGCGCAGCAGGGCGGGTTGTTGGCGCATCTGGACCGGCCGAAATCCCGTTCGAGGTTGCGGGTGCGGGAGCCCCGGCGGTTGCCCCGCGGCCTGGACCGGGCCGAAACCGCTGCGCTGCTGGGCAGTTTCCGCACCGACCGGGACCGGGCGATCGCCGGGTTGATGCTGTTCTCCGGGTTGCGGTCGGCCGAGGTCCTGGGCTTGGCGGTCCGGGACGTCGACATCGGCCGCCGCTGGATCCGGGTGCTCGGCAAGGGCGACAAGGAACGGCGGGTGCCGCTGGATGTCGACGTCGCCGGGTTGGTGCAAACCTACCTGTTCGCGGAGCGACCGGACTCGGCGAGCACCGCACTGTTTCTGGTGGCCAGAGGTTCTCACCGCGGTCAGCCGTTGACCCCGGCCGGGCTGCGGACGGTGTTCCGCTACCACCGGACGGTGGCGGGGGTGCCGGCCGGTCATCCCCATGCGTTGCGGCATTCCTTCGGCACCGCGCTGGCCGAGGCCGGCGTCGACCTGGCGGTGCTGCAAGCGCTGATGGGCCACGACCGGGTCGATTCCTCCGCCGCCTACATCCATCTCGCACCAACCCATGTGAGGGCCTCCTATGACGCTGCCCGCGCTCGTCAACGCGCCGACCGGTAAGCCCGCCACCCCGGGCCTCTACGACGCATACCTGGCGGCGTTGGCTCAGCGGGGTGCCGGGAACTCCTCATTCCGCTCCGCCGCGCGGTCGTTCATGGCCCGCTGGCCCGACCCCGCCGAGTGGGCGGCGCAGCCGCTGCAGGTGAGGCTGTCCGCCGGGGCCGGGCTGCGACCGTTCCTGAACTTTCTGATGCTCGGCGGGTTCCTGCGGCCGGGCCATGACTACCTGCTGGAACGCAAACTGTCCTCGGTGCTGCGGGAAGCCGCCCATCATCAGGTCGGCGGCGACCTGACCCGGTTCCTGGCCGCCGCCGGCGAACTCGGGTTCACCCCGCACCAGAGCGCCGCGTTGGCCAGCCAGGTCGTGATGCGACTACTCATCCAGACCGGCCGGCCGCTGATCGAGCTGACCGAGTCCGACCTCGCAGAATTCGACACCGCCATCGGGCACCGGGAACAGGTGCACGGCCGGTCGTTGAAGCACTACCGCGTCGCGTTGCACGCCACCCGCACCGTCCTCTATCACCTGGGTGCTCCGGTGACCGCGGCAGTGAAACACACCGCGCACCTGCGGTGGTCCTGGGAACGTCACTTCACCGACATACCAACCGATGTCGGCCGGTCCCCGGTGGCCTACCTGGAATGCGCGGCGGGCACCCGGACCCGGTCCACCGTCCTGGGCATCGCCGGACGGCTCGCCCATTTCGCTCGGTTCGTCACCGCGGCCGACCCCGCCCTGACATCGTTGGCGCAGCTGGACCGGCAACGTCACATCGAGCCCTACCTCGCCGCGGTCGCCGCCGCCCGCAACCCGCACACGGCGGCGGCGCTGTCGGCATCGGAACGGCGCAGCCGGATCCTGACCGTCGGCCGGATGATCGACGACATCATCGAATGGGGCTGGTCCGAAGCCCCGACCCGCCGGCTGATCTTCCCCAAGGACATTCCGCGGCTGCCGCGGGCGCTGCCCCGCTACCTGCCCGCCGACCAGGACCGGGCTCTCGCCGCCGCGCTGCAGGCCTCCCCGAATCGGCTCCGCGCCGACGCGTTGCTGCTGCTGCGGGCGACCGGGATGCGGATCGGTGAACTGATCGACCTGGAACTGGACTGCGTCCACGAAGTGCCCGGCGCCGGTGCCTGGGTGAAGGTGCCACTGGGCAAACTGGCCACCGAACGGATGGTGCCGATCGACGCCGAAACCCTGGACCTGCTGGACCGGATCACCGAGCACCGCTCACCCGGGATGCCGCTGCGGCACCCGCGCACCGGCAAACCGGTCGACTTCCTGCTCACCCATCAAGGCCGGCGCGTGTCCAGGGACACCCTGCGCGCCGAACTGACCCGCGCCGCCCTCGAGGCTGGACTGAAATCAGCTACCCCACACCAACTTCGGCACACCTACGCCACCGCCCTGGTGAACTCCGGGGTGTCCCTGCAAGCCTTGATGGCGTTGCTGGGGCACGTCTCGGCCGAGATGAGCCTGCGCTACGGGAGACTGTTCGACGCCACGGTCCGCGCCGACTACGAAAAGGCGTTGACCTTGGCCAAATCTCGGCTCGGCCCGGTCCTGCCGCAACGCAAACAACTCCCCATCGCCGACGTCAGCGGCGGCACCGGCAGCTGGCAGGACACGCCGCTGATCAAAACGCGACTGTCCGGCGGTTACTGCCTGCGCACCGCCGCGCAGGGCACCTGCAGCTACGCCAACATCTGCGAACACTGCCCGAGCCTGCGCACCGACAACACCTTCCTGCCGATCCTGGCCGCGCAACGCCTGGACGCCCAGGCCCTGGCCGCCGACGCCCAAGCCCGCGGCTGGACCTCTGAGGCGACCCGCCACCAAGCCCTGATCGCGCAACTGGACCAGCTGATCAGTCAAGCCGAGACCGCATGAACCCGACCCTGACCGACCGCACCGAACAGACCTGCCAACGCCTGATCGCCGCCGGGGAAACGGTCACCTTCCCTGCCGTCGCCCAGCACAGCGGCATCGCCCGGGCCACCCTCTACCGACGCCCAGAACTGCGGGCCATCGTCGAAGAGCACCGCCAGCAGACACAACAACCGCACACCCTCGCCGACCTGGCCACCCAGATCGACCAACTCCGCGACACCTTGGAAGCCGTCGCCGGCAACGTTCGCCGCCACGAAGACCAACTCCGTCGACTCAAGAAACTGCAGCGGCCCAGCTGAATCACTCCACCGACGAGCCAGTCGGCGGGCTGGCGTGACCCCGGATTAGCCGGATAACCGCAGACGAACGGCAAGGTCGAGCGGTTCAACCGGACCCTGGCGCAGGAGTGCCTCTACGCGCAGGCCTGGCTCAGCGACGACCAGCGGTCGGCGTCGCTGCCCACGTTCCTGCACCGCTACAACTACCATCGACCACACACCGCGCTACGAGGCTTCCCACCCGTCCACCGCACGCCAGTTGTCACCAACCTGTCCGGGCAGAACACCTAGCCGGAGTTCGTTCAACCCCCGCTGCATGGATCAAAGTCGCGAAATTGGGACGGGTGGGACAGAAGTCATCACTTTCGTCCATGCCTGCGAAGTTGATCCACGCCACAGGGGGTGTGACGAAGTCGTCGTCGGGATCGGCGCCGCCAGGACCTTCGACCCTGGGGCCATCGGCCGGATCCACCTACCGTCGGTGCGGTGGACAACAACCCGCGGGACTCCCCCGGCCGCACGCCGCGGACCCGGCCGGCCCTGATCAGCCGCTACCGCACCGATGACGAGATCCGCGCCATCCTGGAGGAACTCTGCGCACGGGCAGCCGACACCGACGAACGAGGACGGCTGCACGTCCTGGTCATCCTGGACGATCTGGCCGAGGAGATGATCGGGCGCCGTCAGGCGGACCCGAACCTGACGGTCCGGATCCGGGCCCAGCGGGTGCGCTGGGCCGGTACCGCTTCGCCGATCATCGATCCTTCGGGGCCCTGACGACGGCCACCGGGCCGGTTGCATAGGCGATCAGTTCATGGCTGGTCGATCCGAGAACCAGGCCGGCGAAGCCGCCGCGGCCGCGGCTACCCACGACCAACAGTGCCGGTGCCACCTCTGCGGCATAGCGGATCAGTGCTCCCGCGGGCTGTCCGCGCCGGATCGACTCGGTGATCTGGACCTGCGGGAACTTGTCCGCCCAGGCCTGCACCTGATCGCCCAACAACTTGCGCTCCTGCTCGTCCATAACGTTGCGATCGATCTCGAGGGGGTAGACGCGCAGGAATCCGTCCAGGGGTTCCTCGTCCCAGGTGCGGACGGCGACGAGCCCGACCCCCCGGATCGTCGCCTCGTCGAGTGCGAAGGAAATGGCCACCTCCGATTCGGGTGATCCGTCGACGCCGACCATCACCGGCGCGTCGGCCGCCACCGGTGGGACCGGCGGACCGTCGTGTGGGTCCGTCCGGACCACCACCACCGGTGAGTGCGCGTGCGTGGCGATCCTCATCGCGATCGATCCGAGCAGGGTCTCCGACACCACGCCCATGCCGTGGGAGCCGACGACGACGAGGTCGGCGTTCCGGGACGCCTCCCGCAAAGCGACGAACGCAGACTCCATGCCCGACCGGGCGGTGACCACCACCCCCGGCTCAGCCGCCAGCACGGCATCACGAGCCTGCTTCAGCGACATCGCGGCGCCGTCACGAGCCATGTCGTAGAGGTCGGGCGGAATCATCGCGCCCGGCCCCGCGTAGGCGGTCGGTACCGAATACGCGAGTTCCAGGTGCAGTTCAGCCTTGCGCAGCTTCGCCTCGTGTGCCGCCCATCTCGCGGCGGCCATCGAGGAATCGGAACCGTCGATCCCGACCACGATCACATTCTTGACGGATGCATTCATCACAGCTCATTCCTGTCGTTTTCGATGCAGTGACGGTCGTTCGTCGACAAGTCAGCGCTGGTGGACGATCTTGCGGCCGGTGATCTCGTACGTGCTGATGCGCACCCAGTGGGTCCGCGGCACCGCATCGGCGAAAGGCCAGACGCCGAGATGGTTCAGACGCTCGACCTCACCGGGGTTGTCGACGGTCCTGGCGTCGCCGCGGACCAGAACGCTCCAGCCGGCCCGACGGTCGGCGTCGATGCCGTCGACCTCGTAGGCCACCGGCATCTCGTTCTCGGCCGCCGCCAGTTTGGAGCCGATCGTGGTCCGGAAGACGACCGAATCGCCATCCATCCCGTGGTTGATCGGCAGAATCATCGGGTAGCCGTCGGAGAAGAATGCGAGACGACCCATCCGGGCGGCATGGAGGCGCGCGATGCACTCCTGCATCGGCAGCATTTCCAAGCCGGAATGGTCGATGGGCAGGGCAGATGTTGTCATGGTCCTGGTTCCTTTCAGACGGCTTGCCGGACCGACAGGGCCCGTTCCGAGCGCACGGTGATCGCATTGACGATGATCTGCGCCTCCTCGATGTCGCGCACTGCCCGGCAGGCCGCGGCACGTTGGAACTGCGAGTCGACCACCCCGGTCAGGGTGAGGACGTGGTGGCGCACGGTCGCACTGATGCCCTCCGGCACATCCGTTGCGCGCAGCAGGCCCTGCGCCGCGGTCCTCGCGATGTCGCTGTCCGTACCGCGGACACGCCGGGACACGAACATGGCCTGGGCCACCGCGACGATGCCGGGGGTGGCGAGCGCGACGCGCTCGGCCAGGTCGGCCTCTGCCTCGGAGTGGACCCGTCCGTAGAGGGTGGCGGCGCCCCCGTCGACGGTGACGAACGTCTGGTCCCCGGCCAACGATGGTTCAGCCTTCAGCGCGGCGAGGACGGTGTCGGCCAGTCGATCGTCTGCTCTCTTGACTATCTCTCTCATGCCTCGAGCATGTCCGCAGGTGCCCGGACTCGATAGGGCCCAAAGTCACCGACCTGGCCGGCCGAACTGCCCTCGTCGAGCGCCGGCCCCGTGCGGGCGGATCCGCCATAGAGTGCGCATCAGGGACCGGCCCTCTCGGTGGAGGACGTTCCCCCGGACGGAGGGCGAGGAGGCGGTGATGTTGCTCTGGAAGCGTCTGCGCCGGAGCGATCTCGGGTCTTCGGCCGAGCGCGCCACGTTCGCCACCCTGCACACGGCAGGGCTGGCCGCACCCGCCCTGCGCGAGGGTCTGACGGTCGCCGGCGCCGAGCGGGCCGTCGAGCATCTGCGCACCCTGCTCGACGCCAGCGCCGTCGCCCTCACCGATGACGTACGGACGCTCGCGGTGGAGGGATCATCCCACCACCATGCCGAGCACGCCATCGAGCACGCACAGGGGGTACTGCGGACCGGGCAGACGGAAGTGCTTGCTGCGGACGACGTTTCGTGCGGCCAGCCGGACTGCCCGGCCCGGGTCGCGGTGGCCAGTCCGCTGATCGACGGCGGCGCCGTGGTCGGCGCGCTGGTGGCCTACCGCAGGGAGTCCTCCGCGTTGCTGGTCCGCGCCGTCCAGGAGGTGGCCGGCTGGGTGTCCGGTCAGCTGGAACTGGCGTCGGCGGACCGCGACCGCACCCGCATGGTCGAGGCCGAGCTGCGGGCCCTGCGGGCGCAGATCAGTCCGCACTTCATCTACAACTCGCTGACCGCGATCGCCTCCTTCACCAGGACGGACCCGGACCGGGCACGCGAGCTGTTGCTGGAGTTCGCCGACTTCACCCGGTACGCGCTGCGCAGCGGCACCGAATTCACCACGCTGGCCGACGAGCTGCGCAACACCGAGCGGTACCTGGTGCTCGAGCAGGCCCGGTTCGGCGACCGGCTGGCGGTATCGCTGCGGGCGGCGCCCGAGGTTCTCCCGGTCTCCGTGCCCTTCCTGGTGATCCAGCCGCTGGTGGAGAACGCGGTGCGCCACGGGCTCGAGGGCCGGCCCGGCACCGTTCGGGTGTCGTTGACCGCGGCAGACGACGGGCCGGACGCACTGATCACGGTCGAGGACGACGGAGCCGGCTCGGATCCGGAACTGATCAGGGCGGCCCTGCTGTCCGCCGGGATCGGTGCGCCGTCCGGTGCGGGCGTCCCGGTCGACGGCGCCGCAGCCGGCGGCGGGCAGGGCCGGACGTCGGTCGGACTCGGAAACGTGGACGCACGGTTGCGCAAGCTCTACGGGGACGAGTACGGCCTGGTGGTCGAGACCGCCCCGGGGGCCGGCACTCTCGTGCGCGTACGCATCCCGAAATTCTCCCCCGGACTGCGCTGAGGGCAACGACTTCCGGGCGCGGCCGGGCAGATGGCGGTACCGTTCGCGATCATGGCGGCCAACGAGGACGACCAGTCGGCGGCATCGCTGTCCGTGCTCGTCGTCGACGACGAAGCACCGGCGCGGGAGGAACTGGCCTACCTGCTCTCCCGGGACGACCGGGTCCGCCAGGTCCGGGATGCCGCCAGTGGACAGCAGGCGCTGGAGATGCTCGCCAACGACACCTTCGACGTGGTGTTCTGCGACATCAAGATGCCCGGCCTGTCCGGGCTGCGTCTGGCCAGGGTGCTCGCCCAGTTCGCCGAGCCGCCCCAGGTCGTGTTCGTGACGGCCTACGACGACCATGCCGTTGACGCCTTCGATCTCGCCGCCACCGACTACGTGATGAAGCCGGTCAGGGCCGATCGGCTGGCCGAGGCGGTGCGCCGGGTGGTGACCTTCGGCAGTCCGACGGCCGCCGGCACCGAGGACGAGACGATCCCGGTGGAGCTGGCCGGCGTCGTCCGCTTCGTCAAACGCTCGCAGGTGCGGTACGTGGAGGCGCAGGGCGACTATGCACGCCTGTGGACCGCCTCCGGCAGCCACCTGATGCGCATCCCGCTGACATCGCTGGAGCAACGGTGGGCCGGCGCCGGGTTCGCCAGGATCCACCGCAGCACGCTCGTCGCACTCGACCACGTCGAGGAGATCAGGATGATCGACGGCCGAACCACCGTGCAGCTCGGCGATGTCGAGCTGGTCGTCAGCCGACGTCACGTCCGGGAACTCCGCGACCGGCTCGCGGACCGCGGCCGGAGATGACGGCCGAACGGGTCCGGATCGCCCATCCGCGGACCGACGCCGCCCGCGGGGCGCCGCACCGGTCGCCCTCACGGGAGATCCAGGAGCAGACCGAGGTCGGCCGGTGGTACGTCGCTTCGTTGATCCGCAGCCAGCGTCGGCTGGCCCTGCTGGTGACGGCCGGTGGGATCGGCGTGCTGATGGTCATCGCGCTGCTGTCGGCGGTGCTGCCCGCCTGGACGGGATGGCGGGTGTTCGGCATCTCGGTCCCCTGGTTGGTCCTCGGATTCGTGGTCTACCCGGTGATGATCGCCGTCGCCGCACTCGCCGTGCGACACGCCGAACGCAACGAGAAGGCCTTCATCGATCTGGTCCGCCGCCGGTGAGCGGGCAGCTGGCGGCCTCGGTCGCGGTCGGGGTGGTCGCGCTGGTCGCCGCCGTCGCCGGCACCTTCGGTATGCGGCGGGGCCGCACGGTCGCCGACTTCTACGTGGCTTCGCGCGGCGTCACCCCGAGTCGCAACGCTGCGGCCATCGGTGGCGAATACCTTTCCGCCGCATCATTTCTCGGGGTGGCCGGGCTCATCCTGGTCTACGGCTACGACACGCTCTGGTATCCGGTCGGCTACACGGTCGGCTACCTGGTGCTGCTCGTCCTGGTCGCGGCGCCGCTGCGGCGCTCGGGCGCCTACACGCTGCCGGACTTCGCCCAGATCAGGCTGGGTTCGGCCACGGTGCGGCGGATGTCCAGCCTGCTCGTGGTGCTGATCGGCTGGCTCTACCTGGTGCCACAGCTCAGCGGGGCCGCGTTGACGCTGTCCACCCAGACGGGCGCACCGCACTGGCTCGGCGGGGCCGTGGTCTGCGTGGTGGTGCTGATCTCGGTGGCCGCCGGTGGCATGCGGTCGATCACCTTCTCGCAGGCCGTGCTGTTCTGGCTCAAGTTCACCGCCCTGCTGCTACCGGCCATCGTCCTGCTGACGCTCTGGCACCGGGACGGCGACGTGATCGGGACCGGCTATCCGACGGCCCGATCGGACATCACCGTCACGGTGGGAACGCAGACGTCCGTGCGCGCGCCCGTCGCCGAGCAACTGGACATCGTCGGGGCCGTCGACGGTGCGCCGGTCAGCGGGCCGGTCACGCTGACCGCCGGGGAGCACGTACTGGGCGCGGGCACCACCGTGGCCCTGCACGCCGGGGACATCGTGCCGGTGATCGCGACCCTGCCCGCCCGCACGGGCTCACAGTGGTTGCAGCCGTTGGGCTCCGGCCTCTCGCATCCGTTGTACGCGACGCTGTCGCTGATCCTGGCCATCTGCCTGGGCACGATGGGCCTGCCCCACGTGCTGGTCCGGTTCTACACCAATCCGGACGGGCGGGAAGCCCGGCGGACGACGCTCATCGTGGTGATCCTGCTGTCCGGCTTCTACCTCCTGCCCACCGTTTTCGGCGTGCTCGGCCGGGCCTTCGTCCCCGATCTGCTGCTCACCGGCCAGAGCGATGCCACGGTGCTGTTGCTGCCGGAGCGCATGTTCCCCGGCTGGCCCGGGATCGCCCTGGGCACGGTGGTGACGGCGGGAGCGTTCGCCGCCTTCCTCTCGGCGGCCTCCGGTCTGACGGTCTCGGTCGCCGGCGTACTGGCCCAGGACTTCTTCCCCCGCGGGCGGGAGGTGCTGCGGCGCAGTCGGATCGACGCGTTTCGAATCGGCGCGGTCCTGGCCGTCGGGGTGCCGTACGTGCTGAGCCTCGCGGGTCGGCACCTCAGCCTGGCCGCCGTGGTCGGGCTGGCCTTCGCAGTCGCCGCCTCGACGTTCTGCCCGCTGCTGGTCCTCGGTGTCTGGTGGCAGCGGCTCACCCCGATCGGCGCGGTCGCCGGGCTCGTGGTCGGTGGCGGCCTCGCCACCACGGCCGTGCTCGTGACGATCACCGTCTCGCTCCCGGCCGGTTGGCCGGCCACCCTGCTGGCGCAGCCGGCCGCCTGGTCGGTGCCGATCGCCTTCCTGGTGATGGTGGTGGTCTCGTTGCTGACCTCGCATGCGATACCGCCCGGCGTCGGCCGGGTGATGGCCCGGCTGCATCTGCCCGAGGGTCTGGCCGGCGGGCTCGGCTCCGGGCACAGGACCTGAGGGATCCAGCCGTTCGTCGCGCCAGAGCAACCACTCGTCTCGCGTCCTGCGTCATCCGGCGCACCGTCCCGCCATCGGGCGCAACGCCCCTACCGGTCGAAGCCTGCTGCTGTCACCTTCATCACAGGCGGCAACGAGGCCGCCGGCAACTGATCCCGGGCATCCCGGCGATCGGAAGGAGTGCCCGCTCATGGCAATGAGGACCGCTTCGGCCGGACCCACCGCGGCATCGCCCGCTACTGCACCGTCATCGGCCCCCACCACCCCGGCATCGGTGATCGCGCCCGAGACCGCCACCATCGCATCGAGAGTCGCAGATCCCGGCCCGCTCGGGCTGGCCGCATTCGCGATGACGACCTTCTTCCTCTCCGTGGTCAATGCCGGTTTGGTACCGGCGTCGGTGACCAGCGGCATGCTGGCCCTGGCCTTCTTCTACGGCGGCGTGGCCCAGATCCTGGCCGGGATGTGGGAGTTCATCAAGGGCAACACCTTCGGCGCCGTCGCGTTCACCTCCTACGGAGCGTTCTGGATGGCGGTCTGGTACCTGATCGATCGTGGCGTGCTGGCCGGGATGGGTGCGGACGAGGGCAAGGGTTTCGGTCTGTTCCTGTTGGGCTGGACCATTTTTACCGTCTACATGTTCATCTGCTCGACCCGGACGTCCGGGGTGTTGATCGCGGTGTTCGGTGCGCTCGCCCTGACCTTCCTCTTCCTGACGATCGGGGCCTTCGGCGCCTCCTCGGGGATGACCAAGGTCGGTGGATGGCTCGGCCTGCTCACGGCGCTGCTGGGCTGGTACGGCTCGATGGCCGGCGTGATGAACGCGACGGCCAAGCGCGTGGTCCTGCCCACCTTCCCCCGCGCATGACGAACACCCTCTCGAACCTGTCCCACGAAACCCGCGCCTTCGGTCCGACGGCCGCCTTCGCCGCCCAGGCGAACGTCACCGCATCGGCCTACGCCGAGGCGGAGGCGGACGGTCCCGAATTCTGGGCACGCCAGGCGAAGCGCCTGTCCTGGCAGACCCCGTGGACAGCAGCGCTCGACTTCTCGGACGCACCGTTTGCGAAGTGGTTCGTCGGCGGCCGGATCAACGTCGCCTACAACTGCGTCGATCGCCACGTCGAGGCAGGCCACGGCGCCCAGGTCGCCTACTACTTCGAAGGCGAACCGGGCGATCGCCGGGCCATCACCTACGCCGAACTGATGGACGAGGTGTGCCAGGCCGCGAACGCCCTGCTGTCGTTGGGCGTGAAGGCCGGCGACCGGGTCGCCATCTACCTGCCGATGATCCCGGAGACGGTGGTCGCGATGCTGGCCTGCGCCCGCATCGGTGCCCCGCACACGGTGGTCTTCGGCGGCTTCTCCGCCACCGCACTGACCGACCGGATCCTGGACTGCGACGCGAGAGTCGTCATCACCGCCGACGGTGGCTGGCGACGCGGTGCGCCGTCGGCCCTCAAACCGGCGGTGGACGAGGCCCTGGAGAGATGTCCGGACGTCCGCTCGGTGCTGGTGGTGCGCCGGACCGCGCAGGACGTGGCCTGGACCGAGGGCCGGGACGTGTGGTGGCACGACCTGGTGGGCGGGCAGTCCACCCGGCACACCCCGGAATTCTTCGACGCAGAGCAGCCGCTGTACGTGATGTACACGTCCGGCACCACCGGCAAACCCAAGGGCATCCTGCACACCACCGGTGGCTACCTGACCCAGGTGGCCTACACCCACCAGGCTGTCTTCGACCTCAAGCCGGACACCGACGTGTACTGGTGCGCAGCCGATATCGGCTGGGTCACCGGCCACAGCTACATCGTCTACGGACCGCTGGCGAACCGCGCCACGTCGGTGCTCTACGAGGGGGTGCCGAACAGCCCGCACGAGGGCCGGTGGTGGGAGATCATCGACCGCTACCGGGTGACGATCCTCTACACGGCCCCGACGACGATCCGCACCTTCATGAAATGGGGCGACGACATCCCGGCCGGCTACGACCTGTCGTCGCTGCGGCTGCTCGGATCAGTGGGCGAGCCGATCAATCCGGAAGCGTGGATGTGGTACCGGAAGAACATCGGGCACGATCACTGCCCCATCGTCGACACCTGGTGGCAGACCGAGACCGGCGCCATGATGATCAGCCCGCTGCCCGGGGTGACCTGGACGAAGCCCGGCTCCGCGACCAGGGCGCTCCCCGGGATCGGCGCCGAGGTGGTCGACGACGAAGGGCATCCGGTGCCGAACGGGTCCGGCGGGCTGCTGGTGCTCACCCGGCCGTGGCCGGCGATGCTGCGCGGAATCTGGGGGGACGAGGCCCGGTTCCGCGAGACCTACTGGTCCAGGTTCGCCGAGCAGGGGTACTACTTCGCCGGTGACGGCGCCAAGAAGGACGAGGACGGTGACCTCTGGCTGCTGGGACGCGTCGACGACGTGATGAACGTGTCCGGGCACCGGATCTCGACCACCGAGGTGGAGTCGGCACTGGTCTCGCACCCCGCGGTGGCCGAGGCGGCCGTCGTCGGCGCCGACGACGACACCACCGGGCAGGGCATCGTCGCCTTCGTCATCCTGCGGAACCACAGTCTGCACAACGGTTCTGCCGAAGATCTGGTCAAGGAGCTCCGCACCCACGTGGCCCACGAGATCGGCCCGATCGCGAAGCCCCGCCAGATCATGGTGGTGCCGGAACTGCCGAAGACCCGCAGCGGGAAGATCATGCGTCGGCTGCTCCGCGACGTGGCCGAACACCGGGAACTCGGTGACGTCACGACGTTGACCGATTCCTCGGTGATGGCGCTGATCGGCACCAGGATGCCGACTTCGGCCACCGAGGAGTGACCTGGCTCGGCAGGGGAGACCCGGACGGGTCCGGGTCTCCCCTGCACCCGGCGGCGGAATAGGGTCCGGCCGGGGCCGGTTGGACTCGACATGAACATTCCCCTGTCGATCCTTGATCTGGCACCGATCAACAAAGGGCAGAGCGTCGGTGAGGGCATCGCCGCGAGCGTCGCGCTCGCGCAGCGGGCCGAGGCCTTCGGGTATCGCCGCGTCTGGTACGCCGAGCACCACAACATGTCCTCGATCGCCTCCTCGGCCACCAGCGTGCTGATCGCCCACATCGCCGCGAACACCTCGACGATCCGCCTCGGAGCCGGCGGCGTGATGCTGCCCAACCACTCGCCCCTGACCATCGCGGAGCAGTTCGGCACCCTCGCCTCCATCCACCCCGGACGGATCGATCTCGGCCTCGGCCGCGCCCCGGGTTCGGACCAGATGACGGCGCGGGCCATGCGCCGCGACCCGGGCTCGTCGGACCGGTTCCCGGACGATGTGCTGGAACTGCAGGGCTACCTCAGCGGGAAGTCACTGGTCCCCGGGGTCACCGCGGTGCCGGGTCAGGGCACCGAGGTCCCGCTGTACATCCTCGGGTCATCGTTGTTCGGGGCCCAGCTCGCCGCTGCGTTCGGCCTCCCGTTCGCGTTCGCCTCGCACTTCGCACCGGCGTCGCTGATGGAGGCGATGGCCATCTACCGCAGGGACTTCCAGCCGGGCGCGCAGCTGACCGAGCCCTATGCGTTCGCTGCGCTCAACGTCATCGCCGCCGACTCGGCCGAAGAGGCCGAGCGGGAGCTGCACCTGGTGAAACGGGCCAGGGTTTCGCTCCTGTACGGCCGGAGCGGCCGCACGTTCACCGACGAGGAAGCCGACTTGGTGATCGAATCGGACGCCGGTCGGCAGATCGAGCAGATGGTCCGCTACTCGGCCGTCGGAACGGCTTCGGAAGTGCGGAACTACCTCGACGAGTTCGCGGAGCTGACCGGAGCCGACGAGCTGATCACCGCCCACCAGGCGTCCACCACCGAGTTCCGGCTGCGGTCGGTCGAGCTGACCGCCGACGCCATGGCCACCGTCTGAGGTACCGGGTCCGGTCCCGGGACGTCACCTGCGAATGATCACCAGACACACCGCCGCCAAACCGACGGCGAGCACGAACAGGTCGAAGACGCGGCCGAAAACTGAATCGGCGGTGACCAGGGCGGCCAGTCCGATGGCCGTGATGACCGCCGCGGACAGGAGCCTGCCTGCCTGCCTGACCCGCTTGCTGGACGCCACCGCCAAGACGCTACGCGGTGGGCACCGAAGCGTCCGTCGTACTGTGTGCGCAGCGAATGTCGCACGACGGAAGAGGTTCACCATGCAGATCACCAAACTCGGCCACTCCTGCCTGCACGTCGCCGACGGCGACGCCGACATCCTGATCGACCCCGGCACGTTCTCGGCCGGTTTCGAGACGCTGACGGGGCTGACCGGCATCCTGATCACCCACGAGCACATGGACCATCTGGACCTGGATCGACTTCCCGCGTTGGTCGCGGCGAACCCGCAGGCGCCCGTCTACGCCGACGCCGGCTCTGCCCCCAAGATCGAGGCGGTCGGCATCACGGTCACGGCGGTGAAGGCGGGCGACTCCTTCGACGTGGGAACCACTGTCACCGTCCACGGCAAGAACCACGCCGTCATCCACGCGGACCTCCCTGACGTCGCCAATGCCTCCTACCTGATCGGCGGGCGCCTGCTGCACCCCGGTGACTCGCTCGCCGTGCCGGCCGTGCCCGTCGAGATCCTGGCAGTGCCGGCGGCCGCGCCGTGGATGGCGCTGAAGGAGGGCGTCGACTTCTACCGGGCCGTCTCCCCGGCGGTCGCCTTCCCGATCCACGAGAAGATCCTGGCGAACCCGGGCATGGCCTACGGCCTGCTGGAGAAGTTGGGCCCGCAGTCCTCGAAGTGGTTGGCCCCCGCCGACGGCGAGACCTTCGAGGTCTGATCACGTGACGGCCCAGCACGTGCTGTCGTCCCAGGCGCTGCCGGGGTCGGCCACTGCGGCGGACCTGGCGGATCTGCACGTCCGCCTCCAGTCCGGCGGGATCGAGCTGATCGTCGGCACGGTGGTGGACATGGCCGGCGTGATCAGGGCGAAAGCGGTGCCGGCGCAGCGGGTCGAGTCGTTCCACCGCCCGGGGCTGGGTGCCTCACCGACGTTGAACGCGTTCTGCCTCGACGGTGTCGGGATCGCCCACACCCCAGCGATCGGCGTCACCGGCGACCTCCGGCTGCGGCTGGAGACCGGGTCGATCACGCCCATCGGAGACCGGATCGCCTGGGCCCCCGCCGAGTTCTTCGACCAGCAGGGCACACCGGATCCGGGCTGCGCGCGGGGGCGACTCCGCGAGATGGTCGCGGCGGTGAGCGCGGACGGCCTCGAGGTCCTCATCGGGTCGGAACTGGAGTTCGTCCTGACCGGTCCGGCCGGCGAGCGACTGACGACCGGCACCTGGCAGCCGTACGGGGCGGCACCGGCGCTGGCGCACAGCCCGTTCCTGACCGATCTGGTCCGGACGTTCGCCTCGGCCGGGCTGCCGGTCGAACAGGTCCACGCCGAGTACGGCCCTGACCAGTACGAGATCTCCCTTCCCCCGGCGGCCCCGCTGGCCGCCGCCGACCAGGTCGTCCTGGCCAGGGTGCTGCTGGGGCGCATCGCCGGACGACACGGAGTCGGCGTCTCGTTCTCCCCCGTTCCCTTCGTCGGCAGCGCGGGAAACGGTGCGCACCTGCACCTCTCGCTTCGCCGGGACGGGCAGCCGCTGCTGTCGGACGGCACCGGTCCGCATGGCCTGCAACCGGACGGTGCTGCCGCACTGGCCGGCATCGTCAACGGCCTACCCGAGTTCATCGCGGTGGTCGCGGGCGCGCCGCTGTCCGGTACCCGGCTCGGCCCCGGGACCTGGGCCGGCGCCTACGCGTGCTGGGGCCTGGAGAACCGTGAGGCCGGCGTCCGCCTGTGTGCGGCGACGCCCGGCAATCCGTACGGCGCGAACATCGAGGTCAAGTGCGTGGATCCGGCCGCCAACCCGTACCTCGCGGTGGCGAGCATCCTCGGTCTGGCGCTGGCGGGTATCGCCTCGTCAGCAGCGCTGCCGGAGGAGGTGGCGGTGGATCCGTCGTCGATCCCGGGCGACCCCATCCCGCGGTTCCCGCACGATCCGGTCCAGGCCGCCGAGCTGCTGGAGACCTCCGCTCTCGCGCAGCAGATCCTCGGGCCCCGGATCGTGCAGTCACTGCTGGCGGTCCGCCGGTGGGAGATTGCCGCGTACGCCGACCTGCCGGTGGAGGAACTGTCCGCCGCTCTGCGCATGGTGTGGTCGGGATGAGCCCGGACCCGTTCGCCGGTGTGGATCCGGAGGTTCCGTCGGGGCTGGCCGGCGCGCTCGCGGCACTGTCCCTGGTCGATCACCACGTGCACGGGTGTTTCGCCGGGCCGGTCTCCCGGGCGACGCTCGAGGAAGCACTCAACGAGGGCTCGCCGGATCCGATCCCGTCGTGGATGACGCAGTTCGATTCCCAGCTCGGTTTTGCGGTGCGACGGTGGTGTGCGCCGATTCTCGGGCTGGCGGCCCACGCCGACCCGGACGAGTACGTGGCGGCCAGGTCGGCACTGTCGACGGAGGATCTCTCGCGTCGCATGCTCGTGGCCGCCGGCGTCCGGACCTGGGTGGTGGACACCGGCTACTCCGGGGATCAGATCGTGTCGCCATCGGTGTTGTCGGCCTGGTCGGACGGCGAATCGGTGGAGATCCTCCGGCTGGAATCGCTGGCCGAATCCCTGATGGCCGAGGGTGTCTCGCCGACCGACTACGCCGACGCGATGCGTGCCCGCCTGGCGGGCGCCGGCCCGGGAGTGGTCGGAACGAAGTCCGTGGTGGCCTACCGGTGCGGGTTCGACATCGACTGGTCCCCGCCGACCGGGTCGGCGGTCGAGGTCGCCGCCCGGGAGTGGGCGCAGCAGATCGCCGAGGGTCGGCCGATCCGGCTGACCTCGCCGGTGCTGGCGGCCTTCGGCATCCACTGCGCGGCCGCCGCCGGTCTGCCGGTCCAGTTCCACGTCGGCTTCGGCGACCGGGATCTCGATCTGCACCGCGTCAACCCGATGCTCCTGCTCCCACTGCTCCGGCAGCCCGTGGTGGCCGCGGTACCGGTGATGCTTCTGCACTGCTACCCCTTCCACCGGGAGGCCGGGTACCTGGCACAGGCCTTCGACCAGGTCTACTTCGACATCGGGCTCTCGGTGAACCACCTCGGGGCGAGGGCGACCGATCTGGTGGCCCAGTCGTTGGAGCTGGCGCCGTTCGCCAAGCAGCTCTACTCCTCCGACGCCTTCGGGCCTCCGGAGCTGCACCTGCTCGGCGCGGTGCTGTGGCGCCGGGGAATGGGTCAGGTGCTGGGCCGGTGGGTACGTCAGGGAGATTGGGCCGAACGGGATGCGATCCGGGTGGCGGAGATGATCGGCCGCCGCAACGCCGAGCGCGTCTACCGGATTTGAGCGCGCGGCGGCTCCGGGCCGGCCCGCTCGCACGGCCGCGAACTACAGGCCGTCGACGTAGTCCTTCGCCTAGCGGAGTCCCCACGAAGTGTGCTCGCGCACCAGCTTGATCGCCGAGACCGGCTGCCCGGACGCTTTCATCGACCTGGCCTGCAGTTCCACCTCCAACGACACCGTCGACGCGCTGGGAGTCGTCTCCACCGGGGTGCCGGTGTCGGGCCCGATCGGCTGATGCTTCATCGGATCGGGTCCGGCCGGCTCGGTGCCGGTCTGCCCGAAGTCGCCAGGGGAGGATGCGGACACCTGCGGTGCGGGCGGGATAGGCGGGACCGACTGCACGGGCGGCACGGCCATCCGATCGACCATCTGCTTCGCCGACGCCAGCCCGAGACCGGGCGTGCCGTCCCGCAACATCTTGATGGCCGGAATCTTCTGGTTCGCGCGGGCCAGCGCCCTGACCCGGCCGACCAGTTCGGGATCGAGCAGGAGCTGCGTCGGGTCGACGCCGCCGACAGCCCGGCGTGCGACCACCACCATCAGCACCGCGACCACGAGAAGCGCCACCATGACCCAGATCCAGACGCTCACGGTGGTTGATCCTAACCGGGCCCGGACCTCGACGCCGGACGGACGGGATCTCCTGCTCGGGACCGAGGGACCTTGGGTCACCCACGTGGCCAGGGCCCCGGCAAAGTCGCAGATCGCTCATGTCGGGCTGTTTTAGCTGGTCAGCACGAGTTTGGGTGGTCGGTGGGGGTCTCGGGCGTGATGTCGGACGGCTTCTGCGATGTTGCGGGCTCCGTCCAGTCGAAGAAGTCCGATGGCCAGGTTTCGTAGTGTGGCCATGACCTGGGGTCCGTTGCCGGTGCGGGCCTGGGACAGGTCTTCACCGAAGGTGACGTCCCGGACCCAGTGCAAACGGTTTTCAATCGACCAGTGTCCTCGGAGCCAGGTGCCCAGCTGCGCGGCGGACGCCTGGGTCGGGTGCAGGTCGGTGACCGCGTAGACGGTCTCGGTATGCCACTTCTTGGATCGGATCGACCGGACTTTTCTGCTCACCTGAATCGCCTGGGCGGCGTGCGGAAACAGAATTCCCGCGGCGATGGTGACGACTTTGAGGGTTCGTTTCTCGATCCGTCCGTGTCCGCGGTCCTTCTGGGTGTCGGTGACGTCGACGTCGTTCCATGGGAGTTGGGCCAGTCGCCGCCGCAGCGTCGGTTGGTTACCTTTCACGGTGAGCAGGTAATGCGCTCCGCGTTGCTCCACGAGATACTTGGCATGGATTTTCTGGCAGTGCATCGCATCGGCGGTGACCAACGCACCGAGCAACTCGATGTTGTCTAAAAGCTCGGCGAACATGGGGATCTCGTTGGTTTTGACATCGACGTCCAACTGCCCCAGGACCAGGCCTGCGGTGTGAGTGAGCGCTGAGAGCAGATGTCGGCACCGGCCGCCGGCCACGGCGGATCCCCGGACCGATTTGCCGTCGACTGCGATCACTTGAAATGTTTTCGACGCGGTGGCGACCACAGCGGCCCAGGTCCCGACGATGACATCCAAACCGTCGGCGTTGATCCTGTTCAGGGTTCGCCGGATCGTCGACTCGCAGGGTCTCTCACTGGATACGCCAAGTTTGGCCAATACTGCTGGTGCGGTGTCGGCGGCCCATTCGGCGATGGCGACGAAGGAGCGGGCACCGGCGATCACCGCGCACGCGGCCACCGCCAAAATGGTGGACAAGCCGTGCCGGCGGCCGCGCGCGCTGCGGGGGTCGGGAACCGATCGCAGGGCTCGGAGCAACGCCGCCGGCGCCGTGGGGATGTCGGGGAACTCATCTTCGTCGAATTGGTCAACGACGGTATACCTGGGTGATGATGACATCGGGCGTGGTCCTTGGCTGTGAGTGAGTGGCCTCAAGAACCTTCATGATCATCACCGTGGGCCACGCCCACCCGCAAACCGCCCCTCCCGGCGTGTCGCAACCCATCGCCGCAGCTCAAGAATTGTCAACCCGACTTTGCCGGGGCCCTGCCCACGTGGCCGAGCCACCTGAGCGCGGAACTATTGTCGCGATCAGATCGTGACTCACACATCGGGTGTGCAGCAGAAGCGGCGACGGTGCCGCACGAGGAGGAACAACGACGTGTACGAGGACCTCAGGGGCAAAGTCGCAGTCATCACCGGCGGCGCGCGGGGCCTCGGCTACCAGATGGCCGGTGCACTCGCCGCCCATGGAGCCGAGATCGCATTGATCGACCTGCTGCCCGAGGTCACCGACAGCGCCGCACGACTGGCGAGCACCAGGAGTGTGCGCACCGTCGGGATCTCGGCCGACGTCACCGATCAGGACTCGATCGGCGGAGCGATCGCGGCCGTGGCCGGTTCGCTCGGCACCCCGTCGATCCTGGTGAACGCCGCCGGCATCACCAGTTGGGGGGATTCCACCGACGTCACCGCCCAGGCCTGGCGCAAGGTCATCGACGTGAACCTGACCGGCACCTTCTTCAGCTGCCAGGCCTTCGCCCGATCGGTGTTCGCCGCCGGCGGGCAGGGCGCAATCGTCAACGTGTCGTCCATGTCGGCATTCGTGGTCAACGTGCCACAGCACCAGGTGTCCTACAACGCTTCCAAGGCGGCCGTCGACCAGATCACCAGATCCCTTGCAGTGGAATGGATCTCCAAAGGAATAAGGGTCAACGCCATCGCCCCCGGTTATTTCCTCTCGGACATGACGAAACAGTTCCTGGACTCCAACGAAGAACTGGGCAAGTACTGGAAGACGCTGATCCCGGCGGGCCGGATGGGACAGCCGGCCGATCTCGACGGACTTGTCGCGTTCCTGGCGTCCGACGTCTCGCAGTACATCGTCGGCGAGTCCATCGTCATCGACGGCGGCTACTCGATTGTCTGACCCCGTTCCGGCCGAGCCCCTCCTGGGCGAGCCCTTCGCACGCGCATCCGGTGGCACGCCGGCCGGCGGGACGATGGCCGGCCGGGTGGTGGCCGTCACCGGCTCCGGTTCGGGCATCGGACTGGCCACCGCCGCGGCGGTCTCGGCCCTGGGCGCCTCGGTGCTGCTGACCGGGCGGACCCGCGAGAAACTCGACGCGGCGGCGGCGAGGTTGCCGGGGCCGACCGCCGTCCTGACGGTCGACGTGTCCGCGACCGATGCCGGGCCGAAGGTGATGGCGGCAGCCATCTCCGAGTTCGGCCGGCTCGATGTGGTCGTCGCGAACGCGGGCGTCTACCTGCCGGGCGACCTGTGGGACGGGCAGACCGCGGACTTCGACCGCCTGATCGCCACCAACGTCTCCGGGGTGATCAACACGGTCCATGCCGCCGTCCTGGCGATGCGGGGGGCCGGCCACGGCGGCGACATCATCGTGACCAGTTCCGTGTCGGGACACCAGGCGATCTCGTGGGAGCCGATCTACTCGGCCTCCAAGCATGCGGTCCAGGCCTTCGTCCACGCCGTGCGCCGGCAACTCGTCGGCTCCGGCATCCGGATCGGCGCCGTCGCGCCCGGCGTGGTGCTCAACGATCTCTGGCAGGTCACCAGCACCGACGAGATCAACGCCCGGGTCGCGGCCGGCGACGGGATCCGCTCCGAGGATGTCGCGGACGCCGTCGTGTTCATGTTGACCAGACCCCGGCACGTCGGCATCAGGGACCTGGTCATCCTGCCGGTGAACCAGGAGATCTGAGCAGTCCGTCGTCGGGGTCGGCGAGGTCCGTGCGTCGGGCACGCACCGCGAACGGACCGCCGCGGACGGCTCGGATCGCTCGGGCGGCCACGGATGCCTCGGTGCCGGCGGAGATGGCCTAGTGTCGGTGGGTGTGAACGACAGACTGGTATGGGTTGACTGCGAGATGACCGGGCTCGATCTGCACAGCGATGCTCTCATCGAAATTGCGGCGCTGGTGACCGACGGAGAGCTGAACGTGCTGGGCGACGGAGTCGACGTGGTCATCCACGCGTCGGACGAGGCGCTCGCCGCAATGCCGGAGGTCGTGGAGCAGATGCACGCGAAATCCGGTCTGACCGAGCAGGTCAGGGCTGCGACCGTCACCATCGAAGAGGCCCAGAAGATGGTGCTCGACTACATCAGGCAGTACGTGAAGGAGCCACGGACGGCCCCGCTCGCGGGTAACTCGATCGGTACCGACCGTGGATTCATCGCACGCGACATGCCGGAGCTCGACAACTTCCTGCACTATCGGATGATCGACGTGTCCAGCATCAAGGAACTGACCCGCCGCTGGTATCCGAAGGTCTACTACGCGCAGCCGGCCAAGGGCATGGCCCACCGTGCGCTGGCCGACATCATCGAGTCCGTCAGGGAACTCGCCTACTACCGCCAGACCGTGTTCGTGCCGGCCCCGGGCCCGGGCAGCGAACAGGCGCAGGCGGTCGCGGCGAAGCTGCTGGACCGGCCCTGAGCCTTGGCCTTGACGCGTTCCCGGCGTCTCGCGGGCGCTCCGGCCGGATGCTGCTCCGGTGACGGAGTGCCGTTCCCCGGGGGACGGCACTCCGGTCGACCGTTGGCGCACGGTGAATCCACCCTCGATCGTCGGTTAGACTATGGCGTCCCGTTGGCCAGCCTCGGGATGCGGAACGAGACGGTATCCCGCTCTCGGGCAGTTCTCCTGGTTCCGCGATGGTGGGCGTAGCTCAGCTGGTAGAGCACTGGCTTGTGGTGCCGGTGGTCGCGGGTTCGAGTCCCGTCGCTCACCCCACGTGGAAGGGCCCCGACCGTCGCGTCGGGGCCCTTTCTGCGTTTCGATCCCCAGTCGTCCGCTTCGGCCGTGGCGTGAGTGGTGATCTGTCCGAAACGCCCTCATCGTGCATCGGCAATGCCCGGGTGGCACGGTCGCTGCGCCGGCCTGCCACGGCGAGAACAGGTGAACCAGATGTCCGCTTCGCCACCCGTCGTCACCGTCGTGTCCGGTTGTGCGATCGCCACCGTGGACCCCGCCGGCACCGAGTACCCGTTCGGCCATCTGGTGATCGAGGGCACCCGCATCGCAGCAGTCGGCGCCGGAGCCGTTCCGGCGGGCTGGCTGGATCGTCAGGACCGCAGGATCGACGGCCGCGGCCTGCTCGCGACGCCGGGACTGGTGAACACCCACCACCACCTCTACCAGTGGATCACCCGTGGATACGCCCAGGATGCAACGCTTTTCGGATGGCTCAACGATCTGTACCCGGTCTGGGCCGGAATCGACGAGGACACCACCGAGGCCGCCGCCGCAGCCAATCTCGGCTGGCTGGCGATGTCCGGATGCACCCTCACCACCGACCACCACTACGTCTTCCCGAAGGCCGGTGGTGACGTGCTGGGAGCCACCATCGCCGGAGCGAGGAGGATCGGGCTCCGGTTCCACCCCACGCGCGGCTCGATGGACCTGGGACGTTCGTCGGGCGGGCTCCCTCCGGACTCGGTCGTCGAGGCGACGGAGGACGCCCTGATCGCCTCGGAGGAGGCCATCAACCGATGGCATGACCCGTCGCCCGACTCCGCGTTGCAGATCGCACTCGCGCCGTGCTCCCCCTTCTCGGTGACCGCCGAACTGATGACGGGGGCCGCCGCCCTGGCGCGCAGACACGGTGTGCGACTGCACACCCACCTCTGCGAGACGATGGACGAGGAGGCCTTCTGCCTGGAGAAGTTCGGGCGGCGCCCGGTCGACTACATCGAGGACCTCGGGTGGCTCGGCCCGGACGTCTGGTTCGCCCACTCGGTCTGGCCGTCGCCGGCCGACATCGCCAAGTTCGCCGCCACCGGAACGTCCGTCGCGCACTGCCCCACCTCCAACGCACGGCTGGGATCCGGGATCGCGCCGATCGCCGACATGCTGGCCGCCGGTGTCACCGTCGGGCTCGGGGTCGACGGCGCGGCTTCCAACGAGTCGGGCCGGCTCGACGAGGAACTCCACCAGGCGCTGCTGGTCGCCCGCCTGCGCAGTGGTTCGACGTCGATGTCTGCGCGTCAGGTGCTGTCGATGGCGACGATCGGCGGGGCAACGGTTCTCGGCCGGCAGGACGACCTGGGTTCGCTGGAGGTCGGCAAACTGGCCGACGTCGCGCTGTGGCGGGTCGACACCATCGGCGGCGGCGACATCGCCGACCCGGTGGCCGCTCTCGTCCTCGGCAGCCGGAGCCCGTTGGAGCTGCTGACGGTCGGCGGAGCGCCCGTCGTCGAGTCGGGTGAGCTCGTCAACGCCGACGCCGGGACCCTGGGCCGGGCTTCGAGTGCCGCTGCTCGCAAGCTCGCTGCCGCTGCCGGCCGATGATCCGGCGGCGGTAGATCCGACGGCGCTGATCCGGCGGACGTCCTGCGAACTGCGCGCTGTCGCGCGCACTTTGCAGGACGTCCGGCCTCTCAGCCGAGATAGTCCATGGCCATGGCGACCCTGACTCGTTGCAGGGTCTCGTTGGCAATCGCATTGGCCTGGGCCACCCCGTCGATCAGGACGCCATCGAGATAACCGGGATCAGCGAGCAGTTCTCGCCGCCGAGAACGTAAGGGGCGCAGAGATTCGTTCACCACCTCCGCGGCCATCGCCTTGAGGGCGCCCGCTCCCCTGCCCCCGATCTCCGTTGCGATCTCGACCGGCGAACGACCGCCGAGCGAGGCGATGATCTGCAGGAGCGATGCCACCTCCGGACGACTGCGCGGCTCATAGGTGATGTGCCGCAACGAGTCGGTTTTCGCGCCGCGCAGCAGCCGCGCCGTGGTGTCCTCGTCGGCACCCAGCGCGATGGCGTTCCCGCGTGACTTGGACATCTTCTGACCGTCGGTGCCGAGCAGGACCGGCACCGGTGACAGCAGAGCCTCCGGCAATTCGAACACCGCCCCGTACCGTTCGTTGAATCGTCGGACGATCACCCTGGTCAGCTCGAGGTGCGGCAGCTGGTCCCGGCCGACCGGCACGACAGTTGCTCCGCAGAAGAGGATGTCGGCCGCCTGATGCACCGGATAGGTCAGCAGGAGGGCGCTCGGTGGGCGATCAGCGGCGCTGGATTCAGCTTTCACCGTGGGATTGCGATGTAATTCCGCATCGGTGACGAGCGATAGGAACGGCAACATCAACTGATTCAGCGCCGGGACAGCCGAATGCGCGAAGATCGCAGTGTGCTCCGGGTCGACACCGGCTGCCAGATAATCGGCCACCAGACTCCGAACCCGTTGCCGCAGTGGCCCGACGGCGTCGCGATCGGTGATCACCTGGTAGTCGGCAATGACCAGCATCAACGGCACACCCAGACGCTGCAACCGGATCCGATTGGCCAGCGTGCCGAGCAGGTGACCGAGGTGGAGGTCGCCGGTGGGCCGGTCTCCGCTGAGTACCAGGTGCGAGGCGGGTGATGTCCGGATCCCCCGTTCGAGGGAGTCCGATCGCTGCTGACTGCGGCGGAATGACGCGTCCTCGCCCTCGTGGGTGCGCGCCAGAACCGGGGAGGACCTGGGTTCGTCCTCGGACTTGTTCGGCGAGCGCGAATCCTGGGTGTCGATGGTTTCTCCTCGGGTCAAGGAGCCGCCGCCGAGCAGGTATGCCGTCCCACCCGTGGGGGAACGAACACAGGCCGCCCGGAGGCGGCCTGTGGTGGGTGTTGGTGTCACGTCGCGGCCGCCGTCAGGCAGGCAGCCACCAGCTGGTCCGGAGAACGGATGCGCTGGTCACGGAAGAAAGTTAGCACCCGGTCGGCAAACTCGCCGATGACGCCCGTCCGGAACGCGGAGAGCCCAGCAGCTCTGCGTGACCTGGCGCACATCTGACCGAGACGATCCACGCGGCGGCAAGCTCCCTGACCTGCTGGTTTTCGTTGTCACGTCCGGGGCCTGTAGAGTTCTGCTTCGCCCACCGGAGACGGTGAACATGCGCCATTAGCTCAATTGGCAGAGCAGCTGACTCTTAATCAGCGGGTTCGGGGTTCGAGTCCCTGATGGCGCACGTCTAGCAAGTTATTCATCTGTCGGTGGCTCTTGCCTCCGGCGTGGGACTCTTCGTCCGTTGTGCCGAAGGGTTTCCGGGCCGGCCTGAGGTTCTACCCGCCAGCTGTGACCCGCCACGACGTCGAGACCGATACCGAGACGTCAGATCGGCCCGGTTCAGCTGATCTGCTGATCAAGTGGTGGCCGCCGGCCGGGTCAGCGGTCGTGGTGCCAGGAAGAGCGGGGACGCATGCGCAGATCCCTGATCGCGAGTGCTCGGCCAGGGCAGCCGCGAGCCCAGGGCAGTTCATGCCGTAGGGGCCTCGATCGGTAGCACCTCTGGTCAGGCCTGTCGGGCTTCCGGTCACGGGCAAGCAGCTCCCACTGGCGGAGGGCCAGCAGGTGCCCGCCGATACGTTCACCAGAACGAGTAGCCGGACCCGCGCCGATCATCTCGAACATGGGCCACACGAACGGCGCTGGGATGACCACTGCTTCTGGCGTCAGCCGGTAGGGACTTCCACCGATGACCACCACATCGAACCTCCCGTCTGGAAGGGAGGTCGGCCGCCATCCGCGCCAACCATCGGGTGTCGCCGACGGGATTTCGGGAACTGAACATCGACGAATCCGAGAGACGGGAATCCCATCGCATGGAAGCGACGAGCAACGTCCGCAACGAAGCCGCCGAGGCGGGCCGGGATGCCGAGCAGCAGGGCAAGCGGGTGGAACAGAGCGAGGCGTTCGGGGCTCTGGTCATGGTGGGTCTGATCGCCTACGGCGTGGTGCACCTGCTGATCGCCTGGATCGCCCTGCAATTGGCCTGGACCGGCGGCGGCGGGGAGGCCTCGCAACAGGGCGCACTCGCCCAGATGGCCGGGTCCGGGATCGGCGACATCCTGCTGTGGATCACCGCTATCGGTCTGTTCGCGCTGGTCCTGTGGCAGTTGTTCCCTGCCATCTGGGGGTATCGGAGCGAGACCGACCAGAAGAAGAAGATCGCCCGGCGCCTCGGCGCGGCCGGCAAGGCCGTCGTCTACCTGGGCATCGGGATCAGCGCGGTCTCGACGGCCGCCGGCCACGGGAAGTCGGGCAACCGGAGCGAGAAGAGCATGACCGCCCGGCTGCTCGGCGTCCCGTTCGGGCGCGTGCTCGTCGTCCTGGTCGGCATCGCGGTCGTGGTCGTCGGCCTCCGGCTCGCCTACCGGGGTATCGCCAAGAAGTTCACCGACGACCTCGAGGGCAGCGTTTCTCCTTTCGTCCTGCGCCTCGGTCAGATCGGGCACTGCGCAAAGGGTGTCGCTTTCGCCATCATCGGCGTGCTGTTCGTCGTTGCGGCCGTCACCGTGGATGCGAACAGGGCCGGCGGCCTGGACAGCGCTCTGCGGACCCTCCGCAGTCAGCCGTTCGGCGCCATCCTGCTGACGCTGATGGCACTGGGGATCGCCGCTTTCGGGGCCTACTGCTTCGCCTGGTCCCGGCACGCGAAGCGGCAGTAGTCAGCCGGCCGCCAACTCGGCCAGGATCCTGGCGGCCCGCTCCGCCACGTCGGCCCTGGCGGCCGCCTCGTCGATGGTGGTCACCCGGCGACCCGCGACCACCCGGCGACCCGCGACGAATACGTCGGTGACGTCGGTCCCCCGGGCGGCGTACGCCAGGAACGAGCCCGGATCGGTGAACGGCGACGCCGTCGTGCCGGTGACGTCCAGCAGCACGAGGTCGGCCGGCTCCCCGACCGCCAGCACACCCGACAGCCCCGGTTCGACGGCCGGCGCTCCTCCCGCGGTGGCCATCCGGAACAGGTCGGCGCCGGAGATGACGGACGGGTCGACCGCCAGACCCCGTTGGGCCAGCACCCCGGTCTTGATCTCCTCGAACATGTCGAGCGTGTTGTTCGACGCCACCGAGTCCGTCCCCAGCCCGAGCCGCACGCCCGCCGACAGGTATCTGCCCACCGGGGCGATCCCCGCGCCGAGCTTGAGGTTCGACACCGGATTGTGGGACACCGTGACGCCCGGCCGGCCGAGCAGTTCGAAGTCACCCGCCCGTGGGTGAACCGCATGCGCGACGTGGACCCGCCCGTCGAGCAGGCCCAGATCGGCGACCTGACGGATCGGGGTGACGCCGAACTGCCGGAGAGAATCGTCGACCTCGCGCGCGGTCTCCGAGAGGTGGATGTGCACCCCGATGCCGTTGACCCGGCTGCGCTGCGCGACTTCCGCGACCATCTCCGGCGGGCAGGTGTATGGCGCGTGCAGCCCGTAGGCCAGGCCGATCAGTGGGTCGCCGGCGAATTCGGCCGACAGGGCCGCGGTCCTCTCCAGGATGTCGGACCCCGGCGTCGGATCGGCCATCGGGAAGGCCACCGAGTCGTATCCGAAGACGGCCGGAGCCGCCGAGACCCGCATCCCGGCTTCGGACACCGCCGCGAGGAGAGTGCTGTCCCACTGGAACATGTCGATGAAGGCGACCGTCCCGTTGCGGAGCATCTCGGCCAGTGCCAGACGGAGACCCGCCTGGATGTCCGCCGCGGTCAACCGCAATTCGAAGGCGCGCACATGGGTCAGCCAGGTGTGCAGCGGGACATCGTCGGAATAGCCCCGCAACAGTGTCATCGCCGAGTGGGTGTGCGCATTGACCAGACCCGGTATGGCGAGCCGGCCGGCGCCGTCGATGTCGCCGGCGCCGAGCGGACCCCGCACCGGACCGAGGTAGGTGATCCGCCCCGAGTCGGTGGACACGGCCAGCTCCGCCTCGCGGAGCACCTGCCCGGCTTCTGGCACCACCGTCAGGGGCGCGATCCGAATTTCAGTCATGGGGTGTTCGTGGCCTTCTAGAGTGCGGACAGCTTGAGCCACTTGTCCCAGGGGATGGTCCAGTCGAACAGGTCGCCGTCGGCGGCCGACAGCTGCACACTGGTGCCCGTCACCTCCACCGGATCGCCGACCAGCGCCGACCTGAAGTAGGCCTTGGCGTTGACCGCCGACAGATTGATGCAGCCGTGGCTGACGTTCACGACGCCCTGATCGCCGACGGTGCCCTGGTTCTGGTGGATGAACTCGCCGTTGTCGCTGATCCGGACGTCCCAGTATTCGGTGACATTGACGTATCCGTAGGCCGGGTTGCTCATCTTGTGCACCGGCAGCATCTCGTTGATCACGTGGATTCCCGACCTCGTCACCCGGTTGGGGTCACCGATGTCGTCACCGGAACCATAGGAGGCGGGGTATTCCGCGACCGTTCTGGCGTTCTGCTCCACCACGATCTTGAAGCTCCTCGCGTCCGCGTAGACGACCTGGTTTCGTCCGATGCTGAAATCGCTGGTGACGTCGTCGGCGCCGTACTCTCCGGGGCCGAACTTCAGACCGTAGACGTTCGCGGCCACGTGGACCTTGGTGTTCGCCGGCCAGTAACCCTTCGGCCGCCAGTCCAGTGCCCACAGTCCGTCATCGTGCTGGATCCAGGCCCAGGCGCCCGGGACGGCCGGAGTGGTGGTGATGGTGACGTTGCGTTCGATCGAGGCGCGGTCAGCGGGTTCCACGCCGAATCTGACGATGACCGGAGCCGCGACCCCGACGATGTCGCCATCACCCGGCGAGACGTTGACCTGCACTCTGGTATCCGGGCTGACCGTGTTGAACGAACCCTTGATCGCCACCGTCTTGCCGTCGGTGCCGACCGCGGAACCGGTTGCCGTGTAGGTCTTCCCGTATCCGAGGACCTCACCGAGCGTCCAGGACGAACCGTCCTTGGCCAGCGCGCCCTTGACGACCTTGCCGTCAGGATTCGTCAGGGTGAACCTGGTGATGCGGCCCAACGCGACGGAGACGACCACGGACTGGGCCGGCGACATGTCCGTCGTGCCGAAGGCCGGCGACGCACGGACCTTCGCCACCGCCGGGAGCGCCGGGTTCGGCGCCGGGCCGACCGGGAGCGTGCCCGACGAGGGGGAGATCGAGGCGGAGGGGGCCGTCCCCGCACCCGGCCCGGCAACTCCCACCGGACCAACGGTGGAGGGGGCGCCCGAGGCGGCCTGGTGCGGCGCGCTCGAGGAGGGGACGGGGGGCGGAATGGAGCCGGTGGACGCACTCTGGGCGGAGGTGCACCCCGCCAGGAGCAGCATCAGTCCCACGACAGCGGTGACGGGCGTCAGACGACGACCTGAACCCATCAGAAGATCCCGCCTCACCGATCAACGAACCCCGGCGGGACCGAATCAGCCCTGCCCCTTTCACCGGCAACCGCCGATGGTGAGTGAGAATACCGTCCCGGCCCGACGGGCCTGAGGTTGTGCTCCGCACGGGGCCGATGAAGCACCGGCTCAGCGGGCCGGTGGTACCCCGGCTCAGCGGAAGAGTCGCCGGATGATCAGGATCCCGACGAGGGCTCCGGCACCGATCAGCGCATACCTGATCCTGGGCTCGTCCAGCTTCGCCCGGAGGGTCTGCTTGCCCTGTTCGACGATCCGCTTGGGGTTGGCCCTGGTGGTCAGTTCGTCGACGGTGACTGCCAGCGCATCTCGGGCGCGCTCGATTTCCGCCTGGATGGTGTCCGCGTCGCGGGCCACTTGGCCTCCTGTGAGTACAGGGCCGCACCGGAGGCGGCCCACAGCTGATTACCCTAGCGCCATGACCACCAAACTCCCCGACGTGGGCGACGCAGCACCCGACTTCACCCTTTCCGACGCGGCCGGGGCGAAGGTGAGCCTGGCCGACTTCACCGGTCAGAACGTCATCCTGTATTTCTACCCGGCGGCGATGACGCCCGGCTGCACCACCGAGGCGTGCGACTTCAGCGCTGCCAAACCGGAGCTGGACACGGCGGGCTACATCGTCCTCGGGGTGTCCCCGGACGCGCCCAGCAAACTGGCGGCCTTCACCGAGAAGAGCGGTCTGGACGTCGTGCTGCTCAGCGATCCGGAGCGTGAGGTGCTCACCGCCTACGGCGCCTACGGTGAGAAGCAGAACTACGGCCGCACCGTGATGGGCGTCATCCGCTCGACCTTCGTCATCGGTCCGGACGGCCGGATCACGAAGGCGTGGCGCAACGTCAAGGCGACCGGCCACGTGGCGCGGGTCCTGAAGGAGATCGGTCTCGCCGGCTGAGTCCGGGCCGGAGCCGACCGCCGACCGCCGACCGGCGACCGGCGACCGAACACGTGACGGCAGGTACGATGACGCACGCTGCGAAAGTGGCGTGGGGCCGTAGCCCAATTGGCAGAGGCACACGGTTTAGGTCCGTGCCAGTGAGGGTTCGACTCCCTTCGGCCCCACCGGGTTTCGCCGGGTTCGCCGGGTCCGGACGAAATGCGCCAGCATTCCGACGCGATCGTCGGCGCCCGCGCAAGGCGTCAGAACAATGGTTCGCCGATCGGCATCGGCGGCGGTCCGTCGAACAATGCACTGACCGATTCACCGTTGTGGATCCGGCGCATCGCTTCAGCCAGGGCCGGGGCGATCGACAGCACCGTCAGCTTCGGGGTCCGCTCGTCGTTGCGGATCGGAACCGTGTTGGTGCAGACGATCTCGAGCACGTCGGGCTGATCGCCGATCCGCTTGAGGGCCCCGGCCGCGAACAATCCGTGGGTGCAGGCCACCCGGATCGATCGGCATTTCAGCTCGCGCAGTCGGTCGAGCAATTCCAGGATGGTGCTGCCCTTGGCGATCTCGTCGTCGAGCACGATCACGTCGCGCCCGGTGATGTCACCGATCACCGCGCTGATGCTGACCCGATCGTCGGCGAAACGCTGCTTGGCGCCGGCCGCCACCGGCACCCCGAGCAGGCGGGCGAAGGCCGCGGCCTCCTTCGCATTGCCGAGATCGGGGGACACGACGGTGGTATTGGTCAGGTCGTACTCGCGGAAGTGGCCGGCCAGCTCCCGCAGCGCGTGCAGGTGATCGACCGGAACACTGAAGAATCCGTGCACCTGCGGCGAGTGCAGGGTCATGGCCAACACTCTGGAGGCGCCCGCCGTGACCAGCAGATCGGCGACCAGTCGGCCCCCGATGGAGATGCGCGGAGCCTCCTTCTTGTCCGAGCGCGCATACGCGTAGTGCGGCATCACGACCGTGGTCCGGGCGGCCGAGGCCCCGCGGGCGGCATCCAGCATGAGCAGCAACTCCACCAGATGTTCCTGCACCGGGGTCACCAGGGGCTGGATCAGGAAGACGTCGCGCTCGCGGCAGTTGGCCTGCAACTGGACCTCGAGGCAGTCGTTGGCGAACCGCTGCACCCGGGTGGGCAGGAGAGGCACCTCGAGCTGCGCGCACACCTCCGACGCCAACTCGGGATGTGCGCTACCGCTGAACACCGCGATATCTCGCAAAACCAGCCCCTCTGCGTCGGTCGGTGACAAACTCAGCCTACCGACCCCCTTCGGGCCGGCGCACGCGCCTCCCGCCGAAGCGGCCGACGGGTGCAACAATTGCCCGGACCTGACTCCTAGCAGGTGGAAAGAGGCCCCGATGACGGAGCAGACGCCCGAAGATCGCCGCGACGGTCCGGCCTCCGGAGGCTCGTGGGGGGACCACAGTTCCGATGCCACCCAGGTGGTGCGTCCGCCGGCCGGAGGGTACGACCAGCCGGCCGCCGTGGCTGCCGCGCCGCACGCTCCTCCACCCCAATCTGCCGCGTCCCACTACCCGACGCCCGTGCGCGACGAATCGGCCGCCCCGTTCGCGGCGCCGATGCCGACGGTCGGAAACCCTCCGGTCGGGGCGCCGATCAGCGGATCCGACGCTTCCACGACGGCCGAGGCCGGGGGCTGGTCGCCCACCGCCTATGCGGGCCAGCCGTCCTACGGCTCCCAGCCGGCGATGACGTCGGTCTACCCACCGTCCACCCCCGGGTACGCACCAGCCGGGTATCCCGCGGCCTATGCGCCGCCCGCGGCCGTGCCGCCGCCCTCCTCCACCGTCCTGGTCCTCACCACCTCGTCCCGGGTCGGACCCGGTTTCCTGGCGGCTCTGATCGGTCTCCTGCTCTCGGCCGGCGGCGTCTACCTCGCCGCCAAGTTCGGAGTGGCAGCCGCCGAGGATTTCGGTCAGCAGAAGACGGTCATCAAGGACTCAGGCCTCGCGGCCCTCGGCGCCGTGCTGCTGCTGGGCGCCGTCGGCCTCAACGGCTGGTCACCGTGGGCCACCATCATTCCCGGGGTCGCACTGACCGTCATGGGCGGTTGGACGCTGTTCAGCACGTCCGGTGCCACCAGATTCGCCGATTGGACGAAATCGGTCTTCTCGGTCGGCCAGCTCTCCACCTGGAACATCGTCGGCTTCTCGCTCGTGCTCGGACTGGTCATGCTCGGGGCCAGTGTCGCGGCCACGATGGCCAGGGCTTCGGGCAAGAAGGATGGCCGGATCATCGGCGTTCGCCAGACCCAGATCTGACAGGCCGGGCCCAGATCAGGCCAGGCCGAGAGCGACCTTCAGTTCCGGCAGCATCGAGACGATGGCGCGACCGCGGTGCGAGAGCCTGTCCTTCTCTGCCGGAGCGAGCTGTGCCGAGGTCCGCCCGTCGCCGGCCTCGTCGCTCTCGACCGGGACGAACAGGGGATCGTAACCGAAACCGTTGCCGCCGTTGGACTCCCGGACGATACGACCACGCCAGTCCCCCCGCCTGACGATCGGCTCTGCGCCCGGGACCGCGAGGGCCAGTGCACAGACGAAGTCGGCTCCCCGCCGGTCGTCGGGGACGTCCCCGAGCTGCGCCAGCAGCAGCGCGTTGTTGGCCGGATCGTCGCCGTGCCGGCCGGCCCAGCGTGCGGACAGCACCCCCGGCATCCCGTTCAACGCATCCACGCTCAGACCGGAGTCATCGGCGAGGGAGATCTCGCCGGTCGCCGCGGCCGCCTGCACCGCTTTGGCCACCGCGTTCTCCTCGAACGTCGCACCGGTCTCCGGTTCCTCCGGGAACTCGGCCACGTCACCGAGCCCGAGCACCGTGACCTGCTCACCCAGGATGCGCTGCAGCTCACCGAGCTTCTTCGCGTTGCGGGTCGCCAACAGCACCCTGGTCACAGCTTCGCCTCGAGCGTCTTCGGGTACGGCAGAGCCAGTGCGGCGCGCTGCAGGTCGGTCAGGGTCTTGATACCTGCCAGCGCCGAGTCCAACATGGCGTCCAGCGTCGAACGGGAGTACGTCGCGCCCTCCGCGGTACCCTGGACCTCCACGAGCGTGCCCACGTCGGTGGCGACGATGTTCATGTCGACCTCGGCGCGGGAGTCCTCCTCGTACGGGAGGTCGAGGCGGACGCGACCGCCGACCACCCCCACCGAGACGGCGGCGATCTGGCACGAGAGCGGTTGCGGGTCCGAGAGTGCGCCGGCCGCCCGCAGGTACGTCACCGCATCGGCCAGCGCCACGTAGGCGCCGGTGATCGCCGCCGTCCTGGTGCCGCCATCGGCCTGCAGGACGTCGCAATCCACGGCGATGGTGTTCTCACCGAGGGCGGCGAGGTCCACGCAGGCGCGCAGCGACCGGCCGATCAGCCGGGAGATCTCGTGGGTGCGGCCACCGATCCGGCCCTTGACCGACTCCCGGTCGCTGCGTTCGTGGGTCGCCGAGGGCAGCATCGCATATTCGGCGGTCAGCCAGCCCAGGCCGGATCCCTTGCGCCAGCGGGGAACTCCGCGCGTCACCGACGCGGCGCAGAGCACCTTGGTCCCGCCGAACTCCACCAGCACCGAACCGGCCGGGTGAGCCTGGAATCCCCGCGTGAAGGAGATCGGTCGTAGTTCGTCATCAGCTCGTCCATCAAGTCTTGCCATGCCCGCCAGCCTAATGGCGGTCCCGGCCGAGCCATGCGTAGCGTCCTGCACAGTGAGCGCGATAGCGAGCACTCTGCAGGACGCAACGGACGGAACCGGGTGCTAGACCGCGACGGCCGCCGACGTCACCACGGTGATCTCCGGACCGAGGAAGCGACGTCCGAGTCGCGCGAAGGACGCCGGGTCACCGGTCGCCAGGAACTCGTGGACGAGCGGCCGCCCGTCGGGCTCGGCCAGCAGGTCGGCTTCGGTGAGCCGCCGATACACGTCCTTGGCCGTCTCCTCGGCGCTGGAGACCAGGTTGACGTGCTCCCCCATCACCAGCTGCAGGACACCCGTCAGCAGCGGGTAGTGGGTGCAGCCGAGCACCAGGGTGTCGACGTCGGTGCGCTGCAACGGGGCGAGGTAGGCCTGCGCCAGGCCCAGCACCTGCCGGCCCGAGGTGATCCCGCGTTCCACGAAGTCGACGAACGACGGACAGGACTGGGCCCGGACGACCACTCCGGAGGTGGCGGCGAAGGCCTGCTGGTAGGCGCCGGAGGCGATCGTCGCCGAGGTGCCGATCACGCCGACCTCGCCGGTCTTGGTGGCTGCGACGGCACGCCGCACCGCCGGTCGGATCACCTCGACGACCGGGATGTCATAGCGCCGCACGGCTTCCTCGAACGCTCCGGCTGCGGAGGCCGTGTTGCAGGCGATGACGAGCATCTTGACGCCGGAGTCGACCAGATGATCGGCCACCGCCATCGCGTGGTGCAGCACCTCGTCGATCGACAGCGGACCGTACGGCCCGTTGGCGGTGTCGCCGAGGTAGCGGACCCGCTCCCCCGGCAGCTGGTCGATGATCGATCTGGCGACGGTCAGACCGCCGACACCGGAGTCGAAAATACCGATCGGAGCACTCGTGGTCACGGCCGAGGGTCGCGTCAAACGGGATCAGAATCCCTGGGAGAGGGCGGGTTTCGCGTCTTTCGTCCGGCGGGGCCGGTCAGCCCGGGCGACCAGGAAGGCCGCGAGCACTCCGGCCAGCGCCCCGAACAGATGGCCCTGCCAGGACACCTGGACCACGCCGCCGATGTCGTGCCAGGCCACGGTGACGATCCCGGTCCAGAACAGACCGCCGTAGACCACCAGGAGGACGAGGCCGACGGCGATCTGGCCGAGGTGACGGGTGAAGACACCCCGGGTGACGAGGTAGGCGAGCCAGCCGAAGACGACGCCGGAGGCGCCGACCGTCACACTGTTGGAGCCGGCGACCAGCCAGACACCCAGGCCGGACAGGAGCCAGACCAGCACGGTCACGGCGACGAACTGCCGGACGCTGCCCACCATGATCAGGAAGCCGAAGATCAGCAGCGGGACCAGGTTAGACAGCAGATGGCCCCACGACACGTGCAGCAACGGAGCAGTGAGCACGCCGATCAGACCGTGCAGGGAACGGGGCACGATCCCGAAATCCTGGGTCAGCCGGTAGGACATCAGCGAGTTGACCACTTGGACCAACGTCAACAGGACGCCCAGGCTGCCGACCGTCATGAGGGCAGGCTTGACCTTGGCGGGCAACAGCGAGCGTTCCTTCCTGACCGGCGTGTTGGCTGCCGGAAAGGGGATCGATGGCATCGTCATGACTGCAGGCTACCCAGCTCAGATGTCAACCGGATCAGGGATCGCACTGATTTCCACCCGGACCTGGCAGTGGGCGTCACGCCCAGAGTTGGCCTTCCAGGCCACTCGCTGCCGCCTCGTCGTCGGTGGCGCCGTACACCCCGGTGGACAGGTACTTCCAGCCGGCGTCGGCCACGATGAACGCGATGTCGGCGACCCGGCCATCCCGGTCCGCCTTGGCCGCGAGGCCGAGGGCGGCGTGCAGCACGGCTCCGGTGGAAATGCCGGCGAAGATGCCCTCGACCTCCAGCAGCTCGCGGGTCCGCCGGACGGCATCCTCGGGCCCGACCGAGAACCTCGACGACAGGATTTTCTCGTCGTAGAGCTCGGGGACGAAGCCCTCGTCCAGGTTGCGGAGCCCGTAGACCAACTCGCCGTAACGCGGTTCGGCCGCGATGACCGAGACGTCCGGCACCTTCTCGCGCAGATAGCGCCCGACTCCCATCAGGGTGCCGGTGGTACCCAGACCGGCGACGAAATGGGTGATCGTCGGGAGATCGGCGAGCAGTTCCGGTCCGGTCGACTCGTAGTGGGCCTTCGCGTTGTCCGGGTTGCCGTACTGGTAGAGCATCACCCAGTCCGGGTGGTCGGCCGCCAGGATCTTGGCGGCCGCCACGGCCGCGTTGGACCCGCCGGCGGCCGGCGAGGAGATGATCTGCGCGCCGTAGGCCCGCAGCAGCAGCCGACGTTCCTCCGAGGTGTTCTCCGGCATGACGCAGATCAGCCGGTAGCCCTTGACCCGGCACACCATGGCCAACGAGATCCCGGTGTTGCCGCTGGTCGGCTCGATCACGGTGCATCCGGGGCGCAGACGACCGTCGGCCTCGGCCGCCGCGACCATGGCCAGCGCGGGCCGGTCCTTGATCGAGCCGGTCGGGTTGCGGTCCTCCAGCTTGGCCCAGACGCGGACGCTCTTGGACGGTGACAGGCGCGGCAGACCGACCAGAGGGGTCCCGCCGACCGCCTCGATCAAACTCGAATACCTGGCCAAGTCAGACCTGCGAACCGCCGGCCACGGCCGGCAGGATGGTGACCTGGTCACCGTCGGCCACGGTGGTCTCGAGGCCACCGGTGAAGCGCACGTCCTCGTCGTTGACGTAGATGTTCACGAAGCGGTGCAGCGCACCGTTCTTGACGAGCCGGTCGCCGAGGCCCGTGTAGCGGGCATCGAGATCGGAGATGAGCTCGGCGACGGTCGCCCCGTCGGCCGACACGGTCTTCTCGCCCTTCGTCACCGGTCGCAGGATGGTGGGCACGGATACCGAAACGCTCATGTTGCTTCTCCTGTGCTGCTCGTTCGCTTGTCTGTGGGGTCGAAACTTGGGGGTGGTTCCCGAATCGGGGCGCTCTGCCGGGGGCCTGTCGCTGCCGACCTGCGAGCACCTCAGTGTGCAACGTCCCTGGACTACGAAATCATTTCCACCACTTCTTCGGAGACCTCACCGTCGATGATCCGGTACGACCGGAATTCCACCGCATCGGCCTCCCGGGTGGAGACCAGCACGTAGTGGGCCTGTGGTTCGCCGGCGTAGGCGATGTCGGTCCGGCTCGGGTAGGCCTCCGTCCCGGTGTGGGAGTGGTAGACCACCACGATCTCCTCGTCGCGTTCGTCCATCTCGCGGTACAGCCGCAGCTGTTCGCCGGAGTCGAACCGGTAGAAGGTGGGCGAACGCTCGGCATTGACCATCGGAACGACCCTGGTCGGGGTGTCCGTCCCGACCGGGCCCGCGATGATCCCGCAGGCTTCGTCCGGATGGTCGGCTCTGGCGTGGGTGACGATGGCCTCGACCATGGAATTCGGGATGCGCAGCACGTCCGACAGCCTATCGACGTCCGGTGCGGCGACCCTTCCCGTCACCCCCGGCCCAGGTCGATCTCAGTCCAGCAGTGCCGTGACCAGCGAGTCCTGCACCGCCGAGAGCCAGCGATATGTGGCGAAGATCGCCATCTGCATTCCCTCCGGGTCGGCGTCGGCCGGCGGCTCGTAGTCGTCGTCCTTGATGTCCAGGCGCACGCCGAGCGCCAGCCGGACGTCGTTCAGCGTCGAGACCCAGGCCTGCGCAGTCTCGGCGTCCAGATGGACGGCGCCGCCGCCCCGGGGCAGCGAGTCCAGCAGCGTGACGGCGGAAGCGTCCTTCATCGCGATCAGATCGGGTTCGCGGAGCATCCGGATACCGGCGGCCAGTTCGGTGTCGCTGGCGTGGAAATCCGGCAGCAGCCTGGCCAGCGCGGGGTCGGTCGGCGGTGTGCCGGGGGCCAGCACCATTCCGGTCATCCGGGCGAGCGGATCGGCGGAGGACTCGGCCCGTCGACCGGCGAGCATCTGGCGGACCTGATCCACCAGATCGGAGATCAACGTGGCCTCCTCCCGCTCGAAGACGGCGCTGTACCGACCGAACCTCCTTGCGAACAGGCGCATCTTGGAGCGGGTCACTTGTCCTGGGCCAGGGTGGCCCACAGACCCGCCCCCTGCAGCTTGAGCACGTCGGCCTCCATGGCATCGCGGGTCCCGACCGATACCGTCGCCCGGCCCTTCTGGTGCACGTCCATCATCAGCTTCTCGGCCTTCGGACGTGGGTGGCCGAGCATCTTCTGGAACACGTAGGTGACGTAGGACATCAGGTTCACCGGGTCGTTCCAGACGATCGTCACCCAGGGCGCGTCCGGAAGCGTGACGTCCTGGACGTCGGTCGTTTCCTGCGTGGTCGGCGCACTACTGGTCACCAAACCAGTGTGGCACGGCGGTTCCCGCTTCTGCGCCCTCGCTCACCACCTCTGCGGCCGCGACCGCCCCGGAACCCCGAGCACAGGGATCCGATGGATCCGGAGCTGCTCGCCATTCGAGGTCCGGCCGGTCACGATCGTTAGGCTGCCGGGATGACGACCCCCTCCACCGCGCTGCTCACCGACCAGTACGAGCTGACGATGCTGCAGGCGGCGCTGGCCGACGGGAGTGCGGGCCGGAGGTGCACCTTCGAGGTGTTCGCCCGGCGACTGCCGAACGGTCGGCGCTACGGAGTGGTGGCCGGTACCGCGCGGGTACTCGACGCCGTCGCGGAGTTCCGTTTCGACTCCTCGGTTCTGGCGCACCTGGAGCCGATCCTGGATCGCCCGACGCTGGATCACCTGGCCGCCTGGAGATTCGACGGGGACATCGACGGCTACCCCGAGGGCGAGTTGTTCTTCCCGGACTCGCCGGTGATGTCGGTGACCGGCAGTTTCGGCTCCGCCGTCATCCTGGAGACGGTGATCCTCTCGATCCTCAACCACGACTGTGCCATCGCCTCCGCGGCCGCCCGGATGAGCTCGGCGGCCGGTGGTCGGACGACCATCGAGATGGGCTCCCGCCGGACACACGAGCGGTCCGCGGTCGCGGCGGCACGGGCCGCCTACATCGCCGGGTTCACCGCGACGTCCAACCTGGAGGCCGGTCGCCGCTACGGCATCCCGACCGCCGGCACCGCAGCGCATGCCTTCACCCTGTTGCACGACACAGAGGCCGAGGCCTTCGCCGCCCAGGCGGCCTCGCTGGGCGTCGGCACCACCTTGCTGGTGGACACCTACGACATCACCCGGGGGATCGCCACCGCGATCGAGGTCGTCGGCACCGACCTGGGCGCCGTCCGCATCGACTCCGGAGACCTGGGGGTGCTGGCCAGGGCCGCCCGCGACCAGCTGGATTCCCTCGGCGCCACCCACACGAAGGTGGTGCTGTCCGGCGACCTCGACGAGTACGCGATCGCCGCGCTCCGGGCCGAACCGGTGGACGTCTACGGTGTCGGCACCTCGCTCGTCACCGGCTCGGGTGCTCCGACGGCCGGAATGGTCTACAAGATGGTCGAGGTCGACGGCCGGCCGGTGGCCAAGCGCAGCCAGAACAAGCGGTCGAGCGGCGGGGCGAAGGGAGCGCTGCGCCGGCATCGCAGCACCGGCACCGCCACCGAGGAGCTCGTCTACCTGCTGGCCGGTCCGGCTCCCGAGCAGCAGGACGGCGACCGGATCCTGCCGGTGCCGCTGGTGCGGGCCGGAATCGCGTTGGAGAGCCAGACCCTGAGCGACGCCCGCCGACGGTTGGCCGATGCTCTCGTCTCCCTGCCGTGGGAGGGGCTCAAGCTCTCCCACGGCGACCCGGCGATCCCCACCACGATGCCGGGCAATTGACCTGTCCCCCTGATCTGTTCTACGGAGAACGCAATGGCCACCGATAGTTTCGACTCCACCACCGCCCTGATCGTGGTGGACGTGCAGCACGATTTCGCCGACCCGTCCGGGTCGCTCTACGTGAAGGGCGGCGAGCAGACACTGCCCGGGATCGTCGAACGGATCCGGGGCACGGTCGCGGCCGGCGGGCTGGTCGTCTACACCCAGGACTGGCACCCGGAACACACGCCGCACTTCGCTGTCGACGGCGGGCTCTGGCCGGTCCACTGCGTGATGGACACGCCGGGCGCCGCTCTGATGCCCGGGCTGCCGGTCGAAGGACCGGTGGTCCGCAAGGGTTCCGGTCCCGAGGACGGCTACTCCGGTTTCTCGGTGCTCGATCTGGAGACCGGTCGGACGTCCGGCACCGAGCTATCGACGATCCTGGACGAGAACGGCATCATGGCCATCACGGTCGTCGGGCTCGCTGGCGACTGGTGCGTCAAGGCCACCGCGATCGACGGCGTCGCCCTCGGCTACCGCACCACCGTCCCGCTCTCGCTGACCAGGTTCGTCGAGCTCCAACCCGGCGACGCCGAGGCTGCCGTCGCCGCGATGCGCGCTGCCGGGGTCACCGTCACCGACTGATCCCTTCCTGGCTCCCGGTTTCTGCGTGGCTCCCGGTTTCCGCGTGGATCAACTTCGCAGGCATGGACGAAAGTGGCGACTTCTGTCCCTCCCGTCCCAAATCGGGGAAGTTGATCCATGCGGGAGCCGCCACAGCCGCGGCGGCGACCTGACGGCCTGCGTTCGACGGGTGCCCAGGCTTGGGCGAGAATATCCCGATGCGCCACGCTCCTGGGTCCGCCCAGTCCATCGCCGCCGAGGCGCTCCACGGGCAGGCCCGTCATCTGCAGGAGACTTTCGCCGTCCGACTGGACCGATGGTGGGAGGACCTCTACGAGGGCCTGGCCGAGGTCTACTCCCCCAGTGAGACCGACGACCTGAGCGAGCGCCTGATCCGTCTGGCGGCCGGGGCCTTCCTGGACCGTGATCCCGAGTTGCGCCTCCTCGACGAAGAACGAACGCTGAGCCCTGACTGGTTCCAGTCGCCGGAGATGCTGGGCTACGCCGCGTACGCCGACCGGTTCGGCGACACCATTGCCGGCGTCGGGGAGAAAATTCCCTACCTCCGAGAACTCGGGGTCACGTATCTGCACCTGATGCCGCTTCTTCGTCCACGCCCCGGTGACAGCGACGGTGGATACGCCGTCGCCGACTACCGGACCGTGCGGGAGGACCTCGGAACCGTCGCCGACCTGAAGGACCTGGCCACCGAACTGCGACGGGCCGGCATCAGCCTGGTGCTCGATCTGGTGCTCAACCACGTTGCCCGCGAACACGAATGGGCCGTGAGGGCACAGCAGGGGGACACCCACTATCAGGAGTACTTCTACGTCTTTCCCGATCGCACCATGCCCGATGCCTACGAGCGAACGCTGCCCGAGGTCTTCCCGGATTTCGCGCCGGGCAATTTCACGTTCGACGAACAGCTGCAATCCTGGGTCTGGACCACATTCAACTCGTTTCAATGGGACGTGAGATGGACCAATCCTGACGTCTTCCATGAATACGCCGAGATCATCTTGTTCCTGGCCAACCTGGGGGTCCAGGTGCTGCGTCTGGATGCAATCGCATTCATGTTCAAACGCCTGGGTACGGATTCGCAGAATCAGCCCGAAGTGCATGCCATCACCCAGGCGCTGCGAGCGGTTGCCAAGATCGCCTGTCCTGCAGTCAATTTCAAGGCGGAGGCGATCGTCGGCCCGGCCGACCTGGTGCGATACCTGGGCGAGGGCCGTCATTACGGCAAGGTCAGCGATATCGCCTACCACAACAGCTTGATGGTGCAGATCTGGTCGATGCTGGCGGCACGGGACGTCACGCTCGCGGCACACGCACTGCGCGGCCTTCCACTCGCCCCCAGCACCACGGCCTGGGTGACGTACCTGCGATGCCATGACGACATCGGGTGGGCGATCGATGACGCCGATGCGGCGGCGGTCGGTCTCTCGGGTCCGGGCCACCGAAATTTTCTTTCCGAGTACTATTCCGGTACTTTGCCCGGGTCTACGGCGAGAGGTCTTGTTTTCCAATACAATCCGGAAACGGGAGACCGTCGGATCAGCGGAATGGCTGCCAGTCTGGTCGGTCTGGAAGCTGCGCTGGAGTCCGAGAACGGTCACGCGGTCGACCTGGTGATCGGCCGGCTCTTCGTCGCCTACGCAATGGTATTGGGGTGGGGCGGAATTCCGGTGATCTGGATGGGTGACGAACTGGCCCTGACCAACGACCCCGGGTGGGCGGAGGAGACCGGCCACGAGTCGGACAACCGCTGGGTCCACCGGCCGCGTATGCCCTGGGAAGTCGCGTCTCTGCGCGGCGAGCGGGGTACGGTCGCCGGCCGGATGTTCGAGGTCCTGACGCACCTCGTCCGCGTGCGCTCGAATCTTCCGCACCTGCACGCGTCGGTGGCGTCCGAGATTCCGGACCTGTCCGATCCGGGCGTACTCCCGGTGCTGCGTCGTCATCCACTCGGCAGCCTGCTGGAGCTCTACAACGTCACCGACAGCTGGCGGTCGTGGCCGGGTGATCGCCTGCGAGCCCTCGGATTGGGTGCGGGTGTGGATCAGATCTCGGGCGAGGCGGTGCAGATCGGCGCCGACGACATGGTCTGGCTCGCGCCCTACGCCGCCCGGTGGATCATCGCGAACTGAAAGGCGGGTCGGTCGGACAGGTGAGGCCCTGGAACGGAGCCTCGAAGCTGCTTTACCAACCGACCTTTGCGATGGCGGTCACCGTTCCCGGCGCCACCTCGGTGAATCCGGCGTCACGAACGGCCAGCAGATGTTCCTCCGCCCACGCGGAACCGTCATCGGCGATCGTCCGGGACAACGACGACCAGGTAGCGACGTCCGCCCGGCGGACCGAGCAGAGCAGACCCGCTCGGAGCCATCGGTGCAGCCGCGGCTGGTCTGCCGTCAGGAGGGCCGCCGCGATCATTCCCGCGTGACCCGTCTGTGCCATCGCCTTGCCCAGCGTCATGATCGGTGACGGAGGGAGCCAGATCTGCAGAGCGTCCGCAGGTGGAGGGGTGATCAACTCGTCCGCGGCGACATCGGTCCCCCCGACCTGCAGCTTGCTGATCCGCTTGTCCAGATCCTGCACCCGGCCGGGCACCAGTGCACGGATCTCGGTGTCGCCCGCGGACAGCGTGAGGCCCGGAAGGTCGGCGGTAGCAACCCATTGCGAACCACGCGCGCGGCGGGTGACCTTGCGGATGTGTCCGGCGCAGTAATCCCGGACGGCGTCGTACCACTCCCCGCCTGGCTCCGCGCGTGGGTCGAGACAGATTGCAGCACTGGCACTAGCGGCGAGCGCAAGGGCGGTGTGCCAGGACGGCGGCCGATCGCGTTCCATCCGCAGGATCAATTGCAGCGCTCGGATGTCCTCGGCCGCCTCTTCCCGATCGGCCAGCACCTCGTCGTCGTCCAGCCCCAGCCAGTACCCGTAGCGCACCAGGAGCGGCGCGAGCACTTCACCGGTCATCTCGGAATCCTTCTGCGGCGTCCTGCATGGATCAAAATCGCGAATTTGGGACCGGTGGGACAGAAGTAATCAAGTTCATCCATGCCTGCGAAGTTGATCCACGCCAACCCGGGCCCTGCCCAACCCGGGCCCAGCCCATCCAGGATCAGACCCAGGCCGGGGAGGCGAGGGTTAGAGCGGGACACGACGCAGGTGGCCGTCGGCGGCGTCGGCCTCCTCGACCTCCTCGCGGGTGATGCCCAGGATGAACAGCACCGGGTCCAGGAACGGTTGGTTCAGGGCGGTATCCGCAGCATCGGCGACCAGCGGCTTCGCGTTGAACGCGATCCCCAGCCCCGCGGTGGTCAGCATGTCGATGTCGTTGGCCCCGTCCCCGACGGCCACCGTCTGATTCAGCGGCACGCCGCACTCGGCCGCGAACCGCTCCAGAGCCCTGGCCTTGCCGGCGCGGTCGACGATCTCGCCCTCGACGCGGCCGGTCAGCCGCCCGTCGACGACCTCCAGGGTGTTCGCGGCGACGAAGTCCAGATCGAGTTCCCGGACCAGGTGGGCCGCCACCTGGGTGAAACCGCCGGAGACGATCCCACACTTGTAGCCCAGCCGCTTCAACGTCCGGATGGTGGTCCTGGCCCCGGGGGTCAGCTCGAGGGATGCCCCGACCTCGTCCAGCACGGCAGCATCCAGACCCTCGAGCATCGCGACCCGTTCCCGGAGCGAGGCGGCGAAGTCGAGTTCCCCGCGCATCGCGGCGGCCGTGATCTCCTCGACCCGCGTGCGGGTTCCGGTGTGATCGGCCAGCATCTCGATCACCTCGCCGGTGATCAGGGTCGAGTCGACGTCGAAGACGATCAGGCGCTTGGCCCGACGGGCCAGACCGGCCCGCTGCACAGCGATGTCGACCCCGGCCTTCGTTGCGACCGCCGCGACGACGGCGCGGAGCCTTTCGTCGTCGGGAGCGGAGACCGACAACTCCAGCCCGGTGACCGGGTAGTCGGCGATCCGGGTGATGGTCTCGATGTTCACCCCGACGTCACCGAAGGTTCTCGCCAGCGCGCCGATGGCCCTGGCCTGCAACGGCCGTCCCAGGACGACCACCGTGTGGGTGGCCGAGCGCCGTTCGGTGTCGCCGGCCCGGTCGATGGCCACGGCGACCCTCATCCCGAGGGAATGCATCGACTGCTCGACCTGCTCCTGCAGGGCTTCGGGATCGCCCGCGGTGTGCACGAGCACGCCGAGCGTCAGCGCACCACGGATGACGACCTGATCGACGTCCAGCACCTCGACGTGGTGGGCGGCCAACGCGGTGAACAGGACACCCGTCACTCCCGGCTTGTCCGGACCGCCGACGGTGATCAGCACGGAGGCCATGACCGGGAACCCTTCGAGAGATTCGGCGCGCACGGACGTGCACGAAAAGTTGATGCTGCGCATGCCATTCCAACACAGAACGAGGCCCGCACTGCGCCTGGGCGCGGTGCGGGCCTCGTGATGTGACGCGAAAGATCAGGCGTTCGGTATGCCCAGATGGTCGCTGGACTCCAGTTCCTGCAGCGGTTGCCAGTCGCGGCTCGGATGGGCTTCGGTGCGCATTCGTTCGAGCATGTGCGGGTGGTGCAACTCGAAGGCAGGCCGCTCGGACCGGATCCGCGGCAGCGAGGTGAAGTTGTGCCGTGGCGGCGGCGAGCTGGTGGCCCACTCGAGCGAGTTTCCGTAGCCCCACGGGTCGTCCGCGGTGGTGACCTCGCCATAGCGCAACGACCGGAAGACATTCCAGATGAAAGGCAGGGTCGAGGCGCCGAGGATGAAAGAGCCGATCGTCGAGATGGTGTTCAGCGTGGTGAACCCGTCGGACGGCAGATAGTCCGGGTAACGACGCGGCATGCCCATGTTGCCGAGCCAGTGCTGCACCAGGAACGTCAGGTGGAACCCAAAGAACGTGGTCCAGAAGTGGAACTTGCCCAACCCCTCGTCCAGGAAGCGGCCGGTCATCTTCGGGAACCAAAAGTAGATCCCGGAGAAGGTGGCGAAGACGATGGTCCCGAACAGGACGTAGTGGAAGTGCGCCACGACGAAATACGAGTCGGAGACGTGGAAGTCGAGCGCCGGGGAGGCAAGGATGACGCCCGTCAGACCACCGAACAGGAAGGTCACCAGGAACCCGCAGGCGAACAGCATCGGGGTCTCGAAGGTGATCTGCCCCTTCCACATGGTGCCGATCCAGTTGAAGAACTTCAGACCGGTGGGGACGGCGATCAGGAACGTCATGAAGGAGAAGAACGGCAGCAGGACGGCGCCGGTGGCGAACATGTGATGCGCCCACACCGCGACCGACAACGCGGCGATCGACAGTGTCGCGTAGATCAATCCCCGGTAGCCGAACAGCGGTTTCCGGGAGAAGACCGGGAACACCTCGGAGACGATGCCGAAGAACGGCAACGCGATGATGTAGACCTCCGGATGACCGAAGAACCAGAACAGGTGCTGGAACAGGATCGCCCCACCGTTGGCCGGGTCGAAGACATGGGAGCCGAAGTGTCTATCGGCCGCCAGTCCGAACAACGCCGCCGTGAGCACCGGGAAGGCGATCAGGATCAGGATCGAGGTCACCAGGATGTTCCAGGTGAAGATCGGCAGGCGCCACATCGTCATGCCCGGGGCACGGAGGCAGACCACCGTGGTGATCATGTTGACGCCGCCGAGGATGGTGCCGAGGCCGGAGACGGCCAGGCCCATGATCCACAGGTCGCCACCGGCACCCGGCGAGTTCACCGAGTTCGACAGCGGCGTGTAGGCGGTCCATCCGAACGCGGCCGCGCCACCGGGGGTGAAGAACCCGGAGACGGCGATGGTCGACCCGAACAGGTAGAGCCAGTAGGAGAAGGCGTTGAGCCGCGGGAAGGCGACGTCGGGAGCACCGATCTGCAACGGGAGCACGAAGTTCGCGAAGCCGAACACGATGGCCGTCGCATAGAACAGCAGCATGATCGTTCCGTGCATCGTGAACAGCTGGTTGTACTGCTCGTTCGAGAGGAACTGCATCCCCGGGCGGGCGAGTTCGGCGCGCATGATCAGCGCCATCACTCCACCGACCATGAAGAAGAAGAACGCGGTGCAGATGTACATCTTGCCCAGCGTCTTGGGATCGGTCGTCTTCAGGTAGCCCAACAGGGCGACTCCGGGACGGAGTTTGTTCACCGGGTACGCCCGGGTCACTACGGGGCGTGGGGCTACGGCTGTCACGGGCGGTCCTCCAGCAGTTCGGCACACTGGCATCGCAGCCCCACGAGCGGGACCGGGCGGGCCCATGAACGGGACCGGCGACACTGTTGGAGCTTAGTCCGACAAAGCGTAGAAGACGATGCCGGAAGGCCGGGAACCGCCGTTCGCAGCTCTGCAATTCGAACGCACGGCGGCCGACCGGGCCCGGTGGACAGCAGTCATCACTTCGTCCATGACGGGTGGAACCCTCCAGGACGTGGGGAGCGGTCCGGCCCCGAGCGGGAGCAACATGCAAAAAGACCCGCCGACCGGAGAAATTCCGATCGGCGGGCCTGCTCACGGTGGAGCTGAGGGGACTCGAACCCCTGACCCCCACACTGCCAGTGTGGTGCGCTACCAGCTGCGCCACAGCCCCGTGAAGCTGCTCGGCAACACTACCAAGACCGGCCGAGCAGCTCCTAATCGGGACATCGCGCCTGATCAGGACGGCGGGGGGCCCACCCAGGCGGCTGACCGGGCCTGCCCACGGGGTTCAGCCCAGCAGCTTGGTCAGCCAATCGGTGGAGTTCAGGTTCAACAGCGCACCGTCCTTGACGACGGCGGGCGTGGCGATCTCCTGGCCGGTGGGGGTGGCCGCCGTCAGGGAGACCTTGGCGGCATCGGCCGTGGACTGCGCCTGCGTGAGGAACGCACCGGAGGTGATGCACGCCGAGGCGGTCTGCGGGGCGCCGAGTTGGACCGCAATCTTGGCCAGGTCGGCGTTGGAGAGGTCCGCCGACCCCCCTTCCGCCGGCTGCGTGCCCGAGCTGAACATCCTGGTGTGGAAGTTCAGGAACAGGCCCTTGGGTGCGGATCCGGCAGGGACGGACGCGACGCATTCGAAGGCCGCCGCGGCCCTGGTCGAGTAGTCGTGGGACGCGGACTCCTTGTTCAGGAAGTTCATGAAGTGGTAGCGGACGGTCAGTTTGCCCTCGTCGACCGCCTTCATGATCTGTTGGCCGTACTGCGATTCGAACTGTTGGCAGGCCGGGCAGATGCCGTCCTCGTAGAGATCGAGCGTGAGGGCCGGGGCGCCGCCGGTCACCGTGATGATCCCGCCGCTGACCGATGCGGTGGAATTCGTCGAGGTCGGGTGGTCGCTGACGGGCGAGGCGTTGGCCTGGCGGTTCAGCACCAGACCGACCACGACCACCACCGCGATCAGGGCCACCGCGACCGCGCCGATCCACAACTGGGTGCGGTTGGACCTGGCGTTGGTCTGCCTGGCCGCCGCGACCGACTGCCGGGAGCCCGGTGGCGGCTGGATCCGGCGATCGACCACGGGCTTCCGGACGCGCTCCGGCTTCCGGCCGGAATCCGAGTCGTCCTTGCGAGACCTTCCCTGCGCCACTGCACTCCTCACGACGATGCCCTCCACCGGAGGCAGGATCTGCCACCCGACGCGGGTCGATGGGACCGCCATCTGCTCTCGTACGGCCGTTTCCAGCCACACGGTAGTGGTCCCGGATGAGGATCTAGGGAGTGACCGACCAGCCGGCCGCCTCGAGATGCCTGCGGACGCGATCCACATCACTTTCCGACGGCATCTCGTCGGTGATCCTGGTGATCAGCACGCCGATGTCCGCCACACCGACCGGGGCCTGTCCGGCGGCCAGGATCTCCCTGGCCACCCAGACGGTTTCGGCGTCGGTCAGCCGGCGCCGCAGGAGCGCCAGCAGCGGAATGTAGTCCTGCGGCGGGACGCCCTGCGGGTAGCCCTCCCGGAGCCAGCCGAGGATGGATCGCAGGAACGCGGGCCGCTGCATCGACTTCTTCTCCGCCGACGGGCGGTCGAACGCCCCGGCCAGTGGCCATCCGGCCGCGGCCAGGCGCGCCGCCACCAGAGCGACGTCCTCGTCGGTCGGATCCTCGTTGGCGACCTTCTCGATCGCTGCCATCACGTCGGCCCGGTCGGTCCTGACCTGGCCGTGACCGGTCAGGAAGTCGACGATCTGGTCCAGTTCGGCGTCATCCAGACGACGACGCAACAGCGCCAGCAAGGGGAAGTAGTCCTTGGGCGGGACGCCTTCGGGATAGCCCTTGCGGAGCCAGTGGAGCACCGAGGCGATCAGACCGGGCTTGTCCTCCACGGTCGACATCAGGAAAGGCCGAACTTCGCCAGGAACGCCTTCGACGAGGCGAGGATGACGACGGCCGCGACGACCACCAGGGCGATGATCAGGAAGCAGATCGCAGCGGCAGCGCGTCCTGCGGGATGGGGCGGCGTGATGGAGCCGTCGGCTGCGACCGTTCCGGCCGACGAGCGGATGCCGAGGGCGAACAGGGCCGGCAGGCCGGATCCCAGGACGAGGCCGACGAGCAGGACCTTCCAGATGGGGCTGATCGCGTTGAGGACGACCATGATCTTCTGCTCTCTCTCAGACCGACGCGGAGGTACGGCGTTCGATGGGTTCATCGGTGACCGGGGTCGAGCCGGAGTCGTCCCATTCGGCGTTGACGTTGTCGGCGTGCACCGGAGCCCGGCGCGAGCGCACGTAGATCAGCGACGAGACCGCCACCAGGATGCCGAACACCAGCAGGATGCCGAAGAGCCCGTCGGCCGGCCCCTTCAGCAGGTCGGCGAGCCACCAGCAGACTCCACCGACGACCGCGGCGGCCGGCAACGTGACCAGCCACCCGGCGGCCATCCGGCCGGCGACGTTCCAACGGACCTTGGCGCCCTTGCGACCCACCCCGGTACCCAGGATCGATCCTGTCGCGACATGCGTGGTGGACAGGGCCAGACCCAGGTGCGAGGACGTCAGGATGACGACCGCAGACGCCGCCTCTGCGGCCATTCCCTGCGGCGCGGTGATCTCGACCAGTCCCTTGCCCAGGGTGCGGATCACCCGCCAGCCGCCGATGTACGTGCCGAGGGCGATGGCCACGGCACAGGCGACCTTGACCCAGATCGGGATGTCCCCGGAGGCGGTCAGTGACCCGTGGGCGACCAGGGCGAGGAAGATCACCCCCATCGTCTTCTGGGCGTCACCGGTTCCGTGGGCCAGCGACACGAGCGATGCGGAACCGATCTGGCCCCAGCGGAAGCCCTTCTCGCGACTGTCCCCGGGCACGTTCGCCGTGATCCGGTAGATCAGGGAGGTGCCGAGGGCCGCGATCGACAGGGCGACGATCGGTGACAGCACTGCCGGGATGACGATGCTGGTGAGCACCAGGGTCCAGTTGACCCCGCTGGTGAAGCCGAGCCCGGCGACGGCCGCGCCGATCAGACCGCCGAACAGCGCGTGCGAGGAGCTCGACGGCAGCCCGAGGAGCCAGGTGGACAGGTTCCAGATGATGCCTCCGACGAGGCCGGCGAAGACGATCGTGATCAGGAGGTGGTGGCCGCCCGCCTCGTTGAAGAACGGCAACGGCGCGCCCTTGGAGTCCTGGATCTTCACCACCTTGGCCACCGTCTTGGCGACCTCCACGGACAGGAAGGCGCCGACCAGGTTCAGGACGCCGGAGAGCGCCACCGCGACCTTGGGCTTCAGGGCACCGGTCGCGATCGAGGTGGCCATGGCATTTCCGGTGTCGTGGAAGCCATTGGTGAAGTCGAAGGCCAGGGCGGTCCCCACGACCAGAACCAGAATGATCGTCTCTGCTGTCATGAGCAGGATGATGGTGGCCGACGACGGGCCCTGTCCATCGTCCGAGGTCCTGTTTCAGCTGGTCAGGAGCAATGTTCGACCAAGTGTCATCCGTTGTTCACCGACCCGGCGACACCCGTTCCCCGAGCGACCCGGGGCCCGATCAGATCTGCGCGACCAGGTCCACCACGGCGACCGCAGCGGACGAGGCCTGCCCGGTCGAGGGGTTGGTGGAGGCCGCGACCAGCACCAGGACCCTGCTGCCCAGCGGCACCCCGACCAGACCCTTGAGCGCACCGGTGGCGTCGACGGTGATGGACTGCAGTCCGGTCGTCGATGTACTGGCCGCCGCGGTCGAGGCGCCGGCCTTGGGCCACGTGGACTGGGTCTGCGTCTGGGTGAAGTCGGTGACGACCAGCTGGGCCAGGACGGTGCCGGCCTTGACCTTGGCCCCGGTGCCCCTGGCCAGGACGTAGACCGCGTTGGCCTTCGGCTGCGCGAGTCCCTTCGGAATGGTGATCTTCGGCTCCTTGCCCAGAGCCCCCGTGACCGACGGCACGCCCTTGGGTGCCGGCTGCAGCACCGCATCGGTCTGACCCGTGGAGTCGAGCGGGATCCTGGCCACCACGTCGACGACGAAGACGATCGTGTCGGTGCCCTTGATCTTGCCGCTGGCCCCGCCGGCCGAGCCGTAGCCGTCGGCCGGCGGCAGGCTGAGCAGGACCCGGCTGCCGACCTTCACGCCGACCAGTGCGACGTCCCAGCCGGGGACGACCTTGCCCTCGCCGATCTGGAAGCTGCTGGTGGCCTTGCGGTCGTAGGAGTTGTCGAAGGCGGTGGCGCTGCCCCAGACGGTGCCGTAGTAGTTGGTCGTCAGGTAGTCGCCCTTGGTCGTGACCGGCCCGGTGCCCTTGGTGAGGATCTGACGCTGGAGCGACGGCGGCGGGGTCGTCTTCGGGAAGGTCAGCACCGGTTTGACGCCGAACTTGCCGGTCGCCGTCGGCAGCATCGCTGCCGCGACGGCCGGGGCGAGGACGGTGGCTGCCGGGACGGCCGGACCCAGGTCTGCGACGGCGCTGGAGCTGACCGAACCCGATGCGGGGGCGCCGGTGGCTCCGGAGGCAGCGGCACCGGAGGAGAGGGACGCAGGCGCGTCGCTGCTGGCGGTGGAGGTCGACGACGATCCACAGGCTGCGAGGACCAGCAGTGGAAGGGCGGCGATGACGGCCCGGATGCGCATGGAGAATCCTTCGGTTTTCGGCGGTCGGGATCTCCCCCGACATCGGTGGTGCGCCCTACTGCGAGCCCGTGGGCGGGATGGCTGTCTTTCCGGTGGTTCCGGGCTGGCTTGGACACCCTACGCAATCGAGCTGTTCACCCGATGTGAACGCCCGTCGGCCACCGCCTCGCCGACGCGCGCCCCGCAGGTCGGTATCGCCCCTGGGTGGCCCTAGTCTGAGCGGGTGGCAGGTACCCAGCGCGTCTTCGTCGCCCAGCTGGCCGGGCTCCCCGTGTTCGGCCCCGGGGGCGAGTCCATCGGCAAGGTCCGGGACATCGTCGCTGCGCTGCGTCTGGACCGGAAACCGCCCAGGGTGCTCGGCATCGTCGTCGAACTGCCCACGCGCCGGCCGATCTTCGTACCGATGCTGAGGGTGACCTCGCTGGAATCGCACGCGGTCGCGCTCTCCACCGGGTCCGTCAGCCTCCGCCGGTTCGAGCAGCGCCGCACCGAGGTGCTCGTGATCGGTCAGCTCATCGACAAGAAGGTCCGGCTGGCCACCACGGCCGGCCCGGCGACGGTGATCGACGCCTCCATGGAGCGGACCAGGACCAGGGACTGGGTCGTGACCAGGTTGGCCGTCCGCGAGCGCACCGGCCTGCTGACGAGGCGGTCGGCCGTCCAGGTCCTCAACTGGACCGACGTCAGGGGAACGGATCTCACCGACCTCACGGACAACACCACGCTGGGCACCCAACAGTTGCTGGCCTCGTTCGAGGGCATCCGGGCTGCGGATGCCGCGACCGTGCTGCGCGACCTGCCGTTGGCCCGGCGGTACGAGGTCGCAGACGCCCTGGACGACGACCGGCTGGCCGACGTCATCGAGGAGCTGCCCGAGGAGGACCAGAAGGACCTGCTCACCCACCTCGACGAGGCGCGGGCCGCCGACATCCTGGAGGCGATGGATCCCGACGATGCCGCCGACCTGTTGGCCGAACTCCCCTCCGGGATGCAGGAGCGCCTGCTGGAGCTGATGGAACCGGAGGAGTCGGCCCCGGTCCGCCGGTTGCTGCAGTATTCGTTCGACACCGCCGGTGGTCTGATGACGCCGGAACCGATCGTGCTCACCCCGGATGCCACCATCGCAGAGGCCCTCGCGAGGGTGAGAGCCCCCGGCCTGACGCCCGCTCTGGCCTCGATGGTGTTCGTCTGCCGCCCACCGCAGGCGACCCCGACCGGCCGTTACCTCGGTTCGGTGCACACGCAGCGGCTGCTGCGGGAGCCGCCGTTCGACCTGGTCGCCGGTGCGGTGGACAAGGAGATGGCCCGGATGTCGGCCGACGCCAGCCTGGCCGAGGTGACCAGGTTCTTCGCGGCCTACAACCTGGTCTGTGCGCCCGTGGTGGACGACGAGGAGCATCTGCTCGGGGCGGTCACCGTCGACGACGTCCTCGACCACCTGCTACCGGACAACTGGCGGGAGCTGGGTCTCGGTGACATGCCCGCCCGCTCGCGGACCTCGGCCCGGATGAAGGGAACCGGCCGTGCCTGAGGCGCGCCGGGGACGCCGGCTCGACCAGCCCCGCAGCAATCGAAGATTCACCTTCGACATCGATCCGGAGACCTTCGGCCGGTTCTCGGAGAGTCTTGCGCGGTTCCTCGGTACGGGGACCTTCCTGTTCTGGCAGACGCTCCTGGTGATCATCTGGATCACCCTGAACATCGTCGCCGTGAAGCTGGCCTGGGATCCGTACCCCTTCATCCTGCTGAACCTGGCGTTCTCCACGCAGGCCGCCTACGCGGCGCCGCTGATCCTGCTGGCCCAGAACCGGCAGGACGACCGGGACCGGATCTCGCTGGACGAGGACCGCAACCGTGCCTCGCAGACCAAGGCGGACACCGAGTACCTGGCGCGCGAACTGGCCGCCCTCCGCATCGCCATCGGGGAGATCGCCACCCGCGACTACCTGCGCAGTGAACTGGACCGGCTCCGGGTCGACCTCGACGAGGGTTCCGCTGGAAAACCGAAGCGGGACAAGGCGTCCGTGAAACCGAAGTCACCGGCCAAGGCGACGCTCGCCGCGAAGGGTGCGGTCAACGAGGACACCACCACGGTGCCGGACGGCGATCCGACGAGTCCCTGACCGGGGCTCGACGTGCGGCCCGTGCCACACCGGGCCCCTGCAACACCGGGCCCCTGCAACACGGACCTTGGAACGCCGCCCCCCTTGAAACATCGAAGGCCCCACCCGGATCGGGTGGGGCCTTCGCTGCGGACCACATCACTGTGGAGGTGGCGGGAATCGAACCCGCGTCCAACGTTGTGTTGTGAGGGCTTCTCCGGGCGCAGCTCGCGTTGTCTCTACTCGACCCCACCAGTCATGCGAACGTGCTGGTGTGACAGGCCCAGTAGCTGTTTGATGTCCCTAAAAATCCCGCTACCGGATCTTTCGGTAATCCTCCTTAACGGCGCCAGTATCCGGGTCGGAGGAACACCCGGACTGACGGAGTCGCTACTCGCTCAGGCGGCGAGGGCGAACTCGCGCTGACTGTTGTCGGCGCTTGATTTTTTTGCAACGGATGGTTAACGAGATCATCGTTGCCTTCCTCGGCCCGCTTCACCTCACTCGACAGCCGCTGTCGAGACCAATCACCCCCATGCCCGAAAGCATTCGGGGAGACAAGCATGCTCAGCCTACCTGGTCCGCCGATCCGATGTCGCACGCTTTCGTCGAAAGTCTCGCGGCGTCGCGAGTCTGACGGACGGGATGAGGGCCGTCAGGCCATGCCCTTGGCGCGACGTCCGGCGTACTTGGCGATCTCGCGATCGGAGTCGCGCTTGGCCAGGGTCTGACGCTTGTCGTATTCCTTCTTGCCCCGCCCGAGCGCGATCTCGACCTTGACCTTGCCGCCGGAGAAGTACATCGACAGCGGGATCAGGGCCACCCCGCCTTCGCGCAGCTTCTGCATCAGCTTGTCGATCTCCGAACGGTGCAGCAGCAGCTTGCGGGCCCGCCGGGGTGCATGGTTGGTCCAGGTACCTTCGGCGTACTCGGCGATGTGCACGTTGCGCAGCCAGACCTCGTCGTCCGAGACGGTCGCGAAACCGTCGATCAGCGAGGCCCGTCCGGCCCGCAGCGACTTCACCTCGGTACCCGTCAGCGAGATCCCGGCCTCGTAGGTGTCGGTGATCGTGTAGTCGTGACGGGCCTTGCGGTTGGAGGCAATGAGCGAACGCCCCAGGTTGCGGGCCTCGTTCGCCCGGTCTGCCTTCTTCTTGTCGGTTGCCATAGCTGCTCCAGCCTAGTCGGCCGCGCCGGTGCGTGGGAGCGGAGCCGCTCAGCCTGCCGAAGCCTTCCACCGACCGGGGCAGGTGGATCACCGGCCGGGCCGGTCAGATCACCGGTCGGGGCCGGTCAGATGCGGACGTAGAGCCGGAGGGTGACGTAGCCGGAGATCGCGGCGAGGCCTGCGCCGGCCAGCAGCAACCACGGCGCCACCGCGACCAGATCGGTACCGGTCAGCGGCGCGAGCACTCCTGAGTTGATCACCGACCCCAGCAGCTTGTCGACGAAGGTCACCTTGGCGACCACCAGGAGCCCGATCGACAGCAGCGCGCCGATGACCCCGGCGACCACCGCCTCGATCATGAACGGCAGTTGGGTCCGCCATCGCGACGCCCCGACCAGCCGCATGATCGAGGTCTCGGTCCGCCGGGTGTACGCCGCGATCTGCACCATGTTGGAGATCAGCAGCAGCGCCGCGAAGGCCTGGATCAGGGCCACGATGATGGCCAGGTTGCGCACCCCGTTGAGCAGGCCGAACAGCTTGTTGAGGAAGGCACTCTGGTCGTTGACGGAGTCGACCCCGGGCAGACCGGTGAACTGCTGCGAGATCACCTTGAAGCGCTGCGGATCGTGCAGCTTCACGTGGAACGACGCCGGCAGTGCGTCCTGCTGCACGATCGCCAGCATCTCCGGCTGGCCCGCGAACCGTGCCTTGTACTGCTGGAAGGCGTCGGCCTGGGTCTGGTAGGTGGACAGTTCGACGTCGGCGTTCTTCTTGAGCGAGGCCGAGATGTTCTGGCAGATGACGGCGGTGCAGTTCGGGTCCTTGTTCGAAAGATCTGCATTCAGGTAGATGATCACCTCGACCTTGTCCCCGTAGAGGACCTGGGTGGCCTGGGACACCCTGGCCACGATCAGGCCCCCACCGAGCAGACTCAGCGAGATCGCCGTCGTCAGGATCATCGCGACGGTCATCGTGATGTTCCGGCGGAGACCGGTCAGGACCTCGCTGAACACATATCCGGCTCGCATTTGTTCCTCTCGCAGCGTGTGACGCATCGCCAACGGCGACGGCCAACGCGCTGGCGGTCCTGCAGTTGATGAAGGCGGTGGAAATCTCTTGGTGCAGCAGGTTGTCGGTCAGCGACCGACGCCGTAGACGCCGCGCGACTCGTCGCGGACCACTTTGCCCAGTTGCAGTTCGATCACCCGGCGGCGCATGGAGTCGACGATGTTGTTGTCGTGGGTGGCCATCAGCACGGTGGTCCCGGTGCGGTTGATCCGCTCCAGCAGCAACATGATGTCGGCACTGGTGTCGGGGTCCAGGTTGCCGGTCGGTTCGTCCGCGAGCAGCAGCAGCGGCCGGTTGACGAAGGCTCTGGCGATCGCGACCCGCTGCTGCTCACCGCCGGAGAGCTCGTGCGGCAACCGGCGGGCCTTGCCGTCCAGCCCCACCAGTTCCAGCACTTCCGGGACGATCTTCTTGATGGCGGCCCGCGGACGCCCGATCACCTCGAGGGCGAACCCGACGTTCTGTTCGACGGTCTTGTTCGTCAGCAGGCGGAAATCCTGGAAGACGCATCCGAGGCGTCGACGGTGCGACGGCACCTTGGAGCGACGTAGTTTCACCAGGTCCTTGCCCGCGACCTGGATCTGGCCGGTGGTCGGAACGTCCTCGCGCAGCACCAGTCGCAGGAACGTCGACTTGCCCGAACCGGAAGGTCCGATGACGAAGACGAACTCCCCCTTGTCGACGTCGATGGAGACGTCGTCCAGGGCGGGGCGCGTGGACGTCTTGTAGCTCTTGGACACGTGGGACAGGTGAATCACAGGCGCAATTGTACTTCCGGTTGTCGTTATCTCTGTGTGACCTGGCCGTGGCGACGGCCGACTTTGCGCTGCCGGCGACCTGGAACACCGCGGCGGATCAGCGTGCGAGGCGGGCCGTCACGTGGCCGTGCAGCAGTCCGTTGGTGGCCAGGGCGCTGACGCTCTGCTGCCCGATCGGCACCCCGTCCACATCGGTGAACACACCACCGGCCTCCCGGACCACCGGCACCAGGGCGGCCAGGTCCCAGAGGCTCAGCTCCGGTTCGGCGGCGATCTCGGCGGACCCCTGCGCCACCAGCATGTAGGGGAGGAAGTCGCCGTACCCGCGGGTCCGCCAGCACTCGCGGAGCAGTTCGGCGAACTGGGCGCCACGACCGTCCGCCTGCCATTCCGGCAGGTCCGAGTACGTCAGGGAGGCGTCGGAGAGGTTCGCGACCCCGGACACCCGGCACGGCTGGACCGCGCCGCCGGCGAACTGGGTGAACGCTCCCCCACCGTTTCCCGCCCACCATCGCCGGGCCATCGCCGGCGCCGACACGACGCCGACCACCACGTCGTCACCGTCGAACAGCGCGATCAACGTGGCCCAGACCGGTACGCCCCTGACGAAGTTCTTGGTCCCGTCGATCGGGTCGATAACCCAACGCCGACCGTCGGACCTCGCCTCGGCCGCACCGCCGAACTCCTCACCGATGACGGTGTCCGCAGGCCGCTCGCGCGTCAGGAGCTCCCGCATCGCGGTCTCCACCGCCAGGTCGGCGTCCGACACCGGCGTCAGGTCGGGCTTGGAGGTGACCTCCAGGTCCGAGGCCCCGAACCGGTCGAGGCTGATGGCGTCGGCTGCGTCGGCGAGCCGGAGGGCGAGGGACAGGTCATCGGCATGGGTTGCAGTCACGATGCAAGTTACCCGTTGGGTCCTGCAAAGTGCTCGCTATTGCGCTCACTCTGCAGGACGGAACGGGGGTTTCTGGCCTCCGAAGCGATCCTGCAGGCCTGGGTCGTCGAGCCACCACGGGCGGTCGACCGAGGGTTCGGACACCGGCTCCCCGTCGGCCGCCCAGTGCTGACGGGCGTCGAGTTCGGCATCGATCTTGGCCGCGTCCCTCGCGTCCGCCTTGATCCAGCGGCCGGCCGCCAGGATCAGGAACGGTAGGTCGAGGATCTCCGCGACGACCCACAGCATCCCGCCGGCGATGTGCTGGTCGTCGATCGGAACGGGCGAGAACGCCGGACGGTCGGTGGCGAAGTGGACCAGCGTCATGTGGGTCTGGAACCTCAGTGCGATCCCGGGGAAGGCGTCCAGGATCAGTTCGACGAACCCGACGGCGAGCGACAGCCCGACCGCGAGCGAACTCCGCTGGTCGTCGGTATTGACCAGCGGAAGCGCGACCAGCACGCCGGCGGCGAGCAGGATCAGGTGCACCAGCCCGCCGGCCGGGACCGAACTGACCGCGAAGGCGCCGAGGCCACCGAAGATCAGCAGCATGCAGAGCACCGGCACCAGCACCGGGCTGACCAGGGGACTCCCCAGGAATCGGAGCGTCCTGGTCCGCAGCGCACAGGCGATCGGATTGTCAGGGCCGTGGACCGCGGTGACCAGGGACACCGGTTGGGCCGACATGAGGATGATCGGCACGACCAGCAGCAGCAGCAGCTCCTGCGCCATCCAGACCCACATCAACTGGTAGCTGCGCGCCTCCGGGAAGCCGTTGGTCGTCCACACCGTGGCGAGGATCCCGATCCAGAACACCACGTCCCGGCGACGGGCCCACTCGATGCCGCGGGTTGCTGCGGTGCGACGGGTGCGGAGGTAGCCGAAGGCGACGAGCGCGGTGACGACGATCATGACGTAGTCCGGTCGCCACTCGGTCAGGACGCTCAGCCCGCCGGGCGCAGCCGTCGGGGCGGCGAAGGTGTGCACGACTCCCATGTTCCACCTCCTCGTGCGCAGCGCTCGCCAGTCAGGGCGCGGCACCGCTCAGGCCTGGTGCTCGAACTGCGTGCGGTAGAGGTCTGCGTAGAGTCCGTTCTGCGCGATCAGGTCCGCATGACGGCCAGACTCCACCACCTTGCCACCGTCGATCACCAGGATCTGGTCGGCGGTCCTCACGGTGGACAGCCGGTGCGCGATGACCAGCGACGTCCGGCCGGTGAGGGCGGCCGACAGGGCCTTCTGGACGGCCGCCTCGGACTCGCTGTCCAGGTGGGCGGTGGCCTCGTCGAGGATGACCACGTCGGGCGCCTTGAGCAGGACCCTGGCGATCGCCAGCCGCTGCTTCTCCCCACCGGACAGCCGGTGTCCGCGGTCGCCGACCACCGTCTCCAGGCCTTCGGGCAGCGAGCTGACCAACGGCCAGATCTGGGCCGCCCGGAGCGCTTCGACCAACTCTTCCTCGGTGGCCGCCGGTCTGGCGTAGAGCAGGTTCGCCCTGATCGTGTCGTGGAACATGTGCGCGTCCTGGGCGACCACCCCGATGGAGTCCCGGAGTGACTGCAGGGTGGCGTCTTTCACGTCGATCTCGCCGATCCGCACCGAGCCGGAATCGGCGTCGTAGATCCGAGGAACGAGCTGGGAGATGGTCGTCTTCCCGGCCCCCGACGGGCCGACCAGGGCCACCAGCTGACCGGCTTCGGCGCGAAAACTGACCCCGTGCAGGACGGAGTGCCGTGGGCTGTGGTCGGGAACCGAGATGCTCTCCAACGAGGCGAGCGACACCTCTGCGGCGCTCGGATAGGCGAACTGGACGTCGATGAATTCGACGGCCCGCGAGCCCTTGGCCATCACCACCGCTCCCGGCTTCTCCTGGATCATCGGCTCGAGATCCATTACCTCGAAGACTCTTTCGAACGAGACCAGAGCGCTCATGACGTCGACCCGGACGTTCGACAGGGCGGTCAGCGGGCCGTACAGGCGCGTCAGGAGCAGGGCCAGCGCGACCACCGAGCCGGCGTTCAGCGACCCGGAGAGGGCGAGTGCTCCGCCGAGCCCGTAGGTCAGGGCCTGCGCCAGCGCCGCCACCAGGGTCAGCGCGGCGATGAAGGTACGGCCGTACATGGCCGTCGTCACACCGATGTCCCGCACCCGGCCGGCCCGCTCGGAGAACGATCTGGACTCCTCCACCGGCCGACCGAACAGCGACACCAGCAGCGCGCCAGAAACATTGAACCGTTCCGTCATCGTCGTGGTCATCGATGCGTTGAGGCCGTAGGACTCCCGCGTCAGGGTCTGCAGCTTGCGCCCGAAAGCCCTGGCCGGCAGCACGAACACGGGCAACAGGATCAGGGAGAGGACCGTCACCTGCCAGGAGAGCGTGAACATCACCCCGGCGGTGAGCACCAGCCCGATGACGTTGGAGACGATCCCGGACAGGGTAGAGGTGAAGGCCTGCTGCGCGCCGATGACGTCGTTGTTCAGCCGGCTGACCAGTGCCCCGGTCTGCGTCCGGGTGAAGAACGACAGCGACATCTTCTGCACGTGGTCGAAGACCTTGCTGCGCATGTCGTAGATCAGGCCCTCGCCGATGCGCGAGGAGTAGAAGCGGGACACCAGCGAGTTGCCGGTGTCGACGATGGCCAGGATGGCGATCACCAGGGCCAGGATCACGATCGTGCGCAGGCTCCCGTGACCGCTGATCTGGTTCACCACGTTGCCGGCCAGCAGCGGCGTCGCCACCGCGATGACGGCGGAGAACACCGTGACGGCCAGGAACAGCGTCAGTTCCTTGCGATACGGCCGGGCGAACCCGAGGATCCGTTTCGCGATCCCCGGCGACAGCTTGTGATCGGCCACCGAATCGTCCCGGTGCATCGCCCGCAACGCCGCCATCGACGCGCCGCCCATCGGTCCCGACATGTCCGCCACCTCCCTCTCGCTCCGCTCTCCCGCCGGTCAACAAGCCCGGTCCGGATTCCGTTCCCTCCCGTTGAGCAAAGCACGGCGCGCGGCGGTTCCCGGGCTCTTCTGCTCAGGGCATGCGTCCCCCCGGGTCCGCGCCGCCGGATGTGGGCAATCCTGGCCCGGGTGCCGCCATTCGGGTTACCGTCAGGTCAACCCGAGGGGGGTACACCGATGGCGACCGCCACCGAACACATCCACGACGAGGTCCGCGAGCTGATCCGCAGACGCGGGGTGGATCCCATCTCCGACCAACGATCCACCCGGGCCCTGATCGACGAGGTGATCGGCCACTACGAGGAGCGCGTGCCGAACTCCTCCCTGCCCCCGCTGATCGACCGGCCCGGCGCCGCCCGCTTCGTCTTCGACGCCCTGGCCGGCTTCGGCCCACTGCAGCGCTTCCTCGACGACCGCGAGATCGAGGAGATCTGGGTCAACCAGCCGGGCAAGGTGTTCATCGCGCGCAACGGCATCTCCGAGCTGACCACCACCGTCCTGGCCCCGGGGGAACTCCGTGACCTCGTCGAACGCATGCTCAAGCCCTCGGGGCGCCGGTTGGACCTGTCCTCCCCCTTCGTCGATGCCCTGCTGCCCGACGGGTCGCGGCTGCACGCCGTCATCCCGGACATCACCCGCGAGCACCTGTCCCTGAACATCCGCAAGTTCATCGTCGCGGCCAACGGACTGGAGGACCTGGTGGCGCGCGGGTCGATGACGGCGCACGCCGCCCGCTTCCTGGAGGCCTCGATCATCGCCGGGCTGAACGTGATCGTGGCCGGCGGCACCCAGGCGGGCAAGACGACCCTGTTGAACACGTTGATCAACTCGATCCCGCCGCGGGAGCGGGTGATCACCTGTGAGGAGGTCTTCGAACTGCGGCCCAACCTGCCCGACGTGGTGGCCATGCAGACACGGCAGCCGAACCTGGAGGGTCAGGGCGAGATCCGGCTGCGCCGGCTGATCAAGGAAGCGCTGCGGATGCGCCCGTCGCGGATTATCGTCGGCGAGGTCCGTCAGGAGGAGTCGCTCGATCTGCTGATCGCACTCAACTCGGGCCTGCCCGGCATGTGCAGCGTGCACGCCAACTCCGCCCGCGAGGCGGTGATCAAGCTGTGCACGCTCCCGCTGCTGGCCGGTGAGAACGTCACGGCCGCCTTCGTGGTGCCGACGGTCGCCACATCGGTCGATCTCGTCGTCCAGTTGGGCATCGACCCGAACGGGCACCGCCGGGTCCGGGAGATCGTCGCGCTGCCCGGCCGGGTCGAGAGCGGCGTCATCGAGATCGCCGACATCTTCACCTCGCGCGGTGACGAGTTGGTGCGCGCCGATGGCTATCCTCCGCACGCCGACCGATTCGTCCGGCACGGCATCGACCTCCCGGCGTTGTTGGCCGGATCACGCCAGGACAACGCCCGGTTCTGAGCGTTCCCACCGACCGGGGCGCCTGGATCCCCTTCCCGGGCCCGGGTCACCCACTCGTCTGGCGTGGATCCACTTTGCCTGGCGTGGATTCCCCTCGTCTGGCGTGGATCAACTTCCCAGGCGTGGATCAACTTCCCAGGCATGGACGAAAGTGATGACTTCTGTCCCACCCGTCCCAAAAGGGCGAAGTTGATCCATGCAGCCTGCGTGACGGTGCTACGAGTCGACCAGGTCTCGTGAATAGTGCATCTGGTTGCGGCGGGGGCGTTGACTTCTGTCGATCCACGGCAGGGGATCAGTTCCGGGTGGCCGTCGGCGGCGAATCGGATGGTCCATTGCGCTTGGTGGATTTCGTCGTGATGAAAACCGCAGAGCAGCACCCCGGTGTGGACGTTCGTCTCCCCCAGATCCCGGACGAACCGATTCACGTGGTGAACATCGCACCAATGCGTCGACCGGTCGCAGCCGGACCAGACGCAGCCCCGGTCGCAGGCCTTGATCGCCCGGCGCATCCCCCGCGTAGACGTCCTTCGGGAGCGTCCGACATCCAGGACCTCACTACCCCCACCCGGGACGATCGGACCCGGCTGTGGGCCTCCGTCGGGGAGATCACCAGCACCTGCCGTAGCAGCGACGCCGTCCAGGGGCACCCCCGGGGTGTCGCCATCGCTTGGGTGTCGACCTCCCCCGCGAGGTGCACCTTGACCGTATGCACCGTCCGGGACAGTGTTTCCAGTTCCTGACCCAACGTCAGCAGATCGTCGGCGCCGATCTTCCAGAACGCGCCGTCCCGCAAATTCGGTGACGGCGTTCATCGCCGACCGAACCAATTGTTTGGCCTGGTCGGAATCGACGAATCCGGCTGTCCCCGTATCCACCACTTTATCGGCGGGCACCGACAGCCGACCCCGAAAAGGCGCCATTTCGAGCCACCCCCAGGTCACAGGACGGTCACAATTTTTGGAGCCCGAAATCAGACGAACAAATACTTGCTCTGTCGCAGCGGTCAGCGATCGTGACGGTGCCGGTGCCGACAATGGGGAGGTCGTGCGGACCCTCCCCCGGTCAGTGCCATCCCACCGCCGGTCCCGAACTCCGATGCAGGTGGAACAAACTGATCGTTCGCAGGGTTAAACTTCTACAGCAATGGTGCGCAGGGGGTTCACGTACCGGTCCTGCTGCGCTCCGCGCCGGGAACCGTCAAAGCACCAGACAAGTCAACGCACCAGACAACCTGAAGGACGTCATGAGTATCGCCACGAAGCAGAAGTCGACCGTGCCCGCGATCGGGGCCAGGGCGCAGCGAAGGGTCGAGTCGGAGATCAAATCCATGCTCCAGATCAACGGCAACACGCCGACCGCGTACAGCTGGGTACCGCGCGTGGTGATGATGACCTACGAACTTCGCTGCGCGAACAATCACGCCGACGGCGAGCTGGCCGAGTGCTACAACGTCGCGAAGGAACTGGCCTCCCGCAGCTGACCCCTCCCCAGCCGCCAACCCGCGCTGGACCACGACGTCCGCCGCGTGATCCCGTGGCCGGCAACTGGCGTCAGGGCTGCCGGCAATAGGGCAGGATTCGGATATGACACAGCGGTCGGGCAGTGGGTCGACAAGCCTGTCCGCGGCAGCGAAAGTCGTGGGCGAGGACACCCACCACCCCGGCACGGTCGCGGTCGTCGGCGGCGGCCGATTGGGATCAGTGCTGGTCCAGGCACTACGCGCGGCCGGATACCCGTGCAGCGGTCCGCACCCGCGCGGCTACCCCGGCGAGCCCGGCGACGGCATCGTCCTGCTGTGTGTCCCCGACGCCGCCATCGCCTCCGCCGCAGCCCTGATCCGTCCTGGCCCGCTGGTCGGTCATTGCTCCGGGGCCACCGGACTGTCCGCGCTCGGCTCCCGCCGCGGCTTCTCGATGCATCCGGTCATGACGTTCACGGCGCAGACCTCCCCCGACGTCCTGGCGGGGACCGCCGCTGCCGTCGCCGGCACCGATCCACCCGCCCTCGCGGTCGCCCGCGACCTGGCCCGGCGGCTCGGGATGCGGCCGTTCACCGTCGCCGAGTCCGATCGCACGGCCTACCACGCAGCCACCGCGATGGCGGCCAACTTCCTGGTCACCCTGGAGTCCGCAGCCGCCGCTCTCCTGCGAACCGCGGGCATCGACCGGGCGGTGCTGCTTCCCCTGGCCCGTGCAGCACTGGAGAACTGGGGAGTGCAGGGCGCGGCCGCGTTGACCGGGCCCGTCGCCCGCGGAGATCGGGCCGTCGTGGATTCACACCGACAGGTCGTCGCAGCGCGGACTCCCGAGCTGCTGCCCATGTTCGACGCACTTGTCGTCTCCACGCACCAGTTGGCGCAGTCGCATCCCGATGAAACATCCTCCAGCACAGGGACAACGCAGTGATCGTCGTCAACACCGTCAGCGCTCTTCGCCACGCCCTGGCGCCGCACCGCACCGGGTCGATCGGGTTCGTGCCCACCATGGGGGCCCTGCACCAGGGACATCTGGAGCTGCTGCGTCGGGCCGGTCAGGACAACGACGTGGTGGTGCTGTCGGTCTTCGTCAACCCCGCTCAGTTCAACGATCCGGCCGATCTCGCGGCCTATCCGCGCACCGACGCGCAGGACCGTGCACATGCCGAAAACGCCGGCGTGGAAATCTATTTCGCGCCGACCGTCGACGAGGTGTACCCCACCGGCTTCAGCGCGACGGTCTCGCTGGCCGGTCCGATCGTCGAGACCTTCGAAGGTGCGCACCGCGGCTCCGGGCACTTCCACGGGGTGACGACGGTCGTCACCAAACTGCTCATGATGATCCGACCCGACCGGGCCTACTTCGGCCAGAAGGACGCCCAGCAACTGCGTGTCGTCCAGGCGCTGGTCGCAGACCTGGACATCGAGGTGCAGATCGTGGACGTGCCGACCGTCCGCGAGTCCGACGGCTTGGCGATGTCCAGCCGCAACGTGCGGTTGACGCCGGACGACCGCTCGATGGCGCTGGGTCTGAACCAGGCCCTGCAAACCGGTCGAGCGGCCTTCGAGCTCGGCGAGTCCGCCGAGGCCATCGTGGCCTCCGCAGCGACGGTCCTGGATCACTACTCCATCACCGCCGAATATCTCGCCGTCGTCGACGGCGCCGACTTCCGTCAGGTCGTCGACGTACCGTCACGTCGCGCGGTGCTGGTCGTCGCCGCGTTGGTGGGCCGGACCCGATTGATCGACAACATCGTCCTGCAGTGACGATCGTGTGGCAGCAGCGGCGAACACTCCACGAGAGAGGCACCCCTCCCGATGTCCAGCAAGCCAGCGCCACCCAGCGGACCGACCAGTGCGCGGTCGGTGGTCACCATTCCACACCTGCAGTCGCTCAAGCTCTCTCGCGTGCCGATCGTCATGGTCACCGCCTACGACTACCCCAGTGCGCGCGCCGCTGAGGCGGCCGGAGTCGACATCGTGCTCGTCGGCGACTCCGGGGCGATGACGGTCCTGGGGTATCCGAGCACCGTGGCCGTCGGCATCGAGGAGATGCTGATGCTGACCGCCGCCACCCGGCGCGGGACGACCGGTGCGCTGCTGGTCGCGGACCTCCCGTTCGGCTCGTACGAGGTGAGCGACCAGCAGGCCGTGGCGACCGCGGTCCGCTTCGTCAAGGAGGCGGGAGCCGACGCGGTGAAGCTCGAGGGCGGCGGCTCGATGTCCGTCCAGCGCGCTGCAGCCGTGGTCGGTGCCGGCGTGCCGGTGATGGGCCACGTCGGACTGACCCCCCAGACCGCCACCGCGCTCGGCGGCTACAAGGCGCAGGGCCGCAGCGCCGAATCGGCGATCGCGATCGCCCGGGGGGCCCTGGCCCTGCAGGAGGCCGGCTGCTTCAGCATGGTGTTCGAGGCGGTACCCAATGCGGTCACTGCCGCCCTGATGCCACGGATATCGATCCCGGTGATCGGTATCGGGGCCGGTCCCGATACCGACGGCCAGGTCCTGGTGTTCCACGACCTACTGGGTATCAGGGCCGGCGAGGGCGCCCGTTTCGTCAAGCGGTACGCCGATCTCCAGGATGCGATGGACGCCGGCGTCGCCGCCTACGCCGCCGACGTCAGGGCCGGCCGCTACCCGGCGGCCGAACACGGCTACTCGATCGATCCGGTCCAGCTGGCCCGCTTCGCCGAGACCCTGGACGAATGACTGCGGTGACCGACTGCGGCCGGCGGGGGCTCCGTGCCTGGCCGGCCGTGGAGCCAGCGACCACCCATCTCTACCTCCACGACAACCGTCTGACCGTGGTGCCCGGAGCCGTGGGCGCGCTGACCCGACTGCGGGTGCTGGACCTGGCCGGGAACCAACTCCAGGGTCTGCCCTTCGAGATCGGCCGGTGCGGGGCGCTCGAGTACCTCTACCTGCACGCCAATCGCATCACCGAACTCCGACCCGAGATCGGTGATCTCTCGCGGTTGGTCTACCTCAACGTCAACCTGAACCCGCTGTCCCGGTGGGGCGATGCGCTGTGCGGCCTGACGGTGCTGGCCGAGTTGCGCGCCGAATCGACCGGCCTCGAGGCGCTGCCGGAGACCCTGGCCGGCCTGGTCCAACTGCGCGAACTGCACCTGCGCTCGAATCTGCTGACCGATCTTCCGGAGCAGACCGCCCGACTGCGGAACCTGCGCTTCGTCAACCTGCGGGACAACCGCCTATCGGCCGTGCCGCCCTCGCTGGCCGGCCTTCCCCGCCTGCGGGAGCTGGACCTGCGTCAGAACGCCATCGACTCGGCGCCGGAGTTCCTTGCTGCACTGCCCTGCCTGGACAAACTGGACCTGCGGTGGAACCGCATCGCCCAGGACGACCCGGTCGTCGAGTCGCTCCGGGCACGCGGCGTTCTCGTGCACTGCTGAAGCCGGGCCACCGCACGCGTCCGGACCGATAGGCTCCGCCCATGGGAAAGGTCTTCGACGGAATCGATCAACAACTGGCGACATGGTTGACGGCGCAGCCGATGTTCATCGTCGGGACGGCGCCGCTGGAAGGCGACGGGCTCATCAACGTCTCGCCCAAGGGCATGGCCGGCACCTTCGCGGTGCTGGACGAACACACCGTCGCCTACCTCGACGTCACCGGCAGCGGTGTGGAGACGATCGCACACCTCCAGCAGAACGGCCGCATCGTCCTGATGTTCACGGCTTTCGACGGGCGCCCCAACATCGTGCGCCTGCACGGAACCGGTGAGGTGGTCCTGCCCGGCGATCCGCGTTTCGCCGACCTGATTCCCCGGTTCACCGTGCATCCCGGTGTCCGATCGGTGATCGTGGTTGCGGTGCATCGGGTCTCGGATTCGTGTGGCTACGCCGTCCCACGCATGACGTACGTCCAGGATCGCGACGTACTGGACCTGTGGAACGCGAACAAGGGCGAGGACGGACTTGCCGAATACCGCCGGAAGAAGAACTCCGCGAGCCTCGACGGACTTCCCGGCCTGGTCTGAGGGCCCTTAGGCCAACCGCAACACGATCGCCCCGGTCGCGATCACCACCGCGGCGCCGATCCGGTACCGGTCGGCCTTCTCCTTCAGGATGAGCACCGACGTCACGGTGGCGAACAGGATGGAGGTCTCCCGCAGGGCCGCCACCGCCGCCACCGGGGCCCTGGTCATCGCCCAGAGCACCAACCCGTAGGCGCCGACATTGGCGACACCGCCGCCGATCCCGACCCACCACTGCTTGCTCACCGCACCCATCAGCACGCGCGGACGACGGATCAGGGTCCAGGTCACCATCGGCAGGGCGGTGAACAGGAAGATCCACGCGGTGTAGGTCGCAGGTGCTCCGGACGCTCTTGCCCCGGCGCCGTCGATCAACGTGTAGGTCGCGATCACCACCGCATTGATCAGCGCCAGTCGAATCGGCTTCGGCACCCGGAACCGACGCCCGACCGTCCTCGGTGCCGCCGACCGCCCGACCAGGCCACCGGCCCCGATACCCCAGATGCCGCAACAGATCAGACCGACGCCGATCCATTCCGGTCCGGTCAGGTGCTCCCCGATGACGGGCCCACTGACGACGGCGACCAGGAGGGGCGCGGTGCCCCGCATCAGCGGGTAGGTCTGACTCATGTCACCGGCCCGGTAGGCGGCCGCGACCAGCGGGTAGTAGATGGTCTGGGCCACCACGGATCCGAGGACGTTGATCCAGGCGGCGCCGTTGATCGCCGGCAGCATCGGTAGTGCGGCGGCACACAGCAGGGCGCCGCCGCCGGCGATCAGCACCGTGGCCAGGTAGCCGTCCTCGGAGATCTTGACGAGGGTGTTCCACAGGACGTGCAGCACCGCTGCGGCCAGCACGACGGCGACTACGCCGCCGGGCACCTGCCGCTCACCCCGCGATCGGGCAGTGGCACACCCGACAGGGCCCGCCCGGAACAGGGACGATCGGCCCACCTACCGCGCATGTTCGCGCAGGAGTTCCTTGATGATCGGGACACGGACCGGCGCGACCGAGAGTTCGTGCACACCGCGAGCGACGAGACCGAGCACATGCTCGGTCATGCCGGCGATCTCGCCGCACACGGCGACCGGCGTCCCGGAGGCGACCGCAAACCTGCAGAGCTGGTCCAACAGTCGCTGGACCGCTGTGGACGAGGGGTCCAGCAGGTCCGCCACGCCGGTCTCGGTCCGGTCCGCGGCCATCGTGTAGCTCGTCAGGTCGTTGGAGCCGATCGATACGAAATCGCAGACGGCACAGATCTCGTCGGCCGCCAGCGCCGCTGCGGGTACCTCGATCATCACGCCGATCTGGTCCGGGGGCCGGTGGGGCAGACCGTCGGCCACCAGCGATTCCAGGGCGGCGCGCACCGCTTCGCGGAAGGCCAGCACCTCGGAGGCCACCGACACCATCGGCGCCATCACCGAGACGTGGTGACCGACCGCGGCGCGGAAGATCGCACGCAGCTGCACCTGCAGGACGTCAGGGTGCGCCAGGAGGTAGCGCAACCCCCGCACGCCGAGAAATCCGTTGTGCACCGGATCGAGATCCAATGCGGTGACCGGCTTGTCACCGCCCGCGTCCAGCACGCGCACCACGATCGGCCGGTCCTGGAGCACCTCGAAGATCGCCGTCAGATCAGCGATCTGGGTGTCCTCGTCCGGATAGTTCTCCCGGTCCAGGACCAGCAGTTCGGTGCGCAGCAGACCGACCCCGTCCGCGCCCGACTCGACCGCGGCCTTCGCATCGGCCAGCGAACCGATGTTCGCCACCACCATGATCTGACGCCCGTCGGGGGCGTAGACCGGTCCCCTGGCCGCCTCGGTCCGCAGTTGCGCAGCCCGGGCCAGGTCGATGATGCGTCCCCGGATCGCCTCGGCCGTCCGGTGATCGGGCGAGACGGTCACCGTCCCGGAGTCCCCGTCCAGCACCAGTTCCGTCCCCGCGGCGAGCCGTCCGATCTCGTCACCGGCCCGCAGGATCATCGGCAGACCGAGCCCGCGCGCGACGATCACCGCGTGCGCCGTGGTCGAACTCCGCGACAGCACCACGCCGACGGCGCCGCGCTCGAGCAGCACCGGTACCTCGCCCGGCCCCAGATCGTCGGCGAACACCACCGCGCCGTCCAGCTTTGCTGGGATGCGATCCACGACGACACCCAGTTCGGCAAGCACTGCCGCCCCGGCCTCACGGACGTCGACGGCCCGCGAGGCGACCAGCTCGTCCGGGTCGCCGGCGAGTCGATCTGCCGTCAGCCCCACCGCATCCCACCAGGCCGCGGCCGCATCGGAGGACCCGTTCGAGATCGCCGGTTGGGCCGCAGCCCGCAGTTCCGGATCGGCGAGCAGCACCGCATGAGCGACCTCGAACTGGTTGCCGGCCAACAGCCGCCCCGCCGCCGAAGCGATCGCCAGATCGAGACGGGCACCCTCCCGCCCGGCATCGAGGTCGGCGCCACGCGGCGAGGCCGCGCCGGCAAGTTGCCGTGGCGCCCGATCGAGCCGCACCAGAGGGCCGATGGCCAGGCCCGGCGCACCCGGTACGGCGGCCAGTACCGCGTCGACGATCGCCGGCGCCGGATGGGAGATCGATCGAAATCCGGTGGGCGCGTTGCCCATCCTGGCCGGGGCGGCACCCATCGCGGCCGGCGCGATCCGTCGCGGCAGATCCGGCGTCTCACCGAAACCACCGGTGATCAGAGCGGTGACCTTGGCCGCCGCCGCGGCGGCGTCGTGGCCGGTGGCGACCACCTCGACCTGGTCGCCGCCGCGGAGGGCGAGGGCGACCACGCGCAGTACGGCACGCAGGTCGACCGCCGGCGCATCCGGTCGGCCGAGAGTGACCAGGACGTCCAGTCCCACCAGGGATCTGATCAACGCCGCCACCGGGCGGGCATGCAGGCCGAGCGGGTTGACGACCGAGACGGTGGCCCGGACGGACTCGTGGCGGTGATCGTCAGCAATCGTCTCCTCCACCGCTGCCACCGTCGGAGGACTCGCGAACGCATCACCGGCCGGCAGCCCGGCCGTCGACGCCGAGGAGGCCACGGCGTCCAGGCCGGCGCCGCCCTGGGCCGTGACGGCGGCCGCGACCGCACCTTCCACCAGCGGGGCGTCGACGATCCGGATCCGTCGTGCCGCATCGGGATCCAGGAATTCCAGCGCGGTCTCGGCGGTCAACACCGCGCTGCCGAGGTCGTAGAGCAGCACGGCTCCGTCACCGGTGTCAGCCGTACCGATGGCGTCGTTGATGAGATCGAAGGACGTCCCGATTCCGCCTTCGTCGGTCCCACCGGCCGCCGCGATCACCACCGACGGCGCCATCTGCCGAGCCAGTTCCGCAGTTCCCCGGGCCAGATCGGCGCTGTGGGAGACCAGAATCAGCCCGACCGTCATCAGCCCTCCGCCGGCGCAGGGTGACCGGCGGCGCTGGCGGCGAGCGACGCCAGCACGTAGGCAGTGCTCTGCGCCCCCGGATCGAGGTGGCCGATCGACCGTTCCCCGAGGTAGGAGGCGCGGCCTTTGCGGGCCTGCAGAGGCGTGGTCGCCGCGGCGCCGACCGCCGCCGCGTCGGCAGCGGCCGCCAGGACCCCGGCCACATCGGATCCGGCCTGTGCCGCAGCGGTGGCCGCATCGGCGGCCGGGCTGAGCGCGTCCACCATGGTCTTGTCGCCGAGCTCGGCCTTTCCGCGGCCCACGACGCCGTCGCGGGCCGCCACCAGGGCCGCCGCCACCAGGGCGCCGTCCAGCTGGGTCGCCTTGCCGAGCACCGTGGACGCGCGGAGGAAGGCGGTCCCGAACAACGGACCGGAGGCGCCGCCGACGGTTGAGATCAGCGTGCTGGCCACCAGCGACATCACCTCGGCCGGAGTCTGCGGCTCGACGGTCCGGAGCTTCGTCAGGACCGCGGAGAATCCACGCGCCAGGTTCTCGCCGTGGTCGCCGTCACCGATCTCCTGATCGAGATGGGTCAGTTCACTGCGGCGGCGGGCGATCTCGGCACCCAGCGCCCGGATGGCCGCGACGGACGACTCTGCGTCGTACCCCATATTGGTTCACAGTCCTCTTCGAAGGGCGACGGTGTGTACCGGCGCGTCCCACAATTCGACGAACTCGTCGTCGAGCTTGAGCAGGGTGATGGACATTCCTTGCATCTCCAACGCGGTGATGTAGTTGCCGACCAGCGACCGCTCCACCTCGATACCTTTGCCGGCCAGGTACTTTCGAGCCGAATTGTAGGCGAGGTAGAGCTCGACCTCCGGTGTGCCCCCCATGCCGTTGACGAACAGCAGGGTCCGGTCGGCGGAGACGAACGGCAGGTCCGCGATCACGGCGTCCAGCAGGATCGCCACGATCTCGTCCGCCGGGGCCAGCTTGCGCGTCTCCCGTCCCGGCTCGCCGTGGATGCCGATGCCGATCTCCATCTCGTCCTCGGCCAGGGTGAACGACGGCTCGCCCGAGTGCGGGACCGTGCAGGCCCGCAGGGCCATGCCCATCGACCGGACCTGCGCGATGACGCGCTGCGCGATCGCCGTCACCGAGGCCAGGTCGTCACCGCGCGCCGCCGCCGCTCCGGCGATCTTCTCCACCAGGACCGTGCCACCGACTCCCCGGCGGCCGGCGGTCCACGTCGAGTCCTTGACGGCCACGTCGTCGTCGACCACGACGGAGGCCACCGACAAGCCCTCCGCCGCTGCAAGTTCGGCCGCCATCTCGAAGTTCAGCACGTCACCGGTGTAGTTCTTGACGATGTGCAGGACCCCGGCGCCCCCGTCGACCGCCTTGGTGGCGTCGAGGATCTGATCGGGGGTAGGTGAGGTGAACATCGCCCCGGGCACCGCCGCATCGAGCATGCCGGCGCCGACGTAGCCGACGTGCAGGGGTTCGTGCCCGCTGCCACCGCCGGACACCAGCGCCACCTTCCCGGCGATCGGACCGTCGGCCCGCGTCACGAAGGTCGGATTGCGGTGCAGCGTCAGCAGATCGGCGTGCGCGGCGGCGGCACCGTCCAGCGCCTCGTCCACCACCGTCGATGGATCATTGATGATCTTCTTCATCTCTCACTCCTTCGTGGGATGTGCGGGTCGGTCGGGAAAAGTGTTGGTGCCTGGCAGTTCTCAGCCCATCGACGGCTGATGTCGCAGCCGTACCGAAAGACAGGTGACGCAGCCCTCCATCTTCTCGAACTGGGTGATGTCGACCAGGACGGGCGTGTAGCCCAGATCGGCGATCATCTCGGCCGAGCGTGGAGCCGACGAGGCCATCAGCAGGTGGCCACGACCGAGGTCGACGACGTGTGCACCCGCCTCCTCCGGCATCGGCCGGAAGTGCGGGAAGAACCCCGGGTCGTCGACCAGCGGCGGGTAACCGATGACCGTGCCGTCCGGCAGCGCCGTCACCGCCGACTTGAGGTGCAGGACCTTCGTCAGCGGAACCGCGATCACCGTGGCGCCCAACGGCTCCAGGATCGAACGGAACTCGGCGATACCGGCGGCGTCGGTCCGGCCACCGCGCCCGACGTAGACCACCCTGCCGACCTTCAGGACGTCTCCGCCGTCGAGCGAACCCTGCGTCATCCGGTGCACCGGGTAGCCCAGATCGCCCAGTACCTTCGCCGTCCCGTCGGTCTCCGGCTTGCGGGCATCTGCGCCAGGATTGGTGATCACCGCCGATCCGTCGAACATCACCACGGTGTCCTCGACGAACACCGAGTCCGGGCAGTCCGGCGCGGGTGACACCTCGACCGTCTGCCAGCCGCTGCCGGTCAGCGCGTCGACGTAACCCTGCCACTGCCGGCCCGCCAGCTCGAGGTCGATCGGCGAGCGCTCGATGTGGGTGACCAACCCGTCGGCCAGCAGCGGGGACGGACGGCGGACCAGTGCGCGCCGCGCCGGCTCCGGCGCGTCTTCGAACTGCATGGCTTCACTCCAGGAGGTCGCGCGGCGCGAGTTGTTTCGTCGGGATGACCCTAGTCCCGATGCCGCGTCCCGTTCGGTCCGCGATGCCCCTGGCCGCGGGATCGCGCGCCGGGCGGTGTGGCACGGTGGTCCGATGAGATACATCGTGATCGGCGCGGGGGCCGTCGGAGGCTCCATCGGTGCGGCGCTCTTCGCCGCCGGCCGAGACGTGGTGCTGGTCGCACGTGGAGCCCACCACGATGCGATCGCCGCCGGCGGTCTCACCTTTCGCACGCCGAGAGGGACTGAGCACCTGCACATCCCGGTCGTCGCCGGGCCGGACGAGCTGACGCTGACCCCGGACGACGTCCTCGTCCTGGGCGTGAAGGTGCAGGACAGCATCGCCGCGCTCGAGACCTGGGGTCCCGTGCCGGTCAACGGCGGTGGCACCGCGGACACCGACCTTCCGTTGTTCTGCGCCCAGAACGGTGTCGAGGGCGAGCGGATCGCACTGCGTCGTTTCGCCAGGGTCTACGGCGTCACCGTGATGCTGCCGGCCACCTACCTTGCTCCGGGCGAGATCGCCGCCGTTGGTGACCCTTTGATCGGGGTGTTGACGGTCGGGCGTTACCCGAACGGTTCGGACCTGCTCGTGGACGCGGTCTGCGCCGATCTGGAGGCCGCCGGGATCGGCGGCCGGCCCACCGAGGCGGTGATGCGCTGGAAGTACACCAAGCTGCTGGCCAACCTGGGCAATGCCGTCGAGGCGATCACCGGTCCGGTCGAGTCCGGGGCCGCGACGGATCTGGTGTCGCGCGCACGGGCCGAGGGGCTGGCGGTGCTGGCTGCGGCCGGTATCGATCACGCCGGACCGGACGAGGACGCCGGAGCGCGGACCCGGCTGATCACCCGCGAGATCCCCGGACAGCCGCGAGGTGGCGGTTCCACCTGGCAGAGCCTGACCCGCGGCACCGGCCGGGTGGAGGCCGACTACCTCGCCGGCGAGGTGGTTCTTCTCGGCAGGCTGCACGCGGTGCCGACCCCGGTGAACGCGACGCTGTGCCGGGTCGCCGACGATTTCGCGCGCCGTGGCGTGCGCCCGGGATCGATGACGGTCCCGGAGCTTCTCGCGTTGATCGAGTAACTGCGACCGGTCAGCGGTGCCCGCGCGCTGGCGCGTGACGGTGAGGCCTTTCACCAACGGTGAGGCCTTTCACAATGGGAGGGTGGGACAAACCCGACAGCTGTCGTTAGCATCAGTAACGACCGAGAGGGAGTCTGTGACCGCCACCGCAACGCAGGACCATGCCGTCGCCCACGCGCGACGCGTCGCACTGAGCGTGACCACCGTCGGCATGCTCGCCGCCATGCTCAATTCGTCGATCCTGCTGATCTCGCTACCGGCCATCTTCGCCGGTCTCGGGCTCAATCCGCTGGCACCGGAGAACATCAGCTATCTGCTGTGGATGCTGATGGGTTACATGCTCGTCACCGCCGTGCTGGTGGTCACCTTCGGCCGGCTCGGGGACCAGTACGGCCGCGCGAAGCTCTTCAACCTCGGGTTCGCGATCTTCACCGTCGGGTCGATCGCCTGCGCCCTGGTGCCCAACACCGGGTCGACCGGCGCCCTGGAACTGATTTCGCTCCGCGTCCTGCAGGGCATCGGCGGGGCGATGCTGACGGCGAATTCGACTGCGATCATCACCGACGCCTTCCCCTCGGACCGGCGCGGGTTCGCGCTCGGCGTCAACCAGGTCGCCGGTCTGGCCGGGTCGTTCTTCGGCCTGGTGATCGGTGGTCTGCTGTCGGAATGGAACTGGCGCGCCGTCTTCTGGGTGAGCGTCCCGATCGGTATCTGGGGCACCTGGACCGGGTACCGCAGGCTGCACGACAAGCCGCGCAGCACCAAGGTCCACCAGCGCATCGACTGGTGGGGCAACATCACCTTCGGGCTGGGCCTGATCGGCGTCCTGGTCGCCATCACCTACGGTCTGCAGCCCTACGGAAAGCACAACATGGGCTGGAGCAGCCCGATGGTGCTGACCGGGATGATCCTCGGGATCGCCCTGCTGGTCGTCTTCGTGATCATCGAGAACAAGGTCCACGACCCGATGATCAACCTGAAGCTGTTCAAGATCCGTGCCTTCACCGCCGGCAACATCGTCAACTTCGCCTCGGCCATGGCGCGCGGCGGGTTGCAGTTCATCCTGATCATCTGGCTCCAGGGCATCTGGCTCCCGCTGCACGGCTACGCCTTCGCCGACGCGCCGTTGTGGGCCGGCATCTACATGCTGCCGCTGACCATCGGGTTCCTGATCGCCGGTCCGGTCTCCGGCGCCCTGTCCGACCGCTTCGGTGCGAGGGCTTTCGCCACCGGCGGCCTGATCCTGACGACCCTGACGTTCGTCGGGCTGATGATGATCCCGGCCGACTTCAACTACGTCATGTTCGCCGCCCTCCTGGCGCTCAACGGCATCGGCTCCGGCCTGCTCGCGGCCCCGAACGCCGCTGCCATCATGAACTCGGTGCCCTCCTCGCAGCGCGGTGCCGCCTCCGGTGTCCGGGCGACCGGGATGAACGCCGGCATGGTCCTGTCGATGGGCGGCTTCTTCACGCTGATGGCGATCGGGTTGGCCAGCCGGCTGCCGAGTTCCATGTACGCCGGCCTGACGGCCCTTGGCGTCAACTCCGATGCGGCGCAAACGATCTCCCAGACGCCGCCCGTCGGCACCCTGTTCGCCGCCTTCCTCGGCGACAACCCGATCACTCAGCTGATGGGCTCGGTGGACCCGTCGCAGCTGCGGCCGGGCAACGGCGCCGACGTGGCCACCCTGACCGGACAGTCCTTCTTCCCGCACCTGATCTCGGACGCGTTCCACCACGGGCTGGTGGTGGCCTTCAGCGCCTCCATCATCCTGCTGCTGATCGCGATCGTGGCGTCGGCCCTGCGGGGCAAGCATTTCGTGAACGGCGATCAGGGCGAGGACCCGGACCGCCCGCACCACGAGAGCACCCTGGAGGCCCTCGCCCGCGAGGGTGCCGCGGTCGACTACCCGAACACCCCCGAAGCCGACACCGAATACGAGAAGGCACTGGCCTCCAAAGGAACGACGAGGGCCTGACGCCCGATGCTCGGGGCGTCAGATCACCGCACGCCCATCGGACCACCGAGCACACGGCGACCAGATCCGGATGGCGGCTGATCGGCGCCTATCCCCAGAAGTCCCGACATATCGTGACAAAATCGCAGCACGCGGTCACCGTGCGTCGATAATGTGGACCACATATTCCTCTTGACCATTCCTTTAGCTATGTTGCACAAGAGGGTAGTTGAGGTGCGACTCCCGGGGAGGGCGTCGTGGGGGCTTTTGTGGGGTTGATGCTGGGTATCGGCGTCCTGCTGGTCTGGCAGGGATTCACCCCTGCCCCGAAGAAGGTCCGCACCCACGCCAGGCTGAACCGGATGCGGGAGGAACTGGCCCAGGCCGGGCTCACCGGAATCACCCCGCACGAATTGATCGGGCTCCAGGTGCTGTCCGCGGTGCTGGTCGCCCTGGTCGGGCTGATCCTGACCAGGTCCCTCTCGGTGTCGGTGATCTTCGCCGTGTTCGCTAGCGCCGTTCCCCGCCTGCTGGTCACCAGGCTGCGGCACCGACGGCAGTCCGATCTCCGCGAACTGTGGCCCGAGGTCGTCGACAACCTGACCTCCGGTGTCCGGGCCGGCCTGTCCCTGCCGGAGGCGTTGTCCGCCATCGGTATCCGCGGCCCCGAACCACTCCGCGAGCCCTTCCGTCACTTCGGTACCGACTACCGCACGACCGGCCGGTTCAACGAGAGCCTGGATCGGCTCAAGGTCGCACTGGCCGACCCCGTGGGCGACCGCGTGTGCGAATCCATGCGCGTCGCCCGGGAGGTCGGCGGTACCGATCTCGGTCGCCTGCTCACCACCTTGTCCTCCTTCCTGCGGGACGACGCCCGGACCAGGTCCGAACTCATCGCCCGACAGTCGTGGTCGGTCAACGCAGCTCGGATGGCGGTGTGCGCCCCATGGCTGGTACTCGTCCTCCTGGCCACCCAGCAGGAGACCCTGACCGCCTACGACACCCCCACCGGCACACTCATCCTGGTCATCGGAGCGGTGCTGTCGTTGATCGCCTACCGCCTGATGATCCGCATCGGCCGGCTCCCGGAAGACAAGCGGGTGCTGCGATGAACTTGACCCTCATCGGCGCGATTCTCGGCGGCCTGGCTGCGGTCGGTCTCGTCCTGGCCGTGTTGGCCTCACCTCCGATGCGCCGGATGACCCTGGCCGACCGGATCTCGCCCTACCTGACCGATACCGCCAACGAATCCCGACTGCTGGTCCGTCCCGGCACCGGGACAGGGACCGCCATGGGGAAGTTGGGTGCTCCTCTGCTGCGGGACGCCGTCAAGATCCTCGATCGCATCGTCGGGGGCCAGGCCTCGGTCCGCCGGCGGCTGGCCTCGCTGGACTCACCCATGACCGTCGAGCAGTTCCGCGCCGACCAGGTGCTGTGGGGAGCGCTGGCCACCGCCGCGGGATTCAGCATCGGTCTGCTGTCCGTCGTATTCGGCCAGACCAACCCGCTCACGCTGGTCCTGCTGATCGTGATCTGCTCGATCAGCGGAGTGCTGGCCCGCGACTGGTGGCTCAGTCAGACGGTGGCCAGGCGCGACGCCGACATCCTCACCGAGTTCCCCGTGGTCGCCGAGATGCTGGCGCTGGCCGTCACCGCCGGCGAAGGACCGGTCGGCGCCATCGAACGGATCTCCCGCCTGGCCCAGGGTCATCTGGTCGACCAACTGGCCGGGATCCTCGCCGACACTCGTTCCGGGACACCACTTCTGGTCGCCCTGACCAGCCTGCGGGACCGCACCAGACTCGAACCGCTCTCCCGATTCCTGGACGGCATGGCCGTGGCCATCGAACGCGGAACACCGCTGGCCGACGTCCTACGCGCCCAGGCCGCGGACGTCCGCGCCCTCGGCAAACGCCAACTCCTGGAATCCGGTGGCAAGAAGGAAATAGCCATGATGGTCCCCGTGGTGTTCCTGGTATTGCCCATCACCATTCTTTTTGCGCTCTACCCGGGATTGATCGCGATCAGCGCCGTCGCCCAATGAATTCAATACCACCGACCTCAAGACCACCACCCACACCAGGAGACACCGATGCAGCACAAGATGACCGCCCTACACCTGTGGATTGCCACCACGATCCTGACGCTGACCGACCGTCTTCCCGCGGCCGGTCGGACCGACACCGACGACGACCGGGGGGACGTCCCCGGCTGGGTGATGATCACCGTCATGACCGCCATCGTGGTGATCGCCCTGCTGACCGTGTTCCAGAACGAAGTCACCACCGCCGTCAAGAACGCCTTCGACTCGGTCTCCGGATCCGGGAAGAAGTAGGGCCGCCCCAGGGCTCGACCCCGGAGGACCAGGACTGCGGGAATTCTGTCGCCGAATTCGCGATGGTCCTCGTCCTGCTCCTGATGCTCTTCCTGGCCCTGGTCTCGGTCGGATTCTGGGCCTATTCCCGCACGTTGCTCACCTCGGCCTCGGCCGACGCGGCCCGGTACATCGCCAACGCCGACATCCCCGACACCGCAGCCGCGGAACGGGTCGCCACCCTACTGGACGGCAGCATCGCCGCCTCCACCAGCGCCAGCCTGCAGTGCCGATCGGCGACCGAGGGACAACTCGTCCAGGTCACCTGCACCATGCGCACCCCCGGCATCATCAGCCTCCTGGACGGCGTCATGCCCGACATCACCGTCACCGGCCACTCCGTCAAAGAAGTCGCCAGATGACTTCGCACATCCGACACGCGCTGCGTGCACTTCCTGCTCTTCACGACCGATGGTTCGGCCCCGTCCAATCCAGCCACGGCGAATTCCCCGAACAGCACGACACGCTTCACGAGCACGAGCACGAGCACGAGCACGAGCACGACCGAGACCGAGACGGTGGGCGCGCCCTGATCGAGGTCATCTTCCTCGCCGTCCTGATGCTCATCCCCGTCGTCTACCTCATGATCGGCCTACTCCGACTGCAGGCCACGACCTTCGGCGTCACCCAGGCCGCCCGCGACGCCGGACGCGCCATCGACGGCGCCGCCAACATCGACGAGGGCATCGCCACGGCGCGGCAGATCGCCACCATCGACCTCGCAGACCAAAACGTCCCCGCCGACCGGATCACCCTGACGTTCGTAGCCGCCGGGACCAACTGCAGCGCAGAGCATTCCGTCATCCCCACGCTGACCGGCGGTGCCGTCTACGACATCTGCGTCACGGCGATCGTCAGCCTCCCCGGCGTTCCCACCGTCATCACCGGCTCCAACAACACCGTCACCGGCAGCTACACCGTCCACATCGGCGACCTCCGCGAGGGCGGATGAACACCACAGACCCACCCACCCCGACGAATCGCCCACGCGACGAAGGCTCCATCACCCCCCTGGTGCTGGGGATGATGGTCTGCCTCCTCGTCCTCGGCGCCGGAATCACCGCCGCCGGATCGGCGTTCCTGGCCGGACAACGACTGCAACACCTGTGCGATGGCGCGGCCTCCACCGCAGCCGGCACCCTCACCGACAACCCCGCCAACGACCAGACCGTCATCAACGCCGTCAACGGCTACCTCGCCGTCCGCAGATCCACCGCCGACACCACCGCAAACCTCGTCGGCACCACCCTCACCCTCACCTGCAGCGACACCGTGCCGATCGCCTTCGGCGCCCTCTTCGGCTCCCCCACCCTGCACCGCACCGTCACCGCCACCGCCCGCACCGCCTACAGCAGAACCTGACCGCCGAGCGCTACCCCTCCGCCGGGTACACCCGCGGCCCACCCGCACTGGGGCCGGGTCTTCGGCTCGATCACCCGAACTGGAAGGTTGCACGGGTCAAGTCTCCATCCGAGCGATCAGACGGCCATCGGTAGATCAAGTGCGTGTCGACCCCGCCCAAAAGTTCTGATTCCCTGTCGTCCAACAAAAGCCGGACCTTCGCCTGCCGGCAGGCTCATACTGAGCCCGTTACGGCTCGTGCTGGAATCGCGGGAGGATTGATGTCACAGCAAGAAAACGTCACTCTTGTACGGAGGCACTTCGAAGAAATCTGGAACCAGAGAGACGCGGCGGCCTGCGACGAACTGATGGCAACGGATTTTGTCGAGAACGGAGCTGCTCCTTTCCAGACGCAGGCGCCCGGTCGTGTATCCGGGCCCGCAGCGATGCGCGGGACCGTGCACTGGCTGATTTCTCAGTTCCCGGATCTCATGTACGAGATCGAGGCCATCGTCGCAGACGGTGATCTCGTCGTCGTGCGGGTGCGCGCACGCGGTACAAACCTCGGTCGTCTGAACGGGTTCTTGCCGGCCAGCGGCAAGCGATTCGATTACGCCCAGAGCCACTGGTTCCGGGTAGTAGAAGGCCAGCTCGCCGAGCATTGGGCCAATCGCGATGACCTTTCCGCCATGCTCCAGTTGGGCGTCGTCACGCCTCCTCGCATCGGGGCGCTGCTCCGACAGATGCGGTCGGCAATACCACGCATGCTGCGTCATCGACGTGGGAGCGGCCCTCCAGCCCACGGATAGCTACGGTCTTCCGGGCCCGAACCCACACACGCCCGTCAAGCGACCGGCGTCATGCTTTCGCCCGCCTGGATCTCGTACGCGACGCGGTTCCCGGCCGGCGCCAACGGGCATGACCATCGCGGGCTGTAGCGACAGGACGGGTGATAGAGGAAATTCAGGTCCAACACCAGCTCCGAGCCCTCGACTCCCAACTCGGCGCTCTTGGCACTGTCGAGCAGATACCGCCCGCCGCCGTAGCTGCCCCTGCCCGCGGTGCCGTCGCGCAGGGGCAGGAACAGGCCCCCCGCGTATTGGTCGAGCCACCAGACGTCGACGTCGGCGTCGATGGGTCCCGGCAGGTGCACTTGACCGGCCAACGACATCCGGATGTCACCCTCACCGGAGGGCACCGTCATGGTGCGTGGCTCGCCGGGGGGTCTCAGCGGCGAGGTGAAGCGCAGCGCAGGCTCGTAGGGCCAGTAGGGTAATCCGTTGTCCCGCAGTGGATCTCCATCCTCGAGAGGGCTCTGCGGGTGATGGAGGAAGAGCTCGTCCCGGCCGGCCTTCCACGAGGCGTGGCCGTCCTCGGGAGATGGGTTCGCGCGAACCTCCGCATAAAGCTGGGCCATCGCTCGCCGCCAGTCGACCAGTTCGAGGTACACCGGGAGATCTCCTGACCGATTCGTTGATTTCCAGCGCCGACCCCCCAGCTTGCCACGACCGGCGAGAAGGCGTGCTGCATGGATCAACTTGGCGAATTTGGGACTGGAGTGACAGGAGTCATCAACTTCCGCCATGCCTGCGAAGTTGATCCACGCCAAGGACGTTGGGCCACGCCAAGGACGTTGATCCACGCCAAAGACGCTCAATCCGGGGGCCGAGGGGGGCGGAGTCCGCCCCAGTAGCGGTGGAGGACGCTGTCGACCGGAACGCCCGCGTTCGCGTAGTACACCGGCCTGATCTGCACGAACATTCCGACGTCAGGAGCTTCCAGCAGGTACGGGACGCCGTTGATGACGCCGAGGTAGACCGCCACATGGCCCTGGTAGCCGATGATGTCGCCCGGCCGACCCTGGCTCCAGGGCACGGGCCGGCCCGCGGCCCGCTGCGCTCCGGAGTAGTCGGGGATCTGTACACCGGACTGCGACAACACGTAGCCGGTCAATCCCGAGCAGTCGAACCCGACGATTCCCTGGCAGGAATTCTCCGCCCCGCCCGCTCGGGCACATCCCTGGTCGGCAGGCCCGCCGTTCGTCCCGCCGCCCCACACGTACGGCAATCCGACCGAGGCAAGTCCGGCCGCCAGACCCTTGGCCACCGCGGCGGTCGGAGCCTTGATCACCGCGCCGGCAGCACCTGGAGCCACATTCGGGCCGGCCGGGATGGTCACGTTGACGCCGTTGACGTACACGCTCTGGACGACGCCGCCGCCGGTGGTACCGAAGTACTTCTGGAACAGGAAGAAGAAGTTGCGGTTGCCGTAGGTGCTGCACCGGTCACCGACACCGGGGTAGGCAGCCAGGGCCGCCGCGTTGGGCTGATAGGGCGTGTAGTCGTAGAGCGATGCGGTGGCGGTGTTGCGGATCAGCACGGTGGACCCACCACAGCCGCTGGGCGCGACGTTCCAGGCAATGGTGGTGGTCTGACCAGCGTGGAAGTTGTAGTTGCCGGGGTCGATCCGATACCTGGCCCACTGCTTGGCCATCCCGTACGCCTGGTTGAAGAATCCGGCGTACTGCGGGTCGCAGTTCGCGGAGCCGCCGGGGCCGCTGTCCGGGCAGTGCCAGCCGTAGGCCGCGTCGTAGGTAGTCATCGTGACGTCGGTCCGCGTGAGCAGCGCCGACTCCTTCTGCAGCGTCACCAGCATCACCTGGGGGTTGATGCCGCACGCCACGGAGAGCTTCTGCAGGATGGTGGCCACATCCTCGGCGATACCTCCCGGGTAGGCGGCGCAGTACTTGTCCGAGGGCTCGTCGGGCGTGGTGACCCTCAACGACTTCAGGCACGCGGCGACGTTGCAGCCGGCGCCCTTGCTGTTGACGAATGTCCGGATGTTCGCGGCCGTCATCGATCTCGTGTTGTAGAAGACCGCGTCCGAGATGATCATCCCGGGATCGAACGCGGTGGACCGCCCGCCCGTTGACGGACTGCAGTCGATCGGTGCCGGGGTGCCGGACGGGGAGGGGGTCTGACCGGGGTCGACCACCGCGGGTGTCGTCGGGTCCGACCTCACCGACGGATCAGCCGTACCGGTCGGCACGGGAGCGGCCGGCGGGTCCGGGTTGACCGCGATGTCGACCGGCACCGGTTTCGGCTTGGGTTTCGGTACCGGTGTCGGCTTCGCTGCACTAGTGGTCGGGCCGGTCGGGGTGGTCGTCCGCGACGGGGTGGTGGTCTTGCGCGGGGCGGTCGAGCTCGGCGCTGCGGTGGTCGACCTCGGGGCAGTGGTCGCCGGTGTCGCAGTGGTCGCCGGTGACGCAGTGGTCGCCGGTGACGCCGTGGTCGCCGGTGACGCCGTGGTGGCCGGTGACGCGGGGGTCGCTGGTGACGTGGTGGGCGGCGCCGGCGTGGTCGTCGCGGACGGCTGGCTCGGCGGGGCGGAAGTCGGTGAGGTCGTCGTGGTCGGCGATGTGGTCGTCGCGGAGGCGGGGGCCGTGACGTTGGTGGTGACCGGCGATGACGGCGCAGTCGAGGAGGCTGCGCCGGACGCGGGAGCCGTACCGCCCAGAGCGACGTCGGAGGACGCAACCAGAGGACCGCCGGGTACCGGGATGACGTCGCCGACAGGCCTGACCGTCATGAGGCCGGCGGTGTCGACGAAGGCCCCTCCGGAGCGTCGCAGGGCGGGCATCATGGCCGGACGGATCGCCGTTGCATACCGGTTCGCGCCGTTCGGAACAGCTTTCGGGACGGGCTGGAGCGATGGGGCTGCCGGGGCGACCAGAGCGGCCATTGCAGCCGGCGGCGGTGCGTACAACTTCGCGGTGAGCGCCTCGGACAGGCCGGACCACTGCTCGACGTTACGACCGACGTTGGTCTCCTGGATGACCTCACCGATCTGCCAGTCCAGCCGACCGTCGTCCTGGTAACCGGGAACCCGCTTGACGAGTTGCTGGAAGAACATCGTGGTGGCGCCGACCGCGTCCAGCCGGTCGTACTGCACGTAGAGCCCCGACGACGGATCGGACAACTGCTGGAACAGTCCGATGTACTGGCCGTGGGTGGCGGCTGGATCGAGCGAGGATTCCTGCATGGCGACCGCCAGCGCGATCCGGATCCCACGGCGGCCGATCCCCATCTTGTGCCCGACGGTGACGATCGTCGATGCGGTGCCGACCTGTAGTGAGTCGAGCCGCACGCCGCTGAAGGTTCCGCCGGCCGTCGCGCCGGGAGGGGTGACGGGCGGGGTCGGCATGGTGACGGGGACGCACGCCGTCGCGGTCGGCGTGCTCGCCGCGGTGGACACGGGATTCGTGGCCTCGGACGGATTCGTGGCGAAGGCGAGGAAGACCGCACAGACCACCCCGATTACACCGGCCCTGGCCCACGAGACGCCGGCCCTGCTCCTGGCCCGCCGCCGACCGCGCCGGACGGGGCCGCGGTGAACCTCGCGGCCCGCATCGGTCCGCGGAAGAATCGGTGTCACTCCCACTTCAGCTCGAATTCTCTGCAATAGCACGGCGATGATCCCAGCCGGGGCAAAATCATTGCTCCAAATGGCTTGTCTGCAGCTTAGGTCTTGGATGTGTTCCGCACCACGTGAATCACTCGATCGTGCCCGAATGGCCTTCACCCTCACAGACTTGGCATCGCGACCCGCACGAAACGACGATTTCGAACACGATCAGGGCGCGCATCGTCGTCGGCGCCGCGCTTCGTTGACAGCGGTAGATTTCGTTGGTCGCCGTCCAGGCCCCATCGTGGGTGGCTCGCGGCACCTCAGGGTCGGTAGCAGGTGGAAGGAATCGAGGTCGCATGGGGATCCGGGACGCGCTGCGGTCCATTCGTGGTGGGGAGAAGAAGGCAGCCACCGACGACAGCACCGAGGCCGAAGCGCCGGAGCCGACCTGGTTCCAACCAAGACACGACGGCTCCTACGAGGTCTCGGCACTCGGTCCCGGTCCGACCGAACTGCGCTTGCGATTCCTCCCCGGAGGCACGGTGTTCGAGTCCAGCGGCGCAGACGCGACCCCGGGATCCGAGCAGCAGAACCCCTGCCGGGGTGAATACACCGGAGCGGGACGGTTCAACGTGCAACGCCGGTTCGAGAGGATCGTCAGCTATGCGGTGCTGGAGATGGAAGCCGGCGACACCGAAGGTGAATCCGGTTTTCTGGCTCGGCGGATAGACGGCGCCGACCGCAGCACCGCGGAGCTGCACTTCATCTTCCGTCCGGACCACGGCTGATTCGCGGCGGGAACGCACGCACCGGTTCCGGTGGGGAGCCGGCCCGACCGGCGGGCAGGGCCGTTGGATCGTCCAGGAAGTCCGCAATCTGGACGACGCACAGGGCGACCGTCCCGGATCGCCGCCCGGCGATCGGTCGGCCTGCGGCGCAGCATGCCACCTCCCGCCGCCGTTAGGCTGCGCTGATGTCCGGGATTGATCTGTCGGTAGTGGACTGGGTGCCTTCGCACCGAACTGCCTGGGCAACGCAGATCTCGCGGGCGGTGATGGCCGTCGGCACCCACCTCGCGGCGCTCGGTGTGCTCACCCTGGCGGTGCTCGGCTACCTGCTGGTCCGGCGCCGCTGGGCCGTCATCGCAACGGTCGCCGGCGCGGCCACCATTTCGTTGATCGCTGCCGGTGTAGTGAAGTCTGCGGTGGGCAGGCCGCGGCCGCCAACGGACGTGGCCCTGGTTCATGCCGGGGGGCTGTCGATGCCCTCCACCGACGGCGCGGTCACCGCCGCTGTCGCAGTCGCCCTGTTCATGGCAACTTCGTGGTCGACGCGGCGCGCTCGGGCACTGTTCGGTGCCCTCTTGGTGTTCGCGGTGCTGGGCGTCGGCATTGCCCTGGTGTACCTGGGCGTTCATTGGCCCAGCGACGTGCTGGCCGGTTGGGCGCTCGGCGCCCTGACCGCGTGGGCGTGGCACCTGGCGGTGAAGCGTTGGACACCCGCGAACTGGCACCCGGCGGTTCCGGCTTCGACGAAGCTCTCGGTGGCATCGCCGACCGACCCCCACCTCGACCGTGTAGACCGGCACGGTGGCTGACTGCGGGATCACCGCTAGTTCTGCAGACGATGGCGGCCTCCTGGATCGGCAGGCTGAGGTGTCGACGACCGCCTCGCGGTCGTCGCGGCGAGCGTCAGGCCGCGACGGCGTCCTCCAACGCAGCTACTTCCCTGGGTTGCAGTCGGGAGAGTTCGTCTGCTTCGGCGTCGTCGACGACCGGCCGCTCCCAGAAGGACGACCGACTGCTGCCCCGATCGGGATGGCCTGCCGTCATCCTCTGAGAGCTGACTGATGGTCGATGGCGGCTCAGGAGGGGCTCCGGGAAGACGGCGGTGGGGCCGCGTCCTGGACACCGAGGTAGTGGGCGAGCGCGAGCTCGACCTCGGCAAGTTCCTCTCGGCTCAGGTAGTCGACCGGGTCGCCCACGATGTAGGCGATGTCGATGGAGCGGATCTGGTCGATCAGCAGCCGTGTCGGTCGGCCGGCAATTTCAAGCTCGGGGCGGTGCAGCGACGGGCCGGCCGAGGTCGAAGTGGGGACGACGGTCGCAACCGAAAGAGGTGAATGCGACGGGGACACGACCAGCCCTAGACGTTTGCCGCGTTGCTCCTGCCCGCGGGGTCGTCCGAGATCGATCCGGTAGACAGCCCCGCGGATCACCAGGCTTCGAGCTCCGCGTTGACATCCTCGTCCTTCAGCGCCTCTGCGTCGGCGCGAAACTGTGCCAGCCACCGTTCGTGATCCAGCAGCCGCAGGGCCCGGCGCAGCGTGTCCGAGGTGCCCTCGCCGGGCCGCGCTGCCTCGCGGAGGATGCGTTCGTCATCTGGGGTCGGCCGGAAACCGATCGGTGCAGGCACGCCGCCACATTACCGCTTGTTCGACAGTTGTTGAACACATCGCGCGTCCGAGATCAGCCAATACGGATTCCGCTGCTCACAGCACCCAGCCACTACCAACTCCGAGGAGCTCGACGGTCCAACGGCGAGGTCGGCGTCGGGACTGGGTAGCTGCCTCTGGATGGATCAGACCTGCCCCGAGGCGGTCCCCTGGTGGGTGGTGCCCGGCTAGTCGGGTGCAAGTTGCGGCCGCCCCGGCCCGTGGGCGATCGCCCGCCGCAGCTTGTCGGTCGTGGCCGATGGCAGGACGATGATGCCGCGGATCAGGTCCAGGGTAGTGGCCAGTGCGGCGTCACGTTCGCCGGCCGGAGTCCCTGGATCCAAGGCCAGGTCCAGCGCTCGGCGGGCTCGACGAAGTCGGTTGCGTTGCTCTGCGTCCAAATGGTCAAGGGCGACCGCGCGGGCATTCGCTTCCGCTGCCTCCCACGCCTTCTCCGCGACGAGCGCCGCCGCGACGAACCGACCTGCGTGATCCGGTGGACACAGCTTGGGATCTTCGGGCTCCAGGGCGCATGCCTGGGAGAACGCCCCGTACCAGGCCGCGCTGATCGGATCCTGCGGGTCGATCAACGCCGGGTACGCCAACAACTTGCGCGCGTCCAGTTCATAGCTGGCGTGCGCGGATTTGACCGAGCCGAGCACGGCCACAGCCTCGTCAAGGCTGGCGACGCTCGTGGTGGCGACTGGCGCAGCTGAGGGCGGAGGAGGGTGTGGGGACTTGGCCACCGTGCGGCGGGTGATCGGGTCGATGAGCCGGATGGCGACGCCGTCGGGGAACACTCCTTCGGCAAACACTTCGCTGATCGACCAGCTCCAGGTGCGCAGGTCGTAGAAATGTCGGGCGGTCAGCCCTCCGCGCCATGACTTTTCGGTTCCGTATGCATAGACCTGCATTGGCTTGTCTGGTCGGGGCGCCAGGACCACGGCGCCGATGAGCCATTGTTGGGCGGCCAGGGCGAGCCAGCAGTTTCGCCTGCCGATCCACAGTGATGCGCGGACCGATGATTTCGGGTCATCGAACAACGCCTTCCGGTCGTCGGTCTCGTCCGCACCCAAACTCATGCCAGCACATTATCCGGACGGCGACGCCCACCAGGAGCTTGGCGTAGATGAGGCCTGTCCCTGATCGTTGAGCGCTGATTTGGCGCGGAGCTACTGTCAGGCTCGACTGGAAGGGGACACCCGGGGGCAAAGCGGTTCACTTGCACCTTCAGGAGGTGATCACGCCGGCCCTGGCCACGGCTGCATGACTTGCTACACACCGCTGCGGTACTCGATCCGCCTCAAAACCTGATCGTCAACGCGACGCTGAACGTCGCAGGACCATTCGGGCGCGAAGTCCGGTCAACACGGATTATTCCAGTGAGGGCTACCGTCCGGACATGGACTTCTACAGCAAGCGACCGGCGCCGGTGGCGGATGAGTGGACGCAGCTGACGGGGTGGTTGGACCAGTGCGTTCCGGATGCCGCAAGCCGACCCGCTTGTGCGGAATCCGGAGTTGATCCCATGCGCGCGAGCCCGAGTGGCCAGGAAATATTGATGGCTCAGCCGTCTACTGAAGACTGAAACCGCACGAGGTAACCGTCCGGGTCAGTCACCAAGAATTGCCGCACGGCGGCAACGTCCGCGCCTACCTGGTACTGCTTGGTCTCCGGCGGCAGAAACAATGCGACACCGGCCGCGCCGAGCGCGGCAGCGACCATGTCAGCATCGGGCACTGTGATTTGGAAGTTGATGCCGCGACCCAGGGGCGGTTCGAGCGGCCCAGTGATCCAGTTCCGACCGATTCCAACTTGTTCCAGCATCAGGTGAGCTGATCCGAGCCTGATGTAGGCAAATCGTTCCTCTGGCCGGGCGTATCGAACCTCGAACCCGCAGAGCGAGCACCAGAACTCGAGACTCCGATCGATGTCACTGACCAACAGCTCAGGCACCAGGCCCGGTGCGCGCGTTGCCATCTGACGACCTTCTCACGCGCCGACGCCCGGCGGCGTACTCCAGAGACAGCCGTCCGATAGCCGAAACAAGGCGCCGAGCGTGGCCACGCTCTCCAGCACGCCGCTGCCAGTAGATCCGTGCAGATCACCGGCACGTCGTCCAACCTGGCCGGTCGGATAAGTTGCCCTGAACTGGCCGTGGTGCACCGTACGGGGAGTTTGCCGGCCTGCATTTGAACTAGCCTGCCCACGTGGATCTGTCAACGATTGCTGTGCCGCACACACTCGCCCAGCTGGTGCCCTTGCTTCCTGCCACCCCAGCTCGAATCGTCGAGGTAGGTTGCGGTGACGGCGCTCTCGCCGCCGCACTGGCGACTGCGGGGTATGACGTCACCGGCGTCGACCGCGATACAGCAGTGGCAGAATCGGCCGGACGACGTGGCGTGCGGGTCATCCAAGCCGACATCAACGATGTCGCAGGCGAGTACGACGTCGTGCTGTTTACGCGGTCCCTGCACCACGCCGAGAACCTGCACGACACTGTGGCGCATGCCGCCACACTGCTCGCCCCCGACGGACAGATCATCATCGAGGAGTTCGCATGGGAACGAGTGGATGACGCTGCCGCCGCCTTCGTCTACGGCAACCGGGCAGAACTGGTCACCGCTGGTCTGCTCGACGCCGATCATCCATCGGGGAAATTGCTGGACGCCTGGATCGCCGGCCATCGGAGTCTCCACACCCGCGCGGCGATGCTCGATGCCCTCGGCCGCGTCGGCGTCAACCTGACCATGTCGGACACGAGCATCCTCTGGCGACTCGTCGACGGGCGCGGCGGCACGTGGACGGTGCCAATTGCGCAGGCCGGCCACGCGCTCAACACCATGCGCGACAGAGAGGAAGCCCTCATCGCCGGCGGCAAGCTTCCATCGGTCGGCCTGCTCGCCTCCATCCGCTGCTGATCGAAGCGAACGGCCCCGACGTCACAGAGTGGCTCCTCCCGATCAGAAGGTCGGCCGGAGAGCCCGCCCGTACGGTGCACTGGTCGGCGGACGGCCTTCGGGCGCGCCCTTGCCCGACCTCGTCACCCCTCCGTCGGCATCGTCGGCGGCGGGGCGGCGATTTCGTCGTCGACCAGGACGACGGTCATCACCAGGAGCGGCTGGGGTTGGACTGGCCTCGTCATCGCCCGAGCGGCGGGGGGATCGATCGCATGCTGCCGATCGACGTCGGACGGCATTTCGGCAATGCCGTCCCCGGGCCGACCCCCAGGTAGGCTGGGCAGTTGTGAATGCCGACGAATCCGCAGAACTCAAGGCCCTCGAAGCCACCATGACCAGCATCGAGGCCGTGCTGGACATCGAACGGCTCAGAGCGACCATCGAAACCCTGTCCGACCAGGCCAGTGCGCCTGATCTGTGGAACGACCAGGAGAAGGCCCAGCAGGTCACCAGCAAGCTCTCGCACGCCCAGTCCGAGCTCAAGAAGGTGCAGGCGCTCCGCCAGCGGCTCGACGACCTGAACGTGCTCTTCGAGTTGGCCGAGGACGACCCCGAGACGATGGTGGAGGCGCAGGCCGAACTCATCGCGGCGCATGCTGAGGTGGAGACCATGGAGGTTCGGACGCTGCTCTCCGGCGAATACGACATCCGGGAGGCGCTGATCACCATCCGGTCCGAGGCCGGCGGGGTGGATGCGGCCGACTTCGCCGAGATGCTGATGCGGATGTACCTGCGGTGGTCGGAACGCCACGGGTATGCGACCGAGGTGTACGACACGTCCTACGCCGAAGAGGCAGGCATCAAGTCGGCGACGTTCCAGGTCAAGAGCCCCTACGCCTACGGGACGTTGTCGGTCGAACAAGGCACGCACCGCCTGGTCCGGATCTCGCCGTTCGACAACCAGGGGCGCCGACAGACGTCGTTCGCCGGTGTCGAGGTGATCCCCGTCCTGGAGACCAGTGACCACATCGACATCGACGAGAAGGAAATTCGAGTCGACGTGTACCGCTCGTCGGGACCGGGCGGCCAGGGCGTCAACACGACGGACTCCGCTGTCCGGATCACCCACCTCCCGAGCGGCATCGTAGTGTCCTGCCAGAACGAGCGCTCGCAGATCCAGAACCGGGCGTCGGCGATGGCCGTCCTCGGTGCGAAGCTGCTGGTGCGCCGCAAGGAGCAGGAGAAGGCGGCGATGGACGTGCTCCGTGGCGACGGAGGCAACTCCTGGGGCAACCAGATGCGTTCGTACGTCCTGCATCCCTATCAGATGGTGAAGGATCTACGGACGAACTTCGAGGTCGGCAACCCCTCTGCGGTATTCGACGGCGACATCGACGGATTCCTCGAGGCCGGCATCCGCTGGCGTCGTTCGGCCGACCCCGACGCCAACTGACGAGCGCGGCTCTTTCCGTCCGGGCCGAACAGCTAGCGGCCGAGCTCGACACACATCGGTGCCGCCACGTCCAGCACCCTGGAGACGCGGCGCCCGCGCAGATCGATCACCCCGACCTCATCGGCGCTGGTGCTGCAGACGAAGAGCCGATCCCCGCCCGGGGCCAAGTGCCGGGGCCATGCACCGCAGGGGATCTCGGTCACCAGATGGCCGGTGGACGAATCGAGCAGCGCGACCGAATCAACCCCTCGATTGGCCAGGTACAGAAGATCGCCGTCCGCGGAGAGCCTGAGATCGCTCGGGTAGTTCCGGTCGCCGGAGCGGACCCGACCGGTCGTCGAAGGAGTGCTCCGCCAACCCACGAAGGAGCGACCCCGGCGATCGGCCCACAGCAGACTGGATCCCAGTTCCCCGGACACCGCAACGCCGCCGGGGAGCAGCACGAGATGGCGCGGCCCGGAACCCGGCGGTGCACTGCTGACCACGGGTTCGGTCAGCCCACCGTCGACGAGTAGGTAGCTGACGACCTGATCGGCACCGAGATCCACCACCAGCACCTCGCCGTCAGCGCCCAGGACGACCTGGTGGATGTGCGACTCGCCTTGTCGCTCCCGGTCGGGCCCCGGCTGCGTCAGGCGGGCGAGAACGGTGGCCGGACCGAGGGACCCATCCGGCAGGATGGGCAGCAGCGCCACCGAGCCGCCCGCCGCGCCCCCGTAGTTCGCCACCAGCAGCCGGCGCCCGGTGGGGTCGACGACCAGATGGCACGGTTCGCCGCCGCCGGTCGGCACCGGGCTGCCCAGCGGTAGGAGTGCGCTCCCGCTGATCTGCCAGGCGTGCGCCCGGCCGGTCGCTACTCCGGACACGCCGTAGAGGAACCGGCCGGTCGGATCGGTGGCCAGATACAGCAGTTCTTCCACCGCGATCGCGTCCCCCACGGGATCCAGTTGATCATCGAGGATCGAAATCCCGCCGGGTCGCGCCCCGCGTCCCGAGCCGGCCACGTAGATCATCGTCGGATCCTCCTATTGGTTGCGCTGCGGCACGAAGTCGTTCATCCTGCGGACGGAGGCGCTGCGCCGCAAACCCTTTCCCGGCAGGGATCCCGTCTGGCGGCCGTGGTCCAGCACCGCGACGCCGTTCACGAACACGTCGTCGATCCCGACGGCCGGTTGCCGCGGATGCTCGTAGTCGGCTCGGTCGGCGACCGTCGTCGGGTCGAGCACCACCACATCGGCCACGCATCCGGCCGCGATCCGTCCGCGGTCGGCCAGTCCGTGCCGGGCCGCCGTTCGGCCGGCCAGGTGCACCGCAGCCTGCGCCCAGGACCAGTCGCCGCGTTCCCGGACATGCCGCCCCAGGAACCGGCCGAACGTTCCCCACCCTCTCGGATGCGGGTGGCCACCGACGTAGATGCCGTCGCTGGAACCGAGATGTGCTGGGTGCCGGAAGATCTGGGCCAACTCCTCGATCGGCCGCTGCTGCGGGACGCGGAGCACTGCGCTCACCGCGAGCCGCGAGTCGGCGATCAGACGTAGACCGAATTCGGCGGCGTCCACGCCGACCGCGGCAGCAGCATCGGCCACCGTCCGGCCCTGCGTCCACCGGTCGTGCAGTGCCGCGACGCCCGCGATGGTGATTCCGTCGGCCCATCGCTCCCCCATGTCCGGTCGGGACACCATGACCGGCAACCACTCCCGGATCACCCTGGCCCTGATCCGTGGATCGGCCAGCTGCTTGGCGGCTTCCGCGGACCCGAGTCGTAGCAACCAGGGGGGCACCATGGGCATGGCCAACAACGAGCATCCCCGGCGGTATGGGTAGGCGTCGAAGCTCAGGTCGACTCCCGCGGCGGCGGCCCCGCGCACCGAAGCCCCGATCAACTCCCAGGGGGCGTGCAGGTGCGAGACGTGCACCGAAACACCGGTAGCAAGGGCGATCTCGCTGATCTCGGCCACGCCGGCGCCGATGTTGTCCTCGTATCCGCCCCGCAGGTGCGAGACGTAGAGTGCGCCGACACCAGCCACCTGCGCCGCCATCGCGATCAGTTCCGCGGTGTCGGCGAAATACCCCGGCGCGTAGTCGAGCCCGGTGGACAGGCCCAGTGCGCCTTCCGAGAGACCGGCCGCGACCAGCACCTGCATCCGGCGCAGTTCGTCGTCGCTCGGCGGCCGGTCGGCGTCGCCCATCACTTCGTGCCGGACGGTGCCGTGTGGCACGAGATAACCGACGTTCACCGGAATCCGGCCGTCGTAGCCGGCCAGCAACCCGGAGACACCGCCCCCGCGATAGGTGGGGTGCGGCCCGTTCAGTGCGGCGAGATACTCGCTGGCGTAGGTCCCGTCGCCCGGGGCGAAGGACACCCCGTCCTGGCCGGCGATGACGGTGGTGACTCCCTGGCGCAGCAGGGCCAGGGCCACCTCGGGGTCGAAAACTGCTGCATCGGCATGGGAATGCGCATCGATGAGACCCGGTAGCACCATCCGCGAGGTGCAGTCCACCTCCACATCGCCGACCTCCCGGACGACGTCGCCCACTGCGGCGATGCGCCCGCCGACGATGGCCACGTCGGCCGGGCCGGCCGGCGTGCCGGACCCGTCTGCGACGACACCCCCGCGAAGAACGGTCCGCGTCATCGGTCCTCGTCCTGCGGTCCCGGCTCGAAAGACTCGGCCGAGGAGACGATCTCGTCGGCCATCGCCAGTCGTCCGGCGAGCAGTCCCCCGTCGACCGGGAGGGTGACGCCGGTGATCCAGGATGCTCCGTCGCCGGCCAGGAACAGCACCGCGGCCGCGACATCCTCGGGGCGTCCGACGCGGCCGAGCGGGTACCACCGGGCCGCCCGCTGCATCACCATCGGGTCCGCCTCCATGCGCTGCTGCCAGATCGGCGTGGCGATGGTGCCCGGAGCCACTGCGTTGCAACGGATACCGCGGTCGCCGTAGCGAACGGCGATGCTCTTGGTGAGACTGATCAAGCCGGCCTTCGCGGCGCTGTAGGCCTCGTTGCCCAGATAGGTCAGCCCGTTGACCGATGCCACGTTGACGATCGCGCCACCACCGGCAGCGATCATCCCGGGGAGCACCGCCGAGATGGTGTGGTACGCACCGTCGAGGCTGACGGCGATGTCCCGGTGCCACAACTCCTCCGGCAACCTCCCGAACGGCACGTCCGAGGCCACCCCGGCGTTGTTGACCAACACCTGGACGGGACCGACCTCCCGCGCGATGCGGGCGACGACGGCCCGCACCTGCTCACCCGAGGTGACATCGAGCGTCATCGCCACCGACCGCGGCAGTTGCGCCGAGATCCTCGTCGCGGCTGCGGCATCGACATCCGTGACGACCACGCGGTCACCCAGCGCTGCGGCCTGCGCTGCGATCACCGCGCCGATCCCCGAGCCTGCGCCGGTCACCAGTACGACCCGGTCTGTCATCGGCGGCGGCTCCTGGGTGGAAGGGAAGAAAGGTGGGCGCCTCTGCGACGGTCGATGTGGTCGATGACGATCAGAAGAAGGTCCGGATCAGACCGACCACCCGGGGGTCCCGGACGTCGGCATCCTCGAGCGTGGGAATCAACGTCCACTTGTCGAAAGCGGTGCACGGATGGGACAGGCCCAGGCGCACCACATCACCCACCTCGACGTCGTCCGGCGCCCCGAGTTCGAGGAAGGCGTGCTGATCGTTCAGCCTGGAGATGACCGCCCCGACAAGAGGTGTGACGGTCCCGTCCGGGCGGATCCGCTGCTGCGGCTCGGGCAGGCCCTGGTCGAACGGTAGGTCGCGACGACCTGCATCCAGCAGGGCCAGCCCGGGCTCGGGCTGTGACACCACCCGTGCCCAGCCGTGCATCGCCGAGGTCAGGACGGGCCCGTCCGTCCGGTTCGCCGGGGTGATCGAACGGTAGTAGCCGTCGTCGTGTGCCACGTAGGCACCGGATCGAAGGACCACCTCGGTGGCCGGTCCGCGTACGCCGAACGGATCCGCGAAACCGCCGAGCCGGGTCGCCACCCGGTCGAAGTACGCGCTCCCACCGACGGTCAGCATCGCGGTCCCGGCGGTGCTGAGGTCGTACATGGGCCAGGCCGCCGTGTGCAGTGCGGCCAGATCGTCCAGGTACCGGTCGACGGTGGCGAGTTGTTCGGCATCGGTCCCGTGGGCGACCGCACCCTCGTAGCCGCACACACCGACCAGCGCCAGCCGCGGCGACCGGCGAACGGCCTCGGCCACCTCGAGAGCAACCTGGATTCCTCTGGCACCGGTCCGGCCGCCGGGAACACCGAGTTCGACGCACACATCCACCGAGGACCCGGCCGGCAGTCCGGCCGTCATCTGCTCGACCGCACCGACGGAGTCGACCCAGCTGCTGAACCGGAAATCGCGGTCCTGCGCCTGCTGCTGGGCCAGCCACCGGAGCGCGGCCGGCCTCACCAGCGAGTTGGCCAGATGGATCCGCCGGACCCCGAACGCTCTGGCCACCCGCAGCTGGGGTTCGTTGGCCACGGTGATCCCCCACGCACCGGCCCGGAGCTGGTCCAGGTACAGGGCCGGCGCCATCGTGGTCTTGCCGTGCGGGGCCAGCGAAAGACCATGCCGGCGGCACCAGTTGGCCATCGCCACGATGTTCGCGCTCAGGGCCCGGGCGTCCAGGGTGAGCAACGGCGTACCGAAGTCCGACAGCCGCGGCCCGGTCTGCAGGAACTCGGCCACCGTGTAGCCGTCGGCGATGGCCGGTACCGCCTTGAAACGCCAGTCCAGCACCTCGTTCGACAACCCGGCCACGGCCTCGGCCAAGGCGCGGTCGGCCGCCCGGTCTGCGCGATCGCCACCTTCGCCGCGCGGTGCCGGACTGTTCATCCCGACGACTTTACGATCCGACCCGCGGGCCGTTCACATCGCCCGTTCGGATCGCCCGTGCCGCCGGCGGCACCGTCACGTGGTGCGGGCCAGGTTCAGCGGATGAAATGCATGCCCGGGGAAGATCGAGGCCAGACTCCCGACGGACAGACGCTTCTGCACCACCTCACCCAGCACGTCGAACGCATTGTTGGTCGGAGCCACGTCCCCGTCCCGAAGAGCGTTCGCCGACAGGGCATTCCACTTGCCGTAGACCCCCGACCGGGCCAGGCCCCCACCGAGCAGGAACATCATCGATCCGGTGCCGTGGTCGGTGCCGTTGGAGGCGTTGGTCTGGACCCGGCGGCCGAATTCGGTCATCACCACGACGGTGACCCGTTTGCGCCGCGTGGGTCCGAGATCGGTCATGAAGGCGGCCAACGCGGCGGAGGCGGAGGCGGTCAGCGCATCCAGGTCGCCGGCCTCGTCGGTGTGGGTGTCCCAACCGCCGACGTCGACGGTGGCAACCTCGACCCCGACCTCGGCGCGCAGCAGGGTGGCCAGGTCGGACAGCGACGAGGCGAAATTACCCGTCGGATAGACCGCCCCGTTCTTCGCGCCGGCCGACTTGTTCGCACGCTCGGCCACCGCGATGGCCGAGAGGGTGGTCTGCACATCCTGGGCCAGCGGGCTGTCGATCCCCCGGTAGAGCGACCTGATGGCCGTGATGCTGGCGTCCTTGACCCCGTCCCATCCGGGAAAGGTGAAGTCCGACAGCGAGTTCATCGACAGATCCGGCTGCGGCCCGGCCAACGACGTCGGCGCGACACCACCCTCGGCCATCGCCCGGAAGGTGGTGCCGGGTCCCAGCGCGGCCAGGGTGCGATCGAGCCAGCCGGTGGCGGCGCTGGTTCCGCCGCGTTCGAGGAACTGCTGGGCCTGGAAGTGGCTCCTGGTCACGCCCGCGACCGAGACCGCGGGCACGAAGGCCAGTTCGCCCGTCCGGTACAGCGGCAGCAGCGCATCGAACCCCTTGTTGACACCCCACCCACTGGTCCCGGGCAGCGTGCGGATGTCGGCGTCGGCTTGGACCAGCGTGGGCCGCAGCGAACTCAGGTAGTGGTGACCGAGCCCGGCCGCCTGAGGTACGAGCATGCGCAGTCCGTCGGCGCCGCCCCGCAGGAAGACGACGATCACGGTGTTTCGCGTGCCACCAGGGCCGGCGGCGTAGGCGACCTTCGTGGTGACCAACTGCGAGGCCAGGGCCGCCACCCCGGCCATCCCGACGCCCTGGAGCATGCGCCGGCGGGTGAACCCGGCCGACCACGACTCCTCCTGGCACGCCAGCCCGGCCGCCACCTGCTCGGCGTTCGCCCGCAGGGCACGGTCGAACCGGCCGCCGTCGTCATCGGTGAGTCGTCGCGTCATGGCAGCTTCCTTGTCGACAGGTCAGCGGAGGGCATGGTCGGGCCCGTCCAGGATCAGTGGCACGAGATGGTCGAGATACCACCGCAGGCGGGACTGGGCGAGCGGCGTGGAGGCCGGCTCACCCAGGAAGGTCTGCAACACACCGCGTTTGGCGGGCGTCAGCGGGTTGCCCACCAGCCGCGTGCAGAGCAACGCGATCGCAGCGCCGCTGGTCGCCGGCTTCGTCCTCCCGTACAGCGCGGTGTTCTTCGGCGCGAGAACGATGTCGTTCCACCAGTTCTGCGCCAGTCCGCGGTGCAGCATCAACAGCGTCAGGAAGTTGCTGGACGAACGCCAGGCCGGTGCCACGTCGGGATAACCGTTGGGCGGCACCCAGTCCAACGGTGCGTTGGACATGTTGGCCGTCATCCAGTGCATCCCGTCGAGTGCCTTCCGGATGTCCGGAGCCGGCGTGACGTCCAGGATGCGCATGCTGGCGATCAGGTTCTCCGCCGGGCGACGCGTCTTCGCGTGCCGACTGCGCCAGAACTCCTGCGACGTGAAGATCGCCTTCAGCGTCGGCAGGATCGACGTCCCGTTGGCCAGATAGGTCTTGGCCACCGCGGCCACCAGGGCGGGTGACGGCGCGTCGGAAACAAAACGGACGCAGAGCTTCTGGGCCAGATGGGAGGCCGTGGACGGATGCTGGGCGAGATAGCGGAGGTAGGCGTCGCCGGCCGCCTGCCCCTCGGCCGCCCTGGTGTTGGCGGCCGAGAAACCCAGCACCCGAACCGCACCGGTCCAATGGATCTCCGGGCGGTAGACGTAGTTGCCGTTGTCGTCGACGGTGCGGCCGGTGAGGATCTTGGCGGAGTTCTTCACATCCACTTCGGAGTACCGGGCGGCCAGCCCCACCGTGTGCAGCTCCAGTAGTTCGCGCCCGTAGTTCTCGTTGACCAGTTGCTTGGTGGAGTCCGCCAGATTCAGGTAGCGCAGCATCGAGGGATTCCTGGCGGAAGCCACCAGCATGTCGCTGAATCGTCCGAAAGCGTACCTGCGGACGACGTCGCGGTCCATCGTCTGACGGATCCAGGTCTGGTCGTCGGCGTGGTTGGACACGTTCAGGTGATTGGCGAAGAAGTCGACCACCGTTTCGTAGAGCTGTGCGGGGCTGAAAGCCTGCAGTCCCAACGTGACGAGGGTCAGCTGGTCCATCATCTCCCAGCTGTACTCGTTGCCTGCGGCCTTCTGCGATGCCCGTACCTGAGCCGGGCTCCGGTTCAGCAGCGGGCCGGCGGCCGCGATCCGGGGATGTGCGCTGTAGATCGGGTAACGGCGGCCCAGGGCGACCTGGCCGTCCCACCAGGCGGCCGGGCCGAGCCGGGCCAGCTGCGACAACGATGCCGACGACGGGCCGAAGGAGAACCGGGACAGCAGGTGGTACTGCTGGTCGGTGGTCAGCCTGGCGGGCAACGCCCCGACCGCCGGGGCCTGAGCGGCGGCCATCGACAGGCCCGGCCGCTCGGCCGCATGGCGACCCCGCTGGGCGGTCTGCTCCCGCCCGATCAGCACCCCGGCGTAGTTGACGTCCACGAATTCCCCTTGTCCTTGCACTGTGCCGGGCCGGAGGCGACACGAAAGAGCGATCTGCGTCCGGTGACCCCTACTCAGCGTGATACTGAGCGTAGTTGGAGTTATACGCAACGTGATAAGACTAAACGGTCGAATGGGGAAACGCCAGGCCTGCCGGTGGAAGCCGCCGGATCGGCCCGCTGGTCGGGGCCGACGTTCGAGCGCGACCGCTACGGTGTGCTGCCGTCGATCGCACGCCGGATGGCGGGCAGGATCTGGTCCGGCGGTTGCGAGGTATGCAGCACGATGATCGTGGTGCCAGCCTCGGTCTGGTCGGCGGGGGCTGCCGAGAAGAGTCCGACGACCTGGGCCATCGCGCGGTCGACCTCTTCGATGGGTTCGGCCGTGTCGCCGCGGAGCCAACGGCGCAGCACGTGATTGTGGGCGGCGGCCACCGACGAGGCCATCAGCTCGGCCCGCAGGGCGCTGGCCTCCGAAGGCCCCATCCAGGTGCCGATGAACTCCCGGAACAGCCGCTGATACTGGGCCACGCTGGCGATCTCACGATCGCGCAGCGCCGACACCCGACTGGTGAGCGCGTACCGCAGCCGGGCGCGCTCGCCCTCCTCGATGTAGCGCAGCAGTACCAATCGAACTGCTTCCGCGACGGCCACCAGCGCGGTGCTGTTGGTCGATGTCGCCAACCGCGCCCTGATCTCGTCCATCAGCTGCTCGTGGTCGGGGAAGATCACGTCGTCCTTGGAACGGAAGTTCCGGAAGAAGGTGGTGCGCCCGACACCCGCCCGCTCGGCGATGTCGTCGACGGTGGTGGGTTCGTAGCCGCGTTCGCCGAACAGTTGGAAAGCCGCGTCGATCAAGCGCTCGCGGACCGGAATCTTCGTCACCACCGACATTCTTCCTCGATTCCTACGACCGCCGACATCGGTTGGTCTTGCCAGGGGCACGCGGTACGCAGTACCTTACATCGAGTATCCGGTACCGCGGAGATTTTGCGCACCACCACTCCTGACGGCACGACCGACGTTCGAACCGATCCAACGGAGGATCCCTGTGACGCAAGTCGACACCGACGCTCAACCGGGCGCTGGATCCGCTGCGGACCTGCACACCACGGCGGGAAAGCTCGCCGACCTGCAGGTCCGGATGGGAGAGGCCACCCATGCTGGTTCGGCAGCCGCCGTCGAGCGTCAGCACGCAAAGGGCAAGAAGACGGCCCGCGAACGCGTACAGATGCTGCTCGATCCGGGCTCGTTCGTGGAGCTCGACGCACTGACGCGCCATCGGTCCACCAACTTCGGTCTCGCTGCCCACCGGCCGTACGGCGACGGCGTCATCATCGGATACGGGTCGGTGGATGGCCGTCAGGTCTGCGTATTCTCCCAGGACGTCACGGTGTTCGGCGGATCGCTCGGCGAGGTGTACGGCGAGAAGATCGTCAAGATCATGGATTTCGCGATGAAGACCGGCCGTCCACTGGTGGGGATCAACGAGGGTGGGGGCGCGCGCATCCAGGAAGGCGTTGTCTCGCTGGGCCTGTACGCCAAGATCTTCAAGCGGAATGTGCACGCCTCCGGGGTCATCCCGCAGATCTCGCTGATCATGGGCGCCGCCGCCGGTGGCCACGTCTACTCCCCCGCACTGACGGACTTCGTCGTGATGGTCGACAAGACCTCGCAGATGTTCATCACCGGTCCCGACATCGTCAAGGCCGTCACCGGTGAGGATGTCACCCTGGAGGAGCTCGGCGGGGCGCGCACCCACAACACCAGGTCTGGAAATGCGCACCATCTCGCCGTGGACGAGCAGGACGCCATCGACTACGTCCGGGCCCTGCTGTCGTACCTACCTTCGAACAATCTCTCGACCACCCCGCCGGACGGGCCGTGGCCGGAACTCTCGGCCGATGATCTGGAGCCCGCCGCCTCCGATCTGGAACTGGACGGGCTGATCCCGGACTCCGCCAACCAGCCCTACGACATGAACACCGTGGTGCGCGCGGTACTGGACGACGGTGAGTTCCTGCCGGTCCAGGATCTGTACGCGCCCAACGTCATCACCGGGTTCGGACGGGTCCGTGGCCGGAGCGTCGGTGTGGTCGCGAACCAGCCGATGCACCTGGCCGGCACGCTCGACATCAACGCCTCGGAGAAGGCGGCCAGGTTCGTACGGACCTGCGACGCGTTCAACGTGCCGGTCATCACCTTCGTCGACGTCCCGGGTTTCCTACCCGGCACCGACCAGGAATGGAACGGGATCATCCGGCGCGGCGCGAAGCTGATCTACGCCTACGCCGAGGCGACGGTCCCCCTGATCACGGTGATCACCCGCAAGGCGTACGGCGGCGCATATGACGTGATGGGCTCGAAACACCTCGGCGCCGATCTGAACCTCGCCTGGCCGACCGCGCAGATCGCCGTCGTCGGTTCGGCCGGCGCCGTGAGCATCCTGTACCGCAAGGATCTCGCCGCTGCCGAGAAGGCGGGTGAGGACGTGGCCGCCCTGCGGGCACGACTGCAGACCGAGTACGAGGACGCACTCGCCAACCCTTACATCGCCGCCGAGCGGGGGTATGTCGACGAGGTCATCGCTCCCTCCTCGACGAGGGCCGCCATCACCACGGCGTTGCAGATGTTGGCCGACAAGCGCCGAAGCCTGCCCCCGCGCAAGCACGGGAACATCCCGCTGTGAAGGGCGAGTCGAAATCTGACGCCTGGCGGCGCCGTCGGGACGAGGAGGACGCCGCAGTGGTGCTGGCGATGCTGGCGGGTCTGTCCGCCCCACCGGCTCCGGTTTCCGCGCCGTCGACCTTCTGGGGCAGTCCGGCCTTCGCCCTCGGTCCCGTCGGGTCGCAAGGACGCGACGCCTGGTGGGCATCAGGTCTGCCGAGATGAGTTGCATTGCTAGATGATCACCACGCGCGCCATCCGACCATCACTGCGACCCGAGGACCCAAGATGCAGACCGTTCTGATCGCCAACAGGGGCGAGATCGCCGTCCGGGTGGCCCGGGCGTGCGCCGACGCCGGACTGCGTTCGATCGCCGTCTACGCCGAGCCCGACGCAGATTCCGTCCACGTCAGAGGCGCGGACGAGGCCTACTCACTGGGCGGCTCCACGCCGGCGGACTCGTACCTGGACATCGCCAAACTGCTTGCTGTCGCTGCGCAGTCGGGTGCGGACTCGGTGCATCCCGGCTACGGGTTCCTCTCCGAGAACGCCGACTTCGCCCAGGCGGTCATCGATGCCGGGCTCACCTGGATCGGGCCGTCACCGCAGTCCATCCGCGACCTGGGCGACAAGGTGACCGCACGGCACATCGCGACCAGAGCAGGCGCCCCCCTGGTGCCCGGTACCGCCGAGACGGTGTCCGGGTCGGCAGAGGTGGTGGCCTTCGCCCAGGAGTTCGGACTTCCGGTCGCCATCAAGGCTGCCTTCGGTGGCGGCGGCCGCGGGCTCAAGGTGGCCAGGACCATCGAGGAGATCCCCGAGCTCTACGACTCGGCGGTCCGCGAGGCGATATCGGCCTTCGGCCGCGGGGAGTGTTTCGTGGAGCGCTATCTCGACCGCCCGCGCCATGTCGAGGCGCAGGTGCTGGCCGACACCCACGGCAACGTGGTGGTGATCGGAACACGGGACTGCTCGCTGCAGCGGCGCCACCAGAAATTGGTCGAGGAGGCCCCGGCCCCGTTCCTCACCGCCGATCAGCAGGATCGGATCCACCGGGCGGCCAAGGCGATCTGCGCCGAGGCCGGCTACTACGGCGCCGGAACGGTGGAATTCCTGGTCGGATTGGACGGCACGGTCTCCTTCCTCGAGGTCAACACCCGTCTCCAGGTGGAGCACCCGGTCTCCGAGGAGACCAGCGGGATCGACCTGGTCCTGGAGCAGTTCCGCATCGCCAACGGCGAGAAGCTCGAGTACAGCGGGGATCCGCAGCCCCGTGGGCATTCCATCGAGTTCCGGATCAATGGCGAGGACCCCGGCCGCGGGTTTCTACCGGCCCCCGGCACCGTCACGACGTTCCTGGCTCCGGCCGGCCCCGGGGTGCGCATCGACTCCGGGGTGGAATCCGGTTCCGTGGTCTCGGGTGCTTTCGACTCACTGCTGGCCAAGGTGATCATCACCGGCGCCGATCGCCCGCAGGCGTTGGCCAGGGCCCGCCGGGCCCTTGCCGAGATGCGGATCGAGGGCATGGCGACGGCCCTTCCGTTCCATCGTGCGGTGCTGGATGATCCGGCGTTCATCGGCGACGGAGAGTCGTTCTCGGTCCACACCCGTTGGATCGAAACAGAATTCGACAACCGGATCCCGGCGTTCGATGGCTCCGGCGTCCAGGAAACCGCCGACGCTGCCGTCCGCCAACTGATCGTCGCCGAGGTCAATGGACGCCGGGTCGAGGTGAGTTTGCCGGCCGGGCTGGTTTTCGGGGGCGCTCCCACCGCCGGCCCTACGCGCGCCCGCCGCGGTGCCCGGAAGACCGGTACCGCGCCGTCCGGTGATGCGGTGGTCGCCCCCATGCAGGGCACCGTCGTCAAGGTGGCCGTCGCAGACGGGGATATCGTCGTGGCCGGCGAGCTGATCGCGGTGATCGAGGCGATGAAGATGGAGAACCCGGTGACAGCTCACAAGGATGGGACCGTGTCGGGTCTGTCACTCGAGGTCGGCACCCAGGTCACCGGTGGCACCGTGATCGCCGAGATCCACTGACGTAGAAACGATCCGCTCGCATCGCCGAGGATGCAGCCGGTCGCGCCACGCCGGTTGCGACGCGAAGGGCCAAGCCGTCCCACCGGCGAGGCCCTCCCGGTCGGGCCGGTCATCGCCAGAAGGATGCCACCTGGCCGGCGATCGCGGCACCGACGGCCCGGCCGGCCCGTGCGGCGGGAGCACGCGTGCCGGGGGACAACGGGTTCGGACCGAAGGCCTCGATGGACGCGTCGTCGGCGTGGACGACGAAGACCTCCGCCGGATGCAGCGACTCGATCTCTTCGGCGAGGTGGTCCATCGGCGAGTCAAGCCCGGCGACGGACGGCGTCAGGACCAGGATCCGGTCGCATCCGATCGCTAGATCGGCGTTGGTGCCGGACCGTGTCCCGCCGTCCATGTAGCGATGACCACTGATCGTCACCGGGGGCCAGACGCCCGGCACGGCGCAACTCGCCGTCACTGCATCGGTCATCGTGACACCGCTGTGCCGGTCGAAGACGATCAGCTCGCCGGTCAGCGTGTCGACCGCCGGGATGAGAATCTCTCGTTCAGGCCAGGTCTGGTGCAGGAGTCGCCCCGCGACCGCCGCTCGACGCAGTGGCTCGGCCACCGTCGCGGCGGCCAACGCCCACGCACCGACCCGGCGCAGCATCTCCTCTCGGGAGCTTGCCCCGGCGGCGGCCCCGGCAAATTCGGCCATCAGCTTCTCGGTGTCGAAGTCCACCTCGATCTCGCTGGAGACCGGGCTCAGCTGCCGGGCGAACAGGTCGGCGAGATCGGTGGCCGCGCCGATCTGGGCTGCCACCGTCGATCCAGCCGATGTGCCGACGATCAGGTCGGCGTCCACGATTGCCGGCCGGAGGTCTGCCGCTGCATCCCGAATCCCCAGCAGCACGCCGAGTTCCCATGCGATGCCGGCGACCCCACCGCCGGCCAGGACCAGTCCCCGTTCGACCATGACGATCTCCCTCTCCTGCCGGGCCGCGTCCGGCTCGACGTTGGACGTTCGACGTTGGACACGACGTTCGACACGATAGGCGCTCACCCCGACATCAGCCGCTCCCAGAGCTCGGCCCACGCCTCCTCGGCGGCACCGATCAACGGCCCGTCCTCGCCGAGCGCGGTGGGCAGGATGGGCGGCGGGGCGTGGCGACGGAAGTTCATCAACCCGGCGAGATAGGCCCGCCGGAGTTCGTCGGGAGCGACTTCGAGCAGTAGCGGACCCAGCCCGCCGATGGTGACCAGATCGGGGTCGAGACCGTTGACGAGACCAGCGATTCCGCGCCCGAAGCGGGCCGAGGCCAGACCCATCGCAACGACCGCACGCTGCTCCCCGGTCCTGGCGCTGTCGACCACTGCTCGAAAAAAGGCCACCGAATCACCGGGCTCGGGCACGCCGAGCGATCGCGCCAGCGCCCGGCCGTCGACCGAATCCCCCCAACATCCCAGAGCGCCACAGGGACAACGTACTTCGGGATCACCGAACGGCATGTGACCGAACTCGCCGGCCACGCCGGTGGCACCGTGGGAAATTCGACCGCGCTCCACGACAGCGCCGCCCAGGCCCGCGTCGACCCGTAGGTGCAGGGCGACGGAAGAACCGACGGCCCGTCCGCGACGGGACTCCGCCGACGCAGCAAACGTTGCGTCGTTCCCGGCTGCGAAGACCTCACCGGGTCGGGCGAAACGGGTCAGATCGACATCCGACCAGCCGAGGGTGGTGGCCTCGACGAGGTGGCCGTCCTGCACGATGCCCGGGGCCGAGACCCCGACCCCCCGGATCCGGACACCGAGGCGTCGACGCATTCGGCCCACCGACGCCGCCATCGCCTCGATGACCTGGCCCGGTCCCTGTCCCCGATGGTCCGCATGCTCCGAGAGAACGACGCCACCACCGAGTTCGACGGCCTGGATCCGCCACTCCCGGTACGTCATGGAAAGGGCGATGACCACCGGACCGTCCGGGTGGGGTCCGAGCAGCGTGGTGGGGCGACCGCGCCCACCGGTCGGTGGCGCCGGGCGCTCGCCGAGCAGGTGGCCGGCCACCAGGGTTCCGACCAACTCCGTCGCCGCGCCCGTTCCCACCCCGAGCAGCCTGGCCGCCCGCGCCCTGGTGATTCCCGGCTGATCGTGGACCAGCCGCAACAGATCACCGGCCCGCGTCCTGGTGCTGCCCATGATCACCGCCCGATCCGTCCGTCCCGGGAGCCGCCCGGTCTTGATATTTGCTCGTCAGGGGAGTTTATTATGGACCATGATCAGCGCCTCCGGCACCGGAGACCTCACCGGCCGCACCCACCGCGGCGCACTGGCTGTCCTGGCCGCCTCGGCGTTCGTCTACGTGACGGCCGAGACGCTTCCGGTCGGGCTGCTCCCGCAGATCTCACAGGGCCTGTCGGTCAGCGAGGCCCAGGTCGGTCTTCTGCTGACCACCTACGCGGCCCTCGCGGCCATCACCACCATTCCCCTGACGGCCCTGACGATGCGAATCCCCCGTCATCAACTGATGGCGGTGCTGGTCGCCGTCTTCGCGGTCTCCCAGCTGGCCGCCGGCCTGTCCCCGAACTTCCAGCTGCTGACCGTCAGTCGCCTGTTCTGCGCTCTCGCCCACGGCGTGTTCTGGTCGGCGATCGCGCCGGTGGCTGCCCGGTTGGCACCACCCGGCCGGTCCGGTCGGGCCACCTCGCTGGTCTTCCTGGGAAACTCGCTCGCCCTGGTCCTCGGGGTGCCGCTGGGGACCGCGCTCGGCCAGTGGGCGGGGTGGCGGGTCGCCTTCTTCGCGCTGGCGGTGGCCGGCACGCTGAGCACGCTGGCGCTGCTCACCGTGCTCCCGCACCTGCCGGCCGTCACCCCGATGGACGGAGCGGCATCGGACGGAGCCACATCGAACGGAGCGGTCGTCGACACGCCGACGGCGAGGATCCGGGCGGCGTTGGCCGTCATCCGCTCGCGCCAGATCACCGCCATCGCCGCGGTCACGACCGTGCTGGTCGTGGGACAGTTCGCCGCCTACACGTACATCGCGCCCCTCGTCCGGGATTCGGCAGGACTGTCGGGGGTCGCCCTGAGTGCACTGCTGCTGGGCTACGGCGGCGCCGGACTGCTGGGCACCGTGGTCGTGGGCCGCTTCGTCGACCAGCGGCCGGGCCCGACGCTGGCGATCTGCGTTGCGGTGGTGTCCGCAGCCCTGCTCGCACTGTCGATCGGGCACGGCCGGCTGTTCACCGTGCTGGCCGTACTCGCGTGGGGTGCCGCGTTCACCGCCATACCCGTCCCGTTGCAGTCGGCAGTCCTGCGGGTGGCGCCGCGCTCGCAGGACGCGGCCTCGGCCGTCTACGTGGTGGCGTTCCAGATCGGCATCGGCGGCGGGGCCCTGGTCGGCGAGCGAATCTTCAGCGGCGGCGGGCTGCATGCGCTGCCCGCTCTCGGCGCCGGCCTGGCTCTGGCCGCCGTCATCATCGTCGCCGGTGCCAGAAAGGTGTTCCCGCTGAGCATTACGCCCTTACGTCCTGCAGAGTGCTCGCTATAGGAAGCGCTTTGCAGGACGTCAGGGGAGTATCGGTGCTCCGGTCACGGCTCTGACGTCCTCCACCGTCGTGCCCGGGGCCAGTTCGACCAGCCGGAAGTGGTCGCCGGCGACGTCGAAGACGCCCCGATCGGTGATGACGCGATCGACGACGCCCTGCCCGGTCAGCGGAAGCTCGCAGGCCATCAGCAGTTTCGCCGCGTCGCCCCTCGCGACGTGATCCATCAGCACGATCACCTTCTTGGCACCGTGCACCAGGTCCATCGCCCCGCCCATCCCCTTGACCATCTTGCCCGGGATCATCCAATTGGCCAGATCACCGGTCACCGACACCTGCATGCCCCCCAGCACCGCGACATCGATGTGACCGCCCCGGATCATCGCGAAACTCATCGCCGAATCGAAGTAGGAGGCACCGGGCAGCACCGTCACCGTCTCCTTGCCGGCGTTGATCAGATCGGGGTCGACCTCCTCGTCGTAGGGATACGGCCCGACCCCGAGAATTCCGTTCTCGGAATGAAGATTGAGTTCCACTCCCGGTGCCAGATGGTTGGGGATCAGGGTCGGCAGTCCGATGCCGAGGTTGACGTACTGCCCGTCGGACAGCTCCAGCGCCGCGCGCGCCGCCATCTGTTCGTGACTCCAAGCCATCTCAGGACTCCTTCGGTGACGGGCCGGCGGAATGGGTGCGCACGGTGCGCTTCTCGATCCGCTTGGAAGTCGCCTGGTCGTGCGTCAACGCAACGACGCGCTGGACGAAGATGCCGGGCAGGTGTACGTCGTCAGGTGCGATCGCGCCGATCGGCACGATCTCCTCGGCCTCCAGAATGGTGACCCTTCCGGCCATCGCCGCCGGCAGGTTGAAATTCCCGGCGGCCGCGTGGAAGCGGGCATTGCCGGCCGCATCGGCCTGCGCCGCCCGGACCAGGGCCACATCGGTACGGATGCCCTCCTCCAGCACCATCGACCGGCCGCCGAACTCCCTGACCTCCTTGGGTTTCGACGCCTCCGCGATGCTTCCGTCCGGCGCGTAACGCCACGGCAGGCCACCGTCGGCCACCTGGGTCCCCACACCCGCCGGGGTGAAGAACGCTCCGATCCCGCTGCCGCCGGCACGCAGTCTCTCGGCGAGGGTCCCCTGCGGAGTCAACTCCACGTGCAGTTCACCGGCCAGGTACTGGCGGGCGAACTCCTTGTTCTCCCCCACGTAGGAGGCGATGACGCGGTCGATCCGGTGGGCTTCGAGCAACAGCCCGAGTCCCGCGCCGTCCACCCCGCAGTTGTTCGACACCACGGTCAGATGGCCGGCCCCCTGCTCCAATAGCGCCTGGATCAGCGTCCAGGGAATGCCGGACAGTCCGAAACCGCCGACGGCCAGGGACGATCCGTCCTGGATGTCGGCAACCGCCTCGGCCGCGCTGGGTACCAACTTGTTCATCCTTTTCCCTCCTGGTCTGCCACCGGCACCGCCGGCACGGTCGAACCGGTCGACGGGGCGTCGAGCCCGTCGAAAACCTGCTGTGCCACGGCGAAGGCCCGATTCGCGGCCGGTACTCCCGCGTACACGGCACAATGGAGCAGCACTTCCTGGATCTGCTCGCGGGTCACTCCGTTCCGCAGTGCGGCGGCCACATGCATTGCGAGTTCGTGTTCCTGCCCGAGCGCGGTCAGCAGCGCGAGGGTGATCATGCTGCGGGCCTCTCGGTCCAGGCCTGCCGAGGACTGCGCGCCGGACCACCATTCCCTCCCGGTAGCGCTGCTCGTCGTTCATCCGGCCCCGCCGGCTGTCGACCCGACCACGGTTGACCCGACCACGGTCGATCCCGAGAAATGCTCCAGCAGAGCGGTATTGACCTGGTCGGCCTGCTCCACGTTGGCCAGGTGCGCCGCTGGGTCGAGCATCAACAGACGGGCTCCCGGAACGGACCCCGCGATCAGTCGCAGGTGCTCCGGCGGGGTGGCGGGGTCCTGCGCTCCAGCGATCGCAAGGGTCGGCGCGGAGATCTGGGGCAGCGCCGCCCGCAGATCCATCTCCCCGATGGCCTCGCAGCACGACGCGTAGCCGGCCGCCGGCGTGGCCGCGATCATGTCCCGGTAGAACAGCACCCGGTCCGGATGGGCGGCCGGATAGCCCGCGCTGAACCATCGGGTGACCACGACGTCGGCCACCGCGCTGGTGCCGCCGGCCCGGACGGCCGCGGCGCGGTCGAGCCATCCCTGGCGTGGTCCGAGCAGCGCGGAGGTGCACAGCAGGGCCAACGCGTCGACCCGCTCCGGGTGCCGCGCGGCCAGTGCCATCGCCGTCATCCCGCCGAGCGACAGACCGGCCAGATGGACGGTTCCCAGTTCCAGCCGGTCGAGCAGGACCAGCAGGTCGTCGGCGAGATCCTCGATGCTGCAGGCCTCGTCGGGAACCGGTGAGCGGCCGTGCCCCCGTGTGTCGAAGCGGACCACTCGAAAACGGGCGGACAACACCCGGGCCTGCGCGTCCCACATCTCCAGTGTCGAGCCGAGCGAACCGGCGAGCACCACGGTCGGGGCATCACCGGGCAGGTCGGGGGCCGCGTCGATCCGGTGATGGAGCGCAACTGTCGTCATCAGGGCATCTCCTCGTTCGTCCGCTGGGCCAGTGCCATCATCGTCAACTCGTGCGCGTCGCCCTCACCGGGGGGCATCTGTTGTGCGGCGCGCGCCATCGCAGCCGCGTCGACGACCAGGTACTGCAGACTTTCGCTCAGCCAGGCCGCCGCCGAGCCGGTCAGCCGCAACAGGTCGGCCAGGGTCTCCCACTCGCTGTGCCAGGCGCCGGCAGCCCGTTCGTGCTCCTGGGGCATCGCGGCGAACAGGGTGGCCACCAGCCCGGGTGTCCGCATCGAACAGGCCCGGGCCGAGATCGCCGCGACCGGATTGTGCTTGTGCGGCATCGAACTGGACCCGCCGCGCCGCTCGGTGTCCCCCGGGGCCTGCCCTTCGCCCACTTCCGACGTGGCGCTCTGCGCCAGCAGAACCACGTCCAGCGCCACCTTCCCGACGATCCCGGCGGCGGTACCCAGTGCGCCGGCAAGATCGGCGATGGGAAGCCGCACCGTGTGCCAGGCCAGTTCGGTGTCGGCGAGTTGCAGCAGGCCGGCCAGCTCCCGCCGGATGGCCGGGCCGTGGCCGTTCGACCCGCTGAAGGTGCCGACCGGGCCGGCGTACTGGACCGGAAGATCGGCCGACACCCGACCGAGCCGGGCGATGGCTCCGTCGAGCCCGGCGGTCCAGGTGGCCGCCTTGAGCCCGAAGGTGATCGGCAGGGCGTTCTGCAGCAGCGTGCGGCCGGCCATCCGGGTGGAGGCGTGCTCCGCCGCCAGGTCGGCGGCGTGCCCGGCAGCGGCCCGCAGATGACCGATGACGACCGACATCGCACGCCGGGCGAGCAGCATGCAGGCGGTGTCCAGGATGTCCTGGCTGGTGGCGCCCAGGTGCACGTAGTCCCGCAGGTCCGGACCGAGGGTGGCCTTCAACATCGCGGCCAGTGGGATCACCGGGTTGCCCCCGGCGCCGGCCCGGCGTCCGATCTCCTCGAGGTCGATCTCGAGATTCGTCCAGCGTTCCAGAATGGTCGCAGCGGCACTCTCCGGTACCGCTCCGGCCAGCTGGGCCGCCCGCATCAGAGCCGTCTCCACCTCGACAAGTGCGGCCAGCCAACTGGTGTCGTCCAGGAGACCGATCTGCCAGCCACGCTCGAACGTGCTGCCGAAGATCCCGTTCGAGGTCACAGCGCGAAGAACACGGTCTCGTGCTCGCCCTGCAGGTGGATGTCGAAACGGTAGCCGTCCTCGGTACGGGGGGCGATCAGCGTCTGGCGCGACGCAGCCGGAAGCAACTGCAGCACCGGGTCGGACGCATTGGCCGAGACCTCGTCGCCGAAGTAGACCCGGGTGATCACCCGGTCGATCATGCCACGTGCGAAGACCGACAGATCCACGTGTGGTGCCTGCAGGCCGCCCGCGCCGTCGGGCAGAGCCGCCGGCTTGAGCGTGAAGATCTCGAACCGTCCCTCGACATCGGTGCTGCTGCGCGCATATCCGCGGAATCCGGGAAACGGCCGGCCACCCCGTGGGTCCTCCGCCGAGTCGAATCCGCCGTGTGGGTCGGCCTGCCAGGACTCGACCATGCCGTCCGGGACCGGAAGGCTCTCGCCGTCGAAGACGGTGCCTCGCAACCAGAACCCGCCTGCGGTTCCGAGGTCGGCGGCGTACACCCCATCCGCCCAGGTCAGCCCGATCGACAGATAGGGCCCTACCGTCTGCGACGGAGTCAGCCCGAGACCCGGCACCGGGTTCGGCGCGGCATCCGGGGTGGGGGTCGCTACGGTGTCCGGCATCGAGGAGGTACTCATGCCTCGTCCTCCGGTTCGTCGTCACCTTCGAATGGCGTGCTGCCGCTGCCGCGCAGGACCATGTCGAAATCGTAGGCCAGTGCCCATTCCGGCACTGTGTCGTCCAGGTTGAAGCGGGAGATCAACCGAGCCCTGGCCGCCGGATCCGGAATGGAATTGAAGATCGGATCCTGGAAGAACAGCGGGTCCCCGGGGAAATACATCTGCGTCACGAGTCGCTGCACGAAGGCCCGACCGAACAGCGAGAAATGGATGTGCGCCGGGCGCCAGGCGTTCAGATGGTTCTTCCAGGGATAGGCACCGGGTTTGATCGTGATGAATCGGTACCGCCCGAAGGCGTCGGTCATCGTCCGCCCCAGGCCGGAGAAGTTCGGATCCAGCGGACTGGCCCACCGGTCCCGGACGTGCCGGTAGCGCCCCCCGGAATTGGCCTGCCACACCTCGATCAGGGTGTGCGGCAGCGGACGTCCGTCGGAATCCAGGACGCGACCCTGGACGATGATCCGCTGGCCCTGCGGCTCACCCTCGTGCTGCCTGGTCAGGTCGGCGTCGATCTCGGTGGGCTTGCGGTCGCCCAGCACCGGACCGGTGATCTCGGTGAGGCGCTGCGGCAGATCCACCGGAGTGCGCAGCGGATGACGTAGTGCCGTGCTGCGGTAGGCCGGGGAATCCAGCGGCGGATGGGTGCCCACCGGCGCGACCGGGTAGTGCGGCAAGATCAACTCCGGCATGCGATCGATCCGATTCTCTCGGTGGCCGTTGGATTTTCAGGGATCTGCGGTCAGGCCTCCAACACGACGGCCATCCCTTGTCCGACGCCGATGCACAGCGTGGCCATCCCGTAGCCCCCACCCGCAGCGCGCAGTCGGTGTGCCAGGGCGCCAAGGACCCGCGCGCCAGAGGCACCCAGTGGATGACCGATCGCGATGGCTCCCCCGAACACGTTGACCTTGGCCGGATCGAGCTCCGGCCATCCGGCCAGGCACGAGAGGGACTGGACGGCGAAGGCCTCGTTCAACTCGACGTATCGAAGGTCGTCGAAACCGATACCGGCCCGCGCCAACGCATTTCGGGCAGCCTGCACCGGTCCGATGCCGAACACCTCCGGGTCGACACCGACCGATGCGCAGGACACGATGCGGGCCAGCGGGGTGGCACCGATTTTCTCGGCCGCACCCGCCGTCCCGATCAGCATGGCGGCAGCACCGTCGTTGAGCGGGGAGGAGTTGCCGGCGGTCACCGTGCCGCCGGTGCGAAATGCGGGCTTCAACCCGGCCAGACTCGCTGCGTCGGTATCCGGCCGGATGCTTTCGTCACGATCCAACCCGATACCGGGAATGGGGACGACTTCGTCGGCGAAAACCCCGGCCTCCCAGGACTGATGGGCGAGCCGATGGCTGCGGAGCGCGAATTCGTCCTGGGCCTCGCGGGAGATCGAGTGCAGATCCGCCAGATGTTCGGCGCTCTCACCCAGGGCGATCGTCCAGCGACCATCCATGACGGGGTTCACCAGTCGCCAGCCGAGGGTGGTGGAGAACATCGTCTGATGGCCGGCCGGAAAAGGCCGCTCCGGCTTGGGCACGACCCACGGAGCCCTCGTCATCGACTCGACCCCGCCCGCGACCACCAGATCGACGTCGCCGACCGCGACGGCCCGGCGGGCCTGCACCGCGGCTTCCAGACCCGAGCCGCACAGCCTGTTGACCGTCACGCCGGGCACCGACGTCGGCCATCCGGCCAGCAGCACGGCCATCCTGGCCACGTTCCGGTTCTCCTCCCCGGCCCCATTGGCATTGCCCAGCAGCACGTCGTCGATGGTTTCCGGGTCGAGCCCGGCATGACGGGCCACGAGCGATCGAAGGGTCTGGGCCGCCAGATCGTCCGGACGCACTCCGGCCAGGGCGCCGTTGAACCGGCCGAACGGCGTGCGGACCGCATCGATGATGTAGACGTCCTGCGACACAGACCCATCTCCCTGTCGGTCCCGGGCATCGCTGCACCGCGATGCTTTTCTGTGGGTCACGCTAGGCCGCCGGACGATCGAATGACTACTCTGGGGTTCCGGTGAGTGGAAATCGGTGCGGACTGCGGTACCGAGATCGATGCTCGCGCAAATCAGTGCCGGCGCAAGTCAGTGCCAGCGGAATCGGCAGGGCGGAGAAAACAGGTGGCCGGCGGTGCCCAGGTTCCCGGTCGCAGCGTGACCTCCAAAGCCCTGGCCGTCCTGTCCGCGTTCGACCGCCGGACTCCACGGGCCGGCCTGACCGAGATCGCCGCCTCCGCGGGGCTGCCGATCAGCACCACGCATCGTCTGATCGGAGAATTGGTCGCGTGGGGCGGCCTGGTGCGTCAGAGCGACGGGCAGTACGAGATCGGTCCCCGTCTGTGGGCCCTCGGCCTGCTGGCGCCGGTGTCGCGGAAACTGCGCGAAGTGGCTCTCCCGTTCATGCAGGATCTGGCCGCGACCACCGGCGAGAACGTCCACATCGCAGTACGTACCGGCATTCATGCGCTCTACGTGGAACGGATCGCCGGTACCCGGTCGGTCGCCGTGGTCAGCCGCAGCGGATCCGAACTACCGCTGCACGCCACCGGTGTCGGCAAGGTGCTGCTGGCCCATGCCGATCCCGAGACGGTCGGGCAGGCTTTGACGCGCCTCGTCAGGGTCACCCCCTACACGGTCGTGGACCGGCCGCGGATGGTCAGACAGCTCGCCGAGATTCGGCGTCGCGGCTGGGCCGAGACATCGGAGGAGATGACCATCGGGACCTGTTCGGTCGCCGTACCGGTCCTTGATTCCGACCAGCGGGTGGTCGCGGCCCTCGGGGTGGTCGCCACCAGCAGCCGTCGTGGGCTCGCGAAGCTGGTCCCCATGCTCCAACTCGCGTCCCGCGGCATCACGCGGTCCGCCGGTGCTGGTGACGGTGTGGATCTATGACGCAGGCCGCTCCAGCGCTCTGCGTCCCGGTTCATTTCCGTTCAGCGGAAACGCAGCCTGGCTTGCAGCGGTGACCGGGGCCACCATCGGACCATGCGTACACAGGTGGCCATCATCGGAGCCGGCCCTGCAGGATTGCTGCTGTCCCATTTGTTGGCCCGACGCGGGATCGAATCCATCGTCATCGAGAACCGTTCGCGGGCCTACGTCGAGGCCAGGCTGCGAGCCGGCGTTCTCGAGCAGGGCACCGTCGACCTGCTCGACGAGATCGGACTCGGGAAACGACTGCACGTCGACGGCCAGCGGCACGACGGCATTCATCTGCAATGGCCCGGCACCCGGCATCGGATCGACTTCCCGGAGCTGTGCGGCCGATCCGTCTGGGTGTACGGGCAGACCGAGGTGGTCAAGGATCTGATCCAGGCCGCCGTTGACACCGGACAACCGGTACATTTCGAGGTGTCCGACGCCCAGATCCATTACGTCGACGGTGATTCCCCCTCGGTCACCTTCACCGACGCGGCCGGCGAACCGCAACGGATCGACTGCGACGTGATCGCCGGCTGCGACGGCTTCCACGGGATCAGCCGTCCGCAGGTGGCCGCCACCGGGCAGCAGGTCTTCCAACGCGAATACCCCTTCTCCTGGTTGGGGATTCTCGCCGCCGTCCCGCCGTCCACCGACGAACTGATCTATGCGTGGCACCCGAACGGATTCGCCATGCACAGCATGCGTTCACCGGAGATCAGCCGGCTCTACCTGCAGGTGACACCGACGGACACGATCGAGAACTGGTCCGACGACCGGATCTGGAGCGAACTGTCGACCCGGATGGAGCTGGACGGGTGGCACCTGGCCGACGGACCCGTGCTGGAGAAGGGCATCACCCCGATGCGCAGCTTCGTCAGCGCACCGATGCGCCGCGGTCGTCTCTTCCTGGCCGGCGACACCGCCCACATCGTCCCGCCGACCGGGGCGAAGGGCCTGAACCTCGCGGTGGCCGATGTCGCGGTCCTCGATCGGGCGCTGGGCGATCTGCTGAACCGCGGTGACAGCTCGCTTGCTGACGCCTACTCCGAGACCGCTCTCCGCAGAGTCTGGCGCTCGACCCACTTCTCGTGGTGGATGACGTCGATGCTGCACCGCGCGGGCGACGAGTTCGACGACCAGCTCCAACTCTCCCAACTGCGCTACGTCGCCTCGTCACCGGCCGCCGCCGCCTCGCTGGCCGAGAACTACACCGGCCTGCCCCTCGACCGCTGAAGGCAGCAGACCGGGTCTGCGCGTCGGAAAGTACTGATCACCCAGCCCACTGGGTGTATTTCCAGCTGTCTGCGACGCGCGGTGCACCCTCCGACGCGCGGTGCACCCTCCGACGCGGACCAGGACCAGGAGCGGGGGTGCGGGCGGCGCCGGGCGGGGGCTCAGATGCGGGTGCAGGTCAGATCCGGACGCCGGTCATGCCGCCGTCGACGGCCAGGATCGTGCCGGTGGTGGAGGCGGTGAGCGGGCTGGCCAGGTAGGCGATGGCGTTCGCCACCTCGGCGGCGGTGACGAGGCGCCCCATGGGCTGTCGCGCCCGGAGGTTCTCGGCGGCGACGGCGGCATCCGGCGCCTGGGCGAGCAGCCGGCCGACCCAGGGAGTGTCGGCCGTCCCGGGTGTCACCGCGTTCACCCGGATCCCCTCGTGCAGGTGGTCCGCGGCCATCGCCAGTGTCAGGGCCAGGACCGCACCCTTGCTCGCGCCGTAGACAGCACGCTGCGGCAGCCCGACGCTGGCCACCACCGAGCAGGTGTTGACGATGGCGGCGTGCTCGGAGCGACGCAGGTGCTCGAGCGCCGCCCGCGTCACCCTGGCGATGCCGACCACGTTGACGTCGAAGACGCGGTGCCATTCCTCGTCGCTGTTCTGGGCGATGTCCCCGGCGGCGCCGATTCCCGCGTTGTTGACGAGGATGTCGATGCCACCCAGTCGTCGGGCCACCTCGCCGATCGCCGCGTCCACGTCCGCCGATGAGGTGATGTCGCACTTCACGGCGGTGAAGACCGCAGTGTCCACCGAGGTCGGATCCCGGTCCAGGATCGCCACCCTCGCCCCCCGCTCCGACAGCAGGGCTGCAGTAGCGGCGCCGATACCACTGGCCCCACCGGTCACGACGGCCACCAGATCGTTGAATTCAGTCATCTCTTCCTCGGATCGATATGGATCTTGGGTCCGGGCCCGGCAGTTGCCGGGCGCCATCCGGCCAGCACGTCGCCGGCCTGTTCGAGGCCGACGGTCGCAGCGACGAGTGGTCGCGGGTCGACGGTCCCGGAAGCAAATTTCTCGATGGTTGCGGTGAGCCCCGGAGAGCCACTCAGGATTCCGACTGCGGTGACGTCCTTGAGCGCCAGCTCCCTGGTGTCGATCCGGCTCGGAGATCCGGCCAGTCCGACGTAGACGACGCGCTTGCCCGGCTCGACCAGGTCGAGCGCCAATGGTGGCAGCGCAGCCGAATTCGACGAGTCGACGACGGCATCCCAGGCCCGCGCCGGCAGATCCTCCTGGGTCCACACGCCCTCGAACCCCAGCGTGCGCGCAAACTCGAGCGAGCGCGGCGAGCGCCCCATCAGATGCACCTCGACGCCCTCCGCAAGGGCGAACATGGCCACCAGCAGCCCGATCGTGCCCGGCCCGAGCACGAGAAGACGGTCACCGGCGGCAAGGTCGGCTCCCCAGACGGAGCGGAGCGCATTCCCGCCGGGTTCCACCAGCGCCCCGGAGGCCTCATCGACCTCCACCGGCAGCGGATGCAGCGCGCTGACCGGGACCGCCAACTGCTCGGCCAGGGCACCGGGAAATCCGCCGCGGATCCCGACCTCGAAACGGTCCTCGCAGACGTGCTGCAGGCCCGCCAGACAACGACGGCAGTGGCCACAGCCCAGCATCGTGTCGCCGGTGGTCCGCCGGCCAAGCCAGTGCACGTCGACGCCGACGCCGACGGCCGAGACGGTACCGCACCACTCATGGCCCAGGCGCATCGGGTAGGAAGCGAAACCCTGGTGCAGATAGGCCATCTCACCGGTGAAGAACTCCACGTCGGTGCCGCAGACACCCACCCGCTCGACGTCGACGACCACCTGACCCCGACCCGGGACGGGCGCTGCGACATCGTGCACCGCGAACTCGCGGGGGCCGGTGACCACGAACGCCCTCACCGTCCGGCACCGCCCGGGCCGCCGATCTGGGCCATGACTTCGGATCCGGTCGCCGATTCGGTCGGTTCCGCGAGCGACGTGCCGCGATCGCCGCGATCGCCGCGAAACCCGTGCCGCGATTCAGCGGAGTTCGTCACCTCTGCAGGGTCGGCCACGTCAATGCGATTCACGGGAGACCTCGTCGCCACTGGACCCGACCAGGAAGTCGAGGTCCGCGCCCTGGTCGGCGCCCTGGACCGTTTGCACGTAGAGCTTCTCCCAGCCGCGCTTGGGGTTGGCGTAGCCGGCGGCGGCCACCTCGGACGGCTGCCGCCGGGCAAGTTCCTCCGCGGGGATGTCGATGTCCAGTCGCCGTGCTGCGACGTCGAGGGTGATCATGTCGCCGGTCTGCACCAGCGCCAGGGGGCCACCCGCAGCCGCCTCCGGGCAGACGTGGAGAACGACGGTGCCGTAGGCGGTCCCACTCATGCGGCCGTCACAGATGCGCACCATGTCCCGGACACCCTGCTGCAGCAGCTTCGTCGGCAACGGCATGTTGGCGACCTCCGGCATTCCCGGATATCCCCTGGGCCCGCAGCCCCGCAGGATCAGTACCGAGTCGGCGTCCACGTCCAGACCCGGATCATCGATCCGCGCGTGCATGTCCTCGATAGAGTCGAACACCATCGCCCGGCCTCGATGACTCAGCAGGTGCTCCGAGGCGGCCGCCGGTTTGATGACCGCACCCCCCGGGGCGAGATTTCCGTACAGCACAGCGATCCCGGCGTGCGGCTGCACCGGGGCCGCCCGCAACGAGATGACCTCCGGGTCCCAGATCTGCGCGTCGTCCAGATAGCTGGCCAACGGCCTCCCGGTCACCGTCAGCGCGTCGGGGTCGAGCAGATCCTTCACCTCCCGCAGGACCGCGAGCAGGCCACCGGCACGGAAGAAATCTTCCATCAGCCAGCGGCCGGCGGGCTGCAGATCCACCAGCAACGGCACGTTCGACCCGGTCCGGTCGAAATCGTCCTGGGTCAACTCGATCCCGAGCCGCCCGGCGATGGCCAGCAGATGCACCACGGCGTTCGTCGAGCCCCCGGTGGCAGCCAGGGCGACGATCGCGTTGAGGAACGAGCCCCTGGTCAGGATGGAGGACAACCGTCGCTCCTTCGCGACCATGTCGACGATCAATCGGCCGGTCTCGTGCGAGGCCTCCAGCAATCGGCTGTCCGCCGCCGGGGTACCGGCCAGGCCGGGCATGATGGTGCCCAACGCTTCTGCCACCACCGCCATCGTGGAGGCCGTTCCCATGGTGTTGCAGTGCCCGCGACTGCGGATCATCGAAGATTCGGACTTCAGGAACTGGTCCTCCGACAGGGTGCCTGCCCTGACCTCCTCGGACAGCCGCCAGACGTCGGTTCCGCAACCCAGCGCGACACCGCGGAAGGTGCCCGTCAGCATCGGGCCACCCGGGATCACCACCGCAGGGATGTCGACCGAGGCCGCCGCCATCAGCAGTGAGGGAATGGTCTTGTCGCAGCCGCCGAGCAGTACGACACCGTCGATCGGGTTGGCGCGCAACATCTCCTCGGTCGCCATCGCCGCCATGTTGCGCCACAACATCGCCGTCGGGCGGACCAGCGTCTCGCCCAGCGAGACCACCGGAAGGTTCAGCGGGATGCCACCGGCCTCGTAGACGCCCTGCTTGACGCTCTCGGCCACCTCGTTGAAATGGGAGTTGCACGGCGTCAGATCCGAGGCGGTGTTGGCGATCGCGATGTGCGGTCGCCCGTCGAAAGCGTGAGCAGGTAGACCCCTTCGCATCCACGCGCGATGGATGTAGGCGTTGCGGTCGGTGCCTGCGTACCACTGGGAGCTTCGATGCTCGGCCATGACTGCCTTCCAGATACCGGAACTGTGATCCATGGTTCGGAACGTGGCCAAGGATACGGCGGCGGGTACCGGCGGACTCGGGGGCCGCCTCCCTGACGAGCGAAACGAATCCACCGGGACCGGGATCCCCGGTCAGGAATCGAAGTCGACCGTCACGGTGTCCGAGACCGGGAGCGCCTGACACGTCAGCACATAACCGGCCCTGACCTCGGCCTCCTCCAGAGCAAAATTGCGCCGCATCCGCACCTCTCCGTGGGTCACCAACGCCCGGCAGGTACCGCACACTCCGCCCTTGCAGGCGAAAGGCAGGTCAGGGCGTATCTTCTGGGCTCCGTCGAGCACCGTGACATCCGGCGGGACGATCGCGGTCGCACTCCGACCGTCGAGCACGACCGTCACCTCCGCACCGGGACCTGCCGGCGCATCGTCGTGGCGAGTCCCGACCGGCGGATCTGCGCCGACGTAGAACAGCTCCCGGTGGATGCGCCCCGCCGGCACCCCGAATTCGGTCAGCACCTGGATGGCATCGGTGATCATCCCGAACGGACCGCAGAGCCAGAAGTGATCCACGCCGGCCACGTCGAACGTGGCCGGCAGCAGCCGTCGCAGGCGCTCGGCGTCGAGCCGGCCGCTGAAGAGGTCGACCTCCTGTGGTTCCCGGGACAGCACGTGCACCAGATGCATCCGGGCCGGGTAGGAGTCCTTGAGGTCCGCGACCTCGTCGGCGAACATCACCGAGTCGCTCCGGCGATTCCCATAGATCAAGGTCACGGTGGACCCGGGGTCGGCGGCCAGCACCGACGCCGCGATGGAGAGCATCGGGGTGATGCCCGACCCGGCGGCGATCAGCACATGCCGGCCGGGCGTGGTCAGGTCGGGACTGAAGGACCCGGCAGGCGCCTGTACGTCGATGAGGTCACCGACGCGGACCTGGTGGATCAGCCATCCGGAGAACAATCCCCCGGCGACCTCCCGGATCCCGATGCGCGGGGCCTGACCGGCGGGCGCGCAGATCGAGTACGACCGTCGCTCGTCGCCCCGCCGGAGGGTCAGGGACTGGCCGGGAGCGAAGCGGAAATCCTCCCGGAGTTCCTGCGGGACATCGAATCTCACCGCCGCGGAGTCATCGGTCAGGGTTTCCACGTCGGCGACGCGCAGGGCGTGGAATTCGGTGCGCGGGGCCACCTAGATCTCCTTGACGTACTCGAACGGTTCACGGCAGTCCAGGCACCGGTAGAGCGCCTTGCAGGCCGTTGCGCTGAACTGCGAGGTCTCGTCGGTGTTGACGGAACCGCAGTGTGGGCAGGCCACCATCCGCGTCACCATGCTCAGCGTCAGCGGGATCGGCCCGGCCGACCGGGTGGCCGCAGCGTTCGGCGGCGCGATGCCGGCCGCGGTCAGCTTGGCCCGGCCGGCGGCGGTGATCCAGTCGCTGCTCCACGCCGGCGAGAGTTCCGTCCGGATGATGACGTCGGCGAAACCAGCCTCCTGCAGCCGATGTCGGAGGTCGTGGCTGATCTCGCCCATCGCAGGGCAGCCCGAGTAGGTCGGGGTGACGGTGGCGGTCACCGACGTACCGTCCACCCTGACCCCGCGCAGGATGCCGAGATCGGCCAGGGTCACCATCGGCAACTCGGGGTCCGGGACCTGCGCGGCGGCCGCCCAGGCTTCGTCGTCGCCCAGCCACGCCGGGCTCACCATCTCGCGTCCGGGTGGGCCCGGGCAACGCTCTGCATCTCGGCCAGGACGTAGCCGAACGCTTCGGTGTGCAGACCATCTCGGCCGTAGCGTCCACCGACTCCGGCCAGCCCGGCGGCGGTCGGCCGTGCCAGACCGGCGGTGGCCAGCACGGTGTCGATGACGACATCCACCTCGGTGCGCAGGGTGGAGGAGTCGACGGCCACCCGTGGGAGCGCAGCCTCGACCGGGTGCGAGCGGAAGAGCTCGTCGACCAGCGGCCAGACGACCTGCAGCGCGGCCTGCATCCGTCGGTGCGATTCGGCGGTGCCGTCACCGAGCCGGACGACCCAGCGGGCCGCATAGTCGCGGTGGTAGGTCAGCTCCTTGACCGCCTTGGCGGAGATGGCCGCCAGTACCTGATCTGTCGATCCCCGCAGCGCGTCGAACTGCGCCAGTCGCCAGGTCGAGAAGATCAGCAACCGAGCCAGCATCTCGGCGAAATCGGCATCGACCCGTTCGACGAGACGAACGTTGCGGAACTCCTGCTCCGCACGCCAGAAGGCGAAGGCGTCCTCGTCGCGGCCGGTACCGTCGGCCCTCCCGGCCCTGGCCAGCAGCATCCGCGCCTGGCCGAGCAGATCCAGCGCGATGTTGCCGATCGCCGTCTCCTCCTCCAGTTCGGGAGCCCGGGTCATCCACTGCTGCAGCCGATGACTCAGGATCAGTGCGTCGTCGCCCAGCATCTGGCAGTAGACGGACAGCGCCTGCGCATCCACGCCCGGCGGAACGGTCGTGTCCACCCCCTCGAGGGCATCGGTGAATCCGGTGCCGAACGCCCAGCGGTGGTCATCGGAGTCCGCCGTCAACGCGTGCGCCGCGAAGTCGTCGTCGAGACCGTCGGACCCGGGTTCGGGAGAGGCCGGCTCAGCACGGGACACGTTATCTCCCTTCACATGTGGGGAACATCGTCGGGGATGTCGTAGAAGGTCGGGTGCCGGTAGACCTTGTCGCCCGACGGTGCGAAGAACGGGTCCTTCTCGTCGGGGCTGCTGGCCGTGATGTCCGCGGCCGGGACGACCCAGATGCTGACGCCCTCGTTGCGTCTGGTGTACAGATCGCGTGCGTGGTGCAACGCCATCTGCGCGTCCGTCGCGTGCAGGGAACCGACATGGACGTGGTTGAGTCCGCGTTTGCCGCGGAGGAACACCTCGTACAGCGGCCAGTCGGCGCTCATGTGGACTTCGCCTTTGCGGCGTGCGCCAGCGCCGCCTCCCGGACCCAGGCGCCCTCGTCGTGGGCTGCCTTGCGGTGCGCGACACGCTGGGCGTTGCACGGCCCGTCGCGTTTCACCACGTGCCAGAACTCCTCCCAGTCCGGCGTTCCGAAATCGTGGTGTCCGCGCTCTTCGTTCCACCTCAGCTCCGGGTCCGGGAAAGAGACGCCCAGCTTCTCGGCCTGCGGCACCGACATGTCGACGAAGCGTTGGCGCAGTTCGTCGTTCGTATGGCGCTTGACCCCCCAGGCCATCGACTGCTCGGTGTTCGGTGACTCGTCGTCCGGCGGGCCGAACATCATCAGGGCCGGCCACCAGAAGCGATCTACCGACTCCTGCACCATGTTCCGCTGCGCCGGGGTGCCGCGCATCATCGTCATCAGCAGCTCGTACCCCTGACGCTGATGGAAGGACTCCTCCTTGCAGATGCGCACCATCGCCCGCCCGTACGGGCCATAGCTGCTGCGGCACAACGGAACCTGGTTGCAGATCGCGGCACCATCGACGAGCCAGCCGATCACCCCGACGTCTGCGTAGGACAGGGCCGGGTAGTTGAAGATCGAGGAATACTTCTGCCGGCCGTGGACGAGCCTGTCGGTCAGATCCGCCCGATCGACGCCCAGACTCTCGGCCGCCGAGTACAGGTACATGCCGTGGCCCGCCTCGTCCTGCACCTTGGCCAGCAGGATCGCCTTGCGCCGCAGCGACGGCGCCCTGGTGATCCAGTTGCCCTCCGGCTGCATGCCGATGATCTCGGAGTGCGCATGCTGGGCGATCTGCCGGATCATCGTCCGGCGGTAGGCTTCCGGCATCCAGTCACGTGGCTCCACCCGCTGCTGGCGTGCGATGGTCGCGTCGAAATGGGACTGCAACTCTGCGCTTCGATCGGTGTCGTCCAAGATGCCCGTCATCACTTCGGCCCTTCGCTCGAGATCGCCACCGTCTGGTCCGGTGCAGCCATCGGCCATCGTTCGGCCACCATGGTCAACACGTCGTACTTGGCCACCGACGCGCCGTCCTGCTTGGTGAGGTCAGCATCCCAGCGCACCTCTCCGTAGTCGCCGTCCCGCGGGGTGATGGCCTTCGCCGTCAGGGTGATGGTCAACTCGTCGCCGGGATAGGTCGGCGTCAGGAATCGCAGGTTGTCCAGACCGTAGTTGGCCAGAACCGGGCCGGGGGCCGGATCCACGAAGAGGCCGGCGGCGAAGGACACCACGAGATAGCCGTGCGCCACCCGCCCGTCGAAGAACGGGTTCGCGGCAGCGGCCACCGCGTCGGTGTGGGCGTAGAAGTTGTCACCGGTGAACTCGGCGAAATGGTCGATGTCTGCGACCGTCACAGTCCGCGGTCCGGCCACCACGGTGTCGCCGATCCGCAACTCGGCCAACGACTTCCGGAACGGGTGAACGTCGGTCACACGGCGATCGGCGCCGGCCGTCCAACGCCCGGTGATCGCGGTGAGCATCTGCGGCGACGCCTGGACGGCCGAGCGCTGCATGTGGTGCTGCACCCCGCGGAGCCCGCCCAGTTCCTCGCCGCCACCGGCGCGCCCAGGGCCGCCGTGCACCAGGGTGGGTAGTGGCGATCCGTGACCGGTCGATTCGCCGGCATCGGCACGGTCCAGCACCAGCATCCGCCCGTGCCACGGCGCGATCCCGAGCACGACCTCGCGCGCCACGTCCTGGTCGTGGGTGATCAACGAGCCGACCAGGCTGCCCTTCCCGCGGATCGCGAGAGCGATCGCGTCGGCCACCTTCTCGTACCCGATCAGCGTACTGATCGGGCCGAAGGCCTCGACCTCGTGCGGCTCGGCCCGATCACCGTTGGCGCGCAACAGGATCGGTGACATGAACGCACCACGGTCGGCGTCCGCGCCGATGACCTCGACGTGATCGGGATCGCCGAAGACGACGGTCGACACGTCCAGCAACGCCTTGAGCGAGCGGCGCACGTCCTCCCGCTGCTCGAGCCCGGCCAGGGCGCCCATCCCGACCGACGGGTCAGCCGGATTTCCGATGACGATTTTCGCCAACCGCTCCGACACGGCCTCGCCGACGGCGTCCAGCATCGAGTTCGGGACGATGGCGCGGCGGATCGCGGTGCACTTCTGTCCCGCCTTCACCGTCATCTCGGTGGTCAACGCGTTCACGTAGAGGTCGAACTCCGGGGTACCGGGAACGGCGTCGGGACCGAGGATCGAGCAGTTCAGGGAGTCGGCCTCGGCGGTGAACCGCACGCCGGCCGCGACGACCGCCGGGTGGGCGCGCAGCTTGCGGGCGGTGCTGGCCGATCCGGTGAAGCCCAGTAGATCCTGATCGGTGAGGTGATCGAGCAGATCGCCTGCGCTGCCGGTGATCAGCTGCAGGGCGCCGGCCGGTAGCAGGCCGGACCCCACGATCAGCTGGACCAGTCGATGCGTGATGTAGGCCGTCGGACTGGCCGGCTTGACCAGACTCGGCACACCCGCCAGGAAAGCGGGTGCGAACTTCTCCAGCGGACCCCACACGGGGAAGTTGAAGGCGTTGATCTGCACGGCGACCCCATGGCGGGGGGTCCAGATGTGCTGTCCGACGAAGGTTCCACCCCGACCCAGCGCCTCGAGTGTGCCGTCCAGCAGGACGTTGTCGTTCGGCAGCTCGCGACGCCCGCGGCTGGCGTAGGTGAGCAGCACCCCGATTCCGCCGTCGACGTCGAACCTGGCGTCCGCCCTGGTGGCGCCGCTTCGCGTCGACAGGGCGTACAGCTCGTCACGATGCTCGCGCAGGGTGGAGGCCAGCGCCTTGAGCAGCGCGGCCCGCTGGTGGAACGTCAGCGCGCGCAGACCCGGCCCGCCGACGGCTCGCCCGTGCTCCAGCGCAGCGGCCATGTCGATGCCGGTGGTGGACAGGCGCGCGATCTCCTCGCCGGTGACCGCGTCGCGAACGGGCGCCGCGTCGGCCTCGTCCACGTCCGGGACCACCCACCGACCCTGCACGTAGCTGGACAGCACCACCATGGATCGACCTCCGCGCCGAGTCGCCGGTGTCCTGGGCCACCGAGGTGGGCAGACCCGCGATACCGACCGTCTGTTCGTTCGGTAATTATGCCTCCAGGCGCTCTCACGAGTCAACGGCCCGCATCCATGGCAAAAGCGTCGGAGCATCGCCTCGGCGTATCGCCCACGCGGTCGGAGTCCAACGGATCCACGCTACGATTCGCCCGAAGGGCCTGGCCACCTGAGGAGCGACGTGTCACACCCGACTTCCCCGTCCGACCAGGTCACCTCGATGATGGCCGCCGACAGCGCATCTCGAGCACTGGGCATCGTCCTTCTCGATCATGGAGCCGGCTGGGCCGTCACCGAGATAACGATCCGGCCGGACATGGTCAACGGCTACGGGACGGCACACGGCGGACTGATCTTCGCGGTGGCCGACACCGCCTTCGCGTGCGCCTGCAACACCCGCGGCGCGATCGCCGTCGCCGCCGGATGCGAGATCGTCTTCGTCGCACCGGCCAGGATCGGCGACCTCCTGCGGGCCGAGGCCCGTGAGCGCACCCGGTTCGGTCGGTCGGGCATCTACGACGTGACCGTGGGCCGGGGGGCGGAAGTGATCGCCGCGTTCCGGGGCCGGAGCCACCAGGTGGAGGACGAGCCATGACCTCGACGGGGAAGGCACTGCCACCGGAGAAGGCACCGTCGCGTCGACGCGGGCGGCCCGGTCACGACCTGTCCACGGTGCTGGCCGCTTCCGTCGCAGTCTTCAACGAACGAGGTTTCGACGGCACCAGCATGGAGGATCTCTCCGCCCGCCTCGGTATCGGCAAGTCCTCGATCTACCACCACGTCGAGAGCAAGGAGGAGCTGCTGCGGCGCGCCCTGGACGAGGCGCTCCTGGGCCTCGAGGAGGCCGCCGAGGAGGTGCGCGCGCTGGACGGTCCCGCCGTGGAACGGCTCGAGATGTTGTTGCGCCGCAGCGTCACCGTGCTCGTGGACCGACTGCCCTACGTCACCCTGCTGCTGCGGGTCCGGGGCAACAGCGAAGTGGAACGAGCCGCGCTGAGCCGTCGGAGAGCGATCGACCGCCTCGTCGCCGACCTCGTCGGGCAGTCAGTCGGTGATGGCGACCTGCGACCCGACATCGACCCCGCCATCATCGCGAGATTGCTGTTCGGCACGGTGAACTCGCTGACGGAATGGCTCAAACCCGGTACCCGGCACGAGGCGACCGACCTGGGCGACATCGTCTGCGCCGTCGTCTTCGACGGGCTCAGAATCGATCGATGAGGTCCGGGTGCGTACCCGGTTCCGTCCGCCGTTCGACTGCTCGCGCGCCGGACCGATCAACGCGCCGGGCGCTGGTCGATCACCCGGCGCATCTTGCCTGCCGACCGCTCGACGCCCTCCGGTTCCAGCACCCGCACCGCCACGCTGACGCCGATGATGTTCTTGATCAGGGTCCGGAGCCCGGTCGACGCGGCCTCTGCGTCGTCATCGGTGGCGTCCATCCGGCGCTCGACCCGCACCGTCATCTCGTCCATCGGGCCCTCCTCGCGGTGCAGGACGCACTGGAAATGCGGCGAGAGGGCCGGCACCTGCAGGATCAGTTCCTCGATCTGCGTCGGGAAGAGGTTGACCCCGCGCAGGATGATCATGTCGTCGGTGCGGCCGGTGATCTTCTCGATGCGCCGCACGTTCCGGGCGGTCCCAGGCAGCAGACGGGTGAGATCCCTGGTGCGGTAACGGATCACGGGCATGGCCTCCTTGGTCAGCGAGGTCAGTACCAGTTCGCCCTGCTGCCCGTCCGGCAGCACCTCGCCGGTGATCGGATCGATGATCTCCGGGTAGAAGTGGTCCTCCCAGACGTGCAGTCCGTCCTTGGTCTCCACGCATTCCATCGCCACCCCGGGGCCCATCACCTCCGACAGCCCGTAGATGTCCACGGCGTGCAGATCCAGTCGGCGCTCCATCTCGGCGCGCATGTCGTTGGTCCACGGTTCGGCCCCGAACACGCCCACCCGCAGCGAGGTCGACGCCGGATCGACGCCCTGACGCTCCAGCTCGTCGATGATCGCGAGCATGTAGCTCGGGGTGACCAGGATCGCGTCCGGCTCGAAATCGCGGATCAGCGTGACCTGCCGTTCCGTCATCCCGCCGGACACCGGGATCACCGTGCAGCCAAGGGCTTCCGCCCCGTAGTGAGCTCCCAGACCTCCGGTGAACAGTCCGTAGCCGTAGGCGACGTGCACGCGGTCCCCGGGCCGCACCCCGCCGGCCCGCAGGCTGCGGGCCATCAGGTGGGCCCAGGTGGTGATGTCGCCCGCGGTGTAGCCGACGACGGTGGCCTTGCCGGTGGTGCCAGACGACGCGTGCACCCGGGACACCTCCTCCCGCGGCACCGCGAACATGCCGAACGGATAGTTCTCGCGCAGATCGGATTTGGTGGTGAACGGCAGCGTGGCGATGTCCGCCAGCTCGGTGATGTCGTCGGGATGGACGCCGGCCGCATCGAAAGCGCCGCGATAGTGCCGCACGTGGTCGTAGGTACGGCGGACGGTGGCCCGCAACCGTTGGAGTTGAAGGGCTCTCAACTCGTCGGTGGACGCCCGCTCGACGGGTTCGAGCGCGTCGGGCCGGGGTGTGCGGTCCTGCACCATCGGAACCTCGCAGAGCGTCAGGAGCACGCAGGCCGGCTGCCCCTCGTGCTTGGTGGCCAGGATGCCACTCCGGCCCGGTTCCTGCCTGCTGTCAGGGTTCAGGAATGGCTTTCGAGTATGTCGCCGGTGGCGCTGACATCCGCTGACCGGGCGTGACCGGCCCCGGCGGTGGACAGACCGACCACCGCTCGCGCGCGGCCACCTGCCTTCGCGGCGTACAGGGAGGTGTCGGCCCTACGCAACGCGTCGTCACCCTCCAGATCGGTGATCCCGGCGCTGAAGGTGGTGCCCGAGGCGTTCCTGCCCCATGCCTGCGCCCACCGTCCGACGACCAGCTCCGCCCGTTGCTGGTCGGCGCCGGCCAGCACGATCAGGAACTCCTCACCGCCGTAGCGGACCACGACGTCGTTGCGACGGGTCTCCTGGTGCAACATCGCGCTGAAGTCGATCAGCACCCGGTCGCCGGCGAGATGCCCGAAGGTGTCGTTGTAGAGCTTGAACTCGTCGAGATCGACGATCACGAGATAGGCCCGACCCTGCATCCGGTCCATCAGATCGTCCAAACAGCGTCGATTCTGCGCTCCGGTCAGCGAATCCGTTCCGGCGTTGAGGGTGAGGACCTTCTGTTGCGCGGCCAGATGACGCAACAGGTGGGCGGGAAGCTCGCAAGCCATCGACAGCACGATGGCGGCGATGATCAGCCGGACGATGGCGAGGTGGAGCGGCAGATCGATCAGACCACGCAGCACGATCAGCGACGGTGGCAGCAACAACAGCGACCGGCCCTGCGGTTGGGTCAGGCCGGCGAACAGGAAGAACACCGAGACCAGGCCGGTGGTCAGTCGGGCAGCCGTCGGGTCACCCAGTCCGAAGATGAAGATCCGAACGATGCCGAGGGCCGGCCAGATCATCCACCACCCGGGTGACCGGTGATCCTGGATCAACCAGCAGATCAACCCCATCATCACGAAGGACCCGGCGAACCACAGCCATCCGCGCAGCGCCAGACCGGGGCTGACGCTCACCGCGGCGAGAATCATGATGGCCTGCGTCAACGCCGAGCCGACGGCCCCGACGAGATGCCAATTGATGCGCGAAATACCTGGCGTCGTCACAGCGGACATGGTGTCCCGTTTCCTTGCACGTTCAATATTCTGAATCATCGCTCCACCCGAGGCATCCCCCAGAGGTTCACACTTCAACCCTCGTTGCGTTGCTCTCCGTAGTCGGACCGACCTGGCCCGGTTGTTCCGACACCGATGGCGGTAAATCAGGTGTCGATCTCGTCAGGCCCGGCCCGCATCGGGACGTCACGATGGCTCGGGACGTGGGAGCTCGAGATCGACCGAGATCCGACCCCCGAGCAACAAGGGCAGCCGCCAGCAAAGCCAAAAAGCCCCCCGATCAGGCTGTGATGCCTGACCGGAGGGCCTACCGACTGCGGTGGTAGCGGGGACAGGATTCGAACCTGTGACCTCTGGGTTATGAGCCCAGCGAGCTACCGAGCTGCTCCACCCCGCGTTGGCGGTATCACCACTGTAGCAAGTGGTGTCGCCGAAGCCAAATCGGGTGGAACACAAGGATTTCCCGGTCAGCCCGTCGTTTTCGCGGTCGTCGGCGGCGTGCTGCTCGGGCCCGTCCCGGCCAGTGCGAGGTAACGGTTCACCGCGTCCTCCAGGCCCTGGCTGGCCGCGCCGATCTGGCCGAGATCACCGGATGCTTTGGCTGCGGCCAATTTCTTCTGCGCTACGTCCATCTGGCTGAGCGCCTGCGCCTGGTCCGAAGGCAGTACCACCGGCGTCGTCGGACTCCCGGAGCTCGTCACGCTGGGCGAGGAGGGCGCCGACACCGAGCCACTGGTGGTCGTGCCGTTGCTACCCGTCGGCGTGGCGACCGGCGCACTGCTGGCCGCGGACGCCAGTGCGGCCGCCAGTGTCGCGCCGGTACCGACCCGGTTGTTGAACCAGACCAGTACCAGACCGAGTTGCGGCGAGGCGCTGGCCGACACCCCCTTGATGTAGAGGGGCTCGACGTAGAGCAGACCGCTGGTGGTCGGCAACGTCAGCAGGTTGCCGTAGATGACCTGGGATCGACCGCTCGTCTGCCGGGTGGTGACGAAGTTGCTGATGCCGGAGTTCGAGTTGAAGGCCTGTTGGATCAGCAGCGGCCCCGGAGTCTGCTGGTTCTGGGGCAACTGCAGCACCGTGATGTTCCCGTAGGTCTTCGGGTCGCTGCTGGCCGAGATGAAGGACGCCATGAATTGCCGCTGGTAGATGGTGAGCGCACTCGTCAGCTGGAACGACGTCGTGGACGAGCCGGGCAGCGCGACCTGCTGGTAGTAGGGCGGCTGGGCGGCGGTGTTGCCGGTCTCCGTCGGATCGGCCGGCACGTCCCAGTAGTTGGAGTTCTGGAAGAAGTCCACCGGGTTGTCCACGTGGTACTGGGTCAACAGGGATCGTTGCACCTCGAACAGATCCTGCGGATAGCGGAAGTGGGCCCGCAGATCCGGCGGGATGTCCGCACTCTGCTTGATCAGACCGGGGAACACCCCCTCCCAGGCCTTCAACACCGGGTCGGTGTCGCTGACCGAGTACAGGGTGACGGCGCCGGTATAGGCATCGACCGTCGCTTTCACCGAGTTGCGCATGTAGGACACCTGCGTGTCGGCCTGCACACCGGTGGTTCCGTTGGTGAGCGAGTTGGTCGTCCGGCTCGCCAGCGACACGCTCTGCGAGTAGGGATAGTTCTGCGCCGTGGTGTAGGCATCGACGATCCAGACGATCTTCCCGTCCACCACCGCGGGGTACGGGTTGGTATCCGTGGTCAGGAACGGGGCGGCCTTGGCCACCCGGTCCCGGGGGTCACGGATGTACATGATCTTGGAGTTGCCGTTGATCTCGGAGGAGAACAGGAAGTTCGCTTCGCCGTAGTTGGTGGCGAACACGAGTCGGTCGAACAGGTTTCCGACCGGGACCCCACCGGAACCCGTGTAGGTGTAGGAGGTGCTGTCGGTGTCGTACTCGCGTTGGCTGGTGGCACTCGCGGACCCGACGATGGCGTAGGTGGTGGCCAAGCCGCCGTAGTAGACGCGGGGTTGACTCACCTTGATGGCACCCTGGCCCGACACGTCCGAGACGGTGAACTGCGGGTATCCGTCGCTGCCGACCTGGTTGGCCGGAGCCGCCACGATGCCGTTGCCGTGGGTGTAGACCATGTGCTGCTGGATCCAGTTGGTCTGGTCGCCCGTCAGACCCGCGGTGTTGAGCTCCCGCAGCGCCACGATGTAGTCCTGCGTCACCCCGGCGGCAGTGGTGTACCGATCGACGGACAGTGGATCCGCGAACCCGTAGAAGTTCTTCTGCTGCTCGTTCTGGGTGAACGTGGACGCCAGGATGTTCGGGTCGAGGAGCCGGGCGTTGTTCACCGTCGGGCTGTCGCTCTGGGTCAACGGGTTGGGCGACGACTTGTCCGAGTACGCGACGTACTTGACCTGCTGGGAACCGATGCCGTACGCAGCCCGCGTGGCGTCGATGTTCCTGGTGATGTACGGAGGTTCCTTCGTGATGCCGTTGGGGTTGACCACCACCTGCTGGAGCACCAGGGGCCAGACGCCGCCGATCAGCACGCTCGAGAGCACGAGCAGGGCCAGAGCGATGGCCGGTAGCTTCACCGAGCGCAGGAACGCCCCGACGATGAATCCGACGGCACAGATGGCCGCGATCACCATCAGGATGATCTTGGCCGGCAACACCGCATTGACGTCGGTGTAGGAAGCGCCCGTGAACTTTCCGCCACGGTTGGAGAACAGCAGCGAGTAACGGTCGAACCAGTACTGGACGGCCTTGATCAGGACGAAGACGCCGACCATCAGCGAGAGCTGCAGGGAAGCCTGCGAGGTGATCCGGCGTCCGGGCCCGGACAGCCGAAGACCTCCGTACAGGTACTGCGTCACCAGGATGGCGAAGAAGCTGAGCGCGGTCGCGGCGAACAGCCAGCCGATCACGAGTTCCAGGCCGGGCAGGGTGAAGACGTAGAAGCCGACGTCGTGCCCGAACAGCGGATCGGTCTGGCCGAAGGGCTGACCGTGCAGCCAGAGCTGGATCGTCTGCCAGTCGCTCTGCGTGGCGAACGCACAGATCAGGCCGACCAGGATCGAGATGGAGAAGATGAACGTCTTCGGCCTGCTGCTGACGATCGTCCGGTAGGGGCTGAGTGGGTCGACCTCGCCGGACGGTACGAACACCGGCCGGGACCGGTAGGCCAGGAGCAGGGAGAGGAAGACCACTCCGGCCGCACCGACCCCACCGATCAGGAACAGCACCACCTTGCTGAAGACCTGGGTGCTCCAGACCTGCTCGAAGCCGACCTCCCGGTACCACAGCCAGTCGACGTAGACACCGACGAACTGGAACCACAGGATGGCCAGCACGACGAGCGCCACCAGCGTGATGATGACTCGTTTGGATCGCTTCGTCATGCTCGGCATGCCGATCGGGGGCCGCATGGCCACTGCTGGACTCCTTGCGCTTCGTGATGCGGGGGTTGCGTCTTCTGATGCCGGACGAGCGGTGCTCCGGGCGGCCCGGAGGCCGACATTGGGACAACTGTATGCGTGCGATGTTGGTTCCCCGATAAACCGGTGTCCGTTGCACGGCAAAGGTCTGTGCCTGGTCGGTGAAGCCTGTGCCTTGCCAATGGGCCGTCACTGTCCGGCCTGTGCGGAAGTGGGCCACGCAACACGAGTACCGGCAATCGGGTGATCCCGTAGATGGAAGGATTCGTGCGTGGCTCCCAAAGACGTCTTCGACCAGCCGGACCCCTCTTCCCCTGACGCCGCCGACCCGGCCTACGTGGTGCCGCCCGGCAATACGCCGTACTGGTGGGAGGACCCTGACCTGGCGGCAGCCGTGGCCGAGGTGGAGGAGTTCGTCGGGACCGCCGGATGGGATTCGGCACCCCAGATGTTCGCCCTGGTCCGCACGGCCGACCTGCTGGACGCGCAGCCCGAACTGGCCACCACCCTCGGCGACGCCGGCACGTTCACCCCCATCGCCCAGGAGGTACTGCCGCCGGGCAACCTCTCGGAGGCCCTGTCCACCATTTCCTGGCCGGACGAGGTCGCCGGTTGCGTCCTGGTGCAGGAAATCGTCGTCCTGCCCCCGTCGGCCGTCCAGCGCGTCGACGAGTCACCGGACGGGACGTCGGGGGGGTCACCGGACGGGACGTCGGGGGGAGGGACGTCCCGCAAGGGCAACGACGTCGAGATCACCGCCGAGGAGGCGGCCGCCCATCCCGACCGTGCGGAGGCCAGGCTCGCGGCCGGTGTGCTGCGGGGCAGCAAGGGCGGAGCCGCTCTGCTGCGGGTCCGTGGCAAGGACGACGCGACGCCGTTGCGTGGCGCAGATCTGGCCCCGAATCTGCTGGACGCGCTGCAGGCCACGTTCGACGACTGACCTGCCGCGTGCCGCTGTGTGCCAGGGTGCCGCTGTGTGCTGGGTGCCGCTGTGTGCCACTCGTATGACGCACCACCCGCTGGTCTGACGCTCAAGCGTCCTACGAGGCAGTCGCGGGTCGTACCAACGTCAGCAGGTCATACGAGCCAGGGGCCAGACGCGCTCGCGGGTCGTACCAACGTCAGCAGGTCATACGAGTTGCCACGGCCGGGGGCTCGGTCAGCAGGAGGGCGGTGTACCGCCGGCCGCAAGGGTTTTCAGTGCCTTGACCGCGTCGTCCAGGGTGGTGACCTTGGCCAGCTCGAGGCCGCTCGGGACTCGGGTCAGGGCCTCGGCGCAGTTGTCGGCAGGGACCAGGAAGACCGATGCCCCCGCCCCCTTCGCCGCGATCATCTTGAGCAGGATCCCGCCGATCGGGCCGACGGTGCCCTTGGTGTCATCGACCTCCATCGTCCCGGTGCCGGCGATGTAACGGCCGTTCGTCAGGCCACCCGGGGTGAGTTTGTCCAGGATGCCGAGGGTGAACATCAGGCCGGCGGACGGGCCGCCGATGTTGGCGAGCGAGATCGAGATGGTGAACGGCGCCTTGGGCCGTTCCACGGCTCCGATCCCGAGAAATCCCTGCTTTCCGACGCTGGGATTGGCCTGCAGCTTGATGTCGATCTTGACGGTCTTGCCGGCGCGCAGGACCGTCACCGCTGCGTTCTGATTGGGCAGTGTGTTCTTGAGCGCTGCCTGCAGGGAGCTGAAGTCCGTCACCGCTGTGCCATTGATCGCGGTGATCTGATCCTGCGGCTGGAGCACCTGGAAGCTCGGTGATCCCTGCGCGATGGTGCCGACGTAGACGACGTTCGGGTACTTGAGGTACCGCAGCGCAGCAATTTCGGCCGACGACTGGGAGTCCCGGAAGTCCTGGGTGTTCTGCTGGTTGACCTGTTCGATGGTCTTGTCGGGCGGATAGACCTCGGCTCGCGGCACCAGCGCGTAGTTGCCGCTCGCCCACATGCCGAGTGCCTCGAACAGCGGCATGCTGTCGTACACGGACACGGTGGTCATGTTCAGGTGTCCGGAGCCGTCGCTCTGCCGGACGGAGGCGGGGGCGTCACCGGCGAAACTGATCACCGGGGTGCCGTCGGCGCTGCCCAGCGTGTTGTACGTCACGCCAGGACCGAGTGCGACGTAGGGAATCGGGACGGACGCACCGACACCGATCAACACGACGCTGACGGTCGATCCCACGACCAGCGTGCGCGCTCGGAGCGACAGTGATGAGAACCAGGACATGTAGCGCAGCGTAAAGCGTCCGGGTGTCGTTCCCGTTCAGGCCGGCCCCCACCAGTGGTCCCCACCGACGGTGGCCGTCGCTGCGGGTGCCGCTTCGCCGCCGACCCCTTGTCCTCCAGGTTCGCTCGGAAGATTTTCGCTCATGGCGATACTCCCGATGTACCTGCACCGTTCACATCTTCACCAGTACCGTGGAGGTCATGAGCAACTTCCCGTTCGGCTTCTCCAATTCCGGCGATGACGACCCCGACCGCGCGGGAAAGCCCGAGGGGCTGCCCGGCATGCCGGCCGGGTTCGACCTGAGCCAGCTCGGTTCCATGTTGTCCCAGCTGGGACAGATGATGTCCAGCGCGACGCCGACGTCGGGGCCGGTGAACTACGACCTGGCCAAGCAGTTGGCCACCTCGCAGGTTCCGGCCAGCCACCCGGCATCCTCGATCGACGTCAAACAGGTCACCGAAGCGGTCGCGCTGGCCGAGATCTGGTTGGACGGCGCCACTTCGCTGCCCGCCGGGGTCCGCACTTCTACCGCGTGGACGCCGAAGCAGTGGATCGAGGCGACCATGCCGATGTGGGAGAAACTGTGCTCCCCCATCGCTGATCGCGTCTCCAAGGCTTGGCTGGAAAACCTGCCGGAGCAGGCCAGGGAGCAGGCCGGCCCGCTGCTGGCCATGATGGGCTCGATGGGTGGGATGGCCTTCGGCTCCCAGCTGGGTGAGGGTCTGGGCCAGCTGGCGGTGGAAGTGCTCACCTCGACCGACATCGGGTTGCCGCTCGGCCCAGAGGGCACCGCCGCCCTGCTTCCGCTGGCCGTGTCCGAGTTCGGCAAGGGTCTGGACCTGCCGGAGGACCAGGTGCGCCTATACCTCGCCGCTCGCGAGGCCGCCCACCATCGGCTCTACGCCGGTGTGCCGTGGCTCAAGGAACGGGTGATGTCGCTGATCGCCGACTTCGCCGGAGGCATCTCGGTAGATTTCTCCGCCATCGAGGATCTGGCCGGGACGATGGACATGTCCAACCCGGCCGGGATCGAGGCTGCGCTGGGCCAGGGCATGTTCGAGCCCAAGGTGACCGAGGCCCAGCAGGCGTCCCTGGTCTCGCTCGAGACGGTCCTCGCGCTGCTCGAGGGCTGGGTGGACACGGTGGTCGCCGACGCGGTCGGCGACCGGTTGCCGGGCGCGGCCGCCCTGCAGGAGACGCTGCGTCGTCGCCGGGCCACCGGCGGTCCCGCCGAACAGACCTTCGCCACGCTGATCGGGCTGGAGATGCGTCCGCGCCGGCTGCGAGCTGCCGCCGATCTGTGGCGCGCTCTCGAGGATTCACGTGGCATCGAGGCCCGCGACGCGCTCTGGTCGCACCCCGATCTGCTGCCCTCGAGCGCGGACCTGGACGATCCGAACGCGTTCGTGGAGCGCGACAAGGCGTTTGCGGACATGCTGGCGGGCATCGACGACGTCGACATGAGCGAGCTGGACGGCCTCGACGAGACCGGGCACGCAGCTCCGCCGGCGGCCTCCACAGATCCGGAAGACAAGCCAAAGGACGTCTGAGCAGACCCGGACCCACGACGAAGGCCCCGCTCCTGATCTCCCGGGGGCGGGGCCTTCGTCGTTCCGGCGGCCAGAGCCGATCAGACCGCGCTGGAGGGCTTCCAGAGATCGATCCCCGACTCGACGGCGTGATGTTCGATGATCTGTCGTTCGTCGTCGGCGAACGCGACGCCGTCGACGGCGCCGATGTTGTCCTCGAGCTGCTTGACCGACGACGCGCCCACCAGGACGGACGTGACCCGCTGGTCGCGCAGCGCCCAGAACAGGGCCATCTGCGCCAGCGTCTGACCGCGTCCGGCGGCGATGTCGGCCAGCGCCCTGATGTGTTCGAGCGCGGTGTCGGTGAGCAGATCCTTGGACAGCGATCCCTGACGCGACGCGCGCGAGCCGTCCGGGACGCCGCCGAGGTACCGGTCGGTGAGCATGCCCTGCGCGAGCGGCGAAAAGGCGATGCACCCCACGCCGAGGTCGCCCAGGGTGTCCAGCAGGCCGCCCTCGATCCAGCGGTTGAACATCGAGTACGACGGCTGGTGGATGAGCAACGGGGTGCCCATCTCGGCCAGGATGGCCGCCGCCTGACGCGTCCGCTCCGGTGAATAGGAGGAGATTCCGGCGTAGAGCGCACGGCCCGACACGACCGCGGTGTGCAGAGCGCCCATGGTTTCTTCCAGCGGTGTGTTCGGATCCGCCCGGTGCGAGTAGAAGATGTCGACGTAGTCCAGACCCATCCGGACCAACGACTGATCGAGCGAGGCCAGCAGGTACTTGCGCGAACCCCAGTCGCCGTAGGGCCCCGCCCACATGTCGTAGCCGGCCTTGCTGGAGATCACCAGTTCGTCACGGTACGGAGCGAAATCGTCCTTCATGTGACGTCCGAAGTTGGTCTCCGCCGACCCGTACGGGGGCCCGTAGTTGTTGGCGAGGTCGAAGTGGGTGACGCCGAGATCGAAGGCTCTGCGCAGGATCTGGCCCTGCTTCTCGAAGGGATCGGTGTCGCCGAAGTTCTGCCAGAGGCCGAGCGACACGCTCGGCAGGTGGAGGCCGCTACGGCCCACCCTCCGGTAGGGCTGGCGATCGTAGCGGGTGTCCGCAGCCGTGTAGGTCATGGCGCTATCGTCGCATCCTGGCCGGGGTGCGGCCCGCCCGGGCCGATCACCGGCCGCACGATTTGTGGCGACGGGTGACGGACCTGCGCGGACGTCGGCGCCGACACCCGATCCCGGTGTTGTCCACAATGCCCTTCGGAGCGCCGACCTGCGGGTACGGTTGGCGACGTTCCGGGACGAGTGCCCGGGTCAGTTGCGTCCGACCTGCGGCCCCGCCGCCGGCGGCCTGAGGAGAGGAACAAGGCTGATGGCCGAGACCTACAACGGCTACTGCGTCAAGTGCAAGGAGAAGCGTGACTTCGACGGAGAGGTCCACGAGACCAACGGGCGTCGGATGGCGAAAGGGATCTGTCCGGTGTGCGGGACCAAGATGAACCGGATCCTCGGGAAGGCCTGAGCCTTCGGGTTCGCCGGGGCGCCGGGCTGTGGACGATCCCAGCTCGGCCCCCTGCCACCCGGTGATGACCGAGCCCGCGCAAGAAACGCGCCACCCCGGGTTCCGCGCCACGCCCAGGAGAAATCGGCCCTGTGGACAAGCCCGACCTGGTTCCGGTCATCTCTGACACGCTGCCTGGACACCGGGCGTCGGTGGGCGTCAGGCCGGGTAGCGGCTGCTCCCATCCCTCATCGTCCCGGAACCGACGACGAGGGGTCCACGTGGCAGCACCGACCGCACCGGCCATCGACCTGACTGCGGTGTACACCCTGATCAGCGGCCTGGCCATCTTCCCCCGCGATGACGACACGGTCCAGATCGGCTCGGAGCCACCTCACTGGCTGCTCCTGCACCACGCACCGGTCAGCTCCGTCGGCATTCTCAATGGCCTGAACGGCACCGTCCCGGTGGGGCAGGTCCTCAGCTCCGCCGGCGCAGATCCTGCGGTGTGGTCGGGGGTACTGGCCCGTTTGGTGGATGCCCGGTTACTGGTGCCGGCAACCGACTGGTCGTTCGCCGGTGTGGTGCCGGGGGCGTTCCTGGAACCCGAGCGCGACAGTCTGGTGCACCGCTACGGCATCGGCACCGCGCGGCGGGTGCTGCAGGCCCGTCAGGACGCCGTGGTGATCGTCCGGGGCACCGGGCGGATCGCCACCGCGGTCGCCACCTCGCTGGCCGGGTCCGGACTCGGTCACGTCCACCAGCAACCGGATCGGGCCCTGCGCTTGGCCGATCTTCCCGAGCTCGGGCCGACCGCGGGCACCGCGGACCCCCGACGCGACGAGGCCCGACGCCGAGCTGCGTCCGGTGCGTCGGCGATCAGCCGTCCCACGTGCGCCGACACGGCGATGCTCGCGACGAACCTGTCGCGTGCCGCACCTCACATCAAGGTCCATGCGCCCGCCGCGCATCACCGGGTGGCGCTGGTCGTACTGGCCGGTGACGGACCGCCCTCACCCTCCCTGGCCGCGGAGCTGACGGCGCGACGCATACCGCACCTTGCGATCCGGGCCGGGCTGACCACCGCCGTCATCGGTCCGTTCGTGCTCCCGGGTCGATCGAGCTGCCTGATGTGCGCTCTGCGGCAGCGGGCGGAGATCGACGAGGGACGAGAGGTATTCGAGCAGGCCCTTCGCCTGGAGCTCGTCGTGCCGCCGGCCCAACTGGTGTGCGCTGCGGTCGCACTGGTGATCGCCGATGTCCTGGACCACCTCGACGGCGTCAACGAACCGACCACGATGGACGGCACGCTCGAGTGGTCGTTGGGCGATCCGGCGGCCCGGCGCCGCTCGTGGAGCATCCACCCCGAATGCGGTTGCAACGGCATCCGATCGGACGCCGCGACCGTGCCATCCTCTGCAGATCGTCGGCCGTGAGCGCAAATACCGACCGCCCCGAGCCGGCGTCAGACACAATGGGTAGGTGTCCGAGATCCCCAGAGGTGCCCTCAACCGAACTGCACGGTTGGCCAGCCTGCCGCTGTCCGCGGCCGGCCGCGTCGGTCTGGGGTGGGGGCACCGTCTGATCGGCCGCGACAAGGGCGCGGTCTCGGCGGAGATGCAGCGCCGGACGGCGGAACAGGTCTTCGAAGTGCTCGGCACGCTCAAGGGCGGTGCGATGAAGTTCGGCCAGGCGCTCAGCGTGTACGAGGCCGGCATCCCGGACGAATACGCCGAGCCCTACCGCGAGGCCCTGTCGAAGCTGCAGAACGCGGCCCCGGCGATGCCGCCGGCCACGGTGCAGCGCCTGATGGCCGAGCAACTGGGGACCGGCTGGCGAGATCGCTTCGAGGAATTCGACCCGACCGCTTCTGCCGCGGCCAGCATCGGTCAGGTGCACCGGGCGATCTGGAAGGACGGCCGCGACGTCGCCGTCAAGATCCAGTACCCGGGCGCCGGCGCGGCCCTCAAGGCGGACATGGATCAGTTGAACCGCCTCGCACCGCTGCTCGGTCTGATGATCCCGGGCATGCAGGTGCGGCCGCTGCTGGCCGAGATCCGTGACCGGGTGATGGAGGAGCTGGACTACGCCGCGGAGGCGGCGAACCAACGCGCCTTCGCGAAGGGCTTCGCCGACGATCCCGATTTCCTGGTGCCGAAGGTGTTGGCCAGTGCGCCCAAGGTCATCGTGTCCGAGTGGGTCGAAGGCATCGGGATGGGCAAGATCATCACCTCCGGCACCCCCGAGCAGCGGGATCGGGCCGGCCTGCTGCTGACCCTGCTGCACTTCTCCGCACCGGAGCGGGTGGGACTGCTGCACGCCGACCCCCACCCCGGCAACTACCTGCTGACCGAGGACGGGCGCCTCGGGGTCATCGACTTCGGGTCGATCGCGCGGCTTCCCGGAGGATCACCGCCGATCATCGGGCGGATCTCGCGACTGGCCCTGGACGGCAACGCCGACGACGTGCTGGCCGGTCTCCGTGCCGAGGGCTTCATCCTGGACAACTTCCATCCCGACCCCGTTGCGCTGCTCGACTATCTCGCGCCGTTCGCAGAACCTTTGCGGCACAAGACCTTTCACTTCTCCCGGAAGTGGATGCAAGCGCAGGCGGCCCGGATGTCCAACTTGTCGAGCGAAGAGACGAAATTGGCGCGGCACATCAACCTGCCGCCCTCCTACCTGATGATCCACCGGGTCACCTTCGGGTCCATCGGTGTGCTGTGCCAGCTCGACGCCACCGCGCCGTTCCGCGAAATCGTCGCTGCCTGGCAGCCGGGATTCAACGACGGCAACGATCTGGACGAGAGCTCGCCGGCGGACGTCGGACCGGCCTGATCGATCTCACCACCACTCCTGGTCGAGCTTGGCCTCCACGGCCCGTAGATTCTCCCGGGCGCAGCGGCCGCAGTACCAGAGGCCGCCGCGCCGCGGGTCGAGCTCGAACATCCAGGTCAACGGCGGTCCGACGGCGGACGTCCCGCACAGCGCACAATTGACCGTCGCGGCGCCCGGCTCTCCGGCCGGATCTTCGGGCGGCGACGACCCAGGCGGCGACGGCCCGGGCGGCGACCCAGGCGAAGACCACCCAGGCGGTAACGACCCAGGCGGCGGCGACCCAGGCGGCGTGGTCATTCCCGCAGGCTACCGCGACCCGTCCCCCACCCCTCCCGCCGCGCTGATCATCTTCGGCGGCGCTCATGATCGTTGCGGTTCTGGGACGGATGGGGTCGGAGTCGCCTACTTCATGAGCGCGGTATCGGCGCCGGCGTGGCCGAACCCGGCCGCTAGGAACTTCTGGAACTCTTGCGGGCCAAGCGATTGCGGGCACGCAGTCGGTCGGCCGCTCGGCTGAGCTCGGCGTCCCGCTGCGTCCTGCGCATTCGGTCCCGGGCCAGCTCTTCGATCATGAGATTCATCTCGAGCACCTTACGAATTGGCCCTGCCGTTTCCGGGCAGAGCAATGTGTTGTGCGACAGGTGTTCCCGTCGAACGATGGGGTCGGTGATGGTCATGCGGCGACCTTGCGGGGTCGACCGCGGGGCCGCTTGCGAGCGATGACGACACCCTGGTCGAAGATCTCGCCGCCCCAGACACCCCAGGGCTCGGCCCTGGCGAGGGCGGCCGCCAGACACGCGGTCCTGGCCGGACAGTCGACGCACAGCGCCTTCGCCCGTTCCAGTTCGTCCGGCCGTTCGGCGAAGAACAGGTCGGGATCCCCGGTGTGGCAGGGTAGATCCTCGCCGAGGGTCGGATCGACGATCGATTCCGATTCCTGGTCGAGAAGCAGGCTGATCAAGGTTCTCTCACCTCCGAGAGTTCCGCCGATGCACGGCAGAGGAGTGTTGGTCGTCCGAGACCGGATGGCCCCGCACAGATCTGTGGGGTGGGCATCGAGCCGGGGATGCACAACGGCCGCGGCATCAGTCCCTGGAACGGGCAGATGTCGCGGCCGGAGGCGAGCGTGGTGCTGGGTTCTACCTCAGCTGCTCATCCCCGGCCGGACCCGGAACGCCGATCGGCGTCATCACGAGATGCCGCAGGAACTCGGCACCCTCGTGGACGCGGACGGCGGCACCGGCATCCGCGACACCGGTGGTACCGAACTGGCTCTTCGTATTGATCTTCACGGTCCGGCACCTCCTCATGGTCGCGGCCTCGTCCTGGCGGGGAGGCGGTGGTCAACTGGGAACGCTTTTGTCAACTGGGAACGGAAGGACCATATGCGTCCCTGCACGGGACGCGCAACCGAATAAAGAAGAACTTTCGAAATTTCTTCTACCGCCGCCTAACAGGACCGTTCACGCCTCCGGCCGGGGCCCGACGTCATCGCGTGGAGGCGACGATCCCGATCACTTCGGAACCATAGGCATCGAGCTTCGAGCGCCCGATACCCGGAATGCTCAGCAGCGCAGCGTCATCGGTGGGCCGACGCTCGGCGATGGCCAACAGGGTGGCGTCGGAGAACACCACGTAGGCCGGCACCGAAGCCTCGGTGGAGGTGCTCCGGCGCCACGCCCGCAGCGCCTCGACGAGGTCGGGATCCGCGGTGGACGGACAATTGTCGCAGCGGCCGATCTTCAGTTCCGCGGGTGTGCTGAGCGGTCCGCCGCACAGCCGGCAACGTCCGGCGGCCCTCGTCCGGCCGACGGGCGCCGGCTCCGGCGCGAGCCCCGTCAGGAATCGACTGCGCTTGCGTCCGCGCCGGCCGCCCTCGGTCCGCGACAGAGCCCAGGAGATGGCCAACCTGGTCCGCGCCCTGGTCACGCCGACGTAGAAGAGCCGGCGCTCCTCCTCGATCTCGTCGGGGGTCTCGGCATGCTGGATGGGCAGGGTGCCGTCGGTCAGCCCGACGAGGAACACCGCATCCCACTCCAGTCCCTTGGCCGCGTGAAGCGAGGCGAGGGTGACACCTTCGACCGTCGGGGCGTGCTGGGCCTCGGCCCGCTGGTCGAGTTCGGCGACCAGCGCGGCCAGCTTCGCGTCCGGTTGCAGGTCGGCGAGTTCTTCCGCCACCCCGACCAGGGCGAGCAGGGAGTCCCATCGATCACGCAGGGCACCGGCCGGCGGTGGCTCGTTCGTCAGGCCCACCGGCACCAGGAGTTGACGGACCGCCGCGACCAGCGGTACGTCGAGATCCAGGTTCGCTCCCTGCCGCAGGGCGATGATCGCCTGACGGACCTCCGGCCGGGCGAAGAACCTCTCGCCGCCCCGGACCACGTAGGGCACCGACGCATCGGTGAGCGCCTTCTCGTAGACCTCCGACTGGGCATTGATCCGGTAGAGGATCGCGATACCGGAGGCCGGCGTACCGCCTGCGACGAGCGCCGCGGCCTTCTGGGCAACGGCCCTGGCCTCGGCCGGCTCGTCGGGATGTTCGTCGAAGGAGGCCGCGGGACCGTCCGGGAGGACGGCGACCAGCTTCAGACGCAACCGGGCCGCCTTGCCCTGTGCACCGGCGATGATGCGATTGGCCAGGGTGACCACCTGCGGGGTCGACCGGTAATCGCGCTCCAGCCGGACGACGGTGGCGTGCGGGTAACGCCGGTCGAAGTCGAGCAGGTTGGAGGGCGACGCCCCTGCGAACGAGTAGATGGTCTGGTTGGCGTCCCCGACCACGGTGAGCTGATCGCGGCCGCCGAGCCAGGCGTCCAGCATCCGCTGCTGCAGCGGCGTGACGTCCTGGTACTCGTCCACCACGAAGCAGCGGTACCTGGCCCGGAATTCCCTGGCCACGTCCTCGTCGCTCTCCAGGATCGCGCACGTCTGCAGCAGCAGGTCGTCGAAGTCGAGTTGCTCTGCCTCGTTCTTCGCCCGCTCGTAGCCGCCGAACACCTTGACCACGGTGGCGGCGGCCACCGGAGTGTCGCGCTGGTGCTTGGCGATGGCGGCGAGGTAGTCCTCGGGGCCGATCAGCGAGGCCTTCGCCCACTCGATCTCGCTGGCCAGGTCCCGCAGCGTGGCGGCGTCTGTACCGGCCCCGGCGCGCTTCGCGGCGATCGCGACCAGACGCAGTTTGTGCTCCAGCACCGGCCACAGCTGGCCGCCCACGGCCTTGGGCCAGAAGTACTTGAGCTGTTTGAGGGCCGCCGAGTGGAAAGTCCTGGCCTGCACACCCGGGACACCGAGACTCCTGAGCCGCAAACGCATCTCGCCGGCGGCCCTGGTGGTGAAGGTGACCGCGAGGATCTCGCTGACCGGGTGCGAACCATCCTCGACGAGATGGGCGATGCGATGGGTGATGGTCCGGGTCTTGCCCGTCCCGGCTCCGGCCAGCACGCAGACCGGCCCACTCGGAGCCAGTACCGCAGCACGCTGCCCGTCGTCGAGCCCCGCCAGCAGATCCACCGTCACCGACATATTTTCGCACGGGTGTACGACGAGATCCAAGCCGCCGGGCCGATACGCGGGTCCCACGCCTGCTGCATGGATCAACTTCCCGGTTTTGGGACGGGAGGGACAGGAGTCATCACTTTCGTCCATGCCTGGGAAGTTGATCCATGCGAACCCCGGACCCACGCCAACGGCCGGGGGTCAGTCGAGGGCGGCCCAGCCCTCGACCATCCGTCGGGCGATCGAGATGCCGGGAGGCAGGCCGATCCCTTCGGACGTACCGCCGGCCGCCAGCACCCGGCGCACGGTGGCGCGGTCGACCCAGAACGCGGACTCGATCTCGCCGTCCCGCGGGTACAGCGGCGCGCCGATCTCGGCCCGGGCCGCGAACCCGACCATCAACGAGCGCGGGAAGGGCCACGGCTGGGATCCCAGGTAGCCGATGTCGGTGACCTCGACGCCGATCTCCTCGCCGATCTCCCGGGAGACGGTGCCTTCCAACGACTCCCCCGCCTCGGTGAAGCCGGCCAACACCGACACCCGGCCCTCCGGCCAGCTGGGCTGCCGGGCCAGCACCATCTTGTCGTGTCCGTCGTGCACCAGCACGATGACCGCGGGGTCGGTGCGCGGGAACTCCTGATGGTCGTTCGGGCACATTCGCGACCAGCCGGCCGACTGCGGCACGCTCTGCTCCCCGCATCGCGGGCAGAATCGCCCGTGCCGGTGCCAGTTCAGTACCGCCACGGCGGCCGTCATCAGGCCCGCGTCGGCGTCCGAGAGGAGACCGCCCACCTCGCGGAGGGTGGACGGATCCGACCGGGCAGGCGACATGCTCCACAATTCGCCGCCGACCTCCACCTCACCGGGCACCGCCCAGTAGTCGACCTCCGGACCGTTGCCCGCGCCGCCCACGGTGCCGAGCAGCACCGCGTCGGCCGGGGGCTCGTCCCCGACGTCGGTGGCCGCCCGATGGTCCAGGGTGACGGCCGCGCCTTCGATGCGCATCGGGGTCCGGCCGGACGGGTCGACCGTGATCAGCCGGGCGGTGGGCCAGGCCGCTGCGGTGCGGACAGGATCACGGAGATCCTCGGACCGGTCCGCCGCGGCACGCGACAGCACCGGCATCGCGATCGGGAAGCCGTGGATCCCACCGGACAGGGTGGCCGCCGACATCGGCTCCGGGCTCACAGTTCGACCCCGCCGACGGCGGAGAGCGAGGCGCCGATCTCGTCCAGGTTGCCGACCACGACACCGGTGAAGGCGGACGGTGCGAGCAGGCTGCCCGCCACGCGGGCCACGTCGTCGACGGTGACCGCGGCCAGCCGGGCCGGATGCTCCCGCACCCAGTCCACATCCAGGCCGAGACCGGCCAGCGACGACAGCGTGGAGGCGTACCCGGCCTGCGTGGCCAGCGAGGTGGCCAACGTCCCGAGCGCGTAGTTGCGGGCCGATTCCACCTCGGCCGGTTCCGGCGCGTTCAGCGCCAGTCGACCGAGTTCGTAACGGGCCTCCAGCAGGGCGGCCGCGGTGGACGGCGTGGTGGTGTCGAAGCTGACCGTGACGGCCGCCCTGGCCGGCCAGAACTCGAAACTCGAGTGGGCGCTGTAGGTGTAGCCCTTGTCCTCGCGGATGTTCTCCACCAGCCGGGAGGAGAAGTAGCCGCCGTAGATCAGGTTCGCCAGCTGGCCGGCCGGATAGTCGGGACTGGTCCGTTCCAGGGCCGCGGCGGACAGCCGCACCTGGGATTGCACCGCTCCGTCCCGGTGGAAGGCCTTGACCAGCCCGCCGACGACCGCCGGAGGAGTGGCCAGCGCCCGCGCGGACTCGGTGGAAGACCAACGGGCCATGGCATTCTCGACGTCCCTGATCGCGTCCGCCGGTTCGAGGTCGCCGACCAGCACCAGGGTGGACCCCCTGGGCACCAACGCCTTTGCGTGGAGGCTGCGCAGCGCTGCCACACCGACCACGGCAACGGCGCCGGGGTCCGGCATCTCCCTGGTCGCCGGGTGACCACCGAAACGCCGGTGTTGCAGGTGGGCCCGCGCGACCACCGACGGCTGACTGGCCGCAATGGCCAGCTGCTCCACCAGTCGGTCGCGTTCGCCGAACACGTCGTGACGCCGGAACGCAGGCTCCACCAACGATTCCGCCAGCACTTCGAGCAGGACGGGCAGGCCGTTGGACAGCACCGAGCCGGTGACGGAGAACTTCTGCGGGTCCACCGAGGCGTCCAGATGCCCGCCCACCACGGCGAGTTCGCTGTCGACCTGCTCGCGGCTGCGAGATCCTGTGCCCAGCAACAACGTTGCGGCCAACACCTCGGCGCGGGCGCTGTGCGCCCCCGTGGTCCCGCCGAACGGCACCCGCAGTCGAACCTCCACCAGCGGTGTACCCGGTTTGCGCACCGCGATCACCCGCAGTCCGTTGTCGATGGTCCTGGTCAGCAGTTCCGGATGCGGGGCCGTTCGTGACGCGGACAGCGCCGGGACCGGACGCGGACCGGTCGGCGTGACTGCGATCTCCTCCGCCGAGCGGGCCGACGAGGCCGTCCGGCCGGCCGGACGCGCGGGCGTCTGCTCCGCGGTCCTGACGGCGGTCGGGTCGACCTTCGCGTTGTCGCTCTTCCTGGCTGCGCCCTTCTTGCCTGCGCCCTTCTTGCCCGATGTCTTCGTGCCGGCTCCCTGCTTGCGCCCACTCGTCGGGCCGGCGGTCTTCTTCGTCACGGTCTTCCCAGCTGCGGTCGCGGATGATTTCCTGGTGCTCGCCATTACTGCCCCGCCCCGGGCACGATGGTCAGGATCGCGCATCTCTCCGGATCGAGAGCCTTGGCTGCCACTGCGATCTGCTCCGTCGTGACGTTCGCCAGGATGCCCGGCATCTCGCCGAGCAGTTCGGCCCGACCGTGCAGCAGCTCGAGTGAACCGATCGAACGGGTACGTGCGCTGATGCTGTCATTCTCGCGGTACAGGCCCGAGGTGAAGCGGGCGATCGAACTCAGCCGCTCCTGCCCGGTCGGCCCGTTCGCGGCGATGGCGGCGATCTGCTCACCGGCCGCGGCGATCACCCGGTCGGCCGACACATCGATGGTGTGCAGGGCGCCCAGCACGAAGACGTCAGGGTCACGGGCGTCCAGCGGGCCGCCCATCAGGCCCGGGCCGGCCCAGATCTCGGTGGCCAACCCGGCCTGGGCGACCACCGCTGACTGCAGCCGGGAGGACTCCCCGTCCGACAGCACCTGGCCGAGCAGCACGTGAGCCAGGTAACCGGGAAGATCCGCGACGGGATCCGGGAGTCGCCAGCCGACTGCGAAGGCCGGGGCGGGCGCAAGGAGGTCGACCTTCTCGGCGCGGCGGATGGAGGTCGGCCACGGCTCGTCGAAGGACGGGCGAGCAGGTACCGGCCGGTAGGGCACGTCGGAGAAATGGGTGTGGATCAGGTCGGTGGCACGGTCGACCTCGAAATCGCCGCACACCGTCAGGACCGCGTTCGCCGGGGTGTAATACCTCTCGAAGAAGTCGGCGCAGTCGGCCACGGTCGCTGCGTTCAGGTCTACGAAATCGCCGTACCCGTTGTGCGAGTTGGCGAAGCTGTCGAACATCACCGGTGGCAGATCGATCCACGGGAAGCCGCCGTACGGCCGGTTCAGGACGTTGAGACGGATCTCCTCGCTGACCACGTCGACCTGGTTGGCCAGGTTCTCCGCGGTGATCCGGGGTGCGCGCATCCGGTCGGCCTCCAGGAACAATCCACGCTCCAGGGCCGCCGCCGGTAGAACCTCGAAGTAGTCCGTGTAGTCCGTGTGGGTGGAACCGTTGAAGATCCCGCCCGAGGACTGCACCAGCCGGAAGTGCTCGAGTTTCGGCAATGATTCGCTGCCCTGGAACATCAGGTGTTCGAACAGGTGGGCAAAACCCGTCCGTCCCTCCGGCTCGGAACGGAACCCGACGTCGTAGTGCACGGCCACGCCCACCACGCCGCTGCTGACGTCCGGCGCCAGCACGACGCGCAGGCCGTTGTCCAGCCGGAACCGGGTGATCGGATAGTCCGCCCCCGCGATCAGCCCGGGCACTGCAGGTTTTTTGGATCGGACGGTGGCCGGCCGGGGGCCCGGAGACTTCTTCGCCGCAGACCCGACGGACGCACTCTTCAAGGAAGGACTCACCTCCCCACCCTAACGATGAAGCGGATCGGACCTGGTGTCGACCGGTTGTGCCGGCGGCATGACGAACCTGCGCATCACTTCCGGTGGCCGGCTCGGTCCTGGCCGCAACGGCCGTTCAGCGGTCCGGCGCCTCGTGTCCCCGATGGGTGAACAGGTCATCTCGGGCGGCGATCTCGCTCGCCCGGAACGGGTGGGCCGCCGGACCCGGAAATCCCAACATCGCGATCCGGGACGTCGCATCCGGGTTGTCCCCCGGCAGGTCCGGTACGTCCGGATAGACCGAGGGGTCCGGCGCACCGGCCGGACCGCCGAAAGCGGCCGGGCTGACGAAAGCAGCCGGACGCGGCATCGCATCCGCCGAGCCGCCGACCGGACCCGAGCCGCCGACCGGACCTGGGCTGCCCAGCGAATGCGAGCCGCCCGTCGGGGAGGAACCGACGGCCGCGCCGGCCGGGATCCGACCCGCGACCCCGCCGGCTCGTAGTTGCGCGACCGTCACCCTGGTGGCGGCCCCGGCGTGCCGCGACTGACGACGCTCGCGCAGCAGGGCGATGGTCGCGATCACCGCCAGCAGACCGGCGGCCACGATGGCGATCGGCAGCCATCGTGCGGCCGGGGACTGGTGCGCGACGGTGGTACCGGCCAGGCGGACCTGGTCCGGGTGTCCGTCGAGGTACTGGACCGCCACCTGCTCGCCCACCCGACGCCCGCAGGCGGACAGCGAACTGCGTACCACCGGCGTCAGGGTCAGGTCGACGACGGTGCTGCCGGCCCCGGAGGTGCACGACGGCGAGGAAACGACGACGGCGTAGGCGTCGACCGGCCTGGCGTCGATCGGATCCACCGCCGATTTCAACGACCAGAGCCACCCGCCGAACCCGATGGCAGCCACGACGAGCACGCTGATCGCGATCAGTGGGAGCGAAATCCTGGCCGACCGTTTGCGGCTCTGCCCGGCCCCGTGTCTGCCCATCCGCGGATCATGGCACACCGAATACAGCCTTGGCGTGGCCACCCGGCAAGGCGCGCCGCAAGGCCCGGCGAAAGGCCGGAGTGCGGCTACTCCAACCCCGCCCGGCCGAGCTCGGCGAGCTCGCGCCAGAGGTGTGCCACCGCCTCGCAGCCCTTGAGCAGGAGTGGCACAGAGGCGCTCTCGTTGGGCGCGTGGATCTGGTCGGCATCGGTCATCACACCGAGGAAGACCAGCGGGGCACCGATCACACCGGCCAGTTCGGCCTCCGGTCCCGAGCCGCCCTCCCTGGTCATCAACACCTCGTCGGTGTCGAAGGCCAACCCCAACGCCCTGCGGGTCGCAGTCGTCGCCGGGTGCGTGGTGTCCACGTACAGCGGGGCCACCCCTGAGCCCTCCCAATGGATCTCGACCTCGACGCCGGGACGGGCGGTGGCCTGGACGAAGTCGGTCACCAGCTTCTGGATGGTGGCCGGATCCTGTCGCCCGACCAGTCTGAAGGTCAGCTTGGCGTAGGCGTCCGTCGGGACGATCGTCTTGTTCCCCGGGCCGGTGTAGCCACCCCAGATCCCGTTGATCTCCGCCGTCGGACGGGCGCCGACCCGCTCGAGGGTGGTCCAGCCCGCTTCGCCGGCCGGCACCCGGGAGGCGGCCGGCCCGCTGATCCAGGCCCGCTCGTCGAACGGCAACGCCGCGGTGGCTGCCCGTTCGGCCTCGGTGGGGTCCACGACGTCGTCGTAGAAGCCGGTTACCGCCACGTGACGGTCGTCGTCGTGCAGCGCCGCCAGAATCCTGGACAATTCGGCGATCGGGTTGGGCACCGCACCGCCGAAGGACCCGGAGTGCAGGTCGATATCCGGTCCGTGCACGTGGATCTCGCCGGCGACCAGACCGCGCATGCCGATGCAGACCGACGGAGTCTCCGGTCCGAAGATCCCGGTGTCGGACACCACCACCAGATCGGCGTCGAGCTCGGATCGGTAGGCCTGCAGCAGTTCCAGGATGTGCGGCGAGCCCGATTCCTCCTCGCCCTCGACGAGCATGGTCAGATCGACCGCGGGAGCAGTGCGACCGGTGGCCGAGAGGTGTGCGGACAGCCCCAACAGGTGCATGGCGATGTTGCCCTTGTCGTCGCTGGCCCCACGGCCGTGCAGGATGCCGTCGATGATCCGCGGTTCGAACGGCGGGTGCGTCCAGCGTTCGACGCCGTCGGCCGGCTGGACGTCGTGGTGCCCGTAGACGACCACGCGTACCGCCGCAGGATCTCCGGAGGGCCAGTGGGCCAGGACGGCGGGCAGCCACGGCCCCTCGTCCAGGACCTTCACCTCCGGGAATCCCTTGGCTCGCAGTTCACCGGCCAGGAACCGGGCGCTGGCGGCGACATCGGCGTGATGGTCGGGGTCGGCGCTCACCGACGGGATGCGGACCCAGCTCTGCAGGGTCTCGAGCCACTCCTGTGCTCCGGCCGCCACGGCGGCGCGTTCGGGGGTGTTGGTGGGGGAAGGGGTCTCGACGGTCATGTCCCCCAACCTAACGCGGGCCGGTGCACGCTCAGTGGGTGGCCGTCACCTTGTTCAGGCCGGCCGGTCGGTCCGGGTCAAGTCCCAGGGCCAGCGTCGTGGCGACGGCCAGTTGCTGGCCCCTGATCACCAGCGGGATGACGGCGAGAGCCTCGCCCAGGCTCTGCGGTACCGGCAGCGCAATGGCTCCGGGGACGCCCGACCACACCGCCTCGGCACCGACACCGATCACCGGTGATCCCAGATCGGCTGCAGCTCTAGCGGTTTCGGCAACGTCATCGAGGACCGGACCGACAGCTCCGTAGGCCACCACGGCGACATCCGGGGAGGCGACGGTCAACGGCCCGTGCAGGAAATCGGCACTCGAGAAGCCCTCGTGCACCCGGCGGGAGGTTTCCTTCGACTTGAGTGCACCCTCGAGAGCGGCGCAGTAGGTCAGCCCGCGGGCCAGGTGGATGGCGGTGAGACGCGGGCGGAGCACGGCGACGGCGGCGTCGAGATTCCCGGTGTCGGCCAGCGTGCGGGCGGCAGCGCCGGCCAGTTCCTGCCACGCCCGCTCGCCTCCGGTGTACTCGTCGATGCTGCTGCCGACAGCCTCGGCGAGCAGCGTCACCAGCGCCAGCTGGCCGGTGACCGTCTTGGTCGCCGGTACCGCGAGTTCGCGGGAGGTACCCACCGCCAGGGTGACCGAGGCGGCATCCGCCAGTGGCGAATCCTCGTCGTTGGTGACGGCGACCACCATTCCACCGCCATCGGCCAGGCGGCGTGCGACGTCGACGATCTCGGGCGTCCGACCGGACTGGGACAGGGCCACCACCAGGTGATCGCGTGCATCCGGGGTGTGGTGGTACCGGGTCAGGATGCTCGGCGCGATCAAGCTCACCGGCAGTCCCGTCGCAAGCTCCAACAGGTAGCGGGCGTGCACCGCGACGTTGTCGCTCGACCCCCTGGCGATCAACGAGATACCGCGGAGCCGGCCGGGAAGTCGACTGCGGACCAGCTCGTGCAACTCGGTGCGCCGTTCGACGATCCTGGCGAGAACCTCCGGCTGCTCGGCCATCTCGGCCCGTACCTGTTCACCCGTCATGGCACACTCCCGTTCCACGTATGGTCGTGACTGCTCGTAACCTAGCAGTAACGAGCACGTCTGAACAGAAGCTGTCAGCCTTTTGCGCATCGCCGAGTGGGCTTTGCGCATCGCCGAGTGGGCTTTGCGCATCGCCGAGTGGGCTTGGCTCATCGAACGGAATGAGATCCGCAGTCAGCGCCCCCGAAAGTGCGGATGCTATTCCGGTCGACGGGGACATCCGGATCTCATTCCGGTCGACGAGGAACTGCGGATCAGAGGTCGAAGCCGAGCTTGCGGAGCTGACGGGGGTCGCGCTGCCAGTCCTTGGCCACCGTCACGTGCAGATTGAGGTACACGCGGGTGCCGAGGAGTTCCTCGATCTCCAGGCGCGCCCGGCGGCCGACCGAGGACAGCCGAGATCCCTGGTGTCCCAGCACGATCGCCTTCTGCGAATCACGCTCCACGAAGATCGTCACGTAGATGTCGGTCATGTCGGTGCGTCCCTCGCGGGGTCCCATCTCGGTGACGAGGGCGGCGAGCGAGTGCGGCAACTCCTCCCGGACGCCGTCGAGCGAGGCTTCCCGCACCAATTCGGCGATCCGCGTCTCCATGGGCTCGTCGGTGAGCTCGGCATCGGGGTAGAGGCGGGGACTCAACGGGAGCCGGGAGATCAGCAGTTCGGTCAGCAGGTCGACCTGGCTGTCCGCGACGGCCGAGACCGGGATCACCTCGTCGAAGTCCCTGACCCGGGACAGCGCGAGCAACTGCTCGGCGATCTGCTGCGGGGTGGCCTTGTCGGTCTTGGTGATGATCGCGATGACCGGCGTCTTCGGGGCCTGCTCGGCGAGCTCGGCGGCGATCCGGCGGTCCCCCGGACCGACCTTCTCGTCCGCCGGCACGCAGAACCCCACGACGTCGACGTCGCTCCAGACGCTGCGGACCAGGTCGCCCAGACGTTCACCGAGCAGCGTGCGCGGCTTGTGCATTCCCGGGGTGTCGACGACGACCAGTTGCGCGTCCGGGCGTGTGACGATCCCGCGGACGGCCCGGCGGGTGGTCTGCGGCTTGTCCGAGGTGATGGCGATCTTGCTGCCCACCAACGCATTGAGCAGGGTGGACTTGCCGGCGTTCGGCCGTCCGACGAAGCACGCGAACCCCGATCGATGGGTACCGGCAGGCAGACCGGCAGCAGCCTTGCGTGCGCCCATCACGGGGTGATCCGGGCGCGCACGACACCGGCGTCGTCGGCCAGGAGGACCACCGGTGCGGCGAACTCACGCGCAGCCGCCAACGAGTCGTCGTCGACGCCCGCTCCGCCGACCACGACGGCCGCTTCCAGCCCGGTGGCACCGGAGGCCACCGCGATGGCGACGGCGGCCTGCAACGCGGTCAACTTCAGCGACGGGAGCGCGACGCCGGCGGCGGCGTAGGTGCGACCGTCCTCGTCACGGACGGCGGCGCCCTGCGGCGATCCGGCGCGTCCCTTGGCCCCGCGGGCCAGCGTGACCAGCTTCAGGTCCTCCGAGCCCAGGCCGGAGTCTTCCGCACCGGGGCCGGCCGGATCAGTGGACGGGGGCGCGCTGGGCAGCTGCGATGTCAACGGTCGATCCTCTGCTTCTTGTCGGGCCGGTCGGTCTTGTCGCTCCGGTCGGCCCTGTCGGCACGTTCGGACCGTTCGGCACGTTCGGACCTGTCGGACCGTTCGGACCTGTCGGAGCGTTCGGCCCGGTCGCTCCGGTCGGCACGGTCCGACCGGTCCGCCTTTCCCGCACCCGTGGACGGCTGCTGGCCGACCGGGGTCTCACCCTCGAAATCGAGTTCGGGCTCCTCCTCCTGGCCCTCTCCGGACTGCGCGGCCAGCTCGGCCTCGGTCAGCCGGCGGACCAGCAGGGTCTGCACCCGGGGGCGTCCACGGCGGTCGACGCCCGCCTCGCCGACCAGCAGCAGGCCGTTGACCGTCGCCTCGGCGCCGGGCAACGCCACCCGGCCGAGCAGCTGCGCCAGCAGACCGCCGACCGTCTCCACGTCCTCGGCCGGCAGCTCGACGTCGAAGACGTCGCCGAGATCCTCGACCGGCAGCTTCGCGGACACGCGCACCAGGTCACCGTCGAGCTTCTCGATCGGGTCGGGCGACTCGACGTCGTACTCGTCGGTGATCTCGCCGACGATCTCCTCGATGATGTCCTCGATCGTCACGATCCCGGCGGTGCCGCCGTACTCGTCCACGACCACCGCGAAGTGGGTCCGGTTGCGCTGCATGTCCCGCAGCAGGGCGTCGACGTTCTTCGACTCCGGCACGAAGACCGGCGCGCGCATCACCTCACCGAGCATCGGGCCGCGTTCGCCGTTCTCCATGGACAGCGTGCGGGCGATCAGGTCCTTGATGTAGATGACGCCCAGCACGTCGTCGACGTCCTCGCCGATCACCGGGATGCGGGAGAAGCCGGAGTTGGTGGCCAGGTGGAGGGCCTGCCGCAGCGACTTGGTCTCCTCGATCCAGACCACCTCGGTGCGCGGGACCATCACCTCGCGGACGATGGTGTCGCCGAGTTCGAAGACGCTCTGCAGCATCTCGCGTTCGGTCTCCTCCACGACGCCACGATCACCGGCGATGTTGACCAGCTCCCGCAGCTCGATGTCGGAGGAGAACGGACCCTCGCGGAAGCCGCGACCCGGGGTGATCGCGTTGCCGATCAGGATCAGCAGCGACGCCACCGGCGACAGCACGCGGCCGATCGCCCTGGTGGCGCCGGCCGCGGCGAGACCGACGGCGTAGGGATGCTGACGGCCGAGGGTGCGGGGCAGCACCCCGACCGCCACGTAGGAGACCAGCAGCATGACCAGGACGATGAGCACACCGACCCAGAACTGAAAACCCCAGGTGCTCAGAGCGACCGCGGCGACCAGCACGGTGGCCGTCAGCTCGGCGCCCACCCGCAGGAGCAGCAGCAGATTGGTGTAGCGGGGCTTGTCACCGACGATCTCAAGGAGCGAGCCGGCCCCGCGCCGACCCTCACGCTGCATCTCGTCGACACGCGCGGCCGACACCATCGTGATCGCGGCATCGGCGGCGGCGAACAACCCGGCGATCGGAATCAGGGCTGCGGCCAGGATCAGCAGGACGATGTCCAGAGCGTCCACCAGCTCAGCTCAACTCCGACCGGTGCTGGCGTCCGCGCCGGCGACCGGCTCGGCGTTCGCCGCCGGATCCACTTCCACCGCGGCCACGACGTCCAGGACCGCGGAGTCGACGGCGGCGAGCCTGGCCTGGTAGGCCTCGCGCTCCCGCTCGTCACGCCAGTCGTCCAGCAGCTCGTTCTGGAGCTGGAACATCTTGCGTTCGTCGGCCGGCTCGGCGTGGTCGTAGCCGAGCAGGTGCAGGATGCCGTGCACGGTCAGCAGGTGCAGTTCGTCGTCCAGCGAGTGGCCGGCCTGCACCGCCTGCTCGACGGCCACGGCCGGGCACAGGACGACGTCACCCAACAGGGCCGGACCGGGTCCGGCCTCGTCAGGTCGGCGGGCCGTGTCGAGCTCGTCCATCGGAAAGCTCATCACGTCGGTCGGACCTGGCTCGTCCATCCACTTGACGTGCAGTTCGGTCATCGCGTCGACGTCCATCAGCAGGATGGACAGCTCGGCCAGCGAGTTGATCCCCATCCGGCCGAGGGCGAACCGGGACACCGACACCAACGCGAGCTCGTCGACCCCGACGCCCGACTCGTTGGCGATCTCGATGCTCATCGGCCGCCGCCGCGGCGGGAGTTGTAGCCCAGCCGGCGGTCCTGGTGATCTGGCGCCGATTCGGCGTTCAGCTCGTCCCATCGCGAGTAGGCGTCGACGATGTCTCCGACCAGCCGGTGCCGGACCACGTCGGCGGAGGTCAGCAGCGAGAACGACACGTCGTCGACCCCCTTGAGGATGTCCCGGACGACGCGGAGGCCCGACGGTTGCCCACCGGGGAGGTCGATCTGCGTGACGTCACCGGTGATGACCATCTTCGAGCCGAACCCGAGCCTGGTCAGGAACATCTTCATCTGCTCGGCCGTGGTGTTCTGCGCCTCGTCCAGGATGATGTAGGCGTCGTTGAGGGTGCGCCCACGCATGTACGCCAGCGGAGCGACCTCGATGGTGCCGGCCGCCATCAGCCGCGGGATCGATTCAGGGTCGAGCATGTCGTGCAGCGCGTCGTACAGGGGCCGCAGGTAGGGGTCGATCTTGTCCGACAACGAGCCGGGCAGGTAGCCGAGCCGCTCCCCCGCCTCCACCGCCGGCCGGGTCAGGATGATCCGGGTGACCTGCTTGGCCTGCAGCGACTGCACCGCTTTGGCCATCGCGAGATAGGTCTTGCCGGTACCGGCGGGGCCGATACCGAAGGTGATGGTGTTCTCGTCGATGGCGTCGACGTAGCGCTTCTGGTTCAGCGTCTTGGGCCGTATGACCCGTCCGCGACGGGAGACGATGTTGAGCCCGAGCACCTGTGACGGCGATTCGCCCGTGGGGTTCCCGGTGTTCGCAGCGTCGGTCAGCATGCCGATCGTGCGGCGGACCGCATCGGGGGTGATCACCGATCCGGATTCCTGCAGGGTCAGCAGTTCACGGAGGACGTGCTCTGCGAACGCCACGTCGCCGTCCGGCCCGCGCAGGGTGATGCGGTTGCCGCGGACGTGGATGTCGGCCACCAGATGCTCTTCGAGGAGCCGTAGTAGCAGGTCGCGCGGGCCGAGCAGCCCGACCATCGCCTTCTCGTCGGCCACCACCAGGGTGAATTCGGCTGATGACGGTGCCTTGACCTGATTGCGGGACGAGCCTCCTCGGCCGGCAGCAGGGTCGGGTGTCGACGGTGCTGCAGTGGGGGTTTCCGGCACTAGGAGCGCTGCCTGCCTTCGTTTCTGGACGGTCGATTCTGGTCTCGACGTCTCATCCTAGAGATTCTATCGCCGGTGCCGCCAGCGCGATTCAGCTCTGCGCTGATCATCTTCTCGTCGAGCACCGATCTGTCGTCGATTCCGGCCGTCAGCCGATGGCAGGCGACCGTCAGACCATCTGCAGCAGCGAGTCCCGGCAGATGGCCCAGGCCTCGTGTGCCGGGTCCACCAGTTCCATGTGTCCGACGCCGGGCAGCACGACCAACCGGGCCGGATCGCCGGCCGCCAGCGCGGCGTCGACATAGCGCTGGGACTGCGAGAGCGGGACCGACTCGTCGGCGTCGCCGTGCACGCACACCACCCTGGCCCCGTCGCCGACGTGCTCCAGTGGCGAGGAGTGGTGGTAGCGCTGCGGCACCGACCGGGAGGCCCCCTGCATCAGGTCGTCGACCGCGCCGTTGCCGAGGTGCTCGTCCGATCCGCCGATCAGATCGAGCACGCCGGCCTGCGACACGGCCCCGATGATCGGGACGAACTCCGACGCGGCCGTGATCGATCCGGCCGTCCCCGACCGCAGCGACTCCCGGTGGGTGAGCCACGTGGCGAGCTGACCGCCAGCCGAATGTCCAACCGCCGCAACACGATCCAAGCGCAAGCGGCCCTGCGCGACGTACTGCCCGGCGGTGGCGAGGTGGTCGACCGCACGCGCGACATCGGCCATCGTGGTGGGCCAGCCTCCCCCGCCCCCGACCCGGCGGTATTCCACGGCCGCGGCCGCGACGCCGAACTTGGCCAGGTCGGCGGCCAGCGGCTCGGCCAGCTCGATCCCGAACTTGGACCTCCAGAATCCCCCGTGCACGACCACCACGACCGGCAGGTGGTCACCGACCGGCAGGTGCATCCGGACGAACTGGCTCGGGTGCGAGCCGTAGCGGTACTCCTGGATCGTCGTCATCGCGCTCCCTCCTGTTCGTCCCAACGATGGCAGAGCACGCCGAGAGCGCCGAGGGCGACGGCCGCAGCGGTCGAGGTCCGCAGCACTTCTCGTCCCAACCGGACGACCTGCGCTCCTGCCGCCCGGAATGCTGTCAGTTCCTCCGGCGTCACGCCACCCTCGGGGCCGACCACCAGCACCAGGTCACCGTCGGTCGGCAGTTCGGCCCGGCTGATCGGAACCGAGCCGGCCTCGTGCAGCACGAGCGCGCCGGCGGACGCGGTGATCAATTCGGCCACGGTGGCGGTCGAGGCCAATGGCGAGACCGTCGGCACCGTCGAACGTCTGGACTGCTTGGCCGCCTCGCGGGCGACACCCTGCCAGCGGATCACACCCTTCTGGGCCTTGTCCCCGGAGGACCATCTGGCCACGCACCGACCGGCGGACCAGGGCACCAACGCGTCGACGCCGGCCTCGGTGGCGAGGTCGACGGCCAGATCGCTCCGCTCGCCCTTGGGCAACGCCTGGACCAGCGTGACCCGGACCGCCGGTTGCGGGACGACGACGGCCGTCCCGACGGACAGGTCGACGGTCCCGCGGCCGACCGCGGTCACCGTCGCGGGCGAGATCCGGCCGGAACCGTCTGTCAGGACCAGTATCTCGCCGGTGCGCAGGCGCCGGACGACGGAGGCGTGACGACCCTCCGGTCCGTCAAGGACGAAACGGCCGACCGCCGGCAGGGTGTCGACGAGGAAGTACGGAGCGCCGGCGAGGTCTGCCGGGCTCACCTGCCCACGAAGGAATCGCGGATGCGGGAGAACAGCCCGCCGTGACCGCGGGTCGCCAGTTCGGGCTGCTCCTCGCCGCGCAGGGTGGCCAACTCGCGCAGGAGATCTGCCTGCCGCCCTTCCACCCTGGTCGGCGTGACCACCTCGAGGTGCACGTGCAGGTTGCCGGAACCGCTGCCGCGCAGGCGGGGCATGCCCTGGTTCCGCAGCGTGGTCACCGTGCCGGACTGGGTGCCGGGCTGGATGTCGAGGTCCTCGACCGACTGCAGGGTCTGCAGGGCCATCGACGTGCCGAGTGCGGCCGCCGTCATCGGCAGGTGCACGGTGCAGTGCAGGTCGATGCCGTCGCGGGTGAACTTCTCGTGCTGCAGTTCGCGCACCTCGACGTAGAGGTCGCCCGGTGCTCCGCCGCCGGGGCCGACCTCGCCCTGACCGGACAGGCGCACCCGGATGCCGTCACCCACGCCGGCCGGGATGTTGGCGCGGACGGTCCGGCGGGTGCGCACCCGGCCGTCACCGTTGCACTGCAGGCAGGGTTCGGGGATGACCTCGCCGTAGCCGCGGCAGACGGGGCAGGGCCGGGAGGTGATGACCTGCCCGAGCAGCGACCGCTGGACCTGCTGGATCTCGCCGGCACCCTTGCAGGTGTCACAGGTTTCCGGGTGGGTGCCCTCGGCGCAGCCAGAGCCGTGGCAGACCGAGCACAGCGTGGCCGTGTCGACGGCGAGGTCCTTGGCGATGCCGGTGGCGCACTCCTCGAGGGTCAGCTCGACCGGGATCAGCGCGTCGTCGCCCTGGCGGACCCTGGACCGGGGGCCGCGCGACCGCTGGCCACCACCGCCGAAGAAGGCGTCCATGATGTCGCCCAGACCGACGCCGGCTCCACCGAAGGGGTCTCCACCCGCACCGGCGCCACCACCGCCGCCGGGCGACAACGGATCACCACCGAGGTCGACCACCTGCCGCTTGGCCGGATCGGACAGCACCTCGTAGACCGCGGTGACCTCCTTGAACTTCTGCTGCGCCGCCTCGTCGGGATTGACGTCGGGGTGCAGTTCGCGGGCCAGCTTGCGGTAGGCGCGCTTGATCTCGTCGGCGGAGGCATTCCTGGCCACGCCGAGCAGGCCGTAATAGTCCCGTGCCACCTGGTGAACTCCTGTTTCGTGTTATTTCTGCAGCATTGTGCAGGTGCCTCGGGCACCGCCGCGAGGCTCTGGTCGGCCAGCGCCCCACGCCGATGTCCATGTCTATCTACCGGCCACGGTCTCGCCGACGTAACGTGCGACGGCCCGCACCGCGGCCATCGTGCCCGGGTAGTCCATCCTGGTGGGGCCGACCACGGCCAGCCCGCCCATCAGCATGTCGCCGCTCCCGTACCCGGCCGACACCAGCGCCGACGTGGAGAGGTTCGCGTCGTCGTTCTCCTGGCCTATCGAGACCATCACGGCGTCCGGCGACTCCAGGACGGCGAGCAGCTTCAGCAGGGTGACCTGCTCGTCGAGGGCTTCCAGGACCCCGCGCAGGCTGCCCGGCTGATCGGCCCACGCACCGGTGGCGTGCGAGGTGCCGGAGAGGACGAGCCGCCCCTCCGGATGCTCGACGAGGGCGTCCAGCAGGGCGGAGACCGTCGTCGTCACCGCGTCCTTCATCCCCGGCTCGGCCAGGTCGACGAGCTCGCGCAGGCCCTCGGCGGCGTCGGCGAAGCGGCGGCCGGTGATCGTCGTGGCCAGCATCGACTTGAGGGCGGAGACCGATTCGTCGGAGATGGCCTCCTCGACCTCGACCACCCGCTGCTCGACCCGCCCGGTGTCGGTGATCACGACCAGCAGCAGACGGCTGGTTCCCAGCAGGACCACCTCGACGTGGCGGACCACGGATCTGGTCAGGTTCGGATACTGCACCACCGCCACCTGACGCGTCAGCTGGGCGAGCAGACGGACCGACCGCCGTAGCACGTCGTCGAGGTCGACACCGGCCGAGAGGAAACCCTGGATGGCCTTCCTCTCACCGACCGACAACGGCTTGACCTGCGACAACCGATCGACGAACAGTCGGTAGCCCATGTCGGTGGGAATCCGGCCGGCAGAGGTGTGCGGCTGGGCGATGTAGCCCTCGTCCTCCAGCACGGCCATGTCGTTGCGGATGGTGGCCGGCGAGACCCGCAGATGGTGACGGTCGACCAGGGCCCGTGAACCGACCGGTTCGTGGGTGGCCACGTAGTCGGCGACGATGGCGCGCAGTACCTCGAACCGCCTGTCCTCGGCTGACATCTCGTCACCTCCCAGCGTTGTCCTCATCGGAGCACGAATTGGCACTCACCGGGGCCGTCTGCCAAGTGTAAGCGTCCGGTGAGCCGCGGACCGTTACCCTTGGGGCGTTGTTCGCCCGAAGCGTTCCTCTCCCACGGGAACCACCGCACTCGTCATGATCGGAGGAACGGCGATGATCTTCAAGGACGTGCGCGACGGTCGTCCGTACCCCGATCACGGTTTCTCGATGCGCGACTGGGCCAAGATCCCGCCACGGCAGATCCGGCTGGACGAGCTGGTCACGACCAAGCGCGAACTGCGGCTGGACACCCTGCTGGACGAGGACTCCACGTTCTACGGCGACCTGTTCCCGCACGCGGTCTACTGGGCCGGCGAGGTCTTCCTCGAGGACGGCCTGCACCGGGCCCTCCGCGCCGCCCTGCAGCAGCGGACCGTCATCCACGTGCGCGTGCTGAACCTCGAGGACCTCCGGGGTGCCGGCATCTAGCTTCCCTGCCCCAGACCCCCGTCGGCCCCGTCGAGCGCCGTCGGCCCCGTCGAGCGGATACTTAAAGCGGGCAAATCAGACATAATCCGACCATAGCTATCCGCTCGATGTGGGTGGGTGGGTGGGATCAGTCGAGCAGGCGGATCGCGATGCCGTCGGCCAGCAGCCGCCCGCGCCGGGTGAGCACGGCGGTCCCCCCGGCCAGTGGCCTCTGCTGCAGCAGCCCCTCGGACGCGGCGGACGCGGCCTCGGTCCGGCCGGCCGTCGTCAGCAGGTCCAGCGGCAGACCCTCGGACAGCCGGAGCCTCAGCAGGATGTCCTCGGTGCGCCGGGCGTCGTCGTCGAGCACCTCCCGCGCGTAGCCGGGCGAGCGCCCCTCCTGCAATGCGGTGGCGTAGGCGTGCGGATGCTTGACGTTCCACCAGCGAACCCCTCCCACGTGGGAGTGCGCCCCCGGTCCGATCCCCCACCAGTCGTCGCCCCGCCAGTAGGCGAGGTTGTGCCGGCACCGCGCGGCATCGCCGCGCGCCCAGTTCGACACCTCGTACCAGTCGAGGCCGGCGCCGGTCAGGAGCCGATCGGCGATCAGGTACCGGTCGGCCAGGACGTCCTCGGCGGGCATCGGGAGCTTCCCCGTCCGGACCGCCCTGGCCATCCTGGTGCCGGGTTCGACGATCAGCGAGTACGCGGACACGTGGTCGACGCCGGCGCCGACGGCCGCCTCCAGCGAGTCGGTGAACTGCTCGTCGGTCTCGCCGGGGGTGCCGTAGATCAGGTCCAGGTTCACGTGTTCGAAGCCTGCCCGACGGGCCCATCCGACGACCTCGAGCGGCCGCCCGGGGGTGTGCGTGCGCTCGAGGACCCGGAGCAGCCCGGGGTCCGTCGACTGCATGCCGAGGGAGAGCCTGGTGTAGCCGGCGGCCCGCAGTCCGTCCAGCAGTGCGGCATCGGTGGACTCGGGGTTGGCCTCGGTGGTGACCTCGACATCGCCGGCCAGGCCTAGCTTCTCGTCGATCCGGCGGAGCAGCGCACCCAGCCGCTGCGCCCCCATCAACGACGGGGTGCCTCCTCCGACGAACACCGTCGAGACCGGGCGGTCGTCACCATGACGACGCAGCACCGTTGCTGCCAGGTCGATCTCGGCCAGCGCAGCGGTGAACCACGAGTCCGGCGATGCGGTGGTTCCGAGTTCGCCGGCGGTGTAGGTGTTGAAATCGCAGTAGCCGCAGCGGGTCGCGCAGAACGGGACGTGCAGATAGATCGACAGCGTGCGCCGGGCCGAATCGGCGTAGGCCTGGTCGGGCAGGGAGCCGTCGGCAGGAACCGGCTCGCCCTCGGGGAGGGTGGAGGGCACGTCGTCGTCAGCGCCAGATCGAGTAGGCCAGCGCGACGACCAACAGGGCGAGCAGGGCGATGCTCATCCAACGCCGGCTGACGGCGGGCAGTGGACGGCTCACGACGACGACTCCGCGCGGTCCAGCGCCGGCGGGACGACCTGGTCGGTCGGGACGCCCTGACGGATGGACGCCGCCGCGGCCCTGCGCATCTCCCGACGGGTGTGCGGCCACAGGAGCCGCTCGACGATGCGGTCGACGAGGCCTGCCACCAACCAGACCAGCGGGATCAGCACGGCCAGGAGAACGGGGACCTGCACCCAGTAGGAGACGCCCGCCATCCAGGATTCGACGGCGTCGACCCCGTCCAGCACGTCTGACCAACTCACCCGACCCACCTTGCCACACCGCCCCGGCCGGTGACCGGTCGCGACGAGGGACGTGGACTCAGGCGGTGGTGCGGGACACCACCTCGAACTCCAGCAGGGAGGCCCCGGTGGCGACCGGCGGACGGGACCCCTCCGAGGGAGGCCCGGCGTGAGCGCCCTGCGATCGGGTCGCCGACCACTCCTGATAGGCCTCCTCGGTGGCCCACCGGGTGTAGACGAAGTAGCGGGACTCGCCGGCGATGGGCCGCAACAGGCAGAACTCCTCGAACCCCGGAGATCCCTCGACCGCGCCGAGCCGGGCCGCGAACCTCTTCTCCAGTTCCGGGCCGGCACCCTCGGGCAGTTCGATGGCATTGATCTTCACGACGGACATGGTCGTCAGCGTAGGGGCCCGAGCAGGGCCGCTATCAACACCCGGTCGATGGTGGTGAAGAACCTCACCACCGCCGGTGCCACCACCAGGACCGTCGCACCGACGGCGGCCAGCACCAGCATCCGGGGCCAGGTGTCGACGAAATAGTCCGGCCACCACTGCATTCCGCTATGACGGGACCCGTCGGCGGCACTCTGGTAAGGCAGGTAGTGCTGCCACAGACCGTAGGACAGGCCACCGAGACCCGCGGCATAGAAGCCGATGGCGCACGCGAACGTCATCGGTGCGAGGACGACCTTCACGCAGTGGTAGCTCACCGCGCGCCAGCAACCCGGATCCCCGAGCACGGAGGTCAGCGCGCCGACCGGCCCGGGGCGCCGGCGCCGGATGGGGTCCGGCGGAGGGACCGGGAGACCCAGCAGCACGCCGGCGAGCATCCGCTGCAGGTGTCCGCCGGCCCGGGCGACCAGCAGGCCCAGACCCAGCAGCGGCACCCCGACATAGATCACCGCCAGCCCGACGCCCACCGACAACAGCGTCATCGTCAGGACGAAGAAGACGATCGTCGGCGCGAGATCGACCACGGCGTAGACCAACTCGCCCCAGGACGCCGGGGAGAACACTCCCCCTGACCGCCGCCGGATGACCACCCGGTCGGCTACCGGAGGACTGCCGGACCGGTCGAACCAGTCGGACCGGTCGGGGTTGATCTCGTCGTACGTGGGTGTCGTCATGCCGTGATCGTGCTGCGTCCGCACCGCCGCCGACATGGGCATGGACCACCGGTGTTCGGGGGCCTACACCCCCGGCGTCACTTCTTCTCCTTGCCCGTCGGGGCGTCGGTGGACAGCGCGGCGATGAAGGCTTCCTGGGGCACTTCGACCCGGCCGACCATCTTCATCCGCTTCTTGCCCTCCTTCTGCTTCTCGAGCAGCTTGCGCTTGCGGGTGATGTCACCGCCGTAGCACTTGGCCAGGACGTCCTTGCGCATCGCCCGGATGGTCTCGCGGGCGATCACCCGCGACCCGACGGCCGCCTGGATCGGCACCTCGAACTGCTGCCGCGGGATCAGCTCGCGCAGCTTGGCCGTCATGGACACGCCGTAGGCGTAGGCGGACTCGCGGTGCAGGATGGCCGAGAACGCGTCCACCGGTTCACCCTGCAGCAGGATGTCGACCTTGACCAGGTCCGACGGCTGCATCCCGGCCTCCTCGTAGTCCAGGGAGGCGTAACCACGGGTCTTGGACTTCAGCGCGTCGAAGAAGTCGAAGATGATCTCGCCGAGCGGCATGGTGTACCGCAACTCCACCCGCGTCTCCGAGAGGTAGTCCATCCCGCCGAGCACCCCGCGCCTGGACTGGCACAGCTCCATGATCGGGCCGATGTACTCGCTGGGCGAGATGATCGTGCACTTGACGATCGGCTCGACCGTCTCCTTGATCTTGCCCTCGGGCCAGTCGCTGGGGTTCGTCACGGTATGCACGGAGTTGTCCTCCATGGTGATCTCGTAGACGACGTTGGGGGCCGTGGAGATGAGGTCGAGGTTGAATTCCCGCTCCAGTCGGTCGCGGGTGATCTCCAGGTGCAGCAGCCCGAGATAGCCGCAGCGGTAACCGAAACCGAGTGCGGCCGAGGACTCCGGTTCGTACGTCAGGGCGGCGTCGTTGAGGCGGAGCTTGTCCAGCGCGTCGCGCAGCAGCGGATAGTCGGCGCCGTCCAGCGGGTACAGGCCCGAGTAGACCATCGGCCGTGGATCGCGGTACCCGCCCAGCGCCTCGGTCGCGCCCCGGAGGGCGGAGGTGACGGTGTCCCCCACCTTCGAGAGCCGCACATCCTTCACCCCGGTGATCAGGTAGCCGACCTCGCCGACGCCCAGACCCCTGGTCGGGATCGGTTCGGGGGAGATGATGCCGACCTCCAGCAGCTCGTGGACGGCCCTGGTGGACATCATCTGGATGCGCTCGCGGGGGTTGATCTGGCCGTCGATCACCCGGATGTAGGTGATCACGCCGCGGTAGATGTCGTAGACCGAGTCGAAGATCATCGCCCGGGCCGGGCCGTCGGCGTTGCCGACCGGATGTGGGATCTCCGCGACGACCCGATCCAGCAGTTCCTTGACGCCGGCCCCGGTCTTGCCCGACACGCGGAGCACGTCATCCGGCGAACCGCCGATGATGTGCGCGATCTCGTCGGCGAACCGTTCCGGCTGCGCCGACGGCAGATCGATCTTGTTCAGCACCGGGATGACGGTGAGATTGTTCTCCAGCGCCAGGTACAGGTTGGCCAGCGTCTGGGCCTCGATCCCCTGGGCGGCGTCGACCAGCAGCACGGCGCCCTCGCAGGCGGCCAGCGAGCGGGAGACCTCATAGGTGAAGTCGACGTGTCCCGGCGTGTCGATCATGTGCAGGACGTGGTCCTGCATCTTGCCCTCGGCGTCCTCGACGGCCCACGGCAGCCGGATGCTCTGCGACTTGATGGTGATGCCGCGCTCGCGCTCGATGTCCATCCGGTCCAGGTACTGGGCCCGCATCTGCCGTCCGTCGACGACCCCGGTCAGCTGCAGCATTCGATCGGCCAGGGTGGACTTCCCGTGGTCGATGTGCGCGATGATGCTGAAGTTCCGGATCAACTCCGGCGGGGTGAACGTGGTGCGGTGGGCGTGGGAAACCTGGGTCACGAGGGTCTTTCTGGGTCGGCCTTGAGCACACTTCACCGGCTGGAGCCAGCGGGACAGCTCCTATTCTCCCACGGGCGCGACCCGCCCCCTGCGGAGTTGGTACATCCGGCTGTCGGCCGCGGCCAGCAGCACGTCGGGGGTCCAGGGTTCGCCCGGACGGGCTGCGAAGACCCCCACCGTCACCAGCGGGAGCCCGTCCAGATCCGAACCCGCCAGGGCCCGCGCGTTGAGTTCCCTGGTCAGGGTCTCCTCCGACGGCGGATCACCCAGTCCCATCACCACGAATTCGTCGCCACCCCAGCGGGCGACGATCTGGCCGGCGGTGATCAGACTCCTGAGCGCATCGGCCACCTCGCACAGTGCCGCGTCCCCGCGGTCGTGTCCGAAGTCGTCGTTGATGGCCTTGAAGTGATCCACGTCTACGAACGCGCACCAGGCGCCGACGCGGGTCTGACGCGCCGTCTCCCGCAGGAGGGAGGCCCTGGCGTGGAAACCGGCCCGGTTCAGCAGGCCGGTCAACTGGTCCCGGTCGGCGACGAGTCGCAGTTGATCGATCAGGCCGGCCTGGACGGAGCGCTCGTGACCCAGAGCCAGGAAGAAGCCGACGGCCAGGCCACCCGACAGCGGGATCACCGGCAGCAGATTGAAGTACAGCGGGGCCGGGACGTGGAAGATGATGCCGAAGACCACCCAGCAGCTCAGGCAGACTGCGGTCGAGATGCCGAAGATCAAGGGGCTCCGCAGCCCGGCGCCCGCCCCGACGAGCACCAGCGCGCAGTAGGCGGTCAGGGAACCCCAGGTACCCGGCGACGGCAGGGCGTGGGCCATCACCCCGGTGGTGGTGCCGACCAGCGCGACCGCAGTCACCAGATCCAGACCGACGGCCGAATCCACGGCCCTGCGCAGGACGGCGACCAGGGCGACCAGGCTGTACAGACCGATGGCGAGACCGAACCAGGTCACGGCCGGGCCCCAGCGACCGCCATCGCGCAGGGCGAGGTTGATCCCCAGATTGGCCGAGGCGGAGAGGCCGAGCCCGATCGCCGTCATGAATCGGTGTGGTCGCGGCCGGGGTCTGTGGATGGATTCGTCAGGACGTGGTGGACCTGGCACCGGTGAAGAGTAGCTGCCCACCCCTCACGCAGTCGCAGACGGTGAGGGATGGGGACGGCGTGGCCGGGATCCGTCCCACCCGACCGCGGTCGACCGCCCGCGGGTACGTTCGATTTCCGGGCGCGCATCGCGGAACGCCGGTTGGGTCATGTTGTTCTGCGGGAGTGTCCCCGACCCGTATCCGACTTCCGAGGAGTTCGAATGAGGACAGCACTGGCCATCGTCAACGCCCACGTCGTACCGATCGAGGGTGATCCCTTCGATGGCACGGTCGTGGTCGCGGACGGACTGATCACCGCGCTCGGCGCCGACGTCGGGGTACCGGCGGACGCGAAGGTCGTCGATGCGCGCGGCCGTTGGCTGCTGCCCGGTTTCATCGATGCGCACACCCACCTCGGCGTGCACGAGGAGGGCGAGGGCTGGGCGGGCAACGACACCAACGAACTCACCGACCCGGTGAGTGCAGGGGTGCGGGCGATCGACGCCATCAACCCGACCGAGATGGGTTTCGACGACGCACTCGCCGGCGGGGTGACGACCGTCAACGTCAATCCGGGCTCCGGAAATCCGATCGGTGGCCTGACGGTGGCGATCCACACCCACGGCCGCACCGTCGACGAGATGGTGCTCCGATCCCCGTCCGGCCTGAAGTCGGCTCTCGGCGAGAACCCGAAGCGGGTCTACTCGGACCGCAAGCAGACACCGGCGACCCGGCTGGGGACGGCCGCGGTGATACGTGGCGCCTTCGTCGACGCGCAGAACTACGCGGATCGGCAGTCGCACGCGGAGCCCGACAAGGCCCGGCCGGCCAGAGATCTGAAGATGGAGGCGCTCGGATCCGTGCTGCGCCGGGAGATCCCCTGGCGTCAGCACTCGCACCGGGCGGACGACATCGCCACCGCGATCCGCATCGCAGACGAGTTCGGCTACGAACTCGTGATCGATCACGGCACCGAGGCTCACCTACTCGCAGATGTTCTTGCGGCCAAGGGCATTCCGGTCCTGTTCGGTCCGATGTTCACCAGCCGCTCGAAGGTGGAACTCCGCAACCGTTCGATGGTCAACCCCGGCCGGCTGGCCGCGGCCGGAGTCGAGATCTCCCTGATCACCGACCATCCCGTCGTCCCGATCAACTTCCTCGTCCTGCAGGCGACCCTGGCCGTGAAGGAGGGTCTGGATCCGGTGGTGGCGCTGCGCGCGATCACCATCCACCCGGCGCGGGTGATGGGGGTGGCGGACCGGGTCGGTTCCCTCGAGGTCGGCAAGGACGCGGACCTGGTCCTGTGGTCCGGCGATCCGCTGGATGCCATGCAGCGGGCGCTCTCCGTCTACATCGGCGGGCGAGAGGTCTACACCTACGACGACGACACGCGGGTCGGCACGGTCGTTCCGCGGTGAGTCGCGCGCCGGCGGTGGTGATGGACCGGGTGGCCCGGATGTGTCTTGCACTCCCGGACACCACGGTTCGGCCGGCCCACGGGGCCCCGGCGTATCAGATACGGGCGAAGACCTTCGCCACCGTGATGGACGACCACCACGGCAGCGGACGGACAGAACTCTGGATCAAGGGCGCACCCGGAGCCCAACGGGAGTGGGTCGACTCCGGCGGTGGGAAGTATTACGTCCCTTCCTATGTCGGGCCGACCGGATGGATCGGCGCCTGGCTGGACATCGACGTCGACTGGCCGGCGATCGGCGAGTTGCTGGTCGAGGGGTACCTGATCCAGTCCGGCCGGCGGGCCACCGAACGTCAGGATCCGGTCGCTCTGCTGTCGGGCATCCTCGAACTCCGCTGATGCCCCCCAGCCGGGCGGAACTGGAGAAATTCAACGGGGTCACGGTCCCCGACCTGCTGGGTCCCCGCGTCGACCTGCTGTTCGTGGGGATCAATCCCGGCCTGCTCAGCGCCGCCGTCCAAGCGCATTTCGCCCGCCGTGGCAACAGGTTCTACCCGGCACTGCGCGGCGCCGGCATCATCGACCGGGACATAGACGCCTCGGGCGGATTCGAGCCGGCGGACCTCCGCTACCTGCAGGGCCGCGGGATCGGCATCACCAATCTGGTGGCCAGGGCCAGTGCACGGGCGGACGAACTGGATTCGGCCGAGCTGGTCGCCGGCGGTCTGCGATTGACCACCCTGGTGGCCGAGATCCGGCCAAAAGTGGTGGCCGTCCTCGGGATCACCGCTTATCGGCTGGCTTTCACCGATCGGAGCGCGAAACCCGGTCGCCAGCCGGCCGACCTCTGCGGGGCGCAACTATGGGTGGTGCCGAACCCCAGTGGGCTCAACGCACACGAGACGGCCAGGAGTCTGGCCGTCCACTACCGGGAAGTCGGGGTGGCCGCCGGCCTCGTCGGTGACCGATGACCGATGACCGGGTGCGGGTGTGGGCTACCGGTCGCGGGCTACCGGTCGTGGGCTGCGGCTCGCGGGCTACCGGTCGTGGGCTACCGGTCGTGGGCTATCGGTCGGCGTACCAGGCCCAACGGACCAGCGGGATCTGCAGCGGCAGCCTCGCCCAGGCGATGACCCGGTACCAGGTGGGCCTTCGGCCCGAATTCATCGCCATCGACAGATTGGCCGGGAAGACCCCGGCCAGCAGCACGGCCGAGAACATCCCGCCGAGACGTCTGGTGGCGGGCACCGCCATCAGGGCCGCACCGGCCAGTTCGCCGGCCCCGCTCAGGTAGACCAGTTCCTTGGGACGCGGCAACGCCCGCGGGACCATGGACACGAACGGCAGTGGACGCGCGAAATGCATCACGCCGGCACCGGCCAGCAGCACGATCAGGAACTGCGTCGGACGCGACGGGCGGCTGGTCATGCGCCCATCGTGCCGCACCCGGCATGGTGCCGCAGCCGTTCGTCGCAGCCGTTCGTCGCAGCCGTTCGTCGCAGCCGTTCGTCGCAGCCGTCAGCGGGCCGGCGCAGCCTGAGCGGGCCGGCGGCATGTCCGCCGCACGCAACGCGGATGCCGGGATCATGGCACTGTGGACGGAATGATCTACCGCCGCGCTGCGATCTGGTGCGGGTTGGCACTGATCATCGTCGGCGCGGCGGGCTGCACGGCCGTGGGACCGACGGGCCCGTCGACCACCCCGGCGGCTGTCTCCACCGGCGGCGGGCCGATCAGCCCAGCGGCGAGCAGTCCCGCGTTGGCAAGTCCCTTGTCGAGCAGGACCGCGCCGAGCGGCCCAGCGGTGATCGGCCCAGCACCCAGCAGTCCGGCAGAGATCGGTCCGGCGCCGAGCAATTCGACCCCGAGCAGTACCGCCGTGATCAGCTCGGCGGCCGGAGTCACTGCGCAGGCATCACCCGGCGCCGTACCGGTCCCGTCACTGCCCTTCGTCGGCGTCGTCGGGGTCAACGACCCGACCTGCCACTCAGGCAAGCGGCCGGTCGTGCTGCTGCACGGCACCTTCTCGACCGTGGCGTCGAACTTCTCGGTGATGGTGCCGTCGTTGTCGGCCGCGGGTCGGTGCGTCTTCGCGCTCGAGTACGGCCACGGGGGACTGGCGGCCGTCACGACCTCGGCCGGTGAGTTCGCCGCGTTCGTCGCCACCGTCCGCCGGGTGACCGGAGCCCGACAGGTCGACGTGGTCGCCTACTCGCAGGGCGGTCTGGTGCTCCGGACCGGACTGCGACTCGACGGGCTCGCCGACCAGGTGGCCACCGCCGTGCTCATCGCGCCGTCCTGGAACGGCACGACGGCGCCGTTGGCCGGTGCGCTGCCGGCGAATTTCTGCCCCGCCTGCGCCGATCAGGTCGCCGGATCGCCCCTGCTCCGGAAACTGGACCTCGGCGGCGACCTGGACGGTGACGTGCGGTACGCCGAGGTGTCCACCCGCGGAGACACCGTGGTGACGCCGATCGGTTCCCAGGTGCCGGCGGGCTCGCCCGACCGGGTGCGGTCGATCGTCGCCGAGGATCGCTGCCCACGACTGGTCACCGATCACGTCCACCTGCCGGGCGTTGCCGGTGTGATCCATTGGGTGCTGGCGGCGCTGGCCACCGACGGGCGACCGGTACCCGCCGATCTGACATGTTGAGAGCCCGGACCGGCGCAGGCCGATCCGACGATTGGGTGCCGGGGCGCCAGAACTGCTAATCTAGGTCTTCGTGTGCGCTCCGCCGGGGTGCACTCTGCCCTCCGGGCGTCGCCCTCCGGGGCAGGCGCCGAGGATTCCCACCCGCTGTCGGGCCGGGTCCACGGGGGCGACACCAGCTGGACGCACACATTCCCTAGAGACGAAACGAAGGCAATCAGGCGTGGCCAACATCAAGTCCCAGATCAAGCGCATTCGCACCAACGAGCAGGCGCGCCTGCGCAACAAGTCCGTGAAGTCAGCACTCAAGACTGCGATTCGTCGCGTCAAGGCCGCCACCGCCACCGGCGACAAGGCCGCTGCCACCGTCGAACTGGTCGCCGCGAACCGCAGCCTGGACAAGGCCGTCTCCAAGGGTGTCATCCACGCGAACCAGGCCGCCAACCGCAAGTCGGCGCTGGCGCAGCAGGTCAACGCCCTCTGACCCAGCCTCGAAGGGGACGGCGCCACTTGGTGGCGCCGTCCCTTTTGTCGTACCCGCATGCTTCCGGAATCCCGGCATCTCCGGTCCGTCACCAGTCGGACGCATCGTCGGGGTCTCAGCGGAGGCGTCGAGCACGCGACAAGTCGATGACCGCCTTCTCCAGCGCGTAGTCGGCGTCTGCTGCGAGACCCTTGACGGCCCCGTTGAGGTCCGCGACCACTTCCATCGCGCGAGCCAGCCCGGGTTCGCTCCAGTACCGGGCTGCCGTGCGCGCCCGATCGATCTTCCACGGCGGCATGCCCAACTCGCCGGAGAGCGCATAGCCGTTTCCCGGACGGGCGCCGGATACCTTCGCCACCGTCCGGATGCCGTCGGCCAGGGCGTCGGCGACCAGTACGTGCGCCACGCCAACACCCATCGCCCATCGGAGCGCTTCCAGGGCGGACGGCACATCACCGGCCACCGCCAGATCGGCGACCGCGAAGCCGTTCACCTCGGCACGACCGCGGTGATAGCGGCGGACCGCCGACTCGTCGACCATCCCGCCGGTGTCGGCGACGAGCTGACCGGCTGCCGCAGCAAGTTCGCGCAGGTCGGATCCGACGGCATCGACGAGAGCCGCCACCGCATCCGGCGTAGTCGTTCCACCGGCAGATCGAATCTCGTGACGGACGAATTCGATCCGCTCGGCCGGTTTGGTGATCTTGTTGCAGGTCAGGACGGCGGCGCCCGCCTTCCGCAGCGCGTCCGCCAGAGCCTTGTTCCTGGCCCCGCCCAGATGCTGGACCACCAGCACGACACCCTCCACCGGATCGCGTGCGTAGTCGACCACCGCGGCCACGAGTTCCTTCGACGCCTCGTGCGCCTGGCGGATGACCACCACCCGCGGCTCGGCGAACAGGCTCGGGGCGACGAGATCCGAGAACTCCAGGGGCGAGAGGCTGGCTGCGGCCGCTTCGCGCCGTTCCACGTCGGGGTCCACCCGTCGCGCCGCGCTGACGGCACCGGCAACCGCCCGATCCACCAGGAGCGGCTCGTCACCCAGCACGAGCAGCAGTGGATCCAGTGGAGCAGCGGCGGCGGACACACCCATATCTTGTCAGCCAGGACCGACACACCCGGCGTTCACCGGTGACCCGATAAACTCTGCGGAAGAAACTTCCCGCGACGCTGCCGCCCCGCATCGCGTTGCTTCCCCACCCCTGACAAGGATCCCCGTTGCGCCCGATCTTCTCTGCTGCCGCCCTGCTGCTCTCGCTGGTCGTCGTCAGCTCGTGTGCCTCGAATTCCGCCGGCAACGCCGCGCCCGCATCGTCCAGTTCTTCGCCGGCCGGTGCTGCCCAGTCGGGCGCGTCCGGGTCGGCGACCTGCTCGTACCCCTCAGACGGCAGCGCCGCAGCCAAACCGGCGACCGCTCCGCCGGCTTCGGAACCGAAGAGCGGGACGGTCGACGTCACCATCGCTCTGACCGGCGGTGACGTGAAGATCACCATGGACCGGGCCAGGACCCCCTGCACCATCGGCAGTTTCGTGCACCTGGCCACCGCCGGCTACTTCGACAACACCACATGCCATCGCCTGACCACGACCAGCAGCTTGAAGGTGCTCCAGTGCGGCGACCCGTCCGGCACCGGTTCGGGTACTCCGGGTTACAGCTTCGCCGACGAGACGAACGCCTCCATGACGTACGGGACGGGGACCGTGGCCATGGCCAACGCCGGACCGAACACCAACGGCTCGCAGTTCTTCCTGGTCTACGGCGACTCCGGCCTCTCCCCGGACTACACGGTTTTCGGTCACATCACCGGCGGACTGGACGTCCTGACGAAGATCGCCGCGGCGGGCGTCTCCGGTGGCTCGCAGGATGGCGCGCCGGCCTCGCCGATCACGATCAGCAAGGTGACCGTCGGCTCCTGAGAGCCGGATGCGGTAGCCTGGCCGGACAACTGAATCACCACTCATCCAGAGGGGCAGAGGGATACGGCCCGATGAAGCCCCGGCAACCACTGATGATGATCTCCTTCTCGTTGTAGAGGCACAGCCTCGCCACTTCGAGGCCGGTCGTCAGCAGGTGCCCCGTCCGTCCCGCTCCGGCGGGAAAGATGAGACGAAAGGCCTCGTCATGACCTCTGTCATCAGCTCTGCCAGCCCCACCACCAGTTCGGTCGATCTCGGTCCGGCCGTGGCGCTGTCGTGTCGCGAGTGCGGAAACCGCGTCGCCCTCGGGCCCTTCTACGCGTGCACCGAATGTTTCGGGCCGTTGGAGGTCGCCTACGAGTTCACCTCCACCGGCCAGGCCCTCCGCGAGCAGATCGAGGCCGGGCCGCAGAACATCTGGCGCTACGCTCCCCTGCTTCCCGTTCCGGCCGACATCGCCGGCACTCCCAACATCAACCCGGGCGGTACCAAGCTCGTCCGCGCCGACAACCTGGCGCGCGAGCTCGGGATGAAAACCCTGTGGGTGAAGGATGATTCGGGTAATCCGACGCACTCCTTCAAGGACCGGGTGGTCGCCGTCGCGCTCGCTGCCGCCCGTCAGCTCGGCTTCAAGGTGCTCGCCTGCCCGTCGACCGGCAACCTGGCCAATGCGGTGGCCGCGGCCGCAGCACGCGCCGGGATCCGTTCGGTGGTCTTCGTACCGTCCAACCTCGAGCAGCAGAAGATCCTGACGACGGCGGCCTACGGCGGAACCCTGGTCGCCGTCGACGGCAACTACGACGACATCAACCGCCTGGCCGGGGAGATCGCCGGTGAGCAGGAGGACTGGGCCTTCGTCAACGTCAACGTCCGGCCCTATTACGCCGAGGGATCCAAGACTCTCGGCTACGAGGTCGCCGAGCAGCTCGGCTGGCGACTGCCCGAGCAGGTCGTCATCCCGATCGCCTCGGGCGCCCAACTGGTCAAGATCGACAAGGGGTTCAGCGAGTTGGTCGCGCTCGGCCTGGTGGAGGACGCGTCGTACAAGGTCTTCGGCGCCCAGGCGACCGGCTGCAACCCGGTCTCGGCGGCGTTCAAGGACGGCCGCGACTTCATCCAGCCCGTTCGCCCCGACACGATCGCCAAGTCGCTCGCGATCGGCAATCCGGCAGACGGTCCCTATGTGCTCGACGTGGTCAAGCGGACCGGCGGCGCAATCGAGGACGTCACCGACGAAGAGGTCATCGAGGGCATCAAGTTGCTGGCCCGGACCGAGGGCATCTTCGCCGAGACCGCGGGCGGCGTCACGGTTGCCGTGCTGCGCAAGCTGCTGGCCTCCGGTCAGCTGGACCCGAACGCCGAGACGGTCATCTTCAACACCGGCGACGGTCTCAAGACCCTCGATGCCATTGCCCACGTCGTCGGCCCGACCGCCACCATCCCGCCGACGCTGGCAGCCTTCGACGCGACCGGCCTCGCGTAGACGCCGCTCTGCCCGTCAGCACCCGAACGCCCGCAACGGCCCGGTCTCCCGCTCGGGGACCGGGCCGTTTCCGCATCTCCGGGGCCAGGGTGTGGCATGGATCAACATCGCACGCATGGCCGAACTTGACGACTTCTGTCCCACCAGTCCCAAACGAGCCACTTTGATCCATGCCTGCGAAGTTGATCCACGCGCACACCGGGCCACGCGCACCCCGGGCCAGGCGAATGACGGGACCGCGCCGGGTCAGTGGTCCGGGGACGTCGGCAGTTCGATGCCGAAAAGGGTGTGCAGGGCCTGGAGGTAGCCGGCCCCGTCACCGGTCCTGGCCAACTCCTTGGCCCGGAGCGTCGGCGTGTGCAGCAGGGATTGCGTGACCCGGTGCATGGCCAACTCGACCTCCGCCGCGATGGCGTCGTCGTACTTGGCCCGGAGCCGGACCATCTCCTTCTCCACCGCCCCGGAGACGTGCTTGCGAAGGGCGACGACAGCCGGGTCGAGTGCCCGGCTCGCCTGGTCGTCCTCGAACTTCGCCACGGCCGCGATGACGACATCATGAGCGGCGTTGATCGATTCCCGATGCTCGGGCGCAGCACCCTCCGCAACGGTGTGCAGGTCGATGACCCGGACGCCCGGCAGCGCGCGCACACCGGCGGACACATCCGGTCGGAGCGCGAGATCGATCAGCTGCAGCGGGTTCTCGCGCCCGACCAGGGCCGCGGTGATGGTGGCCACGTCCAGGACGCCACCAGTGGTGCCGCTGCAGGCGATGACGAGGTCCGCCTTGCTGACGGCTTCGGCGAACTGGTCGGCCGGCACCACCTCGGCGTGATGGGTGGCGGCGAAGGCGTCGGCGCGCCCGCTCGGGGAGAAGACCTGCAGCCGGGTGCAGCCGCGAGCGTGCAGCGCGGCGGCGACCACCCTGGCGTACGCCCCCGTTCCGATGATCAGGCAGGTCGAGGTGGCCAGCGGTAGCGCGGCGTCCAGGGTCTGGGCCGACGGGAGCGCGGCCGTGGCGATGTCGATCGCCACCGACGCGACCGACCGACCGGCCGACCCGAGCCCGGTGCCGGTGGTCACCTGCTTGGCGGTCCTGGCGGCGGACTGGAAGAGGGAGTTCAGGATCGGCGTCGTGGTGCCGGCGGCGTGGGCCGCGGTCAGTGCGCGTGACACCTGCCCCGAGATCTCGGCCTCGCCGACGACCATCGAATCGAGCCCGGAGGCGACCGTGAACAGATGCGCGGCAACGGGGGCGCCGACCCGGACCTTGAGAAGCCCCGCTGCATCGGCCGGATCGATCTCGGCCACCGCGGCGATCCGGTCGGTGACGGCATCGATCGCGTCGTGGAAGCGATCGGCGTCCAGGTAGATCTCGAGCCGGTTGCAGGTGGCAAGTACGACGGAGCCCCGGATCGCGCCGTCAGCGGCGGTCAATTCGCGCAGGGCCTGGCTGAGAGAGTCGGTGCTCGTCGAAAGCCGCTCCAACTGGGTCAGCTCCAGGTCGTGGTGGCTGGCACCGAGAACCATGAGCATTACCCCATCGTACCGCTGTGACCAGCCCAAACCAGGAAAGGTGAGGCTCACCAGCCGTCGATCCGACAGGCAAGGACAGCATCGACGGCACGGTCTGTGACGTGCACTGTCGCACCTTGGCAACCGCCGGCGCAGAGGTGCGGAGAGCCACGTCACCAAGGGTCCGCTAACCCGGTCCGGGCCGTGACGGAGTCCCCGACCTTCCCCTGCCCGGTCCGACCGGTCCTGGTGGGACGATGAACCCACCATGACGACGCACGCAGCCACCTCCGTAGAAGCCGACCACACCACCGAGGCCGACACCACCACACAGGCCGAGCGGACCCTGCCGGCCGACCACCCCCTGCGTGACGGCAGGTTGGACGGCGCTCCCCTGCTGAGGGCCTACCGCGGACTGCCCACCGCCGCTCATCCCGTCTGGTTCATGCGCCAGGCCGGACGGTCCCTACCCGAGTACATGAGGGTGCGCACCGGGACGGGCATGCTCCAGGCCTGCCTCACCCCGGACCTGGCCGCCGAGATCACCCTGCAGCCCGTACGCCGACACGGGGTGGACGCGGCGATCCTGTTCAGCGACATCGTGGTTCCGTTGAAACTGGCCGGCATCGGGGTGGAGATCGTGCCCGGCACTGGGCCGGTCGTCGACCACCCCATCCGGACCGCGGCGGACGTGGCAGCGCTTCCGCAGCTGGACCCGGCCGCGCTGGCGCCGATCAGCCAGGCGGCCGCCAACTGCGTGCAGGCGCTCGGCCGCACACCATTGATCGGTTTCGCGGGCGCACCGTTCACGCTGGCGTCCTACCTGGTCGAGGGCGGACCGAGCCGGGAACACCTGCGCACCAAGGCCCTGATGCACGCAGAGCCCGAGACCTGGCACGCGCTGGCCTCCTGGGTGGCCGGCGTCACCGGCTCGTTCCTGCGGGCCCAGATCCTGGCCGGGGCCTCGGCGGTCCAACTGTTCGACTCCTGGGCCGGCGGCCTGTCCCTGGCCGACTACCAGCGCTTCGTCGCCGAGCACTCGGCCACGGTGCTCGCCTCCGTCTCCGACCTCCCGGTGCCGCGGGTGCACTTCGGGATCAACACCGGAGAACTGCTGGCCGCGATGCGTGATGCCGGCGCCGATGTGATGGGTGTGGATCACCGCATCCCGCTCGACGTCGCGAACCAGCGCCTCGGTGGCCGCACGCCCCTGCAGGGCAACATCGACCCGGCGCTGCTCTTCGCCGGCGACCGACCGCTGCACGAAGCAACACTCGCCTGCCTGGAAGCCGGCCGCAGCGCCCCGGGTCACGTCGTCAACCTCGGGCACGGCGTACCTCCGGACACCGACCCCGACGTCCTGACCCGTCTGGTGGCCTTCATCCACGACCAGCCATGACGCCGGCGGCGACGGTCGTCGTCGGGGGCGGCATCGCGGGTCTGGTGACGGCCTGGCAACTCGCCACCGGCGGGCACGGCGTGGAGGTCCTGGAGGCCGGTCCGGTCGTCGGTGGATGCATCGCCCGGCACACGGTCGGCGGGCTGGGCCTGGATTCCGGGGCCGAGTCGTTCGCCACCGCAACACCTGTCGTGGCGGATCTGATCGCCGCACTCGGGATCGACGACCGGATCGTGTCGCCGAATCCGTTGGGGGCGTGGGTCCGTCACGCAGGCGGAACGGCGCCGCTTCCGCTGGCGGCGCTGATCGGCATCCCCGCCCGGCCCCTGGCCGCGGACGTCCGGCGGGTGCTCGGCTCCGTCGGCGCGGCCAGGGCCGCGCTGGACCTGCTGCTGCCGGGTCGGTTCGGCGCCACCGAACCGACCCTCGGCGGCCTGGTCGGTCTGCGGATGGGACGACGGGTGGTGGACCGCCTCGTCGAGCCGGTGGCCGGTGGGGTCTACTCCACCGACCCCGACGAGTTGGAGGTCGACTCCGTGCAGCCCCGTCTGCGCGGTGCCGTGCACGACACCGGCTCGCTGGCGCACGCCGTCCGGGCGCTCCGCGGGTCGGGGGCCCGCCCCGGTTCGGCGGTGGCCGGCCTGTCGGGGGGACTCTTCGAGCTGATCGTCGCCCTCCGGTCGGCCGTCGAAGCGGCCGGCGGGACCATCACCACCGGAGTGCGGGTGGAGGGCCTGACCCCTGGCGGCGATGGCTGGCTGCTGCGCACCTCCCTTGGTCCCAGAACCGCCCGGGATGTGGTGCTCGCGGTTCCCGGAGTGGCAGCTGCCGCCCTGTTGTCGGGCCAGGGTGTGACGGTGCCGCCGGCGGTGACCGCCACCAGCAACGTGCAACTGGTCACCCTGGTCGTGGATCACCACGGCCTCGACAGCCATCCGCGCGGGACCGGCCTGCTGGTGTCCAGGCACGCCTCGGGCGTCACCGCCAAGGCGCTGACGCACGCCACCGCCAAGTGGGCCTGGCTGGCGGAGCAGGCCGGGCCGGGGCGGCACGTCCTGCGTCTTTCCTACGGGCGCGGTGACCAGCCGCTCCCAGAGGCGGAGGAACTCCTTGACCTCGCACTCATCGACAGCACGGTGATGACCGGGGTCGCGCTGACGCGAGCCACCCTCGTCGATTCCGATCTCACCACCTGGACCTCGGCCCTGCCGCGCCCGGCACCCGGTCACCGCGCAGCCATGGACCGGCTGCGGGAGCAGGTCGGGAGCCTTCCCGGGCTGCACCTCACCGGTTCCATGACGGCCGGGACAGGGCTCGCTGCGGTGGTGGCCGAGGCGAGGGCCTGCGCCCGCCAACTGACCGAGCGCCTCGGCCCGGCCGACCACACGACCGGCACCGACCGCCGTCCTGACCCGTCCGTCTCCGCGAGTACGTCGGCTACGCCACAGCCGCCGGAGACACCGCCGACCGCAGCCTGAGAGAAGATGGAACACATGAGCAACGACGACGCCGTCACCCCCACCGCGACCACGCCGGCAAGGGTCACCGCACGCGAGATCAACAAGTCGATCCGCTACACCGCCTACTCGGTCTACTCCCGTGCGGGCGAGCTGGATTCGCCGGATGACAAGGCCACGGCCGAGCTGACCGATCTGGTCGCCGCCCTGGCCGAGAAGGACGTCCTGATCCGAGGGCTCTACGACGTGTCCGCGCTGCGTGCGGACGCAGACCTGATGGTCTGGTGGCACGCTTCCAGCGCCGAAGCTCTGCAATCTGCGGCCCGCGCCCTGCGTCGCACGTCCGTCGGGCGGAGCCTGCGCCCGGCCTGGTCGGCAATGGGACTGCATCGTCCGGCGGAGTTCAACAAGGGTCACGTGCCTGCCTTCCTGTCCGGAACGGCACCGAAGCAGTGGGTCACGGTCTACCCGTTCGTCCGCTCCTACGAGTGGTACCTGCTCCCCGACGAAGAGCGCCGCGGGATGCTCGTCGAGCACGGCATGATGGGCCGCGAGTACACCCAGGTGCTGTCCAACACGGTGGCCGCGTTCGCTCTCGGCGACTACGAGTGGCTGCTGGCCCTCGAGGCCGACGAACTGCACGACACCGTCGACCTGATGCGTCATCTCCGCGCCTCGGGGGCGAGAATGCATGTCCGCGAAGAGGTTCCGTTCTACTCCGGATACCGGATCGACGAGGCCGGCGTGGTCGAGGTGCTGCGGTGAACAGCCCGGTGTCGAGCGGGCAGGCGCTGACAGACGAACTGTCGACCGCCGGGGGCCGTGATGCCTCCGCGCTGGAGTACGACGCGGTGCTGCTGGCCGGTTTCGGTGGCCCAGAGGGCCCGGACGACGTGATGCCGTTCCTGCGCAACGTGACCCGGGGCCGGGGCATCCCTGACGAGCGCCTCGTCGAGGTGTCGCACCACTACCTGGCGCTGGACGGTGTCTCGCCGATCAACGAGCAGAACCGCCACCTGCGCGCCGCGCTCGAGGCCGAGCTGCAGCGCCGCGGCGTGGATCTGCCGGTGCTCTGGGGCAATCGCAACTGGGCGCCGTTCCTGCCCGAGGTGATCGCCTCGGCGGCCGACGACGGGAAGGTCCGGCTGCTCGGACTGGCCACCTCGGCCTACTCCTCCTACTCGGGCTGCCGTCAGTACCGCGAGGACTTCGGTCTGGCCCTGCAGTCCACCGGGCTCGTCGGCAAGGTGCGGATCGACAAGGTCCGTCCGTACTACGACCAGCCCGGTTTCGTGCAGCCGTTCATCGACGACGCCACCGTCGCGGTCCAGGACGCCCTGGCCGCCGGAATTGCGTTGGCCGACATCGAGGTCGTCTTCACCACCCACTCGATCCCGATGACGATGGCCCGCACCGCCGGTTCCGACGCCCTCGGGGATCACGACGGCACCGGCGCCTACGTCAACCAGCACCTGGCGGTCTGCCGGGTGGTGAGCAGCGCCCTCGACACGTTCTTCGGTCGCCCGATCGGCTGGCAGCTGGCCTACCAGTCCCGTTCCGGGCCCCCGTCGATGCCCTGGCTCGAGCCCGACATCAACGACGTCATCAGCGATCTCGCCGGCAACGGCCGCAAGGCGGTGGTGGTGATCCCGATCGGATTCGTCTCCGATCACGTCGAGGTGGTGTGGGATCTGGACAACGAGGCCTTGGAGACGGCCCAGCAGAAGGGCATCTGGTTCCGCCGGGTCGCCACCCCCGGCACCGATCCTCGCTTCGTGTCCGCGCTGGTGGACCTCGTGATGGACCGAGTGGAGCCCTCGCTGGCACCGGCGCAGCGCCCCTCGCCGACGGGCCTGCCCGCCCGGCCGGGTTTCTGCGCGGTGGGTTGCTGCGTCAATGGGCGCGGAGCCAAACCCACCACCGCGGGCCAGGATTCGGCTTCGGACTGGCAGCAGTACGGGGTGGATGCGGCGACCCTGGTGGCCTCCGGGATCCGCGGTGTGGGTTGACCGACGTCCTCCGGGTCGGCACCAGGGGCAGTGCGCTGGCACTCGCCCAGTCCGGAACGGTGGCCCGCCAGCTGGCCGACGCCGCCGGCGGCACCGCGGAGTTGATCAGGATTCGGACGCAGGGTGATGTCAACCTCGGACCACTGGCCTCGATCGGTGGCACCGGCGTCTTCGTGACCGAGGTGCGATCACGGCTGGTGGCCGGTGATGTCGATGTCGTCGTGCATTCGCTCAAGGATCTGCCGACCTCCGATGCGCCCGGGATCGCCCTTGCGGCCGTGCCCGTTCGCGAGGATCCGGCGGATGCGCTCTGCGCCCGCGACGGCCTGACCCTGGACACCCTCCCGCCGGGCGCCACCGTCGGCACCGGTTCACCACGCCGGGCGGCCCAACTCCTGCGGCACCGGCCGGATCTGGACGTGCGACCGATCCGCGGCAACATCGACACCCGTCTGTCCCTGGTCGGTGCGGGATCGCTGGACGCGATCGTGCTGGCCGCGGCCGGCCTGGCCCGGATCGGCCGTACCGGGGCGATGAGTCAGCGACTCGGTCCCGAACTCATGCTCCCCGCCCCGGCCCAGGGCGCCCTGGCCGTGGAGTGCAAGGTGGGCGACGCCGAGAACGCCTGGTATTCGGCCGCTCTGCAGGATCTCGACGATTCCGACACCCGCTGGGCGGTGACGGCCGAGCGGAGTCTGCTGGCCGCTCTCGAGGCCGGCTGCACCGCACCGGTCGGCGCCTTCGCCACCGTGTCCGGTGCCGATCTGACGATGACCGGCGCCGTGATCGCCACCGACGGCAGCCGGGAGATCCGCGGCACCGTCACCGGACCGGCCCACCGGGCCGAGCAACTCGGCAGGGATCTCGCGGCCCGACTGATCAGCGACGGAGCAGCGGCCCTGCTGAGCGTCGGGTCGGCCGCCGACCGGTGAGCGCGCTGGCCGGGTGGCGCGTGCTGGTCCCACGTCCGCAGGGTCGCGGATCATCCCTCGTCACCCTCCTGGCCGGGGAAGGTGCCGTCGCACAGGCGGTCCCGATGATCGGCATTCATCCGCCGACAGATGTCGGCAGGCTCGATTCCGCCGTGGTCGGACTCAGCGCCGGCGAGTACAGCTGGGTCGGTTTCACCTCGGTCAACGCCCTCGTCGCCGTCCTGGACCGGGCCGCACACCTGGCTCTGGCACCCGCCATCCCGGCAGACACCAGGGTGGCAGCCGTCGGTCCGGCCACCGCTGCGGCACTGCGGGCAGCCGGCCTGCCGATCGACCTGGTGCCGGAGCACGGCGGGTCCGCCGCCACCCTGGCCGCGATCTGGCCGGCCGCGCACGCCGGCGAATCGGTACTGCTGCCGCAGTCCGAGATCGCCGGCCGGGTCCTGGCCGACGGGCTGCAGGCCAGGGGTTTTCGCCTGGAGACGGTGACCGCCTACCGAACCCTGCCCGAGCCGCTTCCGCCGAGCGTCGCCGCCGACCTGGGTGCCGGAGCCTTCGAAGCGGTACTCCTGACGTCGCCCAGCACGGTGCGGTCGGTCGCCTCGGTGCCGGTATCCCCGGACACCGTCCTGGGCGCCATCGGTCATTCCACCGCCGCGGCCGGCACCGCCGCCGGCCTGAGGATCGCCTACACCGCAACCGACCCCACCGATTCAGCCCTCATCGCAGGACTTGCCGCATTCGCCCACCGTCACCCACGCAGAAGGCAGACATGAGATACCCGGATTTCCCCACCAGCAGGCCCCGTCGACTGCGCCGGACCCCGGCCATGCGTCGACTCGTCGCCGAGAACCGTCTGCACCCGGCCGATCTGGTGCTACCGATGTTCGTCAAGGAATCGCTGACCGAACCGTCGCCGTTGGGTTCGATGCCAGGAGTCGTGCAGCACACCCGGGATTCGCTCAAGGCGGCGGCACTGGAGGCGGTGTCCGCCGGCGTGGGCGGACTGATGATCTTCGGCATCCCGTCCGAACGCGATGCCCTCGGCAGCGCCGCGACGGACCCCGAGGGAATCCTGAACCTCGCCCTCGCCGACCTCAAGGCCGAGTTCGGTGACGCCACCGTGCTGATGGCGGACCTGTGCCTGGACGAGTTCACCGACCACGGGCACTGCGGTGTGCTGGACGCCCGGGGCGCCGTGAACAACGACGCAACGCTGATCCGCTACGCCGACATGGCGCTGGCCCAGGCCGCGGCCGGTGCCGATCTGCTCGGGACCTCCGGGATGATGGACGGGCAGGTCGGGGTGATCCGGGCGGCCCTGGACACCGTCGGCGATCACGACACCGGAATCTTCGCCTATGCCGCCAAGTACGCGTCTGCCTTCTACGGCCCGTTCCGGGAGGCCGTCGACTCGGCCCTGATCGGCGACCGCCGCACCTATCAGCAGGACCCGTCCAACCGGCGGGAGTCGGCGCGGGAGGTCGCGCTCGACATCGCAGAGGGCGCCGACCTGGTGATGGTGAAACCGGCCATGAGTTACCTCGACGTCCTGTCCGACGTCGCCGCCAGCGTCGACGTACCCGTTGCGGCCTACCAGGTCTCGGGCGAATATGCGATGATCGAAGGGGCGGCGGCGCACGGCTGGATCGATCGGGACCGGGCGATCCTGGAAACGCTGACCTCGATCCGGCGGGCCGGTGCGTCCATCATCCTGACCTACTGGGCGACCGAGGTCGCCACCAACCTGAATGCGGGCCGCTGACATGAACGACCACTTCGACCAGGCCGAGGTTCCGGCCAGTGCAGCCCTTTTCGCCAGGGCCTCCAAGGTCACGCCCGGCGGAGTCAACTCTCCCGTGCGGGCCTTCCGGTCCGTCGGCGGCACACCACGTTTCATGACCTCGGGCCGTGGCCCCTACATCACCGATGCGGACGGCAACACCTACGTCGACCTGGTCGGGTCGTGGGGCCCGATGATCCTGGGCCACTCCCACCCGTCCGTCATCGAAGCGGTCCGGACCGCGGTGAGCCGGGGCCTGTCGTTCGGGACCCCGGGCGCCGGCGAGGTGGCCCTCGGCGAGGAGATCGTCGCGAGAGTTGCACCGGTGGAGCAGGTCCGGCTCGTCTCCTCCGGTACCGAGGCGACCATGTCGGCCATCCGGCTGGCTCGCGGCTTCACCGGCCGGCCCAAGATCCTCAAGTTCGCGGGCTGCTACCACGGCCATGTCGACGCCCTGCTGGCCTCCGCCGGTTCCGGTGTCGCCACCTTCGCCCTCCCCGATTCGGCCGGCGTCACGGCGTCCACCACCGCCGAGGTGATCGTGGTGCCCTACAACGACATCGACGCCGTTCGTGCGGCGTTCGCCGCCGAGCCGGGACAGATCGCCGCGATCATCACCGAGGCCGCCTCCGCCAACATGGGGGTGGTACCCCCGCTGCCCGGTTTCAACGGGGCCCTGGCGAAGGTCGCCCACGAAGACGGCGCGTTGCTGATCACCGATGAGGTGATGACCGGATTCCGGCTCAGCCGCTCCGGGATGTACGGCCTCGACGGAGCACTCGAAGGCTGGGCGCCGGACCTGATGACCTTCGGAAAGGTGATCGGCGGTGGCCTCCCGGTCGGTGCCTTCGGCGGTCGGGCCGACATCATGGGCCTGCTGGCTCCCCTCGGTCCGGTCTACCAGGCCGGCACGCTGTCCGGGAACCCGATCACCACGGCCGCCGGGCTGGCCAACCTGCAGGGCCTGACCGACGACGTCTACGCCCACCTGAACCGGACGGCCCGCACCATCGGTGATCTCGCTTCCGGGGCCCTGACCGAAGCGGGTGTGCCGCATCAGCTGCAGAACGCCGGCAACCTGTTCTCGATCTTCTTCGGCCCCGACCCGGTGCACGACTACGACCAGGCCAGGTTGCAGAACACCACCGCTTTCGCGGCGTTCTTCCACTCGATGCTCGCGTCCGGCGTCTACCTGCCGCCGTCGGCGTACGAAGCCTGGTTCGTCTCCGCGGCCCACGACGACGAGGCCGTGTCCAGGATTGCCGACGCCCTGCCCGCCGCGGCGAGGGCGGCAGCAGCGCAGACCCGCCAGTAGGGTCGGCCTGCCGGTCTGCGACACCGGTTCGGAGGTGCGGGGCTCTGTCGGTGCGGGCTGGCAGGATCATGCTGAGTCCGACCAGCGCCACCTGATCCCGCTCCGATCGACCCCGAGGACGCAGCCATGCCACCACGCAGACCACCCCGCCCCACCCCTCCGGATGTGGACGTCCTGCAGACGGCCCTGCGCCAGGGCAAGATCGTCCGGGTCGGGATCGCGCCCTCGGATCAGTTCCCCGACGGGGTGACCGGTCGCGTCCGCCGCATCGGTGATCCGGCGATCGACGGTGACGAGTTCCTGTTCGTGGAGGTCCCGGTGGGTGGCGCGAAGGACGTGCTGCCCTTCGCCGTCAAGGATCTGACGAGCGCCCCGGCCCGCAAGCTGGTCTCGGCCGTGGCCGCTCCGGTGGGGTCTGCCGATCGACCCCCCAGATCCTCTCCGGGCACTGCCGTTCCGGCCCGGCTGGCCGTTGCGGTCTCGCCGTCCCCGTCGATCCCATCCATCTCCCCGGTGCTGCCCGCGACATCGAGCGAACACGGGACGAGCACACCCGCCTCACCGGCGCAGCCGGCCGGCGCAGGCGCACCGAGAAGCGCCGGGACCGGTGGCCGGGGAAAGCGTGCACCGGTCACCATCACCATCAGCACGGCCGGTGACGAGTCGGCCGCGTGGCGGATCGAGGCCAGGATCGGCGTCAGAGCAGCCGTCCGTCCCACCGTGATCCCGCCGTCCCGCGTCTGGGAGATCGTCCAGTCCCTCGGCGAACCCAAGCTCACCGAGGTGGTGCAGACGTTGCTCGAGGATCACCGCCGCAGCACCCAGGCCAGAGCCGACGCCCTCGCTGCAGAACTGTCCAGCCTTCAGGCGGAGCTGAACTCCTTCCCGGGGAAGAACGCCTGAGACCGTCGTTGCAGCCTCACGTACCGTGACCTCATGCTGACCGTGACCGCCGGGGACGTCGAAGGGATGCGGCCGTTCTTCGCCCCGGAGCGACCGGGGCCGATGGTGTTCGGACACGTCGCGACGACCGGCCGGGGGATCGTCGCGGTCGATCGGTGGCCCGGCCCTCGAGTGGCGATGGCCCAAGTCGGTCAGGACACGGCGCTCCGCGGAGATCCGGACCACCTGTCGCCGGACGCCTTCGCCGGTGCGGCAGCTTTCCTGGAGGCGCCGCCGCAGTGGGAGGCCGCCCTGCGGAACATCGACCCGGCTCTGGCCGTCTGGCCACGGATCATCGCCACCCTCCCGGCCGGCGCGCACCTGCCCGTCTCCGACGCCGTCCTGCTCGGGCCGGACGACGTCCCGGGGCTCGCAGCGTTGCCGGCCGATATCGCCTGGATCCACGAAACCTGGGGCGGGCCCGAAGGTCTGGCGCTCGCACGGGTGGCGCGAGGCTACCGGGTCGACGACGAACTGGTCGCCGTGGCCGTGCCGTTCCACATCGGCTCCGCCTTCGAAGACGTCGGTGTCGTGACGGCAGCGGCGCACCGCGGACACGGCAGGGCCCTGACGTGCGCAGCCGCGGTGCTCCAGGACATCCGTGACCGAGGGCGCGTCCCGAGCTGGTCGACCTCGCCCGACAACCCGGGAAGCCTCGCCGTCGCGGCACGGCTGGGATTCGTGCACCATCGCGACGACGTGCTCTACGCGATCAACCTGCCCTCCCCGGACGACTCGCACTGACAGCCGGCGGAAGCGTGCCCTTCACCAGTCATGCGTGCCTGGAAGGCCCGAGCAACGCGTCTCGATCCCCGAAGCCCCGGAGTACGAGCCGGGGTGCAGCCAGGCCGTGAGGGCCGGAAATACGGACACCGCCGGGCCTGTTGATCTCGATGCGATGATCGCCGTCGTCGACTGACCCGCCTGCCCGGTGTCAGGCGCCGTCACCGCTTCCGCCCTTGCCCGAACCGGCCGGTAGACCGGCACCCCTTGTCGCCGTGCCGAGCTTGCCGTCGATGACGCAGACGGCCGCGTCGCCCTGCAGATCTGTGCGCAGCACGGTGGCTCCGATTGCCGAGAGTTGCGCCAGCGCCTTGGGACTCGGCTGTCCGTATCCGTTGTCACGCCCGACCCCGATCGCCGAGATCTTCGGTCGGACGGCGGCCACGAAGGCCGGTAACACCTTCGCCGATCCGTGGTGTGGCTGCTCGAGGACGTCCGCCCGCAGGTCGACCCCGTCGTCGAGCAGTTGCTGCTGGGCCTCGTACTGCGCGTCACCCGTCATCAGGATCCGAATGCCGGCGAGGTGGGCCATCAGCACGACGGAGTCGTTGTTCTCGTCCGAGTCGGTGCCACGAAACGCCCCCTCGGGGCCGAGTACCTCGATGCTCAGACCGCCGCTGGCCCACCGGGTGCCCTTGGGCAGCCCGACCACCGGAACCCCCTGTCCCGCAGCCAGTTCGTTGACCTTGCGCCAGGCCGGCAGAGCATCACGATCCGGTCCGACCCCGATGGCCCCGACGCTGCGGCCCGGCAGCACGCCGGACAGACCACCCACGTGATCTGCGTGCAGATGCGTCAGCACCACCAGCGGGACGGTGCCGATGTGCAGCCTGGTCAGGCAGTCGTCCATCAGCCCCGGATCCGGACCGGTATCGACGACGATCGCCGTCCCCGCCTCACCGGTCGACAGCACCATGCCGTCGCCCTGGCCGATCTCGCAGGCCACCAGGACCCAACCCGGCGGTGGCCAGCCGATCGAGACCACCTGGGCCGGAACCAGGACGACACCGGCGCCGGTGATGACCGCGACGGTCAGCGCCCTGACCCGTCGGTGACGAAGGGCCAGGAGTCCCCCGGTCAGCAGACCGGTCAGGGCCAGCACTCCTGGAACACTGGCCGGCCACGGCACCGAGGCCGACTGCCACCGGGCCAGCCGGTGGGCCACGAGGGCGATCCACTCGAGGAGGGGTTGATCAGCTCCGGCCAGGGCTCGGGCCGCGCCCGCCCACCAGGTACCGGTCAGCGCGCAACCCATGCCGATCACCAGGGCCGGCCCGACCACCAGCGCGGCCAGCAGGTTCGCCGGGATCGACGCGAGCGAGATCGCACCGGACAGCGCGGCGATGACCGGCATGGTGGCGACGTGCGCCGCGGCCGGAACGGCCAGCAGGTCGGCCCAGCCTGGTGGACAACCCCTGCGTTGCAGCCCTTTCGACCAGACGGGAGCCAACAGGATCAGCCCGGCGGTGGCCTGGACCGACAGCGCGAAACCGACCGAGCGGGCGAGCGTGGGGTCGTACAGGAGCAACCCGATGACGGCCGCGGCCAGAGCGGGGAGGGCACTGCGGTTGCGTCCGACCGACATCGCGACCAGAGCGATGCCGCCCATCACCGCCGCACGGAGCACCGAGGCCCCCGGACCGACCAGCACGACCAGTCCCACCAGCACCACGGCACCACCCGCCGCTGCCGGGCGTGGTCCGGCCCGGCGGAGCAGCAGCACGCCGAGCCCGCACAGGAGCGCGAAGTGCGACCCCGACACCGCCAGCAGGTGGGTCAGACCGGTGATCTTCGCGTCGGCCTTCAGCTGCGGGGAGATGCCATCCGTGTTGCCGACCACCAGCCCGGGCAGCAGACCCTTCGCATCCGGCGACAGCGACGAGGCGTTCTGCACCAGATGCCGCCGCACCGAGGCGGCCGCACGCTGCCACCAGGGCGCTCGGCTCAGCCGGATCGGACCACTCCGGGCATGCAGGAGCACACCGGGCAGCACCGAGTAACGGTCGACGGCCAGCAGACCGCTGATCTGGATCTGCTCGCCCGGGACCAGCACGGGCCAGATCGCACCGGTGGCCATCACGCTGATGGTGGCGGCCGGTGCGAACCGATGGTCGCCCACGACCGCCTCCTGTGCCTGCGCGGACAACAACCACGTCCCCTCAGCCTCGGGCTGCGCGGGGTCGCCGGTTCCACCGGGGGCGGCCGCGCGGGTCGCCGGAGCTGCGTCGACCGGGGCTGCGGCGACCGGGGCCGCGGCGACCGGGAACGGGCTCGGCAACTTCTCCGCCGCCGTGGCCACCGTCAACCGCAGGGTCGCCCATGACCCGTGACCAGCCGCCACCGTCAACGGATTGGTCGCGGCCGATTGCCAGTAGATGGTCGAGATCATGAGTGCGGCAACGAACGCAGCACCGATGGCGAGCAGGCCGGGCCACCACCGCACCCGCCGCAGTACCGCCACCGACAGACAGAGGAACAGGCAGGCAGACCCCCAGATCAACCCGGCGACCGACGTCCGGTCTGCCGTGGCGATCCCGACCAGCGCGCCGGCCCAGACCGCCAGGGTAGCGGGAATCAGACGAAGGTCGATCGGAGCCTGGGCCTCCTCCTCCCGCCACCGCCGGTTCACCCCTTCACCCCTTCACCCCGACACCTCGACCAACGGCGAGAGCGCCGCATACTTCGCGGGCCCGATGCCGGTGATCTCCTGCAGTTGCTCCACCGAGGTGAAGCGACCGTTCTTGTCGCGCCAGGTGACGATGCTCGCAGCGGTCACGGGCCCGACCCCGGGGAGCGCGTCCAACGCGGCCACGTCCGCGGTGTTGAGGTCCAGCTTCCCCACCCGGGGCGTGGAGGTGGCGGCGGTCATCTGGCCTCCACTGCCTGGTCCGGAGATCGACGAGTCCCCACCGGCGGACGCGGCGACGTCGGAGATCACCACTGACGCCCCATCGGTCAGCTTCGCGGCCAGGTTCAGACCCGTCAGGTTGGCGTGTGCGGTGGTCCCCCCGGCCTTCTCGATCGCATCCGCCACCCGGGCCCCCGTCGACAGTCGGACCAGGCCCGGTGTGTGGACCGCCCCGGTCACCGACACCACGATCAACCCGCCGACCGCGGAAGTGGCCGGCGCAGAAGTGGCCGCGGCCGACCCCGACGCTCCCGCCGACCAGACCGAGGTACCTTGCCGCGAAGTTCTGGGCGGCGCGGCCCCGGCCACGGCCGGGAGCGCTCCACTGGTGCGGCCCCCGGCCGCCGTCGGGGTTCCGATGGCGGATTGCCCACTCACCTGGGACAGCGAGACCGCCTGCACCGGTCGCGGTTCCGGCCGATCGCGCCACACACCGACGGCAGCGACGAGCGCTGCTACCGCCGCCACCAGGGTGAGCAGCAGCGCACCGCGTCGACCTGGGTCGATCCGGCCGTCGCGCAGGGTTTCCGGAACCCAGCGCCGGGCCAGCCGTCCCCACGGCCGACGCCGTGTCTGCCGGACCCGGCGCGGGCGTCCGGGTTCTCCCTGCTGTTCCCAGGATCCCGGACCACGCCCGGCAATCACCGCCCGGGTCAGACCTCCGGCGTCTTCCTGTTCCGTATCCGGTTCGTCATGCGGCCCGTGTTCGACCTCGCCGCGAGCATCGTCACCGGCATCGTCATCGTCACCGTCGTGACCGCCAGGAACACCACCGCCAGCATCACCACCGCGCTCGTCGTCAGGTGGCCGACGCCGGCCCAGGAACCTGGGCGGAGGATCCTGATCCACCGGGTCCGGGACCCATCCACCCCTGATCTCCTCCCGGAACGGCCCGTCCGCCGACGGCCACCCGTGCCGAGCAGGCGAGGACACACTGTGCACACCGGACACACTGTGCACACCGGACACACTGTGCACACCGGGCACACCGAAAGCCACCGGATCAGCCGGCTCCACCGGATCAGCCGGATCAGCCGGATGGCGACGCGAGAAGGCAGCGCCACGAGGCGGTTCGACCGCCTGGATCCCAGCCAGTCGGTGCCGGGAGTCGGGTCGGTTTCGCACAGCCGGGACGCTACGTAGCCGGCCGGGTCGGATCCACCTGCTCGTCCCGATTGTGGATGGATCCGAGCATGGGGACAACCTCGCCGGGGGCACCGCAGGTCAGCAGGTCTCACCACGGCGCCGAAAGTGGGCGTCGGCGCGATGTATCAGCAGAGCCGGTCACCGCTCCTGGGAATGGACAGGCCGTCGACACCGCCCCCGACCGGTGTCGACGGCCTGAACCCTGCCAGCGACGACTCGGCATCGCGCACCGGGACTCAGGCCCCGGCCAGTTCCTCTTCGCCACCGGGCAGGATGACGCCGCCGAGGCCGGCGTTGTAGGAGTGCAGTTTCCAGGACCCCAGGAATCGATGCAGCACCACCCAGTGGCAGTTCGCGATACCGAGCAGGGTGCCCCAGGAATTGTCGGGCAGGTCAAGCAGTCGCCCGGTCAGACCGACGATCAGACCACCGTGGGCGACGAGCAGGGCGCGCTGGTGGCTCGTCGCCTCGAGCTCGTCGACCACCTCGTTCGCGCGGCCGGCCACCTGCCAGCGCGACTCACCCTCCGGCGGCGAGTTGTGCGCCGAGGTGGCACGCCACTTCTCCCACTCACCGGGCCAGCCGGCCATCACGTCGTCCCGGGTCAGTCCCTCCCAGCGACCCATCGACGTCTCCCGCAGGCGGGCGTCGAAGGACACCGGCAGACCGGTCAGAGCAGACACCGGAACGGCGGTGCTCCTGGCCCTGGACAGGTCGGAGGAGATGATCACTTCGGGGGACAGTGCGGCCACGGACGGTGCCGCAGCGACCGCCTGGGCCACCCCGACGGAGTTGAGCGGGATGTCCCGATGCCCCTGCAGCCGGGCCTGGGCGTTCCAGTCGGTCTCGCCGTGCCGCATCAGGATCAGATGCTGGAGGCTCACTCGGCCAGGAGCCCGCTGCGGACCACGCCGTCGTGGTCGCCGTTGCCCCCGGCATCGCCGAAGTCACCGGGATCGTCGTCGATCTCCGGACGGGTCGGCAGCGGAGCGGCGGCCGCCCCGAGTTCGCCTTCCGGGGCATCGGCGTCGACCCACGGGATCACCGGGCAGTCGCGCCACAGCCGGTCGAGCGCGTAGAACACCCGCTCCTCGGAGTGCTGGACGTGCACGACCACGTCGAGGAAGTCCAGCAGCACCCAACGGCCGTCCCGCTCACCCTCACGACGGACGGGCTTGACGCCGGCCGCGCGCATCTTGTCCTCGACCTCGTCGACGATCGCCGACACCTGGCGTTCGTTGGCGCCCGTCACGATGACGAAGATGTCGGTGATGGCCAGCCGGTCGGACACGTCGACCAGGAGCACGTCCTTGGCCAGCTTGTCGGCGGCGGCCTGAGCGGCCACCTTGGCCATTGCGATGGCTGAATCTGTTGCGGTCACTGCACTCCCTCAATTTTGCCGGCACCGTTTGTGCCCATTTCTTCCTGCAAGCTGTGTTCTTCACCGACACCGACACCGACACCGACACCCACACCCACACCGGCAACCGCGGCGGTCACCAACCCGGTCAGCGCCGAGGCCGCGGTCTTCGTGTAGAGGCCGTACTTCCCGATGTACTGCACCACCCCGTCCGGCACCAGGTACCAGACGGGCGCGCCGCCTGCCACCCGCTGTCGACAGTCCGTCGAGGAGATCGCCAGGGCGGGTACCTCGATCAGCGTGACGGCCCCGTCGGGCAGTGACAGCTCCCCCAGCACGTATCCGGGTCTGGTCACCCCGATGAAGTGCGCCAGTCGGAACAGCTCGTCGACGTCCTTCCAGCCCATGATCGCCGACAGAGCGTCTGCGCCGGTGATGAAGAACCATTCGGCGTCCGGCTCGCGTCGACGGAGGTCGGTCAGCGTGTCCTTGGTGTAGGTCGGCCCGGCCCGGTCGATGTCCACCCGCGAGACGGAGAAACGCGGATTGGCCGCGGTCGCGATCACCGCCATCAGGTAGCGGTGTTCGGCCGGGCTGACGTCGCTCTTCTGCCACGGTTGCCCGGTAGGTACGAAGAGCACCTCGTCCAGCTCGAACCGGTCGGCCACCTCGGAGGCGGCCACCAGGTGGCCGTGGTGGATCGGGTCGAAGGTGCCGCCCATCACGCCGATCCGACGGGGGCGTCGCGCTGCGCTCGTGGTCATGACGCTGCCCGGATCTGGCCCGTGCCGGTCAGGACGTACTTGGTGCTGGTCAACTCGACCAGCCCCATCGGGCCCCGCGCGTGCAGCTTCTGCGTCGAGATGCCGATCTCTGCGCCGAAGCCGAATTCACCACCGTCGGTGAAGGCGGTCGATGCGTTCACCATCACGGCGGCCGCGTCGACCCGCGCGGTGAACGCCCCCGCGCCGGCGAGGTCGGAGGTGACGATCGCCTCGGTGTGCCCGGTGCCGTGGCGGTTGATGTGCGCGATCGCAGCGTCCAGGTCGTCGACGACGGCCGCTGCGATGTCCAGGCTCAGATACTCGGTGTCGAAATCCGCGTCGACCGCCGCGACCACATGCCCGGCACCGTCGGCCATCTCGAGAATGACCGGATCGGCGTGCACGGTGACTCCCTCGGCCGCCAGCGCAGCCAGCGCCCTGGGGATGAAGAGCCCGGCCACATCGGCGTGCACGAGCAGGGTCTCGGCCGCATTGCACACCGACGGCCGGCGGACCTTGGAATTGATCAGGATGTCCAGTGCCATGTCGAGGTCGGCAGAGGCATCGACGAAGACGTGGCAGTTGCCCACCCCCGTCTCGATCACCGGGACGGTCGACCCGTCCACCACGGCCTTGATCAGACCGGCACCACCCCGCGGGATGATCACGTCGACCAGTCCGCGCGCCGTCATCAGATGCTTCACCGATTCACGGTCGGTACCGGGGACCAACTGGACCGCGTCGGCGGAAACACCCTGGCCGTCCACGGCCGCGGAGAGAATCCGCACCAGTACGGCATTGGACCCCTGCGCCGAGGCGCTGCCCCGCAACAGCACCGCGTTGCCGGACTTCAGAGCGATGCCGGTGGCGTCCACCGTCACGTTCGGCCGGGCCTCGTAGATGATCGCGACGACTCCGAGCGGCACCCGGATCTGGCTGATCTGCACGCCGTTGGCCAGCACTCCGCCGCGCACGACGGACCCGATCGGATCCGGAAGGGCCACCAGATCCTCCAGGCCGCGGGCCATCGCCTCGATGCGGGAGTCGTTCAGGCGCAGCCGGTCCACCAACGACGCCGAGGTGTCCACCGCAATGGCCGCGGCGACATCGAGTGCATTCGCAGCCAGGATGACGGCCACCGAGTCGCGGAGCGCGGCGGCCATGGCATTCAGCAGGGCGTCCTTGGCCGAGCGCGGGAGCAGGGCCAGCTGCACGGCGGCGACCTTCGAGCGGCCGGCCGCGGCGAGCACCTGTTCGCGGGTGGCGCCGGCCGTCCGCGCGGCGGTCTGGGTCATCCGAGTCCTCCGGCGACGATGGTGACGGTCGTGACGGCGATCAGATCGTCAGCATGCACCACTTCGTGGCGCAGGTCGGGCGGCAACTCCGAGAGCGACTTGCCGATGATTCCCGGCAGATCGGCGGCATCGTGCCCGACGAATCCACGTGCCACCGGGACCCCGTCCGTCCCGACCAGGTCCACGACGTCGCCGGACTCGAAATCACCGGTGGCGCCGACGATTCCGGCCGGCAGGAGCGATTTGCGTCGATCGACGACCGCGGCGACCGCGCCGGGGTCCAGGATGAGCGAGCCGGCGCTCGTCGCCGCGTGGCGCAACCAGAACAGTCGTGCGCTCGTCCGGCGCCGCGCTGGCGCGAACGCCGTCCCGACGGACGGGACCGTCGTTCCTGGCGCCCCACCGACGAGCGCGCGGGCGGCGTCGGTGGCCGAGGCCAGCAGTACCGGGATGCCCGCGCCGGTGGCCATCATCGCGGCCGACAGCTTGGAGGCCATACCACCGGTGCTGACATCACTGGAGGAGGAGGCGATCTCGATGCCGGCCAGGTCCTCCGGTCCGGACACGTCGTCGATCCGCTCGGAGGAACCGAGCCGTGGGTCGCCGGTGTAGAGGGCGTCGACGTCGGAGAGCAGGACGAGCGCCTCGGCACCGACCAGGTGCGCGACCAGCGCAGCGAGCCGATCGTTGTCGCCGAAACGGATCTCGGCCGTCGCCACGGTGTCGTTCTCGTTGACCACCGGCACCACTCCGAACGACAGCAGCTTCGCGAACGTGCGCTGCGCGTTCCGGTAGTGCGAGCGTCGGACCACGTCATCGGTGGTCAGGAGTACCTGACCGACGCACAGACCGTGGCGGGCGAAGGATCCGACGTACCGCTGGGCCAGCAGTTGCTGACCGACCGATGCTGCCGCCTGCTGGGTCGGTAGATCCCGGGGTCGCCGCCGCAGGCCCAGTGGAGCGAGGCCGGCCGCGATCGCGCCGGAGGAGACCAGCACCACCGAACATCCGGCGGCGACACGAAGGGCCACGGCGTCCACCAGCGCATCGAGCCGGACCGGGTCCAGACCACCCGCGGAGGTCGTCAGCGACGACGATCCGACCTTGACCACGATCGTCCTGGCCGCACCGATCGCGACTCTCGTCGGGGTCGGACGGTCGACGAGATCGCCGGGCACGACCGGAACCGTCATCGCTGCTGCTCTTGCTCCCGGGCATCTTCACCGGCGACCGCCGGAGCGGGGGCGGCCTCGGTGACGTCCCAGGTGACGTCCGACCATCCTTCGTCGTCCCAGGCGGCCTGACCTCCCTCGCGCGGAGCCAACCGGGCACGCAGGACGTCCACGTCGGTGTCCACCAGTTCCGGGTTCTCGACCTCCAGGCCGCGCCGAAGACGGTGCAGCGCCTTGCGATCGGCGGCGCCCACCCGCTCCGGCCGATCGAGGCGGGGATCGGAGCCCCGCTCGATGGGCTCGAGATTGACACCGGCCAGCGTCGTCGGTTCCCAGTCGAAACTGATGTTCCCGATGACCACGGGTGCGCCGGGCTTCGCGCCGAGCTTGGAGAGCTTGTCCTCGACCCCGAGGCGCGCCAGCCGGTCGGCGAGGTAGCCGACCGCCTCGTCGTTGTTGAAGTCCGTCTGCAGGATCCACCGTTGCGGGCGGACACCGGTGACGACGAAGCCGCCGTCCACCTCCGGGTCGACCTGAACCTTGAACTGCTCCTCGTCGAACGCGGCCGGCCTGACGACGATGCGCTGGGCGACCTTGGCCGGCCTCGACGAACGATCGGAGGCGACCACTTCGGCCATCGCGTAGCGCAGGGCGTTCAGGCCCTCGTGGGTGGCCGTCGAGATCTGGAAGACCCGGTAGCCGGCCGCCTCCAGATCGGGCTGGACGAACTCGGCCAGTTCACGGGCCTCCGGCACGTCGATCTTGTTGAGCACGACGAGGCGGGGACGCTCCGCCAGATCGTCGGACAGCGACGGTGTGTACTGGGCCAACTCGGCCTCGAGCGCCTCGATGTCGGACACCGGGTCACGGCCGGATTCGAACGTCGCGCAGTCGACCACGTGTACCAGGACCGAGCACCGCTCGATGTGGCGGAGGAACTCCAGCCCGAGACCCTTGCCCTGGCTTGCCCCCGGAATCAGACCGGGGACGTCGGCAATGGTGAAGATGTCCGCGCCGGCGGTGACGACCCCGAGGTTCGGCTCGAGGGTGGTGAACGGGTAGTCGGCGATCTTGGGCTTGGCCGCGGACAGCACGGACACCAGCGAAGACTTTCCAGCACTGGGGAAACCGACCAGGCCGACGTCGGCCATCGACTTCAGTTCCAGGGTGATGTCCGCGACGTCGCCGGGTTCACCGAGGAGGGCGAAGCCGGGGGCCTTGCGGGCGCGCGAGGCCAGCGCCGCGTTGCCGAGGCCTCCACGGCCACCCTTGGCTGCGACGTAGCGGGTACCGATCCCGACCAGGTCGGCCAGCATGTTGCCGTGCTCGTCGACGACGACCGTGCCTTCGGGCACGTTCAGTTCGAGCCCGGCGCCGTTGGCCCCCTCGCGGTTGTCACCTGCACCGCCCTTGCCGTTGCCGGCCTTGGCGTGGGGGTGGAAGTGGAAGTCCAACAGGGTGTGCACATTGCCGTCGACGACCAGCGTGACATCACCGCCGTTGCCACCGTTGCCGCCGTCGGGACCGCCGAGCGGCTTGAACTTCTCCCGATGGACCGAAGCACATCCGTGACCGCCGTCACCGGCCTGCAGATCCAGGACGGCCCGGTCGACGAATCGAGCCATGGGCACCTCCTAGCGATATTTCTTGCAGGGACAGATCTTGGTCGCGCTGGATCGGGAACTAGGGTGTGTCGAGTCCGGCACAGAGAAAGAGGGGCGGGCCCGGGAAGCCCGGATCCGCCCCTCAATCACGTCGTGCTCGACCGCCGGGGCGGTGAGGAGCGGTCAGACGCTGACAGCTTCCACCGCGACCGACGACAACTCTGCCGGAACGATGTTCACGGTCTTGCGTCCGCGCTTGGAGCCGAACAGCACCGAACCTGCCGCCAGGGCGAACAGCGTGTCGTCCTTGCCACGGCCGACCAGGTCACCCGGGTGGAACTTGGTGCCGCGCTGACGGATGAGGATCTCGCCGGCCTTGACGACCTGGCCGCCGAAACGCTTCACACCGAGGTACTGAGCGTTCGAGTCGCGGCCGTTGCGAGAGCTGGATGCGCCCTTTTTGTGTGCCATGTAGGTTCAGCCTCTCTCAGACGTCTACGGTGATGCCGGTCACGCGCACCTGGGTCAGCGGCTGGCGGTGCCCCTGGCGCTTGTGGTATCCGGTCTTGTTCTTGAACTTGTGGATGATGATCTTCGGGCCCTTGGTGTGGGCGACGACCTCGCCGGACACCGTGACGTTGGCCAGATCGGCCGCCGTGGTGGAGACCTGGATGCCATCGACGAGCAGCACAGCCGGGAGAGTCACGGCAGCGCCGAGCTCGCTCTCGAGCTTCTCGATCTCGATGACGTCGCCCTCGGCGACCTTGTACTGCTTGCCGCCGGTCTTGACGATCGCGTACATCGTGAACGCGCCTTCCTCAACTGTTCGTGTGCTGCTGCCATGTTCCTCGCGCCCGAAGATCTTCTTCCGATGCCAGGTATTTCTGCCCGGACCCTCCCCGGTGGAACCAACTGCGGAACTCGGGGGCGTTCGTGGCGGTGCTGTTCGTAACGTTCCTGCTCGTCCTGCCGCCGGTCCGGGACCAACCGGAAATCCGGCGGAACCCGAACGCCCCGACCACGGCGCAGCAGGCACACCCGCTGCGTGCAGCGGGCAGAGGTCCCACTGTACCGCCGGGCTGCCTGCCGGGCCAAACCCACCTGGTCCCGGCAGGTCAGCGCACTACTGGACGGTCGCGTCCACCGGCGCGGGAGCGCCGGCGGGCCCGGCCGGCCGGGACGCCGCCCGCCTGCGCCGCGGAGCAGGTGCGGCAGCCGGTGCCGATCCACCAAGGACCTCGGTGCCGGCCTCCGGCCGTGTCGCAGCAGGGCCGGCGGACGCGGGGGCAGAGGCCCCATTGGTCGCTGGGGCGACGGCCCCGTCGGTCGAGGGAGAAGCGTCCCCGTTGGCCGAGGGAGCAGCGTCCCCGGCCGTCACCGCGCCGTTCGTGCCCGAGGAGGGCGTCGACATCGGCTCGGTGACAGCAGTCGTCACGGCCGCTCCGGCCGCCCGGCTCCCCCGGCGACGGGCCGGAGCCCGACCCTTCTTCGGCTCCTCCAGGTCGGCGGCCGGCGCCACTTCGGGACCCGTGACAGCAGGAGCACCCGGTGCGCTCTCGGCTGCCGGCGCTGCGTCCACCGACTGGATCTCGACGTCGTGCACGGCGGCCGCCGCCCGCACTTCGTCGACCGCTGCGGCGACCTCGACCTGCACGGGTTCGGTCGACTCGACGATCCCCGGACCGGCCGCGGCCACCGTCACGATCTCGGCGGTGCCGGCGGGAGCTCCCGCCGGGCGCCCGGCCGAACGACGGCCACGCCGACGACCAGCGGTGGCCGGTTCGGCCTCGGAACCGGACGATCCAGCCCCAGCCGAGAACCCAGCCGCAGCGGAGGACCCGGCGCTCTCGCGTGTCGGCGCCTGGGCAGCCACCTGGGCGTCCAATGCAGCGAAGACGGCCGACACGGCGTCCGAGGCGTCGCGGGACCGCGGTGCGTTGAACGATGCATCACTGCCGACCGGGACCTCGATCGCGCGACCGCCGGCGACCTCGATCACCGCAGCGGGACGCTGGACGTTCGCGGCGCCCGAGTCGCCCGGCGTGCCGGGCTGGTCGTTCGTCTCGTGATGGTCGTCGCCACCGCGGGTCGGCGGCTTCGGTCCGCGCGGGTCCGGCGGTCGGACGGTCGCGGGCACCGTCTTCACGACGGCCTGCTCGAGGGCCGGCGCGTCCTGACGACCCCGGGCCCGGCGGTTACGTCCACCGCGGGCGTCGTTGTCACCGGTGTCCTGAGCACGGTTGTCGCCGCCGGCGTTGCCGCCCGAGTGATCCTGCACGGGCACGTCGTGCAGGATGATCCCGCGTCCGTGGCAGTGCGGGCAGGGCTCCGAGAAGGCCTCGACCAGGCCGGTGCCCATCTTCTTCCGGGTCATCTGGATCAACCCGAGCGAGGTGACCTCGGCGACCTGATGCCTGGTCCGGTCCCGGCCGAGGCACTCGGTCAGACGGCGCATCACCAGTTCGCGGTTGGACTCCAGCACCATGTCGATGAAGTCCACGACGATGATGCCGCCGATGTCCCGCAGCCGGAGCTGCCGGACGACTTCCTCGGCCGCCTCCAGGTTGTTCTTGGTGACGGTCTCCTCGAGGTTTCCCCCGGACCCGGTGTACTTGCCCGTGTTGACGTCGACGACCGTCATCGCCTCGGTGCGGTCGATCACCAACGACCCACCCGACGGTAGATAAACCTTGCGCTCCAGCGCTTTGGCGATCTGCTCGTCGATCCGGTAGGCCGCGAACACGTCGTTCGGACCGTCGTACCGCGACACCCGGTCGGACAGTTCCGGCGCCACTGCATCGATGTAGGCGGCCACCGGCTCGTAGGCGCGGTCACCGTCCAGGATCAGTCGGGTGATGTCGGAGTTGAAGAGGTCCCGGACGACCTTGATCAGGGTGTCCGGCTCCGCCGAGAGCAGCAGCGGCGCGTTGGACTTCTTCTCGGCCTGGCGCGAGATCTCCTCCCACTGCGACTTGAGGCGTTCGACGTCGCGGGCCAGCTCTTCCTCGGCCACACCCTCGGCGGCCGTGCGGATGATGACGCCGGCGTCCTCCGGAACGATCCGGTCCAGGATCGACTTCAGTCGTTTGCGTTCGGTATCGGGGAGCTTGCGGGAGATGCCGGTGGCACCGCCGCCGGGCACGTAGACCAGGAAGCGTCCGGGCAGCGAGATCTGGGTGGTCAGGCGCGCGCCCTTCTGACCGACCGGATCCTTGGAGACCTGCACCAGCATGGTGTCGCCACCGGACAGCGCGATCTCGATCCGCCGCGCCTTGCCGGCCAGGCCGGCCGCGTCCCAGTTCACCTCGCCGGCGTACAGGACCGCGTTGCGACCCTTGCCGATGTCGACGAAGGCCGCCTCCATCGACGGGAGGACGTTCTGCACCCTGCCCAGATAGATGTTGCCCATCAACGACTCTGATCCGGCCTGCGAGACGAAGTGTTCGACCAGCACCCTGTCCTCCAGGAGTGCGACCTGAGCCAGATCGCCCCGCTGACGCACGGCCATCACGCGCTCGACCGCTTCCCGACGGGCCAGGAACTCGGCCTCCGTCAGGATCTGCGGACGACTGCGCGAACCACGGCCTTCGCGACGGCGCTGGCGCTTGGCCTCGAGCCGCGTCGAGCCGCGGATGCCCTGCACCTCGGAAGTACCTGTCCCGACCGGGGTCCGGTCGCTGGTCGTCCTCGGCTCGCGGACGTGCACGACGGTGTTGTCGGGGTCGTCCTCGTGATTGGTCTCGTCCGCACCGGCCTCGGGTGCGCCGGTCCGACGACGACGACGTCGCCGACGACGGGTGCCGCCCTCTTCGTTCGACTCGTCGTCGCCCTCTTCGTCGGGCTCACCCTCCGAGGGCTGGGCCTCGGCCGCGTTGTCCGCGGCGTCGGCGGACGACTCACCGTCCGTGTCGTTCTCGTCCTGACCCTCGGATGCGCGACCACGGCCGCGGCGACCACGACGGCGGCGGCGACGGGCCGCCTGGTCGTCGTCGTCGGGAACGCAGTCGGAACCGATGTCGGTGTCGGTGTCGTTGTCGGCTTCACCGATCTCCGGCGGGGTGTCGTCGATCGAACCGGCGGACGGGACGTCGGTCGCCGTCGCCTCTTCCTGGTGGTCGTCGCCTGAATCCGTGCGGCCGCGTCCACCGGAACGGCCACGGCGACGGCGCCCCGAACGGGATGTACCGGTCTCGACCGACCCCGCATCCGCCGACCCCGTGTCGGACGAAGCAGCATCGGACGAGGCAGCATCGAGGGAGGCAGCATCGGGGGAGGTGTCGGCCGGGTCCGCGCCATCGGCCTTGACGGCTTCGGTGACCGGCTCGACCGGGAGGTCGGCGACCGTCCCGGCCGGCAACGGTTCGACCATGGCCGGTTCGAGCACGTCGGCCGTCTTGGTGCTCCGCCGGCGACGGGTCGGCTTCGCCTCGGCCGGCGGCAGGAACAGGGGCGCGGCGAAGAACCCCGGGTCCTGCTCGGGGGTGCTGCGCGCCACCGCCCCGACAAGGTCCGGAGTCCCGGCCGGCTCTGCGTCCGCAGCGGCTCCCGCCGTCGGGACGGGCGGGGCGGGCGGGGCGCTCCCGGTCGGGAGCGCGGCGGTGGATCCCAGCAACGTCGTCAGGAAGTTGGTCGCATCGACCACCCCGACCGAGGACGCGGCCGAACCGACCGTGACGCCCGCTGCGGCCAGCCCGGCGATGACTTCCTTGGACGGGACACCGGCTCGTTTGGCCAACTCGTGCACCCGCAGTTTGACCGGTAGATCGGCCAGGGCCAGCTCGAGGGCTTCCGTCGATCGGTTGGCAGTCTCATTCTTGGCATTCACAGCTTGTTGGTTCCTCTCTCAAGGCCCCCGGGCGCGTTGTCGAACGCGTCCGCACAGGGGCCTTCATGAATATGGTGTCCTCCCCGACGCGAACGTCAGGAAAGGGAAGTCTGCAGTGGTCCAACCGACTCGGCCGCCATGAAACCGCGCCGAACATCCCCGATGTCTGACTCATCTTCGATCTTCGACCGCTGGCTCCGAAAGGCCTACCGGCTGTGTTCGGGCCCGAGGTTCCCCGGCACCGAACCACCTCAGTATCCCACACGGTCGGCCGGGCCCTCGGACCTGCGTCCGCGGCGCGTCCGCCGATCAGCGCAGGAGCAGGGTTTCCAGCCGGCGGGAGGCGATCGTGACGCCGACCGCGATCATCACCGCGAAGTAGATCAGGTGCAGGAACAGACCGGGGGTGACGAGCCCGAGGCACAACCCGCGGATCAGTTCGATCCCGTGGTAGAGCGGTAGGCACTCGACCAACACCTGGATGGGCCTCGGGTAGATCCCGAGCGGGTAGAACGTCGTCGAGAACAGGAACATCGGCAGCAGCGCGGTGCTGATCCATTCCAGCTGCTGGAAGTTCTTGAGGTACGACGTGATCGCCATGCCGACCCCGCCGAATCCGAAGGCGACGACCAGTGCCACCGGTACCGCGAGCAGCGCCCACCAGGAGGCAAGGAGTCCGAGCGCCAGCATGACGAGCACGAACGCCGCCGAATACAGACCACCCCGCACCAGCGACCAGACGATCTCGCCCAGGGCCACATCGACGGGCCCCAGGGATGCGGCCAGCATGCCGTCGTAGAGCTTGGCGTACCTCAACTTGAAGAAGACGTTGTTCGTGGAGTCCAGGATCGCGCCGTTCATCGCCGAGGTGGCCAGGAGGCCCGGCGCGATGAACGCCGCGTACGTGACCGGCCCGGCCGCGGTCTGGACCGACCCGATCAACGAGCCGAGGCCCTGGCCCATGGCCAGCAGGTAGAAGACCGGCTCGAAGAACCCGGTGAGGACGACCAGCCACGTGCGCCGGTAGGCGCGCATCGACCGCTCGAGGATCACGTGGGTCCGACCCGCGTACAGGTGCAGCGGAACGATCCGCAGCCACAGGGTCGGCCTGGTCACGAAGTGCTCGGATTCGACCACGACGTCGCTCATTCGATCAGCCTGACCCGGAAGCTCCGCCTGGCGACGAGCAGGCCTGCGGCGGTCAGCGACAGCAGGAACAACAGATGGCCCAGGTCCGCCAACGCAGTCCCCCGTCCCAGCACTGCGGCCCTGGCCAGTTCGTTCCCGTGCCACAGCGGCGAGATCCACGCCAGCGGGCGGACGACCACCGGAAGTCGGTCGATCGGGAAGAACGAGCCGGAGAAGAGCGTCATCGGGATGACCACGAACCGGAACACGATGTTGAAGGCCGTGCCCTCGTCCCGGACCGTCGCCGACAGTGCGAGCACCCACACGCAGAAGGACAGACCGGTCAGGACGGCCACCGGGACCACCAGGGGGCCGGCCCATCCCCCGCCGGCACCGAAGGCCAGCAGCACCAGGTAGTAGAGGCCGGAGTTGACCAGCAGCCGGACGGTGAAGAACAGCACCTGCCCGTCGGCGACCTGTTCCGGCGCGATGGGCGACGCCGTCATGCCCCAGAAGACCTTGGTCCACTTGAATCTCGAGAAGGAGGGGTATGCCGCCTCGCCGGTGCCCGCCTGCAGCGCCGCAGCGGTGACCAGCGCCGGCGCCAGGTAGTGCACGTAGCTGACTCCACCGAGCGAGGCGGCCCCCGGCCCGGCATTCACCAGCTTCCCCAGCCCGAATCCCAGGGCCAACAGGTACAGCAACGGGGTGCCGACTGCGGAGAGCAGGGACGAGACGAGCGATCGACGCCAGACCAGGAGGAGGTATTCCAGCACGAGCAACGGGCCGCGGCGAGCGGGCCGGTCGAGGGACGACACCGCGTCCGGAGAGGAGACTTCGGTCATCAGTCGACCAGACTCCGCCCGGTCAGTCGCAGGAACACGTCTTCCAGGGTAGAGCGACGGACCAGGGTCGACACCGGGCGGACACCTCGGCCGAGCACGGCGTCCAGGGTGTTCTCGCCGTCGGCCGTGTAGAGCAGCAGACGGTCCGGCAACACCTCGACGCGTTCGACCAGGGAACCGACCAGCGGTTCGGCAGCCCGCTGGTCGCCGGCGGCGAACCTGAGCTCTAGCACTTCGCGGGTGCAGTGCCGCTCGATGAGTGCGGCCGGCGATCCCTCCGCGGCGATCCGCCCGGCGTCCATCACCACGAGGCGATCGCACAGCTGCTCGGCCTCGTCCATGTAGTGCGTCGTCAGGATCAGCGTGACCCCCTGCTGCTTGAGCCGGAACAGCCTGTCCCACAGAACATGTCGGGCCTGCGGATCGAGCCCGGTGGTGGGTTCGTCGAGCAGCAGGAGTTCCGGGTCGTTCATCAGCGACCGGGCGATGGTGAGCCGCCGCTTCATCCCACCGGACAGCGAATCCACCTTGGCCCCGGCTTTGTCCTGCAGTTGGGCGAACTCGAGCAGATCATCGGCCTTCGCCCAGCAGTCCTTCTTCCCGATGCCGAAGTAGCGGCCGTAGATGTACAGGTTCTCGCGGACCGAGAGCTCCTCGTCGAGATTGTCCTGCTGCGGCACGACGCCCAGCCTGGCCCGGATCCGGACGCCGTCCCTGGAAGGGTCGAGTCCGAGGATCCGTAGATCGCCGGAGGTTCGCGGCGAAACGCAAGCGATCATCCTCATGGTCGAGGACTTTCCGGCCCCGTTCGGACCGAGAAAGCCGAACGCCTCTCCGCGCGGGACCCGGAGGTCGATCCCCCGCACGGCCTCGACCAGCGGTCCACCCTTGACGGTGAACGACTTGCCGAGCCCGACCGCTTCGATCATCAGGTCGTTGTCTCCCACGCCTTCGGACGCTACCCGGGACCTCTGACAGCCCGGGACACGCTTCGACAGCCTCCGCTGGGGTCCGAACAGCTCGGCCCGATGTGCTCCGGAGCAGATTCATCCGAGGCCAGGATGCCCGGCCGAGACGACGACACCAGGTCAAGAACACGTCAAGACGACGGATCCCTAGTAGAATCGACCTGGAGATTCACCCGGATGGACGTACCTTTCGATGGCACCGCGATCGTCTTCATACGTCTACACCGTGAGCTGCAGCTACATGAATTCTAGGATTCCACCAGGATTTCAACCGCCTGCAAGGCCGGAAGGCCGCGGGAAGAGACCGGAACAGGAGCGGACGATGCCCAAGGCCAGGCGCATGTCGGCAGCTGCCGGTCTCGCTGCGCTCACCCTGTTGGCGCTCCTGCTCATCGCCCCGGCCGCCGCCGCGGCCGAGGTGGACGACGTCAGCCCGGCCGTCACTCCGGCCGGTGCCCATCCCGATCCGATGGCGCTGGCCACCACCGGACTGGACATCACCGTCCCGGTGATCATCGGCATCACCACGTTGGTGCTCGGTATCGCGTTGCTGGCCTGGGCCTTCCTCCGGACCGGACGCGCCCGGCAGCACCGCTGACCGCAGCAGGTCGACTAGGTCCGGTCGGGTTCGGTTCGGCGTGGGATCTCCAGCACCATGAGTACCTCGTCGCGGTCGTCATCGGGGGCCACCCTGATCCATGCCGGCAGACGGCCGGCCTCGACGAAGCCCAGCCGTCGGTAGAACCCGTCCAGCCCGGTTCCGTCACGCACGCCCAGCCGGATTCTCTCCAGCCCGAGCTCACCGGCCAGCCTGATGACGGCCTGCACCAGGCGGGTACCGGCACCGGATCGTTGGACTCCCGGATCGACCATCACCTGGCTGATCCGACCGGTGTGCGCCGTGGTCTGCTTTCCGGGCCGCACCATCGCGAACCCGACGATGTCCCGCCCGCGGGTCGCGGCAAAGGCGAAGGCTCGCCCGGAGCGCAGGTCGTCGATCACCACCGACACCGCAGCTCCCACCGCCGACCGGTCGACCGGCACCGTGAACCCCACCGCGCCGCCGGCCTCCGAGACTCGTTCCCACAGGTTGAGCAGCGCCAGGGCGAAGGCGTTGTCGGAGGCCATGGACGTTCCGGGCCCGACCCGGCGCACGTCGACCGGACCGGTGGTTTCCGCCTGTCGCCGCTGGAAGAGCGGATGTTCGGTCACAGGCGGGGGAACCAGAGGCCGATCTCACGCTCGGCGGAGGACGGCGAGTCGGACCCGTGCACCAGGTTGAACTGGGTCTGCAGACCGAAGTCGCCCCGGATCGTTCCGGGGGTCGCCTTGTCGACCGGGTCGGTGCCGCCGGCCAGCTGACGGAACGCCGGAATCGCACGATCCCCCACCACGACCATGGCCACCACCGGGCCGGACGTGATGAATTCGATCAGGGACGGGAAGAACGGCCGCTCCGCATGCTCGGCATAGTGGGCCTTCGCGGTCTCCTCGCTGACCGTCCGCATCTCCAGGGCAACCAGCCCGAGGCCCTTGCGCTCGATTCGGGAGATGACTTCGCCGACCAGCGAGCGGGCGACCCCATCGGGCTTGACCAGGACCAGGGTGCGTTCGGACACGACGATGTACTCCTCGGGATGGGGGATGTTCTCGGGCTGCTGTTCTCGGACTGCTGTTCTCGGGACTCAGGCAGGTGGGGTGGGCGCAGGAAGGGTACCGGCCGCAAGGCGCCGGCGGAACTCGTTGCGGAACCAGATGACCAGGGCCCACACCAACCCGAACACGATCCCCATCACGCCCAGCGACGGGGTGATCAGCCAACCGATGATCATCAGCCCCTGTAGTCCGAGAGCCGCCGGGACGAACCAGGGGCGCGTCACGTACTTGCAGGCCAGGATGAGCGCGACGGCCAGCAGACAGATCAGGATCACGCCCAGCGCGCTGGTGCCGGAACCAGTGTTCCGGGCGACCGGGATGGCCAGCAGCACCACCAGCGCCTCGAGGATCAGGGTCGCCGACATCACGCCGCGCAGTCCGCGTTCGGGGTCGTAGGGACGCGTGGTCGGAGCGGGAGCCGGTCCCGTCGACTGCTCGGCTCCCGGCTCGATCGGTTCTGTCATGCCGGCCTCAATCCTGCGAGCGCGCGTCCGTCTCCGGCGGAGACGACCGATCCGGTGATCACCACACCGCTACCGGCGGCACCCTCGCCCGGTTCGGCCGCGCCCTCGGCGAGGTCGACGGCCAGCGCGATCGCATGGTCCATCCGGTCGGCCGTGTGCACCTTCTCCTCGCCGAAGATCTCGACGGCGAGGTCGGCGAGATCGGCCACCGGCATCGATCTCGGTGAGGAATTCACGGTCACCACCACCTCGTCGAACGAGTCGGCCAACGCCGTCAGAATCCCGGCGACATCCTTGTCGGCCATCACCGCGATCACGCCGACCAGCCTCGCGAAGGAGAACTCGGCGGCCAGCGCCTTGGCCAGCGCGGCTGCCCCGTCCGGGTTGTGGGCCGCGTCGATCAGGATCGTCGGCGAGGTCCGGACACGTTCCAGCCGGCCCGGCGAGGATGCGGCCGCGAAACCGTCCTGGATCGCAGCCACGTCCAGCTGCCGTCCGGCTCCGGCACCGAAGAACGCCTCGACCGCGGCCAGCGCCACGCTGGCGTTCTCCGCCTGGTGCTCCCCCGCGAGCGGAAGGAAGATGTCGTCGTACACGCCGCCGAGTCCCTGCAGGCTCAGACGTTGGCCGCCGACGGCGAAAGACCGCTCCAGGACATCGAACTCGCTCCCCTGACGGGCCACCGCCACGTCCATCTCGACCGTCCGGCGCAGGAGCGAGTCCATCGCCTCCGGCTGCTGACGGGCGATGATGGCGACCGCATCGGACTTGATGATCCCGGCCTTGACGGAGGCGATCTCGGCCACCGTGTTGCCCAGGAAGTCCTGGTGGTCGAGCCCGATCGGCGTCACCACCGCGATCTTGGCGTCGGCGACGTTGGTCGAGTCCCAGGTCCCGCCGAGCCCCACCTCGATGATCGCCACGTCCACCGGCGCGTCGGCGAACGCGGCGAACGCCATGGCCGTCAGGATCTCGAACTTCGAGAGCGCGATCCCGCCGTCCTGCATGCTGGCCGCGTCGACGAGATCGACGTAGGGCGCGATGTCGCTGTAGATGGAGACGTACAGCTCGGGATCGATCGGCTCGCCATCGAGGCTGATCCGTTCGGTGACCGACTGCAGATGCGGCGAGATGAACCGACCGGTCCGCAGTCCGACCCGCGTCACCAGCGCATCGATCATCCTGGCGGTCGAGGTCTTGCCGTTGGTGCCGGCCACCTGGATCACCGGGTAGGCCCGCTGCGGGTTGCCGATGAGGTCCATCAACGCGACCATCCGCGCCGTCGTCGGGGAGATCTGCGTCTCAGGGCGACGGGCGTTCATCAGATCCTCGACGGCGGCCAGCGTCAGGGGCGGCGAATCGGGCACGATCATCCCGGCATCCTCGTCGAGGTCTGCGGTGGCGGCGGCGATCTCGGCATCGTGGTCGACGAACGCGCCGACCAACGCCGGCTGCGGGCCGTCCGGGTGCTGTTCGTCCCAGTCGTCTTCCTCCGCGCCGGGCGTGGGCGGGATCGGGGTCCCGCCACCGGGAGCCTCCGGCCGATCCTCGGGGTTGACGTCGTCCGGGTGGTCTCCCGGCTCGATGTCCCCCTTCGCCCGTCGTCCACGGTCGTCCCGGCCGAACGCGTCGCGCTCCACACCGGACTGGTCGTCGTTGACGAACGGCCGGAAGGCCCCGTCCGCCTGCTCGTCGTCCCAATCGCCGCCGGTCATGCTGTGCCGCCCTTCAGTTCGCCCAGCCGTCTGGTCAGCCGGTCGACATCCGCGGCCGCCTTCGCCGCCCTGGCCCTGATCTTGTCGACCACCGGAGCAGGCGCCTTGCCCATGAAGGAGTCGTTGGCCAGCTTGGCGGCGGTGTCGACGATCTCCTTCGCTGCGACGGCGAGATCCTTCTCCAGCCGGGCGATCTCGGCCGGGACGTCCACCGCGGTCGAGGTGTCCAGTTCCACGTGGACCGATCCACCGGCCAGTGCAGCCTCGATCGACGCGGTGGCGGCGAAGTCCTCGCCGGCCGTGGTCAGCCTGGTCAGGGCGGCAGCGAAGGCGTTCACCCCTGCATCGCCGCCGACCAGCCGGGCCGGCACCTTGCGCTTGGGGTCGAGCCCCTGATCGGACCGGAAGCGCCGCACCTCCGAGGTCAGGATCTTGATGTCGGCGACCCAGCCGGCAGCGGCCGGATCCGCCGGGCGTCCGGAGGCCACCGGCCACGGCGCGATGACGAGGGACTCGCCCACGGTCAGCGCTGTCCACAGCGTCTCGGTGACGAACGGGACGAACGGGTGCAACAACTTCAGCAGGCCGTCCAGGACGGTGCCGAGCACCGCCTTCGTCGTCCGGAGGCGGTGCTCGGGATCCGCGGAACTGTCCGCACTGGAGGAGATCTGCACCTTCGCCAGTTCCAGGTACCAGTCGCAGACCTCGTCCCACGCGAAGTGGTAGAGACCCTCGGCCGCCTTGCCGAACTGGAAATCCACCAGCAGGGCGCCGGTCTCGGTGATCACCGAGTCGAGTCGGTCGAGCACCCAGCGGTCCGCCGGTGTCAGGTCATCGGCGCTCAGGGCATCCTCCGGCAGCACCGCACCGTTCATCATCGCGAACCTGGTGGCGTTGAACAGCTTCGTGCAGAACTTCGCCGAGCCGCCGACCCAGTCCTCCGCGATCGCCTGATCCGCCCCCGGGTTCGCACCGCGGGCCAGCGTGAACCGGACGGCGTCGGCTCCGAACTTCTCGATCCAGGCCAGTGGGTCGACGCCGTTGCCCTTGGACTTGGACATCTTCTTGCCCAACTGATCCCGGACGAGACCGTGCAGCGCAACGGTTTCGAAGGGGACCGGGGGTAGGTCCCCGGTGCCGCCGAGGTAGGTGCCGAACATCATCATCCTGGCCACCCAGAAGAACAGGATGTCGTACCCGGTGACCAGCACCGACGTCGGGTAGAACGCCCGCAGGGTATCCGACTGCTCCGGCCAGCCCATGGTCGAGAACGGCCAGAGCCCCGAGGAGAACCAGGTGTCGAGCACGTCCGGGTCCTGCACCCAGCCCTCGCCCGGCGGTTCGTCGTCCGGCCCGACGCAACGGATCTCGCCGTCGGGCCCGTAGAACACCGGGATGCGGTGACCCCACCACAGCTGGCGGGAGATGGTCCAGTCGTGCATGTTGTCGACCCAGTCGAAGAACCGCGGCGCCAACTCCGGCGGATGGATCCTGGTCCGGCCCTCCCGGACGGCCTCGCCGGCCGACTTGGCGAGTGGGGCCACGTCGACGAACCACTGCAGGCTCAGCCGTGGCTCGACCACGTCACCCGAGCGCGAACAGTGCCCGACGGCGTGCAGGTACGGCTTCTTCTCGCCGACGATCCGACCTTCTCCGCGCAGTGCCTCTTTGACCGCCGAGCGCGCCTCGAATCGGTTCATGCCGTCGAAAGGCGTACCGGTGCCGACGATGTCGGCCTGTTCGGTGAGGATGGTGATGGCCGGCAGGTGGTGTCGGCGGCCGATCTCGAAGTCGTTGGGGTCGTGCGCCGGGGTCGCCTTGACCGCGCCGGTGCCGAACGCCGGATCGACGTGCTCGTCGGCGACGATCGGGATCTGTCGGCCGACGAGCGGCAGTTCCACCGTGGTCCCGACCAGGTGGGCGTAGCGCTCGTCGTCCGGGTGCACCGCAATCCCGGTGTCGCCCAGCATGGTCTCCACCCGGGTGGTCGCCACCACGATCGCGGTCTCCCCGTCGCCGTACCGGATCGAGACCAGTTCGCCCTCGTCGTCGAAGTGGTCGACCTCGATGTCCGAGAGCGCCGTCAGGCACCCCGGGCACCAGTTGATGATCCGTTCGGCCCGGTAGATCAGGCCGTCGTCGAACATCTTCTTGAAGATGGTCTGGACCGACGCGGACAGGCCGTCGTCCAGGGTGAACCGCTCGCGGCTCCAGTCGACGGAGTCGCCGAGGCGCTTCATCTGACCCAGGATCGCCCCACCGGAATCCCGCTTCCAGTCCCACACCTTCTCCACGAACAACTCTCGGCCGAAGTCGTGGCGGGTCTTGCCGTCGAGGGCCAGTTGCTTCTCCACCACGTTCTGGGTGGCGATCCCGGCATGGTCCATGCCGGGCATCCACAGCACCTCGTCGCCGGACATCCGGTGCCAGCGCGCCAGGATGTCCTGCAATGTGTGGTCCAGAGCGTGCCCGATGTGCAGGTCGCCGGTGACGTTCGGCGGCGGCAGGACGATCGAGAATGGCCTGCGCTCACCGGAGAGCACCTTCTGCTCGTCCGCGTGGAAGTAGCCTGCCGCGAGCCACCGCTGGTAGAGCGGTACCTCGACCGCGGCCGCGTCGTAGTGGGACGGGAGGCCGGGTGCACCGGGCGGCGTAGACAGGTCGGCGGGCGTTGCGTTCACCGTCCCAGTTTAGGACCGCGGGCGAACCCGTTCTCCCAGCGCGCAATCACCGGACCCCAACCCGGCCCGGTCGGAGCGGCCGCACCGAAGTTCCGGTCGACGATCGCGGCCGGAGATCCCGGGGCCGACCCCGTACGTCCGAGCTGGAACGAGCCCGATGGTGCGACGCCGTCTGCCCTCAAGCCGGCCGGCATGGACCTGGCGGCTGATTCGGGCGCCGGCTCGCCCCTTCCGTCTGCGGCACGGTCGATAGCGAAGGTCTGGGTACCCCGACTACGGGGACCCAGACCTTCGCTATCGGATGTTTCGGACCAGACGCCTCTGCACCGGCGATTCACCCCGGTCCAGATCACCTTCGACCACTCGATCCCGTGGTCGACAGGTGATCTCAGCGCCTCTGCGACTTCGCCGAACCCCGCACAGAGCTCCGGACCATCTGCGACCGGCCCGGCACCCGCCCGTCGCTAGTAGGACCTGGGCAGACCGAGCGTGTGCTGGGCCACGTAGTTGAGCACCATCTCGCTGTTCACCGGGGCGATGCGCAGCAGGCGGGCCATGCCCCAGAGCGGCACCAGCCCGTATTCGACGCTCAGCCCGTTGCCTCCGTGGGTCTGGATGGCGGCATCGACCGCCGCGATGGCGGCTTCCGAAGCCGCGAACTTGGCCATGTTCGAGGCCTCGCCGGCCGGCAGTCCCCGGTCGTGCTGCCACGCGGCCTTGGCCGTCATCAGCGCAGCCACCTCCACCGCGATCTTCGCCCGGGCCAGCGGGTGCGAGACCCCCTGGTGGCTGCCGATCGGTGTGCCCCACACGTCGCGGGTCTTGGCGTAGGCCGCCGCCACCTCGACGGCGTACCGGCCGATCCCGACACAGAGGGCAGCGGTGGCGATCCGTTCCGGGTTCAGCCCGTCGAACAGCGGACGCAGCCCCTCGCCCTCGGCGCCGATCAGGGCCGAGGCCGGGACTCTGACCTGGTCGAAGAACACGGTGAACTGCTTGTCCGGAATCTGCGCGGCGACCGGGAGCACGTTCGCGGTCAGACCCGGGGCATCGGTGGGCACGATGAACAGCGACATCCTGGCCTTGCCCGTGATTTCGTCCACCCCGGTGCGGACGACCGTCAGGATCGCGGCCGATTCGTCGACACCGGAGATGTAGTACTTGCTCCCGGAGATCAGGTAGTCGTCACCGTCGCGCACCGCGGTGGTGGTGATCCGGTGCGAGTTCGATCCGGCATCCGGCTCGGTGATCGCGAACGCCATCTTGACGCTGCCGTCCGAGAGCTGGGTCAGCCACTCCTGCTTCTGCGCCGCCGAGCCGTGCCGGGCGATGACCTCGACGCCGATCGCGCTGGACACCAGCAACAGCAGGAGCGGACAGCCGGCTGCGGCCGACTCCTCGGCGACCACCGCGAGCTCGCTCATCCCGGCACCGCCACCGCCGTACTCGGTCGGCACGTTGATGCCGATGAAGCCGGCTTTGCCCAGGTCGGACCACAGGCCGGACTGGGGCGTCGAGGTACGGCCGTGCTCGGCGAATTCGGCGGGACCGTGCGCTGCGGTGATCTCGCGAACGGCCGCGCGCAGGTCGGCGTACTCGGCGGGGTCGGAGAAGTCGGCCATCTGGATCCTTCCAGGGTGTTCGGGCCCCCGCGGTCGGGTCCCGGTCGTCGAGGGCCGGGTGGTCGGGGTTCCCGTTGGTCGGGACCGCCACCAGCGGCAGTGCCGGTGGCGGTGATCTCCAGGATGCCAGAAGTGAACGGCGGTTAACAAGAACGCCCGGGCGCTCGGCTCAGAACTCGGCCTCGGCCACCGCGCCGCCACCGTCGGGAGTCAGATACATCGGCCCGTAGACCGCGTGTTCACCGTCCATCAGGGTGACGGTGGCGATGCCGGACGCCGAGAGTTCCGGGAACTCCTCGCCGAGCCAGTCCTCGGCGGCCTGCTGGGTCAGGAAGACGGCCTCGGGTACGGAGGGTCCGGCCATCGCCACCCCCGCCTCGTCCGCGTAGATCCAGCGCCAGTTGGCCGACGCAGCGTCGGTTTCGGCCTCGACCGAATGGTCGACCACCCGGGGCACGTTCTTGTCCTGGTTCACGCTGGACGATCCTTTCGTCGGCACCGGGCCGACTTCTCGGTGGCAGCCAGGGATGGCTGCGACTGCACGGCGACTGCACTGGCACTGCGACTGCACCGGTCACGGTCGCGACCGATGACACCGTCGTCGGGTTCGCGAAGGCTCGACCGGCGGGGCGGCACGGGCGGGACGTGCCCACCGCGCACCCGACGGTAGCGTGAGCCGGGCGCGCACCTGCGTGCTGAGCAGGAGGACCCACGAGTGACTGTCGAATTCGGCCAGGTGACACCGCCGCACCTGGGCGGCAGTGCCCCGGCACCACACCCGTTGCTGGGCACGTTCGGTCCCCTGATCCGCCTGCTGGAGGCCTGCGCACTACCCGGGCACGGCGTCCTGGAGCGTCCGCGCCTGGTGGTCTTCGCCGGCGATCACGGGGTCTCCTCCCTCGGCGTGTCGGCTCACCCGGCCACGGAGACCGCCCGCCGGGCCACCGACCTGGCCGGCGGGAGCGGGCCGATCTGTTCCATTGCGTCGGGGGCGGACGTGGGGGTCAAGGTGGTCGACGTCGCCGTGGACGCCAACCTCACCGACACCGGGGTGGACACCTCGCTGAAGGTCCGGAGGTCATCGGGCCGGATCGACATCGAGGACGCGCTGACCTACTACGAGATCGACGCGGCACTGCTGGCCGGCAAGCAGATCGCCGACGCCGAGATCGACGCCGGAGCCGACCTGCTGATCGGGACGCTCTGCGGCGTCGGGTCCAGTACCGCGACCGCGGTGGTGGTGGCCGGCCTGACCGGGATGGAGCCCGTCGAGGCGACGTCCCGTGGGTCGGGGATCGGGGACGCGGCCTGGATCCGCAAGGTCGCCGCCGTCCGGGACGCCCTCTACCGGACCCGTCTCGCCGGTACGGATGCTCACACCATGCTGCGGCTGGCCGGCGGCGCCGACCTCGCTGCTCTGACCGGCTTCATCGCGCAGGCCGCCGTGCGCGGGATCCTGGTCATGATCGACGACGTACCCAGCACGGCGGCCGCACTGCTGGCCAACCGCATCGCGCCGGGGGCCGATGCCTACGTCGTGGCCACCTCCCTGTCCCAGGAGCGCAGCCACCGCCGGTTGCTCGACCTGCTCGGCCGGGACCCGCTGACCGCTTGGTCCCTGCGGCTGGGCGACGCCGCCGGGGCCCTGCTGCTGGTCCCGACGGTGCGGGCGGTCGCGAGATCAGCGGCCGACGCCGACGCCGACGCGGGCAGCAGCAGAACCGAGGACGCGATCGACGACTGGGATCCCGACCTGTTCTGAGCTTCTCCGTCCGGCTCCGGATCGTCGGAGCCGCAGGCGTCAGCCGGTGACGACGGTCGGCAGGCCGAAGGTCGTCCTGACCCCGGGGGAGAACAGCGGCCGGAGCATGTCCCCGGCAACCGGAACGCCGACCCCGTCGACGAGATCGTCCCTCAGATCCAGGATCTCGGCCGAACGCAGGGGCCACGCACCGTGCTCGTTGGGGATCCAGACGGTGCGTCCGGCGAGCCGGGTGTGCAGGCCCCACCGTGCGGTCAGCCAGATCTCCAGCGGAGTGGGTTCGACCGGATCGCCCACCCGGATGGTCAGCGCGCTGCGGAGCGGGGCCCGCCCCGATCTCGGCCAGCGCCGGGCCGACTCGTAGCGCCACAGGTCCCCGGCGTGCACGGCGCTCATCTTCGACCACGTGTAGGCCAGACCGAGACCGAACCTGGCCAGCAGCACGGTCGCCAGTCGATCGGCCTCCAGCGTCCGGAACACGATGCCGCTGCGGCCCTGCTCGTCGACCGAGTACAGCCGGACGTTGGTCTCGCAGAAGTCACCGAAGTACGGGACCGGAAGTCGGCCACCGGGTCCGGCGCCGCGCATCTGGAACGGCACCAGCGCGACGTAGGTGAAGCCGTCGATGACATCGGGCCGCACCCCGGGCGGCATGAACTCCGTCACCGCGGCCGGCTCCACCGGCCAGTGCAGGAACGTCAGGTTCTCCCAGTGCTGCGCCGACAGCGAGGCTCCCGACAGCGGCGGAGCGACCGCATGCACCACCATGTCCGCGCCTTCCCGTTCGTTGGTCCGGCAGCGTCTACCACACCGACCTGCCCTCCGGCGAGTGTGCCACCGCGTCGGGCTGGAGGTGGGTGGTGGCCGGGCGACGTGAGGATCAGCACGTCGGGTGGGCCGGGGCGTCAAGGTCGACGGGGTCAGGTCGGCATGGCGCCGAACACGGTGACGTCGGGAACGGGCCCGGACCAGGCCTCGACCTGCACCAGCGCGGTGTGCGCACTGGGACCCTGTGCGAGGGAGGACGTTCCGTGGTCGGCGGTCAGGACGTTCGGATTGCCGTGCACGTCGAGTCCGCCCGGCGTCAGGGGGTCGTACCAGGCGCCGGTGGACAACCGGACCACCCCCGGCCGGATGTCCGGCGACACCACCGCGCCGGCCAGGACGGCCCCGCGATCGTTGAACAACCGCACCACGGATCCATCGGTGATCCCCCGTGACGCGGCGTCCTGCGCACTGATCAGGACGGGTTCACGCCCGCGGACCTTGCCGGCCCTGGAGTGCGCGCCGTTGTCGAACTGGGAGTGCAGGCGCCGCTCCGGTTGCCCGGACACCAGGGCCAGTGGGAATCGCTGCGCCAGTGAGGATCCCAGCCATTCCGACGGCTCCAGCCAGGTCGGGTGGGGCGGGCAGTCCGGGTACCCGAAGCCGCCGATGGTCGACGAGTAGATCTCCAGCAGACCCGACGGAGTATCGATGGGATGGGCCTGCGGATCCTGGCGCAGCGCGACGTAGGGCTTCTCCGGTCGGTCCAGATCCGGCAGGGCGAACCGGCCGACCTCGACCAGCTCGTTCCAGTCGGGCAGCTGCACATCCATGGCGGCGGCACGCTTGCGGGTGCGCTCGTAGAGTTCGTCGACCCACTCCGGTGCGGTGCGACCCTCGGTGAAACGATCGGCGAACCCGAGCTTCTCGGCGATCAGGGAGAAGATCGCGTAGTCGGTCAGCACGTCGCCGGGCGGATCGGCGGCCTGCACCATGGCCATCAGGAACGGGTCCTCACGGCCGGCTGCGAAATCCATCCGCTCGGCGAAAGTCGCTGCTGGGACGACGATGTCGGCATGACGGGCGAGCGAGTTCGCGAAGTGCTCGTGAACGATGACGGTGTCCGGATGCTGCCAGGCCTCGGCCAGCCGGTTCAGGTCCTGGTGGTGGTGGAAGGGATTGCCGCCCACCCAGTAGACGAGCCGGGTGTCCGGGTAGGTGTAGCGGCCACCGTCGTAGTCGAATTCCTGGCCGGGCCTGGTCAGCAGATCTGAGATCCGGGCGACCGGGATGAAGTCGGCGACGTTGTTGACACCCTGGGCGAACGACGCGATCGGCACCTTCGCGAGCCGCATCCCGTTGCGGTGCAACGCGCCGAGACCACATCCGAAACCTCCACCCGGGCGGCCCATGGATCCGGACAGGGCAGCCAGCGTCAGGGCCATCCAGGGCACCTGCTCGCCGTGATCGGCCCGCTGCACCGAATACGACGTGGAGATCACCGTCCGTTCGGTGGCGATCCGATGGGCAAGGGCGCGGAGGGTCTCGGCCGGCAGCCCGGAGATCTCGGCTGCCCATTCAGCGGTCTTGGGGACTCCGTCGTCGTGGCCGAGCAGGTAGTCCCGGAAGCTCGGCCAGCCGGTCGTGCACCGGTCCAGGAAGTCCTGGTCGTGCCGTCCGGCGCTGACGATCACGTGCGCCAGCCCGAGCATGATCGCCACGTCGGTGCCGGGGCGGGCCGGGAGCCAGGTCGCCTCCAGGAAGGCCGCCGCGTCCGTGCGCAGGGGCGACACCGAGACGAAGTCGACTCCGGCCGTGCGGGCCCGCTGCTGCGCGCCGGGCGACGTGTGCGCCCCCAGCCCTCCGTCGTTCACCTGGCTGTTCCGCAGCGCCAGACCCCCGAACGCGACGACAAGCGATCCGTGATCGGCGATCTCGTCGAAGGTCGGGGTGGAATCCATCGCGCTCTGCCAACCGCCCGCCACCCTGCGCAGCAGCACGGTGATGGCCGCCGAGGAATAGGTGTCGACCGATCTGGTGTAGCCACCGGCCATGTTCAGGAACCGGTGCACCTGCGACTGCGGGTGGTGGAACCGGCCGGCCGAGCCCCACCCGTAGGAACCGCCGAAGATCGCGAAGTTCCCGTAGGTCTTCCTGACGCGATCGATCTCGCCGGCCACCAGCGACGACGCGGTGGCCCAGTCGACCGCCACGTACCCGTCATCCCCGCGTCGGCGGGTGCCATGCCGATTCGCCGGCCCCGGGCCGTCGTCGAGCCAGGCCCGGCGGACCAGCGGCACGGTCAGACGACCGGGGCTCGTCAGCGCATCGGTGACCGAGTCGCCGATCCCGGTCGGCGCCGGATCGTCCGGGTGCGGGTCGAGTCCCAGCAGTCGGGAACCGTTGGTGCGCGCCAGATAGGTGCCCCAGTGCGTGGCGGTCGGAACGCGACGGACGTCCCCGGTCACGCGAGCGTCCAGTCCACCGGCTCTGCGCCCTGCTCGACCAGCAGGGCGTTGGCCCCCGAGAACGGCCTGGATCCGAAGAATCCGCGGTCGGCCGACATCGGTGACGGGTGGGCCGAGGCGATGTGCGGCACGCTTCCGAGCATCGGGATCAGGGTCTGGGCGTCCTTGCCCCACAGGATCGCCACCAGCGGGCCACCTCTGGCCACCAACGCCCTGATGGCCTGTTCGGTGACCGGCTCCCAGCCCTTGCCCTTGTGCGAGGCGGACTTGCCCGGTTCGACGGTCAGCACTCGGTTGAGCAGCAGGATCCCGGAGGTGGTCCAGCCCGTCAGATCTCCGTGGGCAGGTGGCGCGATGCCCAGGTCGCTGCGCAGCTCGCGGTAGATGTTGGCCAGCGAGCGCGGGATCGGACGGACCGAGCGGTCGACCGCGAACGATAGGCCGATCGCATGCCCGGGTGTCGGATAGGGGTCCTGTCCGACGATCAGCACCCTGACATCCTCGAACGGAGCCTGGAAGGCGCGCAGGACATTCGGGCCGGCCGGCAGGTAGGTGCGGCCGTCGGCTACCTCGGATCGAAGGAAATCGCCCATCGCCGCGATCTGGCCGGTCACCGGGGCGAGCGCAGCCGCCCAGCCGGGGTCGAGGGTTTCCGAGAGAGAACGGGACATGACGGCGACCGTACCGCGAGACGGGGTCAGCGGAAGTGGTCCCAGCCGCCCGGCTCGTCGCGCTCGGATCCGTCGACCGTCACGACCGCGCCGAGATCCCCGATGGACCCGACGGTGCCGATCAGCTGCCAACCCGGTGGCAACGTCGCGCCGTGCGGGAACGTCGCCACGAGCGGGTGGTCGTCCCCGCCGGTCAGCACCCACTCCATCGGATCCTTGCCCAGCGCCGAGGCCACCTCGACCAGACGGGTGTTCACGTCCAGTGCCGCCCGGCGGATGTTGATCGACACGTTCGACTCCTGCGCGATGTGTCCGAGATCGGCGAGCAGACCATCCGATACGTCGATCATCGAGGTCGCGCCGGAGGCGGACGCCGTGATGCCGGCCCGCAACGGAGGCTCCGGTACCCGGTAGGCCCCCACGACCGCGGCCGGGGAACGGAATCCACGGGACAGCACAGCCAACCCGGCGGCCGCCCAACCCAGCCGCCCGATCACCGCGACCTCGTCACCGGGTCGGGCACCTGACCGCAGCACGGGATGCGACCCCTGCAGATCACCCAGCACGGTCACCGCGATGGTCAGCGTCTCCGAGCGGGTCATGTCCCCGCCGACGACCGCGGCGCCTGCCTCGTGGGCTGCTTCGTGAAGACCCTTGCCGATGCCGAGAATCAGATCGGTGGGGGTGGTGCCCGGCGCCGAGATCGCGACCACCAGTGAGGTCGGCGCGGCGCCCATGGCTGCGATGTCGGCCATCGACGCCAGCGCCGCCCGGCGCCCGATCTGCTCGCCCGTCGCCCAGTCGGTGCGGAAGTGCACGCCATCGACGAGCATGTCGACGCTGATGACGACCCGGCCGTCGGGGGCGGCCACGACCGCTGCGTCGTCGCCCGGACCGACCGACGTGCCGGGAAGCTGCGGCTGGTCCTTGATGACGGCGGCGATCAGGGGAAACTCCCCCATCGCCGCCAGCGTGCCGGGCTCGTTCAGGCTCTTGGATCCCGGTTGCTGACGGCTGGTCCGGTCGGTTCGTGCCTGCGGGGTACTGATGCCGAACACCTCCGGGTCTTGCCGGACATGATCCGTCCGGCCGGAACTCCATCGTGCCCCACGCCGGTGGCCGCATCGATGATCGGCGCGCGAGTCTGCGACCTGATGTACCTGCACCGGTCCCGCCCGGCGCTGTGTCCCCAGGCACTCCGATCGTTGCCGGGACGCCGGGACCGATAAACTCGGGCAGCGAACTGCGCGCGGTCCCACCGCGTCCGCCCCCTGCCGTCGTCTTCACCGTCGGCGCAGAGAATCGAGACAGGAGCACACCGTGGTGCAGGCCTTCATCCTGATCCAGACCGAGGTCGGGCAGGCAGCAGCGGTTGCCACCGCGATCGCCGAGCTACCGGGGGTCACCAGTGCCGAGGATGTGACAGGTCCGTACGACGTCATCGTTCGCGCCGAAGCCGATACCGTCGACGAACTCGGCAAGCTCGTCGTCGCCCGCGTGCAGAACGTCCCCGGGATCACCCGGACGCTGACCTGTCCCGTCATTCGGCTCTGAACCTGGACAGCAGGTGGAGACGGACGACATGGGCAGCATGACGAAGCCGAGCCCCTCCCCGGACCTCGGGCGGACGACCAGGAACCCCGCGTTCTCCTGGCAGGTCGTCTCCGCGCTCGTGCTGGTCGTGCTGGCCATCGGGGTGGCCGTCACCCTCGGTCTTATCAACAACGCGAACCCGGTGGTCGCCACCGGGCCGGTCCCGGTCGCGACGGTCGGTCAGCCCGGCGCGGACTCCGCGGCGTGCAAGACCCTGATGCCGAAGCTGCCCGCCGAGCTCACCGGTTCTGCACGACGGCCCGTCCAGGGCGGCGGGGACGGCATCGCGGCCTGGGGGGACCCGGCCGTCATTCTTCGCTGCGGCCTGGAGACCCCGCAGGAGCTCAATTGCAGCGCGGCGTTGACCCAGGTGGATCAGGTCGCCTGGTTGCAACTGGCGAACGACGGCCTGCCCGACACCACCTACCTCGCGGCGGACCGGTCGGTGCGCATAGCGGTGACGCTTCCGGACGGGACGGGGACCGCTGCGATCCAGCAGATCTCGGACGTCGTCTCGGCGAACCTCCCGGCGCGCCAGCCCTGCAACAAGGGCGTCCTGCTCCCCACCGACACCAGGTAGGCCGACGGATTCCGCTGCGGGGTTTGGGTGCGGTCGTAGCGGGGGTTGGGTGGGGTCGTGGGTGTTGGGTGGGATGAGGGCGCCGCGCATCGGAAAGCCTCACCAATTCCCCGAAAGTCGGGGTGAAACACCACTTTCCGACGCCCCCTTTACTTTCTGATGCGCCCACCACGTTCCGACGCGCCGGGCGGAACGAGGTCGGCGACATCCGAGCTGGAAGCATCGAGCAGGTGTCTCAGCGCAGGCCGGTCCCGCGGGCGATGGCCGTCCGGATCAGCACCGTCAGCAGCTCCGAGTACGGCAGGCCGGCCGCCCCCCACATCCGGGGGTACATCGAGATCGGCGTGAAGCCGGGCATGGTGTTGACCTCGTTGACGACCACCCGGCCCGCATCGGTGACGAAGAAGTCGACGCGCGCAAGCCCCTGGGCATCGAGTGCCCGGAACGCACGGACCGCCAGATCCTGGATCTGCGTGGTGATCTCGTCCGGAAGCGACGCGGGGATGTCGAAGGTGGCGACGTCATCCAGGTACTTGGCGTTGAAGTCGTAGAAGTCGTCACCGGGCCCGACGTGGATCTCCGCGGTCGGTGAGGCCTCGATCCGGCCGTCGGGGAATTCCAGTACGCCGCACTCGATCTCACGACCGATCATGGCCGCCTCGACCAAGACCTTGGGATCGGCCTCCCGGGCCAGCGCGATGGCCGCGTCCAGATCGGCCCACCTGCCCACCCGGCTGACCCCGAGCGACGAACCGGCCCTGGCCGGCTTGACGAACACCGGGAGTCCGAGTCGGTCTCGCTCCTGCCCCGTCAGCGTGGCGCGCCCCGGGCGGAGCACGACGTGATCACCCTGGGGCAGACCTTCGGCGGCCAGCAGTTTCTTGGTGAACTCCTTGTCCATGCCGGCGGCGGAGGCCAGCACGCCCGGCCCGACGTACGGCAGCCCGGCCAACTCCAGCAGGCCCTGGATGGTGCCGTCCTCGCCGAACGGACCATGCAGGACCGGGAAGACGACATCGACGTCCAGCGAGGGGCCTTCGACACCCAGCGGCACGAGCGACGCGGAGGTCGGGTCGGCCGGCAGCACGACGGCCGACCCGCCGGCGACAGCGGGCAGGGTCCGACCGTTCTTGGCCAGCACGAGATCCGGCTCGACCCTGACCCAGGCGCCCTGGGTCGTGATGCCGATCGCGGTGACGTCGAACAGATCCGGGTCCAGATGCCCGAGCACGCTGCCGGCCGAGATGCACGAGACGGCATGTTCGCCGCTTCGTCCGCCGAACACGACCGCCACCCTGATCCGCTGGGAATTCATGCCGCAACCCTAATGTGGCACCGCGCGGGCGATTGCCACTGACACGAGGACGACCGGGGGCCGAACGGGCGACTACTCGGGCGAATGGGGACGACCCATCAGCGAGCTGATCATCTCGTACGGGGGCATGTGGTGGTAGCAGACGTTGAAGACGGCTTCGGTGATCGGCATGTCGATCTGGTGACGGTGGGCCAGATCGCGCATCGAGCGGCAGCTCACCACTCCTTCGGCCACCTGACCGCCGGCGGCCTCGACCGCCGCTTCCAGACCCATCCCGGCGGCCAGCCGCCCGCCCAGCGTCCGGTTGCGCGACAGGGGCGAGGAGCAGGTGGCCACCAGGTCGCCGAGACCGGCCAGACCGGCGAAAGTCGCAGCGTTGCCGCCCAGGGCCTCGCCGAGCCGGGTCAGTTCGTTCAGCCCCCTGGTCATCAGGGAAGCCGCGGTGTTGAGTCCCAGCTGCAGACCGCCGGCGATACCGCACGCGAGCGCGATGATGTTCTTACCGGTGCCGGCGATCTCGGCGCCGACCACGTCGGTGATCGTGTAGGGACGGAAATAGCCGGTGGCGCAAGCCTTCTGGACCTGGATCGCGACGTCGTGGTCGATGCACGCCAGGACCGAGGCAGTCGGCCGGTCGTGTGCGATCTCGACGGCGAGGTTCGGCCCGGTGAGCACCACCACCCTCGCCGGCTCGACACGACCCACCCGGGAGATCACCTCGCTCATCCGCAGGCCCGTACCGATCTCGACCCCCTTCGCCAGTGAGATCACCGGTACACCCCCGGGAATCGAGTCACGGAAGACCGTCAGGTTCTCCCGCATCGACTGGCTCGGCAGCCCCAGCGCGACCGCGTCGACGCCGTCCAGCGCCTCGTCGACGTCGGACGTGGCGCGGAGGTTCTGCGGCAGCACGACACCTCGCAGGTAGTCGTGATTGATCCCGGTCGCGGTGATGTCCGACGCGACGGCCTCCCGGCGCGCCCAGAGCACGACGTCACGCCCGGCGTCGGCCAGCACCTTGGCGTAGGTGGTCCCCCAGGATCCCGCCCCGAGCACGGCGACGCGGCCCAGAGCCGTTCCGGTGGTGGGTGTCCCGTCGTGGAGGGGCCTCACCGATCCGGATTCTCGGCCGCCTCGGCCCTGGCCTTGAGCCGGTCCGCCTTCTTCTGGTCGTAGAACTCCACCGGCGCCGGTACGCCGCGTACCTGGGCCAGCAGATCCCGGACGGCGCCCTGGATCACGTAGGAGACATCCCTGAGCAGGCGGGCGTCGACCGGCTTGCCCCGGAAGGCCGACAGGTCGACCGGTGGTCCGGCGACTACCCGGATGTCCTTGCGCGGGAAGGGGTGGAATCCGCCCTTGACGTAGGGAACGTAGACGTCCTGGGTGCCCCAGTGCACGACCGGCACCACCGGGAAGTCCCCGGCCATCGCCATCGCGGCCACCCCCGGTCTCGGTTTCATCGGCCAGTTGTCGGGATCGCGGGTGACCGTCCCGTCCGGGTAGATCAGCACCATGTGGCCGGCGTTGAGGGACGCGATCGCGGCATTGAGGCCGATCTGCCCGTGACCGCCGCCGCGCTCCACCGGAATCATGCCGGTTCCGGTCAGGGTCCTGCCGATCACCGGAATCTTGAAGAGCGACGCCTTGGCCATGATGTGCGGAATGCGACCGGACTGGCGCAGGTACACGGCGGTGTAGATCGGGTCGAGCTGGGAGATGTGGTTGGCGACCGCAAGTACGGGCCCGGGGACGGCGACGTGCTCCATCCCCTCGAAACTGCGCCGGCCGAGAATCCGGGTGAGCGGGAACATCACCAACTCACAGAATCTGATCCAGCCGTTGGCCTTCTCGAACACCGGTCCGCGACGACGCACGCCGACTCCTTTTCACGCATCCCGGCCGACCTGTCGGCTGCGGGGCTGCTCCAAGACCACCCACGCCCCGTGCGGGGCGTGCATTCACCCTAGTGGTGGCGGTGGGAGCCGTTGGTGGTCAAGGACGACCGGCTCCTGACGGTGTCGCCCGCGTCACTCGTCCGGCCCAGCCCACCCCGTCTCAACTGGCCCGACTCGCTGCCTTCATCGACCTGTTGCCCTGCGTTAACCGACCTGCATGGCCGGGGCGGCATCCGGCGCGGAACAATGACCGGCGTGACCACCACCAGAAAGCCGACCCCGGCGCGGAGACGACCTTCCCTCGCCGCGGTCAAGGCCGAACCTCCCGCCGTCCCGGCCGCCCGACCTGCCGTCGCGGCCGCCACTCCGCGTGCCACCTCCAAGTCACGTGCGGCGGTGGCCGAGATCCTGGAGACGCCACGGGAGCCGGAGGAGGAAGCCCAGATCGACGCCGTGTCGGTCGAGCCCTTCCACACCCCCGAGAACGACACGGCCGTCGTGATCCATGACGCCCTGCCGTTGCCGGCCGACCGCTTTCTCAACCGTGAGCTCAGTTGGCTGGACTTCAACGAACGCGTCCTCGCCCTTGCCGAGGACCCGGACCAGCCCCTGCTGGAGCGGGCGAAGTTCCTCGCGATCTTCGCCTCCAATCTCGACGAGTTCTACATGGTCAGGGTGGCCGGCCTGATGCGGCGACGCGACATGGGGCTTGCGCTCGCCAGCGCCGACGGACTGACCCAGTCGGAGCAGCTCGCCCTGATCTCGGCCCGCGCGCAGGCACTCGTCGAACGGCAGGGACGGTGCTTCACCGACGAGGTGATGCCGGCCCTGGAAGAGGCCGGGATCCGCATCGTCCGGTGGAGTTCCATCGACGTCGAGGACCGGGCGCGGCTGGCGGACTACTTCACCTCGCAGGTGTTCCCGGTGCTGACGCCGCTGGCCGTCGACCCGGCCCACCCGTTCCCGTACATCTCCGGACTGAGCCTGAACATGGCCATCATCGTGCGGGACCCGGAGACCGGCGCGGAACGGTTCGCACGGGTGAAGGTGCCCAACAACGTCGACCGGTTCATCCGGGTCCGTCGCAGCGTGCTGGATTTCCTGCCCATCGAGGACCTGCTGGCCGCACACCTCGCCGAGCTCTTCCCGGGCATGGAGGTGATGGAGCACCAGATCTTTCGCGTCACCCGCAATGCCGACCTCGACGTCGAGGAAGACCGCGACGAGGACCTGCTGCAGGCGCTGGAGCGCGAGCTCGCACGTCGCCGCTTCGGTCCCCCGGTGCGCCTGGAGATCACCGACACCACCAGCGAGCGAATCCTGGATCTGCTGATCAGCGAACTCGACGTCGATCCGTCCGATGCCGTGGAAGTGCCTGGCCTGCTGGACCTCTCGAGCCTGATGCAGCTCTACGGGCTGGATCGGCCGACGTTGAAGGATCCGCCCTTCGTGCCGGCCACCAACCCGGCCTTCACCGAGGGCGAGAAGCCCAAGAGCGTCTTCGCACGCCTGCGCGACTCGGATGTGTTGCTGCACCACCCCTACGAGTCGTTCGCGACCACCGTGCAGCGCTTCATCGAGCAGGCCGCGGCCGACCCGCACGTGCTGGCCATCAAGCAGACCCTGTACCGGACCTCCGGCGACTCCCCGATCGTCGACGCGCTGATCTCGGCGGCCGCGGCCGGCAAGCAGGTGGTGGCCCTGGTGGAGATCAAGGCCCGGTTCGACGAGCAGGCCAACATCACCTGGGCCAAGGCCCTGGAACGTGCCGGCGTCCACGTGGTCTACGGCCTGGTCGGGCTCAAGACCCATTGCAAGACCGCTCTGGTCATCCGCCAGGAAGGGAACACCCTGCGCCGGTACTGCCACATCGGTACCGGCAACTACAACCCGAAGACCGCCCGCATCTACGAGGATCTCGGACTGCTCACCGCCGACCACGACATCGGGGCGGACCTGACCGACCTCTTCAACGTCCTGACGGGTTACTCCCGACAGACCGAGTACCGAAACTTGCTGGTCGCACCGCATTCGATCCGCACCGGCATCGTCGAGCGGATCGAACGGGAGATCGAGCACTTCGATGCGGGCCGCGGTGGGGTGGTCAGACTCAAGATGAACTCGATCGTCGACGAGGGTGTGATCGACGCGCTGTACCGGGCCTCGAGGGCCGGCGTCACCGTCGATCTGACGGTGCGCGGGATCTGTGCGCTCCGGGCCGGAGTGCCGGGCCTGAGCGAGAACATCACCGTCCGGTCGATCGTCGGGCGCTTCCTCGAGCACTCCCGGATCTTCTATTTCGGCGGCGGCGGCCACGAGGAGTACTGGATCGGCAGTGCGGACATGATGCACCGCAACCTCGACCGGCGGGTCGAGGCTCTGGTACGGATCACCGACAAGGTGGCGACCGACCGGATGAGCGCACTGCTCGCCGCCATCGCACGGCCCGACACCAAGTGCTGGGTCCTGGGGCCGGACGGCTGGAGCAAGTCACCCGTCGACGGGCCCGGCCGCGACCTGCAGACCGAACTGCTGCGTCGAGGGGCTGCTGGTGCGGAATGACGTTCCGCCGGTGAGAGCTGCCGGCGCCGTGCTCTGGAGACCCTCCCGCAAGCACGGCGTCCGGGTGGCTCTGGTTCACCGTCCACGGTATGACGACTGGTCGCTTCCCAAGGGGAAGGCCGAGCCCGGAGAGAGTTCTCAGGTCACCGCCTGGCGAGAGGTGTGGGAGGAGACCGGGTTCGCCTGCGCAATCGGCCGGGCGCTGACCACCGTGTCCTATTCGGTGGCCGGCGGGCCCAAGACCGTGGAGTACTTCGTGGCCAGGTCCCGCTCCGGCGCCTTCGCCCCGAACAAGGAGGTCGACCGGCTCGAATGGCTACCCGTGGCGACGGCGAGGAGCCGGATGACCTACGACTTCGACAAGGCAGTGCTGGACACGTTCTCGCTGGAGCGACCTGATCTGACGGGCGTGCTCCTGGTCCGCCACGGGCGCGCCGGCCATCGGGAGTCGTTCGAGGGCCTCGACGCCCTGCGACCACTGGATGCCAAGGGCCGCAGGGAGGCTCAGGCCCTGGTGGCCCAGCTGATGCCGTTCGGACCCGGTCCCGTGCACAGCGCCCCGGTCGAGAGGTGTTCGGCCACCGTGGCTCCGCTGGCCGCCGCCCTGCAGACGACGGTCGTGCTGGAGCCGTTGCTCGCCGAGGACGCCTATCGCGACGACCCCGCCGCAGCCCGCGGACGCCTGGTCGAGCTCGCCACCATGGCCCGGACGCCGACGGCCCTGGACTCCCCGAAGGCGGCCGGGCAGGGTCCGGCCGGTGGAATGCCCGACAGGCCGGCGGTCTTCACCACCAACCTTCCGCGCCCTGATGCTCCCGAGACCCAGGATGCCGGCGGCGCCGCGGGCTGGGCGCCACCACCGGGCACGGTGGTCGCGTGCAGTCAGGGCGGTGTCATCCCGGGTGTGGTCAAGTCTCTCGCCGGCCGCTCCGATGTCACGGTGCCGCGGACCGGAACACCCAAGGGGGCCTTCTGGCTGCTGAGCTTCGACGGCCGCAGACTGGTCCAGGCAGATCCGTATCCGAGCCCGGCCGTCTGAGTCCCTCGCAGCCGGCGCCGGTCTCGGCGTCCGTGCGGCGCACCACCGCCCGGGGATGACGCCGATCGCCCGGCTCTCCAGGAGAGCCGGGCGATCCTGACGTCGATGCGGCGTCGCGTGCCGGGTACTGCTGACTGCCGGGTCGTGCCTACTTCTTCTTGGCCGGCGCCCGACGCGCAGCCGGGGCCTTGGCCGCGGGAGCTGCCTTGGCCGCGGGTGCCTTCGGGGCGGCAGCGGCCTTCGCCGGAGCCGCCTTCGCGGCGACGGCGCGCGGCGCCTTGGCCACCGGAGCCGGTGCAGCAGCAGGCTTTGCCGCCGCGCGGGCGCGCGGAGCCGGCTTCGCCGGAGCGGCGACGACAGCGGGCTTGACCGCTGCTGCGCGGGTGCGCGGAGCGGTGGGAGCCTTGGCGGCCACCGGTGTTTTCGCCAGAGCGGCGGCCGCCCGGGCGGTGGTCGGCTTGGCCGTCACCTTCGGGAGCTTGACCGTGCCGGCGATGACGTCCTTGAAGTACTTGCCGGGACGGAAGGCCGGAACGGTCGTCTTCTTGACCTTGACCGCCTGCCCCGTGCGCGGGTTGCGTGCCGTTCTGGCTGCACGCGCCCGCTTCTCGAAAACGCCGAATCCGGAGATCGATACGTTTTCGCCTCGCTGCACTTCCCGCTGGACGAGATCGATGAAGCCCTCGACCGCAGTCTGGGCCACCTTCTTGTCCCCATCGAGCCGTAGAGCGAGTTGGTTGATGAGATCGGTCTTGTTCACGGTCCCTCCCAGGACTTCCCGGCCCTTTCGTGGATGAAGAGGCCGACTGGACGCCCACGGTAGGCCCGAAATGCCCAGAATGCCAACACACCACTCCCGTCGATCCGTTCATTGACAACGGATTTCGGCTGTTCCAGGCCCCCGACACGACAGCGCCACCGACCGCAGATCTCGGCCGATGGCGCTGGCACTACCCTGAAATACTGTGTGCTGCAATAGCTTTCGCCGTATACCCAGGTCAGGGCACCAGGCGGTCAGACGGGCGTGGTGACCGGCTTGAAGGCCGGCCGAGAATTTTCAAAATTTGTGATCTCATCGGCATGTCGCAGGGTCAAAGAGATGTCGTCCCACCCCTCCAGCAACCGCCACTTCGTGTACGCGTCGATCTCGAAGTCCAGCACCAGGGACCCGGCCGAGATCCGTTGCTCCTTCAGATCAACCGTCACCTCCGTGCCCGGTTCGTTCTCCAGCAGCTTCCAGAGCAGCTCGACGTCGGACTCCGAGACCTGCGCGGCGACCAGCCCACCCTTGGAAGAGTTGCCGCGGAAGATGTCGGCGAAGCGGGGTGAGATGACGACCCGGATCCCGTAGTCCATGAGGGCCCAGACAGCGTGCTCCCGTGATGATCCCGTCCCGAAGTCGGAACCGGCGACCAGCACAGAGCCGCCGGCGAAGGCGGGCTGGTTGATGACGAAGGTCGGGTCGTTGCGCCAGGCCGCGAACAGCCCGTCCTCGAAGCCGGTGCGGGTGATCCGCTTGAGGTACACCGCCGGGATGATCTGGTCGGTGTCGACATTGCTGCGGCGCAGCGGGATCCCGATGCCGGTGTGAGTGGTGAACGCTTCCATGGTCAAGACTCCTGCGATGGGCCGGTCCAGGCGGGGCGACCGGGGCGGGATGGATCGGGGCGGGGACGATGTCAACGCGATCGACTGGCTCAGGCGTCGGCCGCGACGAGATCGGCGGGTGAGGAAAGGGTTCCGCGGAGCGCGGTGGCCGCGGCCACCAGCGGCGAGACCAGATGGGTCCGCCCGCCCTTGCCCTGACGGCCCTCGAAGTTGCGGTTCGAGGTGGACGCGCTGCGCTCGCCCGGCGCGAGTTGGTCCGGGTTCATCCCCAGGCACATCGAGCATCCGGCGCTGCGCCACTCGGCGCCGGCGTCGGTGAAGATCTGGTCCAGCCCTTCGGCTTCGGCCTGCGCCTTGACCCGCATCGAGCCGGGCACCACGAGCATCCGCAGGCCGGGGTCGATGTGCCGACCCCGGAGGATGTCGGCGGCAGCCCGGAGGTCCTCGATGCGCCCGTTGGTGCAGGATCCGAGAAACACCGTGTCGACCCGGATCTCACGCAGGGGCGTGCCGGCCGTCAGGCCCATGTACTCCAGGGCCCGCTCGGCCGCCGCCCGGTCGTTGTCGTCGACGATCAGTTCCGGGTCCGGAACCGATGCGGAGAGCGGCAACCCCTGTCCCGGATTGGTGCCCCAGGTGACGAAGGGCGAGAGGGTGGCCGCGTCCAGGATCACCTCGGCGTCGAAAGCAGCGTCCTCGTCGGTGGGCAATGACGACCAGTACTGCACGGCCGCGTCCCAGTCGGCGCCCTGAGGGGCATGTGGTCGACCCTTGATGTACTCGAAGGTCGTGTCGTCCGGGGCGATCATGCCCGCGCGGGCACCGGCCTCGATCGACATGTTCGCCACCGTCATTCGCGCTTCCATCGAGAGGGCCCGGATGGCCGAACCGCGGTACTCCAGCACGTAGCCCTGGCCTCCACCGGTCCCGATCCTGGCGATGACGGCCAGGATGATGTCCTTCGCCGTCACGCCGGGGGCGAGTTCGCCGTCGACGGTGATCGCCATGGTCCGGAACGGTTTGAGCGGCAGCGTCTGGGTCGCCATCACGTGCTCGACCTCGCTGGTACCGATGCCGAAGGCGAGCGCACCGAAGGCACCGTGCGTCGAGGTGTGCGAGTCACCGCAGACGATCGTCATCCCGGGCTGGGTGATCCCCATCTGCGGTCCGACGACGTGCACGATGCCCTGCTCGGCATCACCCATCGGGAACAGCCGGACGCCGAATTCGGCGCAGTTGGTCCGGAGCTTCTCGATCTGGGTGCGGGAGACCTCGTCCGCGATCGGCAGATTGATGCCGATGGTCGGAACGTTGTGATCCTCGGTGGCCAGGGTGAGATCCGGCCGGCGGACGGGCCGGCCGGCCAGCCTGAGACCTTCGAAGGCCTGCGGGCTGGTCACCTCGTGGATGAGGTGGAGATCGATGTAGAGCAGATCGGGCTCGCCCTCCGCCCGGTGCACGACGTGTGCTTCCCAAACCTTCTCGGCGAGAGTGCGCCCCATGGCCGGCCTTTCTCGGAGCTGTCGGTCGCCGCGCGCGACGGTGCGCGACGGGTGGTGATCGGTGCTACTCGGGCATCGCGGTATCGATCCCAACATACGGGAACGTAGTATCGCTCCATGGGACAGTCTAGCGGCATCGGTGTGTTGGACAAAGCGGTGCAGGTGCTGCGGGCCACTACCGCGGCACCCAGTGGCCTGGCCGAGTTGTGCGCCGCCACCGGCTTGCCCCGCGCGACCGCGCATCGGCTGGCGGTGGGGTTGGAAGTGCACGGCCTGCTCGCCAGGGACGCCAACGGACGGTGGCGGCCGGGGCCCCTGTTGGCGGTCCTCGCGGCCGGCGCCCCCGACCTGTTGGTGACCGCCTGCACCGACGTGCTGCCCCGGTTGCGCGATCGCACCGGCGAGAGCGTGCAGGTCTACCGGCCGGACGGGCTGGCGCGGATCTGCATCGCGGTGGCCGAGCCGACCTCTGGACTGCGGGACACCGTCCCGCTGGGCACCAGATTGCCGATGACGGCGGGCTCCGGTGCGAAAGTACTGGCCGCATGGGCGGATCCGGCGACCGCCAGGGCCATCCTGCTGGAGGCCACCTACACCGACAGGGTTCTCGCCGAGGTCCGCCGCCGAGGGTGGGCGCAGTCGGTCGCGGAACGCGAGCCGGGGGTGGCCTCGGTCTCCGCGCCCGTCCGGGACCGTCAGGGGCAGGTGATCGCAGCCGTGTCGGTGTCCGGACCGGTGGAGCGAATCGGGCGGCGACCGGGCGCTCTGTGGGCGGGGGACCTGATCGAGGCGTCGGAGGCCCTCACGGCGCGCCTGTGACCCGATCCTCGGGAGCCTTGTCGACCGGACGGTGCACCCGAGGAGGTGACCGCGGACGTCACCGCCTGGCGGGGGCCGGGTTCTCCGGAGTCCACTTCACCGTGCAGACCGGTTGACCTGCTCGCGCGGCGACGGTCACCCCGCCACGGTCACCCCGCGACAACGACCTCGGCCCGGTCGACCGGCTTGGTCGATCCGGTCTCGGCGCCACCTGGAAAGCGACCGCCACGAGAAGAGCCACCATCCCCGGAGGAGAAGGTGGCTCTGATCGCTGCCCGCAGCCGGGCCGTGCTGGAAATGCTGGTAGCCCCGAAGGGATTCGAACCCTCGCTACCGCCGTGAGAGGGCGGCGTCCTAGGCCGCTAGACGACGGGGCCCTAGAATTACTTCGCAAACACTACCATCCCGTGATGCCGCCTCCGGCCGGGATGATCGCTCCGGGAAGCGACACGTGAGCTGGGGTACTAGGACTCGAACCTAGAATGAGGGAATCAGAATCCCTAGTGTTGCCAATTACACCATACCCCAAAGCTGTTTCACTGCAGGCGATCTGAGGCGAAGGACAGCCGGAGAAGGCACCGAGGAATCATCTTACAGCCCCGACGCGCCCCGGCCAATTCGGTGTGGATCGCCACCTCGCCTGCCCTGACGCGCAACGATCCCGACCACGATCGGCGACCGGTTCAACGCGTGACGAGCCGGCGGGCGAACTCGGCGTCGAGGGGTTCGAGGCCGGTCAGCTCGGCCAGTCGATCAGCGCTCCCCGGAACGGATCCGAGGTCGTCCGCGGCGCCGGCGGGCCGTGGGAGTTCGAGTCGGTTCAGCCAGACCGCGGAGAGGCCGGCCCTCAGCGCCCCGACGGCGTCGGTCGCCCACCTGTCCCCGACGTAGACCACGTGATCGACGGGAAGCCCGAGGGCGGCGGCGCCGGCCACGAAGATCGCCGGATCGGGTTTGGAGACTCCGAGATCACCGGAGAAGACGGCAGCGGCCATCAGGTGATCGAGGCCGGCCGCCGCCATCTTCCGCCGCTGGTGGTCACCATCACTGTTGGACACCACCCCGACGGTGACGCCGGCCGAACGGAACCGCTCCAGCGCGGGCGGGACGTCGTCGTAGGGGCGGTAGTGGGTGAAGATCGACTCGTTGCGCAGCAGTTCCAGCTCCGCCGGATCGAGCCCCAGCACACCGGAGGGATCCATCTCGCGCAACAGTTCGGTCATCCTGGCGAGCCGCATGTCGTCGAACGACAGCTCGCCGGCCAGGAACCGGCCGTACTCGCGCTCGCTGACCACTTCCCAGCAGCTCAGGACCTGCTCGCCGACCTCCTGGCGCGAAGGTCTCCCCACACCGTCCGCGCGATGTGCGGCACCGGCGCGGTGCGCGGCGACGGCTCCGGGCGGCGCGCCAGCGGCGCCACGCGCGGCGAGGGCGAAGGAGGCCGCGACCTCCAGCAGAGCGGACCGTGCGGCCCCGGCGAAATCGACCAGGGTGTCGTCGATGTCGAAGAGCACACCGATGTCGGACGTGGGTGGACCCACGTTCAGCGCTCGGCCAGTTGTTGAGCAGCGCGTAGCCGCAGCAGTGTCCGGTCGCGTCCGAGCAGTTCCAACGACTCGTACAGCGGAGGTGAGATCGTCCGGCCGGTGGCCCCGACCCGCACCGGGGCGAAGGCGACCTTCGGCTTCAGCCCCAGTCCCTCGATCAAGGCGGCCTTCAGTGCCTGCTCGATGTCGGGGGCGACGAACCCCGTGAGCGACTCGAGCGCGGCGACCGCCGCAGCCAGGACCGGCGCCGAATCGGGCTTCAGCACTTTCACCGCGGCAGTCGGGTCGACCTCGAACGAGGTCTCGGCGACCAGCAGGAATTCGATCATCTCGGCGGCGTCGGACAGCAGGGTGCAGCGCTCCTGGACGAGTGGCGCGGCCTGCTCGATCAGGCTGTGCTGCGTCGCGCTCAGCCCCGCACCTCCGGCAAGCCGGCCGGAGGAGACCACGTAGGAGGTCAACCGCGCCGCGAAGTCGCCCGGGGTCAGCATCCGGAGGTGGGTGGAGTTGATCGCCTCCGCCTTCTTGCGGTCGAAGCGCGCCGGATTTCCCGAGATGCGGTGGCCGTCGAAGGCCGCGACGAGTTCGTCCCTGGTGAAGATGTCGCGGTCCTCGGCCAACGACCAGCCGAGCAGGGCGAGATAGTTGACCATCCCCTCGGCGATGAACCCGTCATCCCGGTACTGGAAGAGGTTGGACTGGGGATCCCGCTTGGACAGCTTGCGGTTGCCCTCCCCCGTCACGAACGGCATGTGTCCGAATTCGGGGGTGTACTGCGCGACACCGATCTCGGCGAGGGCTTCGTAGAGCGCGATCTGGCGTGGCGTGGAGGGCAGCAGGTCTTCGCCGCGGAGCACGTGGGTGATGCCCATCAGCGCGTCGTCGACGGGATTCACCAAGGTGTACAACGGTTCTCCGTTACCCCGGACCATGACGGGATCAGGGATCGAACCGGCGGGGAAGGTGACCGTCCCGCGCACCATGTCGTCGAAGGTGATGTCGCGCTCGGGCATCCGCAGGCGCAGCACCGGGGCCCGGCCGGCCGCGATCGCCGCTGCGATCAGCGTCTCGTCGGGAACGCGGTCGTAGTTGTCGTACCCGAGTTTCGGATCGCGACCGGCGGCCAGATGACGGGCGGTGTAGTCCTCCACCACCGAGTGGGACTCGTAGAGATGGCCGGCCTCCAGCAGACGCCTGGCCACATCCAGGTAGATGTCACGGCGCTGGCTCTGCCGGTACGGCGCGTGCGGTCCACCGACGATCGGTCCCTCGTCCCAGTCGATGCCCAGCCAGTTCATCGCCTCGATCAGCGACTGGTAGGACTCCTCGGAATCCCGTGACGCGTCTGTGTCCTCGATCCGGACGACCAGCGTGCCGTGATGATGCCGGGCGAAAGCCCAGTTGAACAGCGCGGTACGGGCGAGCCCGACGTGCGGGGTCCCCGTCGGTGACGGGCAGAAGCGGGCGCGAACGGGACGGACGGGTGTGCTCAGGAGGTCAGTCATAACCACCCCAGCCTATCTGGGCGCTCCGCCGCGCTGATCAACATCGCCTGCGCTCGTCAACGTTGCGATTCTGGGACTGAAGTGACAGGAGTCAACCCGATGATGAGCGCGGACGAAGTTGATCAGCGCGACACCGGGCGGCGCGGGCGGCGCGGGCGGCGCCGGCGGGGCCTTCGGCTGAGCTGATCAGCGCGACGACGAAGCAGACGGGTCAGCGATCGAGGACCGGGTTCGTCAGGGTGCCGATGCCCTCGACGGTGACGGAAACCGTCTGTCCGGCCACCATCTGACCGACGCCGGCCGGCGTGCCGGTGAGGATGATGTCCCCGGGCAGCAGCGTCATGATCGCCGAGATGAACTCGATCTGGGCGGCGACGCTGTGCACCATGTCCGAGGTGTGGCCGTCCTGCTTGACCTCGTCGTCGAGTTCGGTGCGGATCTCGACGTCCGTCGGGTCCAGTTCGGTCTCGATCCACGGGCCGATGGGGCAGAACGAGTCGAAGCTCTTGCCCCGGGTGAACTGCACGTCGGCCCGCTGCAGATCGCGGGCGGTGACGTCGTTGGCCACCGTGTAGCCGAGGATCACCGACTGCGCGTTCTCCGCCTTCACGTCACGGCAGGGACGGCCGATGACGACGGCCAGCTCGCCCTCGAACTCCACCCGCGAGGACGAAGGCGGCAGCAGGATCGGGGCGCCGGGACCGATCACCGACGTCGACGGCTTCAGGAAGATCAGCGGCTCCTCCGGCACGGCGTTGCCCAGCTCGGCGGCGTGGTCGGCGTAGTTGCGCCCGACGGCGACCACCTTCGACGGCAGGATCGGGGCCAGCAGCCGGGTCTGGCCGAGGGGCCATTCCCGACCGGTGAACTCGGGCACGCCGAAGGGATGATCGAGGATTTCCTTGGCGACCAGGTCGTCGGTGTCGGCCGATCCGTCACCGGTCCCCTCGATCACCACGAAGGCGACGCCGGTGGGGTGGGCGATCCGGGCCAGACGCATGTGGGTTCCTTAGGGACGAACGGACTTCGAGGTGAACGGGGTCCGAGATGAACGGGGGCCGGGGCCGGTGGGGTCAGGCGGACGACGGGCGGAGCGCGAACACCAGGGAGTCGACCAACGCCTGCCACGACGCCTCGACCACGTTGGTGTGAACGCCCACGGTCGTCCACTCGGGCGAACCGGCTGCCATCGTCGAGGTCGATGCAAGCAGCACCCTGGTCACCGAGTCGGTACCGGCGTGGTCGGCCAGGATCCGCACCTTGTAGTCGACCAGCTCGACACCTGCCAGCGCCGGCAGGTGCTCGGCCAGTGCGCTGCGCAGCGCGGAATCCAGTGCGTTCACCGGGCCGTTGCCCTCGGCCGTGGCCACCACCCGCCGTCCGCCGACGTGCACCTTCACGGTTGCCTCCGACTGGACAGAACGGCCGGCCCCCGGGGTGTTCGCCGTGTTCTCCACGATCACCCGGTAGGACTCCAACTGGAACGGCGCGGCCAACTGCTCGCCGTTGGCCGCGGCCATCTCGTCGCGCAGCAGCAGCTCGAAGGAGGCGTCAGCGGCTTCGAAGCTCCAACCGGCGGCCTCCCGCGCCTTGATCGTGTCCACGACCTTCGAGACGACCTCGGGCTGTCCGGCGAGATCGATGCCGAACTCCTTGGCCTTGAGCTCGACCGAGGCCCGCCCGGCCATCTCGGTGATCAGGATGTGCATGTCGTTGCCGACCACCTCGGGATTCAGGTGGTTGTACAGCTCCGGATCGACCTTGATGGCCGAGGCGTGCAGACCGGCCTTGTGCGCGAATGCGGAGGACCCGACGTAGGCCTGGTGCGAGTCGGGGGCGATGTTCGCGAGCTCGGCCAGCGCATGCGAGACGCGCACCATCTCGCTGAGGCGGCCGTCGGGCAGCACCGGCAGATCCATCTTCACCACGAGATTGCCCAGGACGGCGAACAGGTCCGCGTTACCGGCCCGCTCCCCGTAGCCGTTGGCGGTGCACTGGACGTGGGTGACCCCGGCCTGGACCGCGGCGATGGTGTTGGCCACGGCACACCCGGTGTCGTCCTGGCAGTGGATGCCGAGCCGGAAACCGGTGCGGTCCCTGACCTCCGCGACGACCCCGTGGAGGCCGACCGGCATCATGCCGCCGTTGGTGTCGCACATGACGATGACATCCGCCCCGGCCTCCACGGCGGCCTCGGCCACCCGGATGCCGTAGTCGTGATCATGCGCGTAGCCGTCGAAGAAGTGCTCGCAGTCCAGGAAGACCCGCCGTCCCTCGCCGACCAGGTAGGCGACGGTGTCGCCGACCATCGCCAGGTTCTCCTCGAGGGTGGTGCGCAGCGCGCGTTCCACGTGCCGGACGTCGGACTTGGCCACCAGGGTGATGATCGGTGCCTGGGAGTCCAGGAGAGCACGCACCTGCAGGTCGTCGCCGGCCCGCACGCCGGCCTTGCGGGTCGACCCGAAGGCGACCAGTTGCGCCGACGTCAGGGCGAGTTCTCCGGCAGCAGCTCTGGCGAAGAACTCGGTGTCCTTGGGCATGGCACCGGGCCATCCGCCCTCGATGAAGCCGACGCCGAGCTCGTCCAGCAGTGTCGCCACGGCGATCTTGTCGGCCACGGAGTAGGTGATGCCCTCGCGTTGGGCGCCGTCGCGCAGCGTGGTGTCGAAGACATGGAACGCATCACCCAGCGGCGAGAGCTGCAGCGATGACGCCGGCAGGCCCGACCGCGGCGTTGCGGGTGCGGTAGTACTCATGTCGCGGAACTCCTGAGGTGGGGAACGTCGAGCGGGCCGACCCGTGGGCGGGCACGGCAGCGTGCATCCCACTCGTCGACGGCGGGTGGTGCCCACCGGCGACGACCGGGTTGGTGCGGACCTGGTCCAGTCATTGTCCCCTGTGCGGCCTCAGCTGGACGCCAGCGCCGCCAGTCGGTCGCCGACCGCGGTGGTCTTGCCCGCCGAGCCGGGCTGCCGGGTGGCCAGGTCGAAGGCCACGGCGGCCTCGACCCGGCGGGCCGCATCCGGCAGGCCGAGATGATCGAGCAGCAGCGCGACGGACAGCACGGTCGCAGTCGGGTCTGCGGTGCCGGCGCCGGCGATGTCCGGCGCACTCCCGTGCACCGGTTCGAACATGCTGGGGTTCGCGCCGGAGACGTCCAGATTGGCCGAGGCGGCGAGCCCGATACCGCCGCAGACCGCGGCGGCCAGATCGGTGAGGATGTCGCCGAACAGGTTGTCGGTGACGATGACGTCGAATCGGCCGGGATCGGTGACCAGGTAGATCATCGCGGCGTCGATGTGCGAGTAGGCCACGCTGACGTCCGGGAACTCCATCGACACCTCTTCGACGACGCGGCTCCACAGCTGGCCGGCGTGGACCAGCACGTTCGTCTTGTGCACCAGTGTCAGGTGCTTGCGCGGGCGGCGTGCGGCCCGTCGGAACGCGTCGCGCACCACCCGTTCGACGCCGAAGTAGGTGTTCAGGGAGACCTCGGTGGCGATCTCGTGCGGGGTGTCCTTGCGGAGCAGTCCGCCGTTCCCCGCGTACGGACCCTCGGTTCCCTCGCGCAGCACCAGGAGGTCGATGGCCTGGTCACCGGCCAGCGGGCCGACGACTCCCGGATACAGGCGGGCGGGGCGGAGGTTCACGTGGTGGTCGAGCTCGAACCGGATGCGCAGCAGCAGCCCGCGCTCGAGGATTCCCGACGGCACGGTCGGGTCGCCGACGGCGCCCAGCAGGATCGCATCGTGCTCGCGCAGCTCGCGCAGTACCGAATCCGGGAGCAGTTCACCGGTGCGGTGCCAGCGTGCGGCACCGAGGTCGTAGGTGGTGGTCTCGACCGACGGCACGACACCCGTCAGGACCTTGAGTCCCTCGGCGACGACCTCGGGACCGATGCCGTCACCTGGAATGACCGCGAGCTTCATGTTCAACCATTTCTGTCCACGTTCCTGTCGGCCGGCATCGGCCTGAACTGGACAACGAGAGGGGCAGGGTGCGAGAGATCCGCTGCGCAGCCGGGACGCACTCGAACGAATTCAGCTGGGCAGGTGGGGCGGCAGAGATACTGCGAAGGGTAGCGGTAGTGGTGCAATGGGTGGACACCGCCTGACGCGCGTCTGCCGACCCCGGCCCGGACTCACCCTCATCCACCCGAGAGGGTGACGACATGTTCACGGAAGCCGTCGGCACCGTGCAGGTGCAGGACCAGGGCCTCGGCGCCGCCGACGCCGGGTCTCAGCCGGTACGGGATTCCGGTTCCGCCCTGGTCCTGCCACAGCGGCGCCGACGTCGAGATCGCCGGCTGCGCGACATCGAACGCGATGGCCGGGGTGGTGTCGATCGTCCCGGAGTTCAGCGGGGCGCCGGATGCGGCGTACAGGGCGACCGAGTACCGGAGGGGGAAGGTCGTGTCGGTCACCCGGTAGCCCAGGGCGGTGGGGTCGATGGGGATCAGCAGCACGTTGGTGTCGAACGGGTTGGTGTCGACGTTGCCCAGGTTGAAGTTGACCGGGTAGATGCCGATCAGCGAACCTGCGCGGGCGTCGTCGAACAACAGGGCGTAGAGGAGGTCGGATCCGCCGATGGTCTGGACCTGCACCGTGTAGTCGGCGGTGTTGTCACCGTTGGTGTCGATGTTGACCGTCGGGAACAGGTTCTTGCCGACACCCGGCCAGTCGCCGAAGGTGGACAGGCCGAACCAGAGGTAGCCGGGATTCGCGCCGTCCGCCCCGGCGCGGCCGGCTCCGACCGCCGCGATGGCGCCCCCCGCACTGCCCGTGCCGACCCTGGGACAGAGGGTCCCGGACGTGGTCGCGGTCGCGCCCCCGGTCGGCGTGACGTTCGGCGTCGTGGTCGGGCCGACCACCGCCGACGACGGCGTCGCACACCCGGCGGTGGCGCTGCCCCGGTATCCCAGGTTCAGCACCGAGGTCAGCGAGAGGTAGCCCGCGCCGGCCGGGTCGGCCGGGGACGAGAGGGCGAAGCCGCTGCCCCCCAGCACGACCGCCGGGCTCCCGGCCGCGGTGCCGTCCACGGCCGTGGTGAAGGACACGGGCTTGGCGGTGCCGTAGACCGGGACCCGCAGATCGGGGCGGCCCGGCGAGCTCAGCAGGAGCCGCCCGGAGGCGGCCGGGACGAACTAGCGGGCCTCGTCCAGTCCGGTCAGCGGGTTGGTCTGCTGCGCAGGGGTGCCGGGGTCGAGCGTGTGCCGCAATGCCGCGGGCGTGACGGTCATCGAGACGGTCGCCAGGGCGCTGGCACCGGCGGTGAGCGTCATCGTCGCCGGACTGACCGTGTACGCGACACCTGGTTGGTCGACGACGGACTGATAGGACAACGTGACGTCCGAGCTGCTCGCACCGGTGTTCTGCACGACCACCGCGGAGGTCACCACCACGGAGGCCTGACGGACGTCCGCCGGAACCACGCCGAACGTCACGGACACGGCGCCCGGCGTGCTCGAGCTGTAGGCCAGCAGCTGGGTACCGACCGCGGCGGCGGCGTCCACCCGCCCGGATCCGGCCCGGTTCGGACCGATGGCCGCGCCGCTGCGATCCTGGCCGGTGTAGAGATCGTGACCGGCGGTGTTCACCAGGGCCGCCTTCACCTGCTCCGGAGTCCACCACGGGTGGCTCTGGTGCACCAGGGCGGCCACACCGGCGATCTCGGCGGCCGCCATCGAGGTGCCGGACCGCAGCGCACTGCCGTTGCCGCTGCCCATCCGGGCCGACGAGATCGTGTCGCCCGGTGCCGAGACGTCCGGTTTCACCGGGCCGGTCGACCCGTGGGTCCCACGGGCCGAGGAGGTCTCGATCAGGTCGGTGATGGAGTTGTCCACCTCCGGCTTCTCCGCGGCCAGGCCGCCGGACATGTTCACCTGCAGCCCGTGGTCCACCCCGGGCGCGAGAAGTGCGGTGGCGGTCGGCGTCAGCTGCAGGACCGGCAGGGCGGGGTTGCCGATGATGGGTCCGGCGAAGACCGGGGTACCACGGGTCAGCAGCACGCCGAGGGCGCCGGCCGCCTGCAGGTTCCCGCCCGGGGGGGCGGACCCGCACGCCCGGGTCGAATCGTCGTCGTCCCAGGACAGCCATACGATCCTTCCGACCGCTCTGGCGGCGTCCGCGGCCGACAGCGCCGTGCACCCGTCTGCGTCGGCCGGCGAGAGCGAGACCACCTGTCCCGACACGTCCGCGGACACCGCCCACGGGTAGGCCGTGGACATCTGGCCGGCCACCGTCTGCACCGCCTGACCCGGTAGTGCGGCATACAGGCCGTCGAGCTGTTGATAGGCATCCACCGAGGACGCCACGGCGAGGGAGCGCACGGATCCGGCCAGCGACCCGGCGGCATCGGTCTGGTCGCCGCCGTTGCCCGCGGCGACCACCGGCACCACCCCGTATTGCGCGATGGTGTCCAGGACCGTGGTCTCGGGATCGTCGGCCGCGCCGACGGCGTTGGTCAACGAGAGGTCGACCACGTCCAGGTGATCGGTGAAATCACCGTCCCCGTTCGGGTCGAGGGCCCGGTCCAGCGCGGGGATGACCAGGTCAGTGGCTCCCGAACAACCGAAGACCTTGAGGGCGTAGAGCGAGGCCTGCGGAGCCATCCCGGGGCCGATGTCCATGCCGTAGAGCTCTGCGCCGGTCAGCTTCGAGTAGTCCCCCGCGAACGTCCGGCCCCCGGAGTCGACACCGGCACCGGCCACCGTCCCGGCGACGTGGGTGCCATGACCGTTGCAGTCGAGCGGGTTGGAATCCGGGTGCGGTACCGGCTGGTAACCGGGATCCACCGCTCCGGTGGAGGTCGTCGCGGCCGCGTCGTAGTCGTCGCCGGCGAAATCGGTGCCCCCCACCACCCTGGCCGTCGGCGTCCACGGACCGGCGTCGGTGGCCCTCGCGGACTGGTACGCGGCGGTCGTTCCCGGTCCACCGAAATCCGCGTGGGTGTAGTCGATCCCGGTGTCGATCAGGCCGATCCGCTCGCCCCGACCGGTGACGCCGAGATCGGTCCAGGTCTGCAGCACCCTGGTCAGCTGGGCCGCACCGGCGTTGGCCGGCGTCTTGGGCACGATCTCGGAGATCTTGAGGACGACCCTCAGCCCGGCCAGCGCTCGCAGCGCTGCGGGGTCGGCGATCAGACCGACTCCCGGCACGGCGTTGGAGACCTCGAAGATGCTCACCGCGCCCGGATCGATCCTCCTGGCGATCCCGGAGATCTCGGACGACAGAGCCTTCGTGGTGACGCGCTGCACGGCCACGGCCCGGCGGGCGGCGGCCGCCCCCTGTCCCTTCGCGAGGACCGCGGACGATACGGCGGCGGCGCCCGTGGTGGCCAGCTGGACGAATACGGTCCGCCGCCCCGACCCGGCGGCGAGACCCGGCTGGAGCACTGCGGTGTTCTCGATCAACCTGCTGTATCCCGGCTTGGTGGGACCCGGCGTCGCCTGCTGGCCGACGGACGGACCGGCGACCCCGGTGGGATCGGTGGCGAAGGCACCCGTGGATGGACCCCACAGGGCTCCGAACAGCAGCGCCGTGACGGCGCCGAGCAGCCGGAAGCGTCCGCCGGACGCGGAACGACTTCGATGTCCGGCCACCGTCACCTCCTCTGCCGACCGACCGTTCACTGCAGAGCTTCGATCAACTGCACAGTGTCGATCAAGTGCGCGGTGTCGATCAACTGCACGATGTCGATCAACTGCACCGTGTCGATCGTCGCATCGATGAGCCACGAGGTGAAGTGGGACGGTCCTCTGCCTTCAGTCGGCGGCGATGCCCCTGATCGCGCTGGCGGAGACCGATGCCCCGATCCGCTCGAGCAGTTCCGAACCCGGGAGTCCGTCGACCCGCAGCACCATGATCGATGCGTGCCCGGAGATCTCCTGGGAGATCTGGGCCGCGAGGATGTTCACGCCCGCATCACCCAGCAGGTGTCCGACCGTCCCCATCACGCCGGGGCGGTCCGCGTAGGCCAGCACCAGCAGGTCGCCCTCGGCGCGCAGATCGAAGTGCCGATCGTTGATCTCGATCAGCTTGGCGACCTGGTGCGGCCCGGACAACGTGCCCGAGACGGACCGGCTGGAACCGTCCGTCATCGCGGCCTGCAGGGTGATCGAGGAACGGTAGTCGCCGGTCTCCTTCGTCGAGGAGCCGGACAGGCTCAGCCCGTGTTCGGCGGCCAGCGACGGCGCGTTGACGAAGGTGACGGCCTCGTTGATGACCTGTCCGAAGATACCCCGGACGGCCGCGAGCTGCAGGATCGTCGTGTCGGAGTCGGCCAGGTCACCGCGAACCTCGACGACGACCTTGGCCGGCACCGCGCCCGCCACGGCGGTCAGGATGGTGCCGAGCCGGGAGGCCAGCGGGATCCAGGGGCGGACGTCGTCGGCAACCGGCCCGGCGGCCTGGACGTTGACCGCGTCGGGTACGAAATCGCCGCGCAGGGCGAGCTTGACCGACCTCGCGACCGCGGTGCCGGCCTTGTCCTGGGCCTCCGTGGTCGAGGCGCCGAGGTGGGGAGTCAGCACGATGTTCGGTGCAGTCAGCAGCGGGTTGTCCCCGGCCGGCGGTTCGGTCACGTAGACGTCGATGCCGGCGCCTGCCACCCGGCCCTCGGCCAGGGCGTCGGCCAGCGCCTGCTCGTCGATCAGCCCGCCGCGGGCGGCATTGATGATCAGCACGTTCGGTTTGACGGTGGCCAGTTCGGCGGCCCCGATCAGACCGAGGGTCTCCTTCGTCCTCGGAAGGTGGATGGAGATGATGTCGGCCTCGCGCAGCAAGGTCGGGAGGTCGACGAGGGTGACGCCCAGGGCCGCCGCCCTGGCCGGCTGCAGGTACGGGTCGTACGCGATGACGTTGGTGTCGAAGGCGGCGATACGGGCCGCGAACAGCTGCCCGATGCGGCCGAGACCGACGACGCCGACTGTCTTGTCGGCGATCTCGACGCCCATGAACTTGCTGCGCTTCCATTCGCCGGCGGCCATCGTCGCGTGGGCGGCCGGGATCTGCCGGGCCACCGACATCAGCAGGGCGATCGCGTGCTCGGCGGCGGTGATGATGTTCGACTGCGGCGCGTTGACCACCAGGACGCCGCGGGCGGTGGCAGCGGGCACATCGACGTTGTCGAGACCGATGCCGGCCCTGGCCACCACCTTGAGCCGCGGGGCCGCGGCCAGCGCCTCGGCATCCATGGTGGTGGCGGAGCGGATCAGGACGGCGTCGGCGTCGGCGAGCGCCGGTAGGAGCGCAGCGCGGTCGGCGCCGTCGACGTACCTGATGTCGAAGTCCGACCCGAGCACGTCCATCGCCGACCGGGCGAGCTTCTCGGCGATCAGCACAACAGGTTGGGCGGCGTTAGGCACGCTTGTTCATCTCCGTCTTGGATCACCGGCCGCGAGTCGATCCCTTGGCCGCCTACCTCCGACAGGGAACCGGCGGTCTGCCACGGTGCCGGAGGTCCTGTCAGCCCGGGTGCTTCGGTGCACTCGGCCGCTCATCGTATCGAGACCTCCACCATCGATCTGGTCCGGCATCGCCACCCGGGGTGGCGACGTTCCCCGCGACGGCAGGTTCGACACCCGGTCCGGCGAAATAGTGTGGCCGAGTTCACTCGTTCCACTGCGCGATCCGTCGCTCCGGCCCTACAGTGATCTCGACTTCTCCAGCCATCGGAAGGAACCCAGCTGTGACCACTCCACCGCCCTACGGATCCGTGCCGGGACCGCCGCAGGGCTACCCGTCCGGACCGACGCCGCAGCAGGGGTATCCGGCCGGGGCCACTCCCCCGCCGGCCTACGGGCAGCAACCCGCCTACGGCCAACCCGAGTACGCCCAGCCCGCCTACGGGCAGCAACCCGCGTACGGTCAGCAACCGGCCTACGCCCAGCCCGCCTACGGGCAGCAGCCCGGATACCCGGCGCCCGGTTATCCGCCGGCCGGTTTCGGTGGTCCCGCCCAGGCCGCCCGTCCGGGCATGGTCACCGCGGCGGCCGTCCTGGCCTTCATCTTCGGCGCGTTCGCGATCATCGGCTCGCTCATCACGGTGGCCGCCAGCAGCGTCGTCAGCTACGCCTCGTCCGTCTGCAACAGCGTCAACGTGAACGACCCCCAGTACACCGCCGACTGCCAGAACATCAACGGTTACAGCGGTTTCGCGAAGGTGCTGGCGATCGGGTTGGCCGTCGTCGCCATTCTGCTGATCTGGGGCGGTGTCCTCGCCCTGTCCGGCAAGAATTCCCAGCTGCTGGTCATCGGGTGCGCCGTCTACATCGTCGTGGAGATCATCTTCGCGATCGCCGCGTCGTTCGGCGGGACCGTCGTCGTCGGCTTCGTCGCGCCGGTGCTGATCCTGATCTTCCTGCTCAACCCGGGTTCCAGGGCCTGGTTCAGGGCGAAGGGCGGCAAGACCTTCTAGTCCCGCGCTGACGTGGCCGATCTGCAGCTCCGGCCCGCCTCCCGTGGTGCGGGCGCGGGCCGGAGGTCGGTGCCGGGGTAGGTCAGCGGGCGGCGGTACCGGAGTAGTCGTCATCGGACTTGACCCAGCTCATCAGGCCGCGCAGCTTGCGGCCGGTCTCCTCGATCGGGTGCGCCTCCTGCTCGGCGCGCAACTTCTTGAACTCGGGTGCGCCGGCGTCCTGGTCGGCGATGAACCGGGCGGCGAAGGTGCCGTCCTGGATGTCGGCCAGCACGGCCTGCATGTTCTTCGCGACGTGGTCGTCGATCACCCGGGGGCCGGAGACGTAGTCGCCGTACTCGGCCGTGTCCGAGACGGACCAGCGCTGCTTGGCGATCCCGCCCTCGTACATCAGGTCGACGATCAGCTTGAGCTCGTGCAGCACCTCGAAGTAGGCGATCTCCGGCTGGTAGCCCGCGGCAGTCAGGGTCTCGAAGCCGGTCTGGATCAGCCGGGAGGCCCCACCGCAGAGCACGGCCTGCTCACCGAACAGATCGGTTTCGGTCTCCTCGGTGAAGGTGGTATTGATGACGCCGGCGCGGGCGCCGCCGATGGCGGCAGCGTAGGACAGCGCCAGGGCCTGGGCTCCCCCCGTGTAGTCCTGCTCCACCGCGATCAGGTCCGGGACGCCCTTGCCGTTGACGAACTCGCGGCGCACCAGGTGGCCCGGACCCTTCGGGGCGATCAGGATGACGTCGACATCGGCCGGCGGCTTGATGTAGCCGAACCGGATGTTGAAGCCGTGGCCGAACGCCAGCGCCTTGCCGGCCGTCAGGTTGGGCTCGATGTCGGAGGCGTAGACGTGGCGCTGGATGTGGTCGGGCGTCAGGATCATGATGACGTCGGCCTCCGCCGCCGCCTCGGCCGGCGTGACCACGCGAAGGCCCTCGTCGGTGGCCTTGGCACGGGACCTGGAGTTCTCCAGCAGTCCGACGCGGACGTCGACGCCGGAGTCACGCAGACTCAGCGCATGGGCGTGGCCCTGCGAGCCGTAACCGATGACGGCGACCTTGCGGCCCTGGATGATGGACAGATCAGCGTCGTCGTCGTAGAAGATCTCGGCTGCCATGGGTGATCGACGTTCCTTTCGCGGGCGCCGGGCGCCCGTCTGCAATGAGTGGAGCTGATGGGGTGGATCTGGTGCGCGGCCTGCCTGCTCGGGTGTGGGAGCAGGCCCCGCAATCTCACCACCTGCCGTGACGGGTGATCGCGGCGGTGGGCAGGTCGTCAGCGGTCAGTCGGCGCGGAGGCGTTCGGTGGTGATCGACTTCGCGCCGCGACCCAGCGCCACCATGCCCGACTGGACGAGTTCGCGGACGCCGAACGGCTCGAGCATCCGGACCAACGCCTCCAGCTTGTCGCTGGTTCCGGCCGCCTCGATGGTCATGGAGTCCGGGGTCACGTCCACCACGTGCGCGCGGAACATGTCGACGATCGTGACGACCTGGGCGCGGACGGCGGAATCGGCCCGGAGTTTGATCAGCAGCAGCTCCCGGTAGACCGAGGCGTTCGGTGCGAGCTCCACGATCTTGAGCACGTTGATCAGCTTGTTGAGCTGCTTGGTCACCTGCTCCAACGGAAGATCGTCCACCTCGACGACGATCGTCATCCGGGAGACCTCGGGGTTCTCCGTCGGGCCGACCGCGAGCGAGTGGATGTTGAACTGGCGGCGTGAGAAGAGCGACGAGACCCGGGCCAGCACACCCGGTTTGTTCTCGACCAGGACCGAAAGCGTATGACGGGTCACGACTTATTCTTCGTCGAACTGTGCTGGACCGGCCGACGTCGTCGTTCGGCGACGAGGGCAACGGACGCACGGACTGGACACTGTCGCCTCATTCTTCGTCGAACAGCGGTCGGATACCCCGGGCGGCCATGATCTCGCTGTTGCCGGTCCCGGAGGCCACCATCGGCCAGACCTGCGCGTCGGCGCCGACGGTGAAGTCGACCACCACCGGACGATCGTTGATGGCCATGGCCGCCTCGATCGTCCGATCGACGTCCTCCTTGGACTCGCAGCGCAGTCCGACGCAGCCGTAGGCCTCGGCCAGCACCTTGAAGTCGGGGATCCGGTGCTTGTGGGTACCGAGATCGGTCTGGCTGTAACGCTCGCCGTAGAACAGCGTCTGCCACTGGCGGACCATGCCCAGATTGCCGTTGTTGATGATGGCGACCTTGATGGGGATGCCCTCGATGGCGCAGGTGGCCAGTTCCTGGTTGGTCATCTGGAAGCAGCCGTCACCGTCGATCGCCCAGACGACGGAGTCCGGCATGCCCATCTTGGCGCCCATGGCGGCCGGGACCGCGTAGCCCATCGTGCCAAGACCGCCGGAGTTGAGCCAGGTGTAGGGCTTCTCGTACGAGATGAACTGGGCCGCCCACATCTGGTGCTGGCCGACCCCGGCCGCGAAGATGGTGTCCGGACCGCAGATCTTGCCGAGCCGTTCGATCACGTACTGCGGCGACAGCGAGCCGTCGGTGGGCTCGTCGTAGCCGAGCGGGAAGGTTTCGCGGACCCCGTCCAGTTCGGCCCACCATGCCGTCAGGTCGGCCACCACGCCACTGGTCTGCTCGATGGCGATCGCCGAGATCAGCTCGGAGATGACCTCCTTCGCGTCCCCCACGATCGGCACGTCGACCGCGCGGTTCTTGCCGATCTCGGCCGGGTCGATGTCGGCGTGGATGATCGTCGCCTCCGGAGCGAACGACGACAGCTGTCCCGTCACGCGATCGTCGAACCGGGCGCCGAGGGCGATGATCAGATCAGCCCGCTGCATGGAGGCGACCGCGGCGACGGTGCCGTGCATGCCCGGCATGCCCAGGTGCTGGAGGTGCGAGTCGGGGAAGGCCCCGCGGGCCATCAACGTGGTGACCACCGGGATCCCGGTCAGTTCGACGAGCACCTTGAGCTGCTCGGACGCGTGTGCCTTGAGCACACCCCCACCGACGTAGAAGACCGGACGGCGGGAGGCGGCGATCAACCTGGCCGCGGCATTGATCTGACCGGCATGCGGCTTGGAGGCCGGCCGGTAGCCGGGCAGGTGCACCTCGGTCGGCCACTTGAAGACGGTCTCGGCCTGCAGGATGTCCTTCGGGATGTCGACCAGCACGGGGCCGGGCCGGCCGGTCGAGGCCAGATGGAAGGCCTGGGCGATCACCATCGGGATCTCGGCCGGGTCGGTCACCATGAAGTTGTGCTTGGTGATCGGCATCGTGATGCCGCAGATATCGGCTTCCTGGAACCCGTCGGTGCCGATCAGCGACCGGCCGACCTGCCCGGTGATCGCGACCAGCGGCACCGAATCCATGTGGGCATCGGCGATCGGGGTGACCAGATTGGTGGCCCCCGGACCGGACGTGGCCATGCAGACGCCCACCCGGCCGGACGCCTGGGCGTAGCCGGTGGCGGCGTGCCCGGCCCCCTGCTCGTGACGGACCAGGATGTGGCGCACCTTCACCGAGTCGAAGAGCGGATCGTAGATGGGCAGCACCGCCCCGCCGGGGATGCCGAAGACGATCTCGACGCCGGCCTCCTCGAGGGAACGCACGACCGACTTCGCGCCGGTCACGTACTCGACGTCGGGATCACGGGACACGGCGGTCCCGGCCGGCTGGGTCCCGTTCGGCTGGGCCGCGGCCGGCTGGGTGGCGGCCAGCGCCCGTGCGGCAGCGTTGCCCCCCGGATGCGCGTTCGCGCCCGGGTGGGCGTTCGTCCCCGGGTGGGCGTGTGCGGCGGAGGGACGACCTGCCGGAGGAGCGGTCGGTGTCTGGGTCATGGCAGAAGGACCTTCTGACGTTCGCCGGTGCTGGTGGTGCGGCCGGCTGGGGTGGTTGATCGGGAGGCAACAGGCTTCCGGACGTGAGGTGCGTGGTCACGCCGCAGAGGGAGACGTCCAGGGTGGAGACGCCCCCGTGCAATGGGGATGCGGGAAAACGGTTCGACCGACGGGGTTGTCGACCGAGGTGGGTGCCGGCGAAGAACTGTTCTGCTCTCTCGCATCTGTCACCATCCACCTGTCGGTTCCGCTGGGTAGCCCGGGTGTGGGCAATAAAAAACCCCTCGTCACCGGCATGCGGGGACCAAGGGGTTGCGCGTCTGTTCCGGTCTGGGCCTGGTGTGGCCGACCGAGTGCGACGCGCTAGCGGAGTACGAGAATCTGGGACACGAAATGGACCCTACGGTGGCCGGGAGCACGTGTCAAACCAGCGGGTCCGGAACCGGCAGGCAGGGGCGGCGACTCCCCGACGAGCCCGACCTGCATCGACATTCCACCCGGGCAGGTGCTCGGAGGTGGGACGATGCGTACGTGAGCCGTCCAGACCGTGCCGTGTTCCGCCTCCCCGTGATCTCCGTCCTGATCCCGTTCCTGGCGTTCGTGTGCATCACCCCCCTGGCCAACGCCGGACCCACCGCCTTTCTGGCCTTCTACCTGTTCCCCTTGGCCGCCCTGGTCTACATCCTGATCACCAGGACGGTTGCGGACCCGACGAGCATCCGGGCTTCAGGCCCGCGGGGCGTTCGCCGGATCGCGTGGTCGGATCTGGACGGACTGGAATTCCGGGGCCCGCGGTGGGCGACCGCAGTGGGCCTGGACGGTCGCAGGATCCGGTTGCCGATGGTGCGCCCCCGTGACATGTACCGGCTGGCCGCGGTGTCAGGGGGACGACTGCTGATCGGCAAGGACGCCCCCACCCCGGAACCGGAGGACGGCGATCCGGAGGCCGACGAGGCCCCCGGGACCGACCACGCCACCGGCGGTGTCGGCGGGGCTGTGGCGTCCGGACCTGAAGAGTCCGTCCGCACGCCCGCCGGGGCCGTCGTCGACGACGAGTAACGTCGTCATTTCCCCAGTGACCGCAACAAACTGCTGAGCAGCACGGCAGACCCCGTCCGGCAGGAGTTCCACATGCCCCCGCTTCGTTCCAGAACCTCTACCCACGGCCGCAACATGGCCGGGGCCCGCGCCCTCTGGCGGGCGACCGGCATGACGGATTCCGATTTCGGCAAGCCGATCGTCGCGATCGCCAACTCGTACACGCAGTTCGTCCCCGGACACGTCCACCTCAAGGACATGGGCGACCTCGTCGCCGGGTCGATCAGGGAGGCGGGCGGGGTCAGCAAGGAGTTCAACACCATCGCCGTCGACGACGGCATCGCCATGGGTCACGCCGGCATGCTGTACTCGCTGCCCAGCCGCGAGCTCATCGCCGACTCCGTCGAGTACATGGTCAATGCGCACACCGCCGACGCGCTCGTCTGCATCTCGAACTGCGACAAGATCACCCCCGGCATGTTGATGGCTGCACTGAGGATGAACATCCCGGTGGTCTTCGTCTCCGGCGGCCCGATGGAGGCCGGCAAGGCCGTCGTCGTGGACGGGGTGGCCCACCCTTCGTCCGACCTGATCACCGCGATCTCGGCCTCGGCGACGCCAGGGGTCGACAGCGAGTCGCTCGACGAGGTGGAGCGCTCCGCCTGCCCGACGTGTGGCTCCTGCTCCGGCATGTTCACCGCCAACTCGATGAACTGCCTGGCCGAGGCACTCGGACTTGCGCTGCCCGGCAACGGTTCCACCCTGGCCACCCACATCGCGCGGAAGGACCTCTTCCTGCGGGCCGGATCGCTTGTCGTGGAACTCGCGAAGAAGTTCTACGAGCAGGACGACGAGTCGGTCCTGCCGCGCAACATCGCCACCAAGGCCGCGTTCGGCAACGCGATGGCACTGGACGTCGCGATGGGCGGCTCGACGAACACCGTCCTGCACATCCTGGCCGCGGCCATCGAGGGCGAGATCGACTTCACCCTGGCCGATATCGACGCCATCAGCAAGCAGGTGCCGTGTCTGTCCAAGGTCGCCCCGAACTCGGACTTCCACATGGAGGACGTGCACCGGGCCGGCGGTATCCCGGCGATCCTCGGCGAGCTCTACCGGGCCGATCTGCTCGACACGTCCGTGCACACGGTGCATTCGCCGGACATCGAGTCCTGGCTGACGGAATGGGACATCCGGTCGGCGTCGCCGTCGGCCGCCGCCCTGGAGCTCTTCCACGCCGCTCCCGGTGGAGTCCGCACGGTGCAGGCGTTCTCGACCGCCAACCGCTGGAGTTCCCTCGATACCGACCCGGTGGCAGGGTGCATCCACGACAAGGCGCACGCCTACACGGTCGAGGGCGGGCTGCAGGTGCTCTACGGCAACATCGCGCTCGACGGGGCCGTCATCAAGACCGCCGGCATCGACCCGTCGCTGTTCCACTTCACCGGCACCGCCATCGTTCTCGAGTCGCAGGAAGACGCCGTCGAGGCCATCCTGGGCAAACGGGTCCAGCCCGGGCACGTCGTGGTGATCCGGTACGAAGGCCCCGCCGGCGGCCCCGGCATGCAGGAGATGCTGCACCCGACGTCCTTCCTCAAGGGCCTCGGCCTCGGCAAGGTCTGCGCACTGATCACCGACGGCCGGTTCTCGGGTGGGTCCTCCGGGATCTCCGTCGGGCACATCTCACCCGAGGCCTGGGCCGGCGGTGCGATCGGGCTGATCGAGGACGGCGACACGATCGAGATCGACGTGGACAACCGCGTGCTGCGCCTGGATGTCGGTGATGACGTGCTCGCCGAACGGCGGGCGAAGATGGAGGCCTCCGAGCGTCCGTGGGAGCCGCGCTCCCGCGATCGCGTCGTGTCCAAGGCGTTGCAGGCCTACGCCTCGATGGCCTCGTCGGCTTCGACCGGAGCCGTCCGGCACGTGCCGGCGCGGCAGCACAAGAACTCCTGAGGCCGTGACCGGTCTGCCGCCGCGGTCCGGTGCCGAAGCGTCGGCCCCGGCTCGGGCCGGGGCCGATCCGGCGCTGCCCGGCGACGATCCGGCCGCCCGGCATCGCCTCCCGGCCAGGGTGACGAACTACTGGCGGCTGCGGGCTGCCTCCTGGGGGGTGGTCGCGGCCGGACTGACGACCTGGTGGGCCATCGGTGTCGACTGGTTCGACCCCGTCGTCCGATGGTGCATCGTCGGGTTGGCCGTGCTGTGGTTCTTCGTCATCGGGGCGGCGATCGGGCCACCCATCCGGCGACGTCTGTTCTGGTACTCCATCTCGGGCGACGAGATCGATCTGCAGCACGGCTGGCTGGTCCGTACCCGCACCGTGATCCCGATGAACCGGGTGCAACATCTGAAATCCGAGCAGGGCCTGCTGGCGCGGCGCTTCCGTCTCTCCGACGTGCACATCCACACCGCGGCCGGAGCAGTCGTCATCGACGGCCTCGACCAGGACGAGGCGGCCGACCTCCGGACACGCATCTCGGCGCTGGCCGGGTTGGCCGATGACGTCTGAACCCTCGGCGCTGACCTCTCCGCCCGCCGGAGGGGCGGGTGGCGTGGAGGACGCGGCGTCGGAACGTCGGGTGGAGATCGCCGAGCGGCGACTGCACCCGGCCTACCTGGTGATCAGCCTTGGCCGCAGCATCCGGTCGCTGATCCCGCTGATCGCCGTTGGCATCTGGAAGGCACCGGGCTGGGTGATCGCCCTGTTCGCCGCCCTGATCGCCCTGCGGTCCCTGGGCGAATGGTGGGTCCGCAAGTACTCGGTCGTCGACGGCAGTCTGCGCGTCGTCTCCGGGCTGTTCAAGCGCACCCAGCACACCATCGGAATCGGCCGCATCACCGCCCTGGACGCCGAACGCGGTGTGGTGCAACGCTTGTTCCGCGTCTGGGGTCTCAAGGTGCAGACTCCCGGCAACAACCACCGTTCCTCGGTGCACCTCGCCTGCCTCTCGGCGGGCGCGTTGGAGGAACTCCGCGCGGCGCTGCGACCGGCCGACCACGGCCGGCCCGTCGTCGATCTCGGGAAGTCCCCGGCCGGATCGGCCGATCCGGCCGCGGGCGGCGTCAGATCAGGCGACAGTTCCGGCGGCGGAGCATCCGGCGGCGGAGCATCGGACGGCGCGGCATCGGACGGCGCGGCATCGGACGGCGGGGCATCGGACGGCGGGGCATCGGACCGCGCGCGTGCAGCGACCGCCGGGTCGGGCTCGCTCAAGACCGGGACCACCCTGGCCGTGCTGGACACCCGCACGCTATTGATCGCAGCCATCACCGGAACCTCGGTTCCCCTGATCCTGGCCGGCGCCGCCGCAACCTTCGGAAGGGCACGTGACCTGCTCCCCGAGAAGACCTTTCGCAGACTCACCCGCGAAGTGTTCGTCGGCGGCACGACCACGGCACTGCTCCTGCTGGCCGCCGCTGCCCTGGCCGTCCTGGCGGGCATCGCCCTCACCTCGCTCCGGTTGGCCAGGTTCACCCTGATCCGTGACGGCGACCAGCTGCGCATCAGTCGTGGTCTGCTGGCCCAGCGTTCCGGGACCATCCCCGTCGATCGTGTGCAGGCGGTACGCGTGGTCGAGGGTTGGTGGAGACGGATGCTCGGCTATTGCGCCCTCGAGGTGGAGGTGGCCGGTCTGAGCACGACCAACGACACGGAACGGATGCTCTTCCCGCTGGTCAAGGTGAGCGCGGCCCCGGCGTTGGTGGAGCGGGCGCTGCCCGAGCTCCAGTGGCGGCCGGTATCCCTGACCGCCGTGCCGGCCAGGGCACGTCGTCGCTACTTCACCCTGCCGGTGCTGGTGGCGTCCGCGCTGACGGCGGGCCTGGTGTTCCTCCCCGGCTGGGGGCGGTACCTGGCCGTCGTCCCGCTACCGCTGGCATTCCTGATCGGCTGGGGGCAGGCCGCCGATGCGGCCTGGTCCCTCGATGCCGGCACGGTCACCTTCCGGTGGCGGCGGGTCCTGGCCCGGCACACCTTGATCGCCCGCCGCCGCCGGGTGCAGCTGACCGAGATCACCATGACCCCCCTGCAGCGGCGGGCCGCTCTGGCCGGCATCCGGCTCTCGTTGTCCTCCCGGCGCAAGGCCAGGCTGCGTCATCTGGAGTCGCGGGACGCGATGATGCTGCTGCACGTGATCGGACGACGGGAGCACCGGGGCCCGGCGGATCAGGCAGGGGCCGTCGTGCTCCCGGCCGGCTCGTCGAACCGGCCGCCCGGTCGGCCCGCCGCCCCGTACCGTGGTTGGTGATGGATGCCAGCCCGAGACTCCCACCCGGCCCCGGTCGAACCGGAGCCATGCGCCGACGGCGGTCGGCCGTCATGTTGGCCCTGGTCGCCTGCGTCGCCGCCGCGTGCGGGAACTTCACCGCTTCGGCGTCGACCTTCACCGCCCAGCCGAGCCTGACCGCACCGGAGGTCACCCCGGTGGTCCCGGCGCAACTTCCGCCCCGGACCACGGCCGGCTCGGTCCCGCCGTCGAGCGCCACCCCCTCCACCGCCAAGCCGGCTCCGGCCGATCCCTGCCTGCCCACCGATCCGGCCGTCATCGCCGCCTGCCTGGCCGCGCCATGGGGGCTCGTGCCGTTGCCGGACGGCACCACGGCACTGGTCGGTGAGCGGACCACCGGCCGGATCCTGCGGATCTCGGCCGGCCGCAAGCCGGTGCTGGTGACCACCGTTCCCGGTATCGACGCCACGGGTGACGGCGGCCTGCTCGGACTCGCCGTCTCCCCGTCCTACACCGAGGACGGTCTGCTCTACGCCTACGTCACCACCAAGACGGACAACCGTGTCCTCCGGATCGCCGCCGGCGACGTACCCAAGGCGATCCTGACCGGGATCCCCAAGGGCCGCACGCACAACGGTGGCGCGATCGCCTTCACCGCCGAAGGGGTGCTCTACGTCGGCACCGGTGACGCGGGCGCGGCGCCCACAGCCGTCACGAGCAGTTCGCTGGCCGGCAAGTTGTTGCGGATCGACGAATTCGGCAAGCCGGCGGCCGGCAATCCGACGAAGACCTCGCCCGTCTTCTCGAGTGGTTTCACCCAGATCACCGGACTGTGCGTGCTCCCGACGGGTGCGATGGCGGCGATCGACCATCGCACCTCCGCCGACCTGCTGCTGCTCGCGAAGTCGGGGAAGAACTACACGACCCCGGCCTCCGGCGACGCGGTGTGGACCTGGAAGGCCGGTGACGGAGGCGCGGCCGACTGTGCGACGTCCCAGGGCGTGCTGGCCAACACCTCCCTCGGCAAGCAGCAGCTGGCCGGCATTGCGATGTCCACCACCGGCACGTTCTCCGGCAGCCCGCGGGTGCTGCTGGGCAATACCTACGGCCGGTTGCTGACGGTACAGCCCGGGGCCAAGGGCGCGCTCTGGATGACCACGTCCAACAAGGACGGACACGGCAGACCGGTGGCCGCGGACGATCGCGTCATCGTCCTGCCCAACGCCGGCAGCGCCGGCGGCAATGGCCCCGACTAGCCTGCCCTGCCCCGGCTCGGCTGGGCTCGGCTGGGCCGGGTTGCGCATGGATCAACATCGCAGGCATGGACGAAATTGACGACTTCTGTCACTCCAGTCCCAAAAGCGCAATGATGATCCATGCATGCGATCTTGATCCACGCCAACCCGGCCCCGGGCCGGCCTCAGTCCTGGACCCCGAGGGTCGTCAGGACCAGCGCGTGGACCCGGCCGGCGTCGGCCCGGCCCTTGGTCGCCTTCATCACGGCACCCACGATCGCGCCGACGGCCTTCAGGTTGCCACTGCGGATCCGGTCGGCCACCGCGGGCTGGGCGGCCAGTGCCTCGTCGACCGCGGACTGCAGAGCCGAGTCGTCGGACACGACGGCCAGGCCGCGGGCGGCCACCACCGCCTCGGGCTCGCCTTCGCCGTCGAGCACACCGTCGATGACCTGACGGGCGATCTTGGCGTTCAGCGAACCGTCCGCCACCAGCGCGATGACGCGCGCCAGCTGGCCGGGCGTGATCGCAAGCTCCGGCAAGGAGACCCCCAGCACGTTGGCCTTCTGCCCGAGGTAGGCCGACCACCAGGAGCGCGCCTCGGCCGGTGGGGCACCGGCGGCGACGGTCGCCTCCACCAGATCGACGGCGTCGGAGGCGAGCAGGTCGCGCATCTCCAGGTCGGTCAGCCCCCACGACTCCTGCAGGCGGGCACGGCGCACCCACGGCAGTTCGGGGAGCGCCGCCCGGATCTCTTCGACCCACGCCCGGTCCGGCGCGATCGGCACCAGGTCGGGCTCCGGGAAGTACCGATAGTCCTCGGCGGTCTCCTTGGAGCGGCCCGGGTTGGTGGTACCGGTCGACTCGTCGAAGTGCCTGGTCTCCTGCTTGATCGTCTCGCCGGCCGCGAGACGTGCTCCCTGACGGGTGATCTCGTAGCGGACGGCCCGTTCGACCGACCGCAGCGAGTTGACGTTCTTGGTCTCGGTGCGGGTACCCATCACCGGGATGCCCGCCGGCGTCAGGGACAGGTTGGCGTCGCAGCGGAGCGACCCCTGATCCATCCGGACGTCCGAGACATCAAGGGAGGCAAGTAGATCACGCAACGCCCCGACGTAGGCGCGGGCCACCGCCGGCGCCTTCTCCTTGGTCCCGAAGATCGGCTTGGTGACGATCTCGACCAGCGGGACGCCGGCCCGGTTGTAGTCCAGCAGCGAGTACTCGGCGCCCTGGATCCGTCCGGTGGAGCCGCCGACGTGCAGCGACTTCCCGGTGTCCTCCTCCATGTGGGCGCGCTCGATCTCGACCCGGACGATTTCTCCGTCGACGTCGACGTCCAGATATCCGTTGAAGGCGATCGGCTCGTCGTACTGGGAGATCTGGTAGTTCTTCGGCATGTCCGGGTAGAAGTAGTTCTTCCGCGACATCTGGCACCAGGTGGCGATCTCGCAGTTGAGGGCCAGCCCGATCCTGATCGCGTACTCGACCGCCTTTCCGTTGATCGTCGGCATCGCGCCGGGCAACGCCAGGCAGACCGGGCACACCTGCGTGTTCGGCTCGGCGCCGAACGCCGTCGAACAGCCGCAGAACATCTTGGTGACCGTGCCCAGTTCGACGTGCACCTCGAGACCCATGACGGGGTCGAAACGCTCGATCGCCTCGTCGTAGTCCATCAGGCCGGTGATGACGGCGGTCATGTGCGAACCTCCAGTTCGGGAGCGGAGTCGACGACGGTGCGGCCGTGAGCTGCCACATATCCGGCTTCGAAAGCCCCTGCCACACGGTACATCTGCTCTTCACCGAGCGCGGGTCCCATGATCTGCAGGCCCACCGGCAGTCCGGTGTCGGACGCGATTCCGCTGGGCACGCTCATCGCCGGGATCCCGGCCAGCGACCCCGGGATGGTGGCCAGGTCGTTGAGGTACATGGCCATCGGGTCGTCCACCTTCTCCCCCAGCCGGAACGCCGTCACGGGCGAGGCCGGCGAGATCAGCACATCGGCGGCGCCATAGGCCTTCTCGAAGTCCTGCCGGATCAGCGTCCGGACCTTGAGCGCAGACCCGTAGTAGGCGTCGTAGTAGCCGGCCGAGAGGGCGTAGGTGCCGAGGATGATGCGGCGCTTGACCTCCGCGCCGAATCCGGCACCGCGGGTCGCCGCCATGACGTCCTCGGCCGAGACCAGCGAACCGCCGTTGGCGATGTCACCGACCCGCATGCCGTAGCGCATCGCATCGAACCTGGCCAGGTTCGACGAGCACTCGCTCGGAAGGATCAGGTAGTAGGCCGCCAGTGCGTACTCGAAGTGCGGGCACGAGACCTCGACGATCTCGGCGCCGGCCTCGGTCAGCGCCGCGACTGCGGCCTCGAAGGACTCCATCACGCCGGGCTGGTAACCGTCGCCCTGCAACTGCTGGACCACGCCGATCTTCATGCCCCTGACGCCCTCGGTCTGCCCGCGGCGGACCGCGGCGACGACCTCGGGCACCGGGCGGTCGATCGAGGTCGAATCCCGCGGGTCGTGGCCCGCGATGACCTCGTGCAGCAACGCGGTGTCGAGCACCGTCCGGGCGCACGGACCGACCTGGTCGAGGGACGAGGCCAAGGCGATGACGCCGTAGCGGGACACGCCGCCGTACGTCGGCTTGGCCCCGACCGTTCCGGTGACCGACGCCGGCTGCCGGATCGAGCCGCCGGTGTCGGTACCGATGGCCAGCGGAGCCTCGAAGGCCGCCAACGCCGCAGCGCTGCCGCCGCCGGAGCCGCCGGGAATCCTCGTCAGGTCCCACGGGTTGTGGGTGGCGCCGTAGGCCGAGTTCTCGGTCGAGCTGCCCATCGCGAACTCGTCGAGGTTGGTCTTGCCCAGGATGACGACGCCGGCATCGAGCAGCCGCTGCGTCACGGTGGCGTTGTAGGGAGGGATCCAGCCTTCGAGGATCTTCGAGCCGGCGGTGGCCGGCGATCCCTTCTGGACCAGGATGTCCTTGAGCGCCAGCGGCACGCCGGTCAGCGTGGAGGCGCCCTTCTCGCCGCGGGCGTGTGCCGAATCCACGGCACGCGCCTGCTCCAGCGCGGATTCGCCCGACACGTGCAGGAACGCGTGCACGGCCCCGTCGACCGCACCGATCCGGTCGAGATGGGCCTGCGCGACCTCGACGGCGCTCACCTGACCAGAGGCGATCTCGCTTGCGAGGTCGGCCGCGGTCATCCGGGTCAGCTCCGTCACGATTCCTCCCCGAGGATCTGCGGCACGCGGAAACGCCCGTCCTGGGCGGACGGCGCACCGGCCAGCGCCTGCGCCTGGGAGACGCCTGGCACCGGCACGTCGGGGCGGAAGACGTTGGTCAGCGGCACGGCGTGCGTCGTCGGTTCGATGTCGCCGGCAGCCACGCGGGTGACGGCGGCCACCGAATCGAGGATGACCGACAGCTGGCCCACGTAGGTGTTCAATTCGGCCTCGGTCAGATCCAGCCGGGCCAGATGGGCGAGGTGGTCGACGTCGTCACGGGTGAGGTGGGGAGCCGCGGAACGGACCTCGCCGGCGGAACCGGCGGCGGCCGTGGACTCTGCAGAGCTGGACACGATCCTCCAAAAACCAGATGAGTCCCGCCGATTCTCGAACGTGGCGGGACGTGGCGGCACGTGTCGATCTTAGTTGGTCGAGCGTGCGCACTCCTGCCGTCGTCGGGCCGGCCACCCCTGCAGAAGTGGCAGAGAGTCGCAAGAAGTGGCACAGTGTGCCCGCCGAGGGCACAGAACGCTCGCACCGGCCAGACTTGCTGCCGTCACCTACCGGAAACCACCGGCCCGGATACTGACAGTGCACCGGCGACTACGGGAAATGCGATGGCAGTGACAGGGTCGGACAGCAGGGGCACCGCAGTGGCCGCGGTCGAACGGGAACGCGGCCGAAGTGACAGAGGTCGAACTGACATTGAGCGGGGAAACGGCACTCGATGATCGGCCCATCAGCATACGAAGGCGGTTCGATGTCCTACGTCCTACGCGTGGTCCTGCCCGACCGACCGGGCAGCCTGGGCGCCGTCGCCAGCGCCCTCGGCCGGGTCGGAGCGGACATCCTGGCCATGGACATCGTCGAACGTTCCTTCGAGAGCGCCGTCGATGACATCGTCGTCGATCTCCCCAGCGGCAAGCAGCCGGACGTGCTGATCACCGCCGCCGAGACGGTGCCGGGCGTGCGGGTGGAATCGGTGCGTCCGGACCCCGGTGTCGCCGACCGCCACCGCGAGTGGGAACTCGTCGAGGCGATCGCGGCCGAACCCGCCAGAGCCATCGAATCGCTCGCGCGGATGTTGCCGAAGGTGCTCCGCGCGGGCTGGGCGATCGTCGTCAGGGTGGGCGACGACAAGATCATCCACCTGCTGGCCGGCGGCGGCGGCGTGCCCAACCTGACCGGTGTCACTCCGGGCTGGGCCCCGGTCGACGAGGCGGGTGTGCTCGATCCCGAGGCCTACTGGGTGCCGGAGGACTGGAAGACGATCGGCACCGAGATGGCCGTCGCCCCTCTGGGATCGTCCGAGGTGGCCGTCATCGTCGGGCGGCCGGGCGGCCCGGCGCTGCGCGACTCCGAGGTGGCCAGACTGGCGCACCTGGCTGGTCTGACGGCGGTGGTCGCGGCCCGTGGGGTGCCGGTCCACCGTCACAGCGACCCTCCGGCCTGATCCACCGCGACGAACACGGCGGCACCTGTCGGCCGCCGCCGTGCCAGACTGCCCCGTGACCGAAGTGCCGTCCGCACCGAATCCGCCGCCGGGCGCCGTGCTCGTCCTCGGCGGAACGGCCGAGGCCAGGGCGCTGGCTGCCGCGGCCACGGCTGCGGAGGCGCGGATCGTCTCCTCGCTGGCCGGCCGGGTGAGCAGACCGGCCCTGCCGGTGGGACCGGTCCGCATCGGCGGTTTCGGCGGTGTCGCGGGTCTCACCGACTACCTGATCACCCATCGCATCGCGGCCGTGGTCGATGCCACCCATCCGTTCGCCGCCACCATGTCCGCGTCCGCGGCGTCCGCCTGCGCAACGCTGGGACTCCCGCTGCTGCGGCTGGCGCGGGCCGGTTGGTCCGGTCGGCTCGATGCCGGTGGGTGGCACTGGACCGGCTCCCCCCGGGAGGCCGCCGGTGTGGCCGCGGCGCTCGGATCGCGCGTCTTCCTGACGACGGGACGGCAGACCCTGGGCGATTTCCAACCGCTGGAGGACCGCTACGCGCTGGTCAGGGTGGTGGAGACGCCGCTGCAGGCGCTACCGGCCCGCTGGGAGCTGGTCCGCGACCGCGGTCCGTACTTCCTGGCCGGGGAGTTGGACCTGATGTCCGCGCGCGCAGTCGACGTACTCGTCACCAAGGACTCCGGCGGGGCGTACACCTCGGCGAAGCTGGACGCCGCCGGGCGACTGGGCGTCCCGGTGGTCGTGGTGCGGCGTCCGCCGGAGGTTCCTGGCGTGCAGGCCGTCGCTTCCGCCGCCGAGGCCGCCGTCTGGCTGCGGCGACATGCCGGCCGAGGTCGCCTCCGGTGAGCGGGTGGGACGTCACCGGCGAGGACGGCGGAGGACGCGCGGTGCGGGCAGGACCAGCACCACTGCGGCGGCGAGGACCGCTGCGGCGCCCGATACCACTGCTGAAAGCGTTGCCACCCGCAGGATGTCGGGAATCTCCGGGGCCGGCCCGTCGCCCAACCTGCCGCGGTCCTCGGTCCGACCGTGGTAGACGTTGACTCCGCCGATCCGCCGGCCCAGTGCCCCGGCGAAGGCCGCCTCGACCGGACCCGCGTTCGGACTGGGGTGGGCCGGCCCGTCACGGCGTGCGGCACTGATCGCCGCTGACGGACGGCCGCCGACCGCCGGGGCACACAGCGCGACCAGACCCACCGACAGCCGCGCCGGCACCCAGTTCACCACGTCGTCCAGACGTGCTGCAGCCCAACCGAATCGAAGATAGCGCGCGCTGCGGTGACCGATCATCGCGTCGAGGGTGTTCGCGGCCCGGTAGGCCAGCAGTCCCGGGATCCCGGCGACCGCCCCCCACATCAGCGGCGCGACCACCGCGTCTGCGGTGTTCTCCGCGACGGACTCGACGGTCGCCCGGATGATGGCAGCGGCATCGAGTTCCGTGGTGTCGCGGCCGACGAGGTGGGTGACCTGCTCACGGGCCGCCGGAAGATCCTCCGCGAGCAACTGCCCCGAGATCGTCCGTGCCTCCCGTTCCAGCGACCGGCCTCCGAGGACGACGAAAGTGGCCGCAGCCGTGGTCAGCACCCTGACCACCGGCCGCCGCGCGAAGCTCTCGACCGCCGATCCGAGCACCGCGGCCCCACCGACCAGCAGGCTGACGTGCGCGACACCGGCGATCCGGGCGTCCCGGTAGTCCCGGCGCTCCAACGCGGCGGCACCCGACCCGAAGCCGGACACCGGGTGGAACCGGCGGGGGTCGCCGAACAGCCGGTCGGCCGCGACGCCGAGCAGGAGGCCGAGAGCCCTGGCTGCGGCGCGGGAATCGCTCGTCACGCGGGTCAGCGTACGGTGGCCCGTGTCCTCGCTGCGCCGCGCACCTGTCCGTCCCGTCCTGTCTCCACCCTCGCCCATTGGAGCCGCATCCGATGCCAGCCCGCCGCACCCTGGTGACCGGTGGTGTCCGATCCGGAAAGTCCACCCGGGCGGAGTCCCTGCTGGCGCAGGAGGTCTCGGTGACCTATGTGGCCCCCGGCCAGCTTCCGGACCCGGTCGCCGACGCCGAGTGGGCCGAACGGGTTGCGCTGCACCAGGCCCGCCGGCCGGCGCACTGGAAGACCGTCGAGACCGTCGAGGTCGCCGCGGCGGTGTCAGCCGCACCCGGTGCGGTCCTGCTCGACTGCCTGGGCACCTGGGTGACCGCGGTGATGGATCAACTGCAGGGCTGGGAACGGCCGACCGGGCAGTGGCGCCCCGAGTTCGATGCCAGGGTCCAGGATCTGGCCACGGCCTGGCGGCTGGCGCCGGGCCCGCTGGTCGCCGTCACGAACGAGGTCGGCATGGGCGTGGTCCCGGAACATCGCTCCGGACGGCTGTTCCGCGACCTGCTCGGCACCGTCAACCAGCAGATCGCCGCGGTCAGCGACGACGTCCTGCTGGTGATCGCCGGCCGCGTGCTCAGGTTGTGACGACCGGTCATCTGCCGGCGGCCGCGCCGATCAGCAGGCAGGTGGCGGCCACCTCGATGCCGGCCCCCAGGACATCGCCGGTGATGCCGCCGAATCGCCGGCTGCAGCGCCGGATCAGGGCGATGACGACCGCGGCGGCCAGGACCACCGCGGCCGGTCCCTGCCACCACGGACGTCCGGAGAGCGCCATCACGGCGGACGCGATACCGGCGGCGACCAGGCCCCCGACTGCGGCGGCGGTCTGCGGCACCACCCCGGCCACCGTCGCGCCCAGACCGCCCGGCCGGGCCGCGGGGATCCCGGCGGCGCAGCCAACCAGCAGCGCCCAGCGAGCCAGGACGAGGAGCACGACTCCGCCGAGCAATCCCCAGGGACGATCGAGAACCGCGGCCAGGGAAGCGGTCTGCAGCAGCAGGATCAACACCAGGGTGGCAGCGCCGGCCGGGCCGGTATTGCCCCGGCGCATGATCTCCAGCGCACGCTCCCGGTCGTAGGACGCCGTCAGACCGTCGGCGGTGTCGGCCAGTCCGTCCAGGTGCAGACCACGGCTACCCAGCGCGAACGTCCCCACGACCAGGGCGGCCACGATCAACGGCGGCAGCGCCACGAGGCGGGCGAGTTCGCCGGCGGCGGCCGCTGCCACGGCGATCGGAAGGACGGCCAGCGGCGATGCCAGCATCGCCACCCGCGCGGTCGAGGCGTCGACGCGTCGTGGAGCCCCGACAGGGAAGGCGGTCAGCGTGCCGACGGCCAGCCGCAGCCCGTCACCGATCATCCGACGAAGCCGATGGCCGTGACGACGTGCTCCACCGCGCCGGACGGCGTGCGGTGGATCGAATGCACCTCACCGCTTTCCACCGGACGCCAGTCCAGCACGTCGAAGTCGTCACCGAGCAGGAGCGCCAACATGATGCGGATGGTGTCGCCGTGCGAGACGATGACGACGTCGCCGGCGGCGTCGGTGATCCAGGGCGAGGCCAGGATGCCCCCGACGCGGCCGAGTACGTCGCGCATGGATTCGCCCCCGGGGAGCCGGATCGAGGTGGCCGGAACGGGCTCCCCGTACTGCTGCAGGGCCCGCTGCGCCGCTGCTTCCCACTCGAGCGCGGCCTGCGCGCTGTCCATCCCCTCCAGGATGCCCAGGCCCTGTTCCCGCAGCAGGCTGCTCTCGATCGGCGTGAGACCGGTTGCCGCTCCGATGATCTCAGCGGTCTGGACGGCGCGCCGGAGGTCCGAGGTCAGCAGCCGGGTGGCGTCGAACCCGAGGAGCAGCTGGGCCACCGCGGCCGCCTGTTGCCGTCCGAGCGGGGTCAGCTCCGCCCCGTCGTTCTGGCCCTGTACGCGGCCCTGCACGTTCCAGGTGGACTGCCCGTGTCGCACCAGGTGGACGGCCGCGGCCGCGGGGGCCGCTGGGAAGGCCGGGGTCGCTGGGAGGGCCGGAGCGGCCGGGGCCGGCGTCCCCTGATCCGGGCGGTCGGCGGTCATTCCGGGGCCAGCGGGTCGAAGCCCGCCACCGACCCGATGACGGTGACCGCGGGTGGGACGAGACCGGCGGCGACGGTCGCCGCCGCGATGTCCGCCAGGGTGGCCCGCACGGTGCGCTGGCCGGGATGGCCGGCGTCGGCGACGGTCGCAGCGGGTGTAGCCGGGTCCATCCCCGACGCGATCAGCTTGGCCGAGATCGCCGGCAGGGTCGCCACTCCCATCATGACGACCAGGGCGGTACCCGTCCTGGCCAGCGCGGCCCAGTCGAGCGTCGACCGGGGATCGTCGGGCGGGACGTGGCCGCTGACCACGGTGAAACCCTGGTTCAGGCTGCGATGGGTCACCGGGATCCCGGCCAGTGCCGGCGCTGCCAGCGCCGACGACACCCCGGGCACCAACTGCACCTCGATGCCGGCCGCCGCGCAGGCCTGCCATTCCTCGCCGCCGCGCCCGAAGACGAAGTTGTCCCCGCCCTTGAGCCGCACGACGGACTTCCCGGCCCGGGCGTGCGCGATCAGCAACCGGTTGATCTCCTCCTGCGAGGTGAACTCGCCGCGCGGAATCTTGGCCACATCGATGATCTCGGTGCCGGGCCGCACCCACTGCAAGGCGGCCAGGGGAGCCAACCGGTCGGCGATCACCACGTCGGCCTCCTGGATGGCCCGCATCCCGGTCAACGTCAGCAGGCCGGGGTCGCCCGGTCCCCCGCCGACCAGCACGACGCGGCCGCCGGGCTTCAGCCGCCCGCCGGCCGGCTCGTGCGAGGCCAGCCCGGTCCCGATCAGGCAGAACCGGCGCAGCGCCGTTGCACGGCTGACGATCTCGGCGTCCGCCTGCGGATCCCCGGTGGCCGCGTAGATCAACCAGGCGTTCGCGAGGTCCTCATCGGTGACCTCCCGCTCGTGCAGCGTGATCAGTTCGCGTTCGGCGAAGTCGGCCACCGAGGCCACCGGGTCGGTCGAGAACACCACCACCGTCGCCCGACTGGCGCGCAGCGCGGCCACCCGTCCGAGCGCGGCGACCCCGCCCCCGACGACCACGACCTCACGGCCCCGGACCGGCAGATCGACCAGCAGACCTGCGATCGGACCGCTCATGCCCGTACCTCCTGCACCGCAGCGGTTCCGGCCCGCTCGCGCCGCCTGTCGGCGCCCGCCGCGGCCGCGAGGGTGGCCAGGTGACCCAGTAACCTTCGGCTGACCGCGGGTTCCCGGACCGCGATCCGGATCCAGTCCTGCCCCAACCCCGGGAACGTGTCTCCGCGGCGCACGGCGAAGCCATGCCCGCGCAGGGCTTCTCTGACGGAACCGTTCCGTCCGATCGCGCCGGTGTCGACCAGCACGAACGGCGTGCACGGTCTGCCGACGACGGGAAGGCCCAGTTCGGCGAGTCCGGCCGTCAGTACCTCACGATGCGCCGCGATCACCGAGGCGGCCTCGGCCGCCTCGGCCAGCGCGTCCGGCTCCAGGCAGGCGACGATGGCGACGAGCGCCGGGGTGGACACCGGCCAGTGAGGCTGCTGGGCCCGCATCGCGGCGATGACCGACTCGTCGCCGAGGGCGTATCCGGCCCGCAGGCCCGCTATGCCCCAGGTCTTGGTCAGCGACCGCAGGACCACGAGGCCCGGCAGGTTCGCGCCGGCCAACGATTCGGGCTCCTGCGGAACCGCGTCCATGAAGGCCTCGTCGACCACCACGGTCCGTCCCGGGCGCACCAGGTCCCTGAGCACGGTCGATGCGTGCAACGTGCCGGTCGGGTTCGTCGGGTTGCCGATGAACACCAGGTCGGCGTCCGGCGGAATCTGCCGGGCCTCGAGGGTGAAACCGTCTGCAGCACGCAGGATCACCCGGTGGACCGGATGCCCGGCCGCGACCAGGGCGGCCTCCGGTTCGGTGAACTGGGGGTGGACCACCACGGCCTTCCGGGGCCGCAGGGCCCTGGCCAGCAGGGTGAACGCCTCCGCGCCACCGGAGGTGGGGAGCACCTGCCCGACTGGACGCCGGTGGCGGGCCGCGATCGCCTCGATCGCCTCGCCCGGACGCGGATAGTGCGCGAGATCAGCGACGCTGTCGGTGATCCGGGCCGCCAGCCAGCCCGGCGGCCTCGTCAGCCTGACGTTGACGGCGAGATCCACCAGGTCGCCGCTGATCTCCGCGTCGCCGTGATGGTCCAGGTCGACCTCGACGGGCCCGGCATCCACGACGGGCCGCAGTGCTCCGGCCGGGCCGGCCGTCGTCGCAGGGCCTCCGTCGGACCACGGGATGGCGGCATGCACGGCGTGGGCGAAAGCTGCGGCCATGGAGGGGTATCCGGCCCAGTGGGTATGCAGGTAGGACGCGTGCAGCGTCGGCCGTCCGGTACCCGCCGGGTCCTCGCTGAAGCCGGCCGGGACGCCGTCCAGCAGCCAGGCCGCCGTGGCGCCGCTGGCGGGTTCGACGGTGGTGCGGTGGAACTCGTGTCCGGTGGAGCGAAACCCGGCCGGAGCCAGCAGGGAATCGGCCGGGCTGATCGCGGTGCGGTAGGAGAGGGTGAGTTTCGGGGTCATCCGGGCCCCGGCCGGGATCACGCCCACCATGCCTGCTCCGTCCACGGTGTCGGCGAGGTACAGCAGCCCGGCGCACTCGGCCACCGTCGGGACACCGGCATCGATGGCTGCCCGCAACGATTCCCGCATCGCGGTGTTGGCCGCGAGTCCGTCCGCGTGCACCTCGGGGAAACCGCCACCGAGGTAGATGCCCTGGGTGCCCGCCGGGAGAGCGCCGTCGGAGATCGGGTCGAAGATCACCGGCTGCAGACCGGCCGCCCGCAGCAGTTCGTCGGTCTCGGCGTACCGGAACGTGAAGGCCCTGCCCCCGGCCACGGCGACCACCGGCCGGCCGGCTGGGGAAGGCAGGTCGAAGGGCACGAGTTCCTGCTCCGGGTCCCACGGGGTCGACGGCAGATCCGTTGCACCCCGGGCGATCCGGACGACCTCGTCCAGGTCGATCGCACTCGCGATCCGTGCGGCGAGGAGGTCGAGAGCGGCCCGCGCATCCTCCCGCTCCTGCGCCGGGACCAGGCCGAGGTGTCGTGACGGGGCGGCGACCCCGACGTCCCGGTCGAGCACGCCCAGCACCGGGATTCCGGTGGCCTCGAGCGCCGAGACGACCTCACCGGAATGACGGGCGGAGGCACCCTTGTTGAGGATGACGCCGGCGATCCGGACCGAGGTGTCGAAGGTGGCCAGCCCGTGGACCACCGCGGCGTGGGTGCGGGACGCCGACGAGATGTCGACGACGAGGATCACCGGCGCCCTGACCACACCGGCCACATGGGCGGTCGAGGCGAAGCCCTCGCGTCCGATGGCACCGTCGAACAGGCCCATCACGCCTTCGATGACGGCGATGTCTGCCTGCTCCGGCGTGGCCGCACCGTGCAGGAGGAGCGGGACCAGACGGTGCTCGCCCACCAGGTGTGGATCGAGATTGCGACCTGGACGGCCGGTCGCCAGCGAGTGGTATCCGGGATCGATGTAGTCCGGGCCCACCTTGTGGCCGGAGACGACGTAGCCGGCGTTGCGCAGAGCGGCCATCAGGCCGATCGCAATCGTCGTCTTGCCGTGCCCGGAGGCCGGCGCTGCGATGACGATCCTCGGGAGCGACGTCAGCCCCGCCATCGGCCCGATGCCCGTAGCGTGCGGTCCCGTCACCACTCGATCCCCCTCTGCCCCTTCTGCCCGACGTCCATCGGGTGTTTGACACAGGTCATCTCGGTGACCAGGTCGGCGGCCTCCAGTAGTTTGGGGTCGGCCCGCCGCCCGGTGATCACCACGTGCTGGTGACCGGTTCGTTCCGCCAGAGTGCTGACCACGTCGTCGATGTCGACCCAGCCCCAGTTGATCGGATAGGTGAACTCGTCGAGGACGTACAACCCGTGGGTCTGCGCCAGCAGTCGGCGCTTGATCTCCTGCCAGCCGTCGGCGGCCTGCGCCGCATGGTCGGATTCGGAGCCGGCCTGGCGGCTCCACGACCATCCCGAACCCATCTTGTGCCACTCGATGGGCCCTCCCGTGCCCTGCTCGTCGTGCAGCGCGCCCAGGGTCTCGAAGGCGGTCTGCTCGCCGATCCGCCACTTCGCGTTCTTGACGAACTGGAACACACCGACCGACCATCCCTGGTTCCAACCGCGCAGCGCGAGACCGAAGGCTGCAGTGGACTTTCCCTTGCCGTCGCCGGTATGCACCATCAGCAGAGGGCGATTGCGTCGCTGCCGCGTCGTCAGACCGTCCTGGGGAACGGATTCCGGTTGTCCCTGCGGCATCAGGCTGCCCGGCCGTTGCGTCCGGCTGCCCGGCCGTTGCGTCCGGCTGCCCGGCCGTGACGTCCGGCGGGCCGGCCGTCGCCGTTGCTGCCACGGACGTCACCTACGTCACGGACCTCACGGACGGCCCCGGCCAGGGCCTGGGCCCCCACCTCGGCCAGTGGGACGTACTGGGCGGCCAGGCTCCGGGCGAGCGCACCGGCCAGACCCATCCGGAACGGACCGCTCTCGCAGTCGATCACCAGACTCGAGACCCGCTCGGCCGCCAGGAGCGCGGCGGCGCGGCGCGAGCGGCGCAGCGCGTCGTCGCCGGCGGTGGCCCGCCCGTCGGTGACGACCACCAGCAGTGGACGCCGCCGGGGATCCCGGATCCGTTCCAGCCGGAGGATTTCCCTGGACATCAGCAGGCCCTCGGCAAGCGGCGTGCGTCCTCCCGCCGGAAGGTCCTCCAGTCGGCGGGCGGCGACCTCGACGGACGACGTCGGCGGCAGGGCCAGCGTGGCGCCGGCCCCGCGGAAGGTCACCAGAGCGACCTTGTCCCGTCGTTGGTAGGCGTCCATCAGCAGGGACAGCACAGCCGTCTTGATCTGCTCCATCCGCTTGCGGGCCGCCATCGAACCCGAGGCGTCGACGCACAGCAGCACCAGGTTGGATTCGCGGCCCTCCTTGACGGCCATCCGGAGGTCGTCGTGCTGCAGGAGCAGGCCGGGCCCGGTGCGTCCCCGGCTCACCTGTTGCGGCGCTGCGGCTCTCACCGTTGCGGTCAGGTGCACGCTGCCGCCGGACCGGCCGACCAGCGGCATCGCGCCGACCGTCCGGCCCAGCGAGGTGATGGCGCGCGACCGCTTGCCGGCCTCGCCCTCGCCGCTACCGGCGACGGTGAACAGCTTCGTCCGGAAGGCGGCTCCGGAAGTCGCCGTGCTGCTCGTCGCCGCACCGCCGGCATCCGGGCCGGCAGACGGGGCGGCAGACGGCCTGCGTTCGGCCGCTACATCCCGATCAGGGCCGCCGGCCACATCCGGCCCTGCGTCTCGGATCTCGAACGACTCCGGCTCACCATCGCGACCATCGCGGGCGGCGCGGCCATCGCGGGCGGCGGCCCCGGCGCGCTCGGCGGCCGCACTCTCGTCCTCCGGGAGTCCGTCGGCATCGGTCCGCGCACCGTCGGGCACGGGGCCGTCGGACGGCCGTCGGTCAGAGGACGGCTCGTCCGGCTGCGGGGCGTCAGGGTCTGGTTCCTGGTCGCCGAGCACGGCATCCAGTAGATCCTCGTCGAGGCCAGGAGCATCGAAAGGGTTGCGGCGACGGCGATGTGGCAGGGCCAGCCGGGCTGCCGCGCGGATGTCGGCCCGGCTCACCGCCGTCCGCCCGTGCCAGGCGGCGTGCGCCACCGCAGCTCTCGCGGTCACGATGTCCGCGCGCATGCCGTCCACTTCGAAGACCGAGCACACCTCGGCGATCTTGACCAGCGCGGCATCGGAGAGGGTGACCCCGGCGAGGTCCGCCTGTCCCTGCCGGATCCGGGCCGCCATCTCCCGTTCCACAACCTCGTAGCGCCGGGCGAAGCTGTCCGGGTTGGCGTCGAAGGCCAGTCGCCGGCGGATCACCTCGGCCCGCAGACCGGGATCACGGGGTGCACTGATCTGGACCGTCAGCCCGAACCGGTCCAGCAGTTGCGGGCGCAGTTCGCCTTCCTCCGGATTCATCGTCCCGACCAGCACGAAGCGGGCGGCGTGGGCGACCGAGACGCCGTCGCGCTCGACCGTCGACCGGCCCATCGCCGCAGCGTCGAGCAGCAGATCGACCAGGTGATCGTGCAGCAGGTTCACCTCGTCGACGTAGAGCAGGCCGCGATGTGCGGCCGCGAGCAGCCCGGGCTCGTACTCGGTGACACCCGCCGAGAGCGCCTTCTCCAGGTGGAGGGAGCCGATCACCCGATCCTCGGTCGCACCGACCGGGAGTTCCACCAGCCGGGCCGGGCGCAGCGTCGAGGTACCGGCGTGCTGTGCGACGTCGGGGCAGGCCGGGTCAGGGTCGTGGGGATCGCAGGAGAAGCGGCATCCGTCGACGACGTCGACGGGGGGCAGCAGTGCGGCCAGCGCGCGAACCATCGTCGATTTGGCGGTGCCCTTCTCCCCGCGGACGAGCACTCCGCCGATCGCCGGGGAGACGGCGCACAGAGCCAGCGCCAGGGCCATGTCGTCGGATCCGACGACGGCTGTGAAGGGAAAGGTGCGCATGCCCGGTACCTACCGCTTTCGCCTCATGCGGGTGTCCACGCCCGCGTTGATGGACCGAAGCCCAGGTGGCGAGCGACGGGACGAACCGAGACGTCCTGGCTTCCGGCAGTTCCGATGAGCTCGGACCTGCAGGTCACAGTGGCGGGACCGCTCCGGATTCACCGATCCCCTGCAGGGGTCGATCCACCGGTATTCCTCTCGAGAAGTCGACGTCATGCTCCCACAGATGCATCCACCGCCGGCACCGGGCCGGACCGGCCGCGGTCGGCCCGAAGACGCCCGTGTCCGGTTGGACTACTGTCCGAAACCATGCCCACCGACCCGCCGGAGCCGACCGCTGCGCCCAGCCACCGGGTGATCGTCGTCGGGATCGGGGCCGACGGCTGGGCCGGTCTCGGGGAGGCGGCCCGACAGGTGGTCATGGCCGCCCCGCTGGTCATCGGCGGCCATCGTCACCAGGGGCTCCTGCCCGACCTCCCCGGCCAGGACCGACGCCGCTGGCCCACCCCGCTGCTACCGAATCTGGCCGCGCTGCTGGCCGAGTACCGCGACCGGCAGATCGTCGTCCTCGCCTCCGGGGACCCGATGCGCTCCGGCATCGGCACCGCGTTGATCGAACGGTTGGGCCCCGATCAGGTCCGCGTCATCCCTGCGATCTCCTCAGTGGCCCTGGCCGGCGCCCGGATGGGCTGGTCGGCAGAGTCGACCGATGTGGTGACGGTCGTCGGCCGGAATCCGCACTCCGTACTCGCCCGGCTCGGCCCGGAGCGACGGCTGATCGTGCTGTCCTCCGACCAGCACACCCCCGCTCTGGTCGCCGCACTGCTGGTGGGTGCCGGCTACGGATCGAGCCGCATGACGGTCCTGGGTGAGCTCGGCGGTCCCGACGAGTCCGCGGAGTCCGCGACCGCTGCGGCCTGGACGTCCGACAGCCCGCGGCTGAACCTGATCTGCCTGGAGCTGCAGCCGGATCACGGCACTCCCCTGCTCGCCGGCATCCCCGGGCTGCCGGACACCGCCTTCGAGAACGACGGGCAACTGACGAAGCGGGACGTGCGGGCCAGCGCGCTGTCCCGGCTGGGTCCGGTACCGGGTCAACTGCTCTGGGACGTCGGGGCCGGGGCCGGATCGGTGGCGATCGAGTGGGCACGGACCGACCCGCGGTGTTCGGCGATCGCACTGGAGCAGGACCCGGAGCGGGCCGCGCGGATCACCCGCAATGCGCAGAGTCTCGGGGTGCCGGGGGTCCGGGTGATCACCGGGCCGGCCCCGGCGGTGTTGGCCGGGCTGCCCACTCCGCAGGCCGTCTTCGTCGGAGGCGGGGCCACTGCTTCCGGCGTGATCGACAAGTGTTGGGGTGCGCTGGCTCCCGGTGGCCGGCTGGTCGTGCACGGCGTCACCCTGGAGACCGATGCGGTGCTCGCGGACAGATACCGGTCGCTCGGTGGTGAGCTCGTCCGGCTGTCGGTGGAACGGGCCGCGCCGATCGGGTCCTTCACCGGCTGGACACCGGCACGCGCCGTGACGCAGTGGTCCATCACCAAGGTTCCGACGGCCGGGCACCCGGCGGAAGGGGGCACGTCATGACCGTCCACTTCATCGGGGCCGGCCCCGGGGCCGCCGACCTGCTGACCCTGCGGGCGGTGACGTTGATGGGGTCGGCGCGGGTCTGCCTCTATGCCGGGACCTACATCACGGCGGAGGTTCTCGCGCACTGCGCGGCCGGTGCCGAGCTGATCGACACCCAACACCTGGATCTCGACGGAATCATCGGGCACCTGACGCGCGCACATGCCGCCGGTCACGACGTGGCCCGGCTGTGCTCCGGTGATCCGTCGCTGTACTCGGCGTTGGCCGAACAGACACGCCGGCTGGACGCCATCGGCGTGCCATGGGATGTCACGCCCGGAGTGCCAGCCTACGCCGCCGCCGCCGCCGTTCTCGGTCGGGAACTGACCGCACCCGAGTTGTCCCAGACAGTCATCCTGACCAGGACGCAGGCCAGATCGACGAAGATGCCCGACACCGAGGCGCTGCCGGTCCTGGCCCGCAGCCACGCGACGATCGTGTTGCACCTGGCCATCACCCGCATCCGTCAGGTGGTCGCCGATCTGGTCCCCGAGTACGGGACGGACGCTCCGGTGGCGGTGGTGGCCAACGCTTCTGCCGCTTCCGAGGTGGTGCTCCGGGGAACGCTGTCGGACATCTCCGACCAGGTGGAGGCCGCCGGTCTCCGTCAGGCCGCCGTCATCATCGTCGGAAAAACTTTGGGCGCAATGGATTTCGTCGACTCCCACCTCTACGCCCCCCGCGCACGCTGAGCACCGGTCGGCCGCCGGCGTCGGGTCAGGGGGCGAGGAGTGCGACGGCCTGGGCGGCGCAGGCAGACCAGGCCGGGGTCCCGACGGTGATCAGCGAGAAGTGGTCACCCGGAACGGTGGTCAGGGTGGCGTCGCCGCCGGCCCTGGTGGCGGCACCGACGTAGTCGGCACTCTGCGAATAGGGCACATGGGAGTCGGAGCGGCTGTGCACGCATCGGACGGGAACCCGGTTCGGCAGCGCCTGCTGGGGAGAGGCGATCTGGTAGCGGGCCGCCACCGCGTCGGGACTGCCACCGAGGAGATCCTGTTCCGCACCGCCGCCGAGATCGTCCCTGGCCGCCGCCACCAGGTCCAGCACCCCCGCCTGGGACACGACGCCCGTCACCGGAACCTGCGAACCGGCCCGCGGGTCGGCCTCGTTGACCGCACCCCGCCCGGCCGCCCACACGGCGAGCTGACCGCCGGCCGAATGCCCGATGACGACGACCCGGCCCAGGTCGAGCCCGGCCAGGGCGGCCACCGGACGCAGATGGTCGATCCCGGCCGCGACGTCCCGGAACGTGTGCGGCCAGCCGCCTCCGTCGCCGACCCGGCGGTATTCCAGGTTCCAGGCCGGGTAGCCCCGTGATGCCAGGTCGTGGGCCAGGGGTGCCCCGAGGTCCGCGCCGTATTCAGCCGACCAGAAGCCGCCGTGGATGATCACGGCGACCCCCGGATGCCGGGGGCCGGTCGGCAGGTAGAGCTCCCCCCACTGCGAATCGTCTGTGCCGTAGGCGATGTGGTGCGGACCGGGACCGGTGAGGGCGACCTCGGCGGTGTCCCTGGTCACCGACCGCGAGGACGCGATGCCGGCCACCGGCGTCACCGCCGCGATCCCGGCCGACGATGCGGGAACTGTCGGGACCAGCGCCCCGCTGGGGCCGGGTGGCGTTGCAGGTCCGGCGGCGTCAACCGGATCAGCGCAGCCGACGACCGCGAACGGGAGCATCGCAGCTGCCGTCACGGCGGCCCGACGGGACCATCGCGGCCCACCTCCGGCCGCCGGGCATGGGTGGTTCTCAGGAGGCGGCACGGCAGGTGATTCGGCGCCGAAGGTCAGCAGGATGGTGATGCGGGCGGGCCCGGCGACCGTTGTGCGAAGCGGTTCGGAGCCCTACCGTCGGACGATGAGCACCCCCGAACCGCGCCGGTTGGTGGTCCGCGGCTGCGACGTCCTCGAGGTACCGGCCGAGGGCGAGTGCACCGTGGTGAGCGGGAAGGACATCCACATCACCGGGAATCTGATCACCTCGATCGTCCCGACCGGTCGACCGGTGCCGCGGGCAGCCGAAATCCTGGACGGGACCGGTCTGCTCGCCACGCCCGGACTGGTGAACGGGCACACCCACAGCCCGATGGTGCTGTTCCGGGGCGCCGCCGAGGACGTTCCGGTGCACGACTGGTTCAACAAGCGGGTCTGGCCGATGGAGAGCAACCTGACCGCGCAGGACGTCCACCACGGGGCCCTGCTGGCGTGCGCCGAGATGATCTCCTCCGGGGTGACGACCTTCGTCGACCACTACTTCTTCCCCGAGCAGATCGCCGAAGCCGTTGCGAGCACCGGGATCCGGGCCAACATCGCGCCGACCTTCTTCAGCAGCCAGGGGCCGGCGGCCCTGGCGGAAACCGTCGCGTTCGCGGAGCACTGGCACGGCGGTGCCGGCGGCCGGGTGACGGTCTCCCTGGGGCCGCACGCTCCCTACACGGTGGACGACGCCGATCTGACGACCCTGGCCGTTCACGCGCGCCGGCTGGGTATCGGACTGCACCTGCACGCCAGCGAGAACCTGGCCCAGACCGAGTCGAGCATGGCCCGGCGCGGTATCACCCCGATCGAGGTGCTCGAGCGCACCGGGATCCTGGACGCCGGGGTGATGATCGCCCACGGCTGCGGCATCATCCCGCAGGACTACGCGATGTTGGCCGACCACGCGGACCGGGTGGCGGTGACGAGCTGCCCGAAGGTCTACCTCAAGCACGCGCTCTGGCCGCTGACCCCGATCCGGGACCTGCTCGACCTGGGTGTCACGGTGGCCGCCGGCACCGATGGCGCAGCCGGCCACAACACGCTGGACGTGTGGGAAGCGCTCCGACTGGTGGCGATGACGCAGAAGCTCGAGACCAGGGACGCGATGTTCCTCTCGGTGTCCGACACCCTGCGGCTGGCGATGCGGGGAGGGGCGGCGGCAGCCCGGCTCCCACCGGGGGCCGGTGCCCTGGAACCGGGGCAGCTGGCCGACATCGTGCTGGTCGACCTGTCCGGGCTGCACCACCGCCCGCTGCACGATCCGAGGGCCGCCCTGGTCTACGGGGTGCAGACCAACGACGTGAAGTCGGTGGTGGTCGACGGCAGGGTGCTGATGCGGGACCGGAAGCTGCTGACCGTCGACGTTCCCGGGTTGCTGGCCGAGATCGACGCCAGGACCGGCAGGCTGGTCGACACGTCCTCGGGAGCTTCCGTCCAGTTCTACGACCCGTGACGAACGCCCGCATGGATCAACTTCGCCGTCATGGGACCGGAGTGACAGGAGTCGTCACTTTCGTCCATGCGTGCGAAGTTGATCCATGCGGGACGGGGCGGGTCAGTGGCGTCGCGAGGCGCTGAGTTCCAGCTCGGGCCTGGCCTGCTCGTCGACCTGCCGGGCCTCGAGTTCGTCCTGGGCGACCTGCTGGTCGACGACCTGGGCGTCCAGCACCACGTTGAGTTCCTCCGGGTCGACATTGCTGGCCCGCAGCGGGGTTTCCCTGATGCAGAGGATGACGATCGCGCCGACGGCCGCGGCCACGGCGCTGATCCCGAAGGCCCAGGCCGTACCGATGCCGTACGACTCCTTGACCACTGCGGCGACCGGGGCCGGCAGAGTGGCCGTGTTCGGGGTGCCCGAGGATGCGCCGAGCACCGACGGATCGATGCCCAGTCGGGTCAGACCGGACTGGAGGTTGGACGTGACCTTCGAGGCCAGCACGGCGCCGAGCGCACTGACACCGATGGCGCCACCGAGTGAACGGATGAACGAGACCGTGGCCGACGCGCTGCCGATGTCGCGGATCGACACGCTGTTCTGGACCGCGAGCACGAGGTTCTGCATCGTCGCCCCCATGCCACTGCCGGCCAGCACCATGCCGATGGCCAGCACCCAGTAGGGCGAGGTCGCCGACATCGTCGACAGCACAGCGAGTCCGACGACCAGCAGGACGCCACCGACGGCCAGGTAGCGCTTCCACTTCCCGGTGCTGGTGATGACCCGGCCGACGATCAGGGACGTCAGGAACATGCCAAGGACCAGCGGGATGGTGGCCACCCCGGACATGGTCGGGGTGTTGCCACGGGCGACCTGGAAGTACTGGCTCAGGAACACGGTGATCCCGTAGAGCGAGGATCCGACCATCAGGCTCGCTACGGAGGCCAGCGCGACGGTGCGGTTCTTGAAGATCTTCAGCGGGATGATCGGCTCGGCCACCCTGGTCTCGACCCAGACCGCGATGCCCAGCAGCAGCAGGCCGCCGATCACCATGGCCGCGGACGGGAGGGAGATCCAGGAGAAGTTGGTGCCGGCGAGCGAGACCCAGATCAGCAGGAGGCTCACGCCGGCGACGATCAGGGTGGCGCCGAGGTAGTCGATCCGGGCCTTCCGCCTGAGCGTCGGGAGCTTCAGGGTCTTCTGCAGCACGACGATGGCGGCGACCGCGAACGGCACACCCACGTAGAAGCACCAGCGCCAACCGAGCCAGGAGGTGTCGACGATGACGCCGCCGACCAGCGGGCCGAGCACGGTGGCCAGCGCGAAGACGGCACCGAGGTAACCGCTGTAGCGACCACGCTCCCTGGGCGAGATCATCCGGGCCATGATGACCTGCACCAGGGCCAGCAGACCGCCGGCGCCGATGCCCTGGATCGCCCTCGCGAAGATCAGCATGCCGACGCTCTGCGACAGACCGGCGACGGCCGAACCCCCGACGTACACGACCAGGGAGATCTGCACCAGCAGCTTCGGGCTCATCAGGTCCGAGAGCTTGCCCCAGATCGGGGTGGTCGCCGTGAGCGCGAGCAGGGTGGCGACGACCACCCACGTGTAGCCGGACTCGGTGCCGTGCAGCTGACGGATGATGGTCGGCAGCGCGTTGGTCACCACGGTCGAGGACAGCATCGCGACGAACATGCCGATCAGCAGGCCCGAGAGGGACTGCAGGATCTGACGGTGCGACATGCTGCCGATCTCGCCGGTGTGGTGGGCCGAGGAGAGTTGCGGGGCCGGTGATTTGGCCTCGGTCCGAAGGTGCCGGGGCCGATGGGGGGCAGTGCTGGTCATGAATTCACACTTTCGAGGAGCAGGTGTTCTGGCGAATGGTGGTGGTGGCGCCCGCCCCGGTGGGGGCCGGACGAAGAGCGGTCAGCTGCCCACCGCGACCGGCCGACGAACGGCCGTCGGGTGCGACCTGGCACACCCGGGCTCGCTCGCGACCAGATCGGTGGCCAACCTGCGCACCAGCTGGGTCAGGGCACGGACATCGGTCTCGGACCAGTGGGTGATCCGGTCGGCGATATCTGATCCGGCCGTCTCGGCGGCTGCGCTCAGTGCCGATTCCCCGGCCGGGGTGAGCCGGACGAGCTGGGCCCGGTGGTCGAGATCGTCCTTCACCCGTCCGACCAGGCCGGCCGCCTCCAGCGCGGTGATCTGCCGGCTCGCAGCCGAGACGTCGATCATCAACATCTCGGCCAGAGCGGAGACCCTGGCACCCGGCGTGCCGTCCAGAGCGCTCATCATCATGAGCGCCCCGGCGTCCTGCTTGTACTTCGTGGAGCGGCGGCGGGCCCTGGTCAGCTGCTGCAGCGACCGGATCAGGTCGACGCAGTCGGCGGTGGTGGGTGGCGTCGTCTCGGTCTTCACAATTACTCATGCTAATCATATTGCTTGCATGACTCAAGCAACTGTGACGCGGATGACCCGCTCGCCCGGGTCGGCGAGCGCAACCGTCAGCCGGCCATCCGCAGCAGCTGACGGAAGTCGTTGGCCGCCAGGGGCGGAGCGAACAGGAAGCCCTGGCCGAGCAGGCATCCGGACTTCCTGGCCCTGGCGGCCTGCTCCGAGGTCTCGACACCCTCGATGACGGAATCGAATCCGAGATCGTCGGCCAGCCCGAGGAGCGCGCGGAGAACGGCATCCCCGACCAGGGTGCCCAGCGCGGCGGTGACGCTCCGGTCCAGTTTGATCCCGTCGATCGGCAGGTTCATGACCTGCTCCATCGAGGAGAAGCCGGTGCCGAAATCATCCAGCACGATGCGGAAGCCGCAGGCGCGCAGATCCTCGAGCAGGTGCCCGCCTCCGGGGTGGAACGCGAGGGCCGCGGTCTCGGTGACCTCGAAATCGATGCTGTCCGGCGAGATGCCCGCATCGAGCACGGTGTCGGTCAGCGCCACCAGAGCGTCCGGATTGTCGAGATGCCGGGCCGAGAGATTCACGTTCAGCCGCAGATCCGGTGTCCGGCTCTGCCAGTGCCGCAGGTCCGTCGCCGCCTGGCGGAGGATCGACAGATCGAGGTCGATCACGATGTCGGAGTCCTCGGCGAGCGGGACGAACCCACCGGGCTGGATCAGCCCGCGGGCCGGATGGTGCCAACGCGCGAGGGCCTCCACCGACCGCACCTTCCCGGAGGCGAGGTCGACCACCGGCTGGTAGAACGGGACGATCTGGCCGCTGTCGATCGCGGCCGCCAGGATCTCTGCTTCCGCCGTCGATCCGGCCGGCCCGGACCCCACGCGGCGCATCAGTTCGAGTTGGTCACGGACCACGGCGGCGGCCGACTGCAGCTTCTCCAGCTGGCCGTTCCCGAACTCCCGCGGCACCGTGTCCAACAGGCAGAGGCTTCCTATGGCGATCCCCTCACGCCCGATGATCGGCACCCCGATGTACGAACGGACGTGGGCCGCGCTCGCTGGAATGACATCCATGTCCTGCAACGCGGTCGGCCGCCCGTCGCGGACGACCTGATGGCAGAGCGTCTGCGAGCGTGGCCGGATGCCGGTGTCCATTCCCACTGCTGCGATCGTGTGCTGGCTCTCGGAGTCGAGCAGGTTGACCAGGACCATCGGGAAACCGAAGTGGTCCGCGACGAGTCGGACGAAATGGCTCAGGGCCGTGTCGGTCGTCGAACGGCCGATGTAGTGCCGTGCGGAAAGGTGTTGCTGTCGTTTCCTGACGATTCGTTCCACTGCCGACCTCCGAGCCCGCGTGCTCCCGCACGGCGGTAGGCTTTTCCCTCCAAGGAGACAACCTGTGGCGAAGTTGAACCCCGGTTCAGGTCATCCTCAACGGTTCGTCACGGCGCGCGGCGCAGATGGTCCGGTTTATCACGATTCGGTCACGTTGCGGAGCGGCGGAGCTCTGCGTCCGGTGTCCAGCTCATCACCAGGTCCGGCTCTTTCTCCTCGTTGTCCTGACCGGACGCGAACGAGCTGACCACGAAGCCGTGCCTGCGGTAGAACGCCCGAGCCTGATGGTTCCGTTGGAAGACGTACAGTCGCAGACCCTTCGGGCTGACCAGCTTCACCTGCTCGAGCAGCCTGGATCCCACCCCCGTCCGCAGGTGCTCCGGCCGGACGTAGAGGTGGTCGAGGCTGTCGCCGGACACCGCGGCGAAACCGATGATGCGCTCGCCTGATGTGGCCACGAGCACGGTGCTGGACGGCAGCACCGACGTGGCGAAATACGTGCGGACGTCGGCGGCGCTGTGCAGGTCCGGCAGATACGGCATCCTAGCCCGCCGCGAGATCAGGTGCACATCGGCGCTCTCGGCCGCATCGGCAGCGGTGGCGCCCCGGATCAGGATGTTCACCCGACCGGCTGCGGTGCGGGGACGAAGCGTCTGGTCCAGACCCGATCACCGGAGACCAGCGTTCCGCCGGCCCCGATGATCAGCAGACACTGCATGTCGATCGCGGCGGGATCCAGCCGTCCCAGCGTCGTCGTCTCCACCGACTCGCCGGGCCGGCCGACCGACCGTCCGATCACCACCACTGTCTCCGGCGAACGGTGCTCCAGGAGCACCTGCTTGGCCAGGGCAACCTGGGTGGCCCGTGTGCGGGAGCCCGGGTTGTAGATCGCCAGGACCAGATCCGACTCCGAGATCTTGCGCAGCCGATCGGCGATCACGTCCCATGGTTTGAGCCGGTCCGACAACGACATCACCGCGTAGTCGCCGCCCAGCGGAGCGCCTGCGGCCGCGGCCACCGCCTGCGCCGCCGTGATAGCCGGCAGCACCGTGATCCTGACCCCGGAGTAGATCTCGTCCTGCGCGGCCTCGAACACCGCCGACGCCATCCCGAACACCCCGGCGTCACCGCCGGAGACGACGGCCACCCGCTCCCCCGCCAGCGCCAGATCGAGCGCGAACCGGGCACGGTCCACCTCGACGGTATTGCCCGAGGCATGCCGACGCAGTCCGGCGCGCTGCGGAATTCGATCGACATACGGTGCGTAGCCGACGATGTGGTCGACGATGGCGAGCACGTCGGTCACCTCGGGCGTGATCCACCGCTCCGGCCCCGGGCCGAGCCCGACCACGAACAGCTCGGCCGGATCAGTCCGGGCGACGGGCGGGACGGGTTGTGCCACAGCACCATCGGCGGACGCATCGCCGACCTGACGATCGGCACCGGGCACCAGGATGATCGAGAAATACGGCACGGCACCAGGGTCGACGTCACGCACCGGGATCATGGCCTGACCCGGGATCGAGGCACGCTCCACGTACCACGCTTCGTCCAGGCGCCCGGCCTCGGCCAGCGCGGCCCTGACCGCCGGAAAGGTGCGCCCCAGCTTCATGATCGCCGCGGCCTGGGTGTCGGCCAGCCGTCTGGCCAGTTCCGGCTGCGGCAGCGTCCCGGGCAGGATCGTCAGGACGTCCTCGTGACGCACCAGGGGTTTTCCGGCGACCGCGGCGGCCGCCGACACCGACGTCACCCCCGGTACCACCTCGGTGACGAACGAGGGGGCGAGACGGTCGTGCAGGTACATGTAGGAGCCGTAGAACAGCGGGTCGCCCTCGCACAGGACGACGACGGTACGCCCGGCGCGCAGGTGCACCGCGAGTCGCTCCGCGGACGAATCGTAGAAGTCGACCATCGCGCCCCGGTACCCACCCGGGTGCGCCGTGCGCTCGGTGGTCACCGGGTAGACGAGAGCCTCCTCGATCACCCCGCGGGGCAGTAGAGCGGCGGCGATCGACCGTGCGATGGATCGGCCGTGGGTGCCGGAGTGATAGGCCACCACGTCGGCGGCGGCGATCAGCCGGGCCGCCTTGAGCGTGACGAGTTCCGGATCACCGGGGCCGAGGCCCACCCCGTAGAGGAGCCCCGACATCACTCGCGCTCCTGGGCCAGGGCGTTGACGGCCGCGGCGGCCAGTGCCGACCCGCCGCGGCGTCCACGCACCACGACGTAGGGAATACCCGACTCGTGTTGCAACAGAGCCTCTTTCGATTCCATGGCGCCGATGAAACCCACCGGGATGCCGACGATGACGGCTGGTCGTGGACCTCCTGCCGAGATCATCTCCAGCAGGTGGAACAGCGCGGTCGGCGCATTGCCGATGGCGACCACGGCGCCGGCCAGCCGTTCGCCCCACAGCGACACCGCGGCAGCGGATCTGGTGGTGTCCCACCGCCTGGCCAGTTCGGGTACCCGCGGATCCCGCAGCAGGCAGATCACGTCGTTGGCAGCCGGTAGCCGAGCCCGGGTGATCCCGGAGGCGACCATGTTGGCGTCGGTGAAGATCGGCGCCCCGGACTCGAGTGCCGCCCTGGCCGCCGGCACCAGGTCGGGGTGCACCCGGAGATCGGCCACCAGGTCGATCTGTCCGGTCGCGTGCACCATCCGGACGGCCAGCTTCTCCGCGGCGGCCGGGAGCCCGGACATGTCCGTCTCCCGCCGGATCGTCGCGAACGACCGCAGATAGATCTGGGCGCCGTCGGTCACGTAGTCGTACCGGCGGGGCGGCGGCTGCGGTTGCTGCGGTTGCTGCGGTTGGGCATCGGTGGCGATTCCGAGGTGGTTCGTCGTCACGGAGCAGTCCTGGCCAGTGCAACGGCGCGGCTCAGGGACGCGGTGGTGCTGGTGTGTTCGAACAATTCGGGTGACGACGGCGACGGACCGCCGGCGGCAGGGCGGCGCGTCACCACCTGGCGTGAACCGGTCAGGGCCAACACCTCCACGTGGTCGACGGCGGGTGATCCACACCGGCGCTCGCAGGCGACGACGTGGACCGGACGAGTGTCCGGCCCTCCACCCGCCGTGGCCAGGAGCGTGGCGATCGGGCGGGTGACCGCGGCGGCGGAAGCGCACCCGGGCGCCCCGGTGCAGGCGGACACCCCGTGCCGGCCGGAGTGCGGATCGGTCACCAGGCCGGCCTTCTCGAGATCGGCGACCAGGGCGTCGAGGTCGGTCACCGGCGATCTCAGATCGGGTATCACCAGGGTCCGCCATGGCGTGACGATCAATTCGCCGCTCCCGGCGTCGATGGCTGCCGTGGCGGCGACCCGGATCTGGGCCGGGTCCAGCAGTCCCAGCGGCACACCGACCACCAGGAGATCCTGGCCGTTGGACTGGTGCAGCACGCCGAGTCGAGCAGGGTCCGACGGTCGAGCGGGGTCGGACGGGACGGGGCCCACCGGCCCCGGGACGTCCGCGGCATCCAGCCCGAGCCCACCCCACAATCCGGTGCCGGCATCGGGCAGGTCGGCAACGTGCCAGGCCGCGGACGGACCGTGGCCGCGGGCACGCTGGAAGGCGACGGCCAGCGCCAGCATCAGGTGCGCCGCCTCGCGGAGCGCCACCACCGGACCCGGTCGACCGCCGACGGTCAGGGTGGCGTCGCCGGGGCCGACGGCGTAGAGGCCGAGATCGTGTGCAAGCGGCAGCACGTCACCCCGCCCGTCGTCCAGCCCGAACAGAAAGCGACCTGGCAGTGACGCGAGAAGTGGTGTGCTGCAGAGCAGATCGTCCAGCTCGTCGACGAGCTCGCGGAGATCCGCCGACCCTCCGCAACGACCGGTGAGCGGCGAACAGATGATGTTGCGCACCATCTCGTGCGTGGCCGAAGGCAGCAGGCCGGCCCGGGTCACCGCGTCGACCAGAGCCACCGGCGCCTCGCCGTCGTCGCCGGTCCGTACTCCCCGCAGCTGCAGGTTGCCTCTGGAGGTGAGCTGCACCTGGTGGTCGCCGAACTCGACGGCTGCCATGGACACGGCCTGCAGGGCCGATGCAGGGATCCGGCCGCCCGGCAGTCGCAACCGGACCAGTGCGCCGTCCGCGGCGAGATGGGGTCGCAGCAGTCCGGGGCAGCGGTCGACCTGCGTTCTGGGCACAGGTCGGGCCGGGGCGCTCACCCCCACATGGTGGCATGCCCTCCGGTCCCTCTCGGCCCGGCGGGTGGGCCGAGAGCGTCTGCGGGAACACGCGCCACGGTCCCGGCCGCCGTGGGGCAGCCGGGACCGTCTGGAACGCGGCAGATCAGCCGAGGCGGATGACCTGGCCCGGGTAGATCAGGTTCGGGTCGCCGATCACGTCGGAGTTGGCGGTGGCCAGTGCCTGCCAGCCGCCCGCGAGATGCCTGGACACCGCGATCCGGGACAGGGTGTCGCCCGATTTCACGGTGTAGGTACCGTCCGCGGCGCTGCCACCGGAGACCTGCTTCGGCGTGGCCGCCGAAGTGGCGGCCGGGGTGGGCGGAGCATCCGACCCTGACGAACGGGACGGGCTAACGGAGTTCGAGCGGGCGTCGGCCGAGCCGGCGTTCGAGTTGCCGGAATCACCCGGGCCCGAGTTCGTGCTGCCCGAGTTCGTGCTGCCCGAGTTCGTGCTGCCCGTGTTCGTGGTGGCCGGGTTGCTGCCCGAGTTGCCGGTACTGGATCCCGCGGGGGCACTGCGGTTGGTGACCCCTTGGCCGGTGGCTCCGGCCTGCACCGAGCAGACCGGCCACGCGCCCCAGCCCTGTGCGGCCAGTGTTTTCTCGGCCACTGCGATCTGCTGATCCTTGGAGGCGCCGTTGGCCTGAGCCGCGTAGGCCGTGCCACCGAAAGCGGCCCAGGTGGACTGCGAGAACTGCAGTCCGCCGTAGTAGCCGTTGCCGGTGTCGATCGCCCAGTTGCCGCCGCTCTCGCACTGGGCGACCGCGTCCCAGGGGGAGACCGGCGCGGCGGAGGCCGGCGCGACCATCCCGAGCAGCGGGACCCCGATCACCACGCCGGCGGTCGCGGTACGCAGGGCCAGTGTGCGGCCCGAGGTCATCAGGCCGGAGGGTCGGCGGTGCCGACCGGTGTAGCGAGTGTTCATCTGGATCTTTTCCCCTTGCTGCGCCTACGAGGTGAGCTGTCGGGTGCGGGCGATGCCGATGTCCCGTGTCGCGCGGAGGCGACACGAAAGTCGGCATGGGGAATCGCCCGGTCGGCTGGTGGGGGTGATGCCGTGGCGTCACTCCGGGCCGACTTGACCCCAAGGATGTCGAAGGACTTCCGTAGAACGGTGGGTCCCCCGCCGCTGTCCGAGCCTTTCTATCCGTGAGGGTTCCGTGGGTCGGATTGGACAGCGCTCGGCGCGGTGAACCACGAAGTCATCTGGGTGGCAATTGATTTCGGTGCTGCTGTCAATCGCCTGTGGTGAACATACGATGCATTCCTGAAGAGTCCCTGACCAGATCGGGACATAACGGAACGATAACGAGTGTCCCCGGTGGGTGTTCTGTGGCATATTCCCAGCTCCGGACAAATATTGATCTTCATCGGGAAATGTGGCCCAGCCCACAGAAATAGTGCTTCTGCCTGCCACGTCCCGAAGCCGATCGAGCGGTGACACGGGTCGGGGGGACACCCCCAGATCGAAGGTCGGTCGGTCGTCGCTCGCCGCGAACCCGGCCGCCGCCGATCGAGAGGCTGTCGGTGGCGGCCACTAGCGTGAGGTTCATGAGGAGTCCGGCGTTCCGACCGTCTCTGCCCGTCCGGGTGATCATGCTGTCGGCCGCCTACTCCCCGCTGCTGCTGCTGCTCGCGCTGCTCGACTCGTTCCGGCTGGACTGGCTCCGGTGGGTGTTCGTGGCCCTCGCCGTCGCCGGCGTCCTGGGGACCGTGCTGTTCCTGACGGTCGCGATCCCGCGGCGCAACGGGTCGCCGGAGCAGGTCTACAGCGTCAAGCCCCGGGAGGGAGAGGCGCTCAAGTTCTTCGCGTCCTATGTGGTCCCGTTCTTCGTGACGGCGACCGCGAGCGGCTCGGTTCGCTGGGGGCTGCTGATCTACCTGTCGATGATCGCCGTGCTCTATCTGCAGGGCGACCTCTACTTCTCGAATCCGCTGCTCGCCGCACTCGGCTACCGGGTGTTCGAACTCGGTCGGGCCGACCGGGGCTCCCTCCTGGTGATCAGCCGATCGTGGTACCTGGCCCCCGGCGAGAACATCTTGCTCGTCCCACTCGGCGGTTACATCTACATCCAGCAACGCCCGCCCGGACCGGAGGACACCACACCATGACGCAGAGCCCGAACGAGTCCGATGTCCGCGTCCGGCTCGCCGCCCTGGTCGATGCGTCCGCCCTGTCCGTCGATCTGCTGCTGGTGGATGCGCACCGCTCGGACGCGCCGATCGTCTACGACGTACCGATCAGCGCAGAACTGGCCGGCCAACTGCTGGCCCAGGTGGCCGAGACCGCATCCGTCGCCCTCGACGCCGAACTCCGGCCGGTGCAGCCCGGTTTCACCCCCGGACCGGCGCAGTGGGTCCATGCGCAGATCGTCGACGGGCCGCTGGCCGATCTCGAACCGCTGGTCCGTGCCCCGACGCACCAGCAGTACGACCGCGACGCCGAATTCGGTCGTCGAAGCCTGATGGTGTTGCGGGTGCGATCGCGCGACGGGGCCGAGTTGGGTCGCCTCTACCAGGGCTTCTCGCCGGAGAAGGCGCTGGCGCACAGCAAGCGGATCCTGGCGTTGTGGAACGGTGAGCAGTTCGCTTCGCTCGATGCGGAGCCTCTGGTGATCGATCGCGCCCTGCGGCTCTTCGCCTTCGACGACGTGGCGGTGATGAAGAGCAACAGCGCCTACGAATCGCTCTTCGGGGCGCTCCCGGACCTCAGGGTCCAGGCCGCGGCACCTTCGCGGCCACCTTCGGCAAACTGGACATCGTCGGCGCCGACGAGCTGCAGGCCGCCTGTGAATCGGACATCAACATGATGCGCAAGCTGTCGAGCATCGGGCACAAGATGGCCCAACCGGGGTATCCCGCCGCCCTGGACATGCCCAGTGTGCTGTCCTTCCTGGCGCGCAATCCGCACATCGACGTGCCGGTCGACACCTCCGGGGTCACGCCCGCCCTGGTCTTCAGCGCGCAGGCCCAGCACCGCTGGGCACTGCTCAAACTGCTGGACGACGACTTCCTGCGTTCCGACCTCACCAACATCAACTACGAGGCCAACTCCAAGAGCGAGGTCCCGTCCTCCTGACGGGTCGGGCACACTGGCCGGTGACGCCGGCACCGGCAGATCTCGCATTTCGCACAGGGGAGAACACCGATCACCGTGGCACGCACCAACTGGGCCGGCAACGTCGTCTTCTCCGCCGCTGACTTCGGCGCCCCGGCGACGGTGGCCGAGCTGCAGCACACCGTTGCAGCGGCGGATCGCGTACGAGCGCTGGGCAGCGGTCACTCCTTCAACCGGATCGCCGACACCACCGGGCGTCTGCTGTCCGTGGCCGAGCTTCCGGCGGTGCTGGACATCGACTCGGCCGGCGCGCAGGTCGAGGTGAGCGGCGGTACGCGCTACGGCGAACTCGGACGGGCCCTGCAGTCGGCCGGGTTCGCGCTGCACAACACCGGTTCGCTACCTCACATCTCGGTGGCTGGTGCCAGCTCGACCGGCACCCACGGGTCCGGCTCGGGAAACGGCAATCTAGCCACCATCGTCTCGGCGGTCGAATTGGTCACGGCCGACGGCGATCTCGTCGCCCTGAGCCGGGATTCCGAGGGTGAACGGTTCAACGGAATGGTCCTGGCGCTGGGTTCGCTGGGCGTCATGACGACGCTGACGTTGGACCTGGTGCCGACCTTCGACATCCGTCAGGACGTCTACGAGGGCCTCCCGGCCGCCCGACTCGACCAGCACTTCGACGAGGTGATGTCCTCCGGCTACAGCGTCAGCGTGTTCACCGACTGGAAACCGTCCGGGCTGCATGTCATCTGGCGCAAGAGCCGGGTGTCGGGTGCGGCGGTCGACGCCGACCCGGAATGGCTCGGCGCACGGCTGGCCACCGTCGAGCACAACCCGGTGCCCGGGATGCCGCCGCAGAACGCCACCGCCCAACTCGGGCAACCCGGCCCCTGGAACGAACGCCTGCCGCATTTCCGGCTGGATTTCACCCCCAGCAGCGGGGAGGAGCTGCAGTCCGAGTATCTCCTGCCGCGACACCATGCCGCCGCGGCCCGGCAGGCGCTGCAGGAGATCGCCGACCTCATCGCCCCGGTGTTGATGATCTCGGAATTCCGCACCGTCGCCGCAGACGACCTGTGGCTCAGTCCGAGCTACCGGACCGACGCCATCGCCTTCCACTTCACCTGGATCCGCGATCCTGCCGCGGTGTCGCCCGTCCTGACGGCGATCGAGGAGCGGCTCGCCCCGTTCGGCGCCCGGCCGCATTGGGGCAAGGTCTTCAACACGAGCCCCGTGTCGTTGGACGGTCTCTACGAACGATTGCCCGATTTCCGCGCGCTGGTCACCTCGCTCGATCCGGCCGGCAAGTTCCGCAACGACTTCCTGGACCGGCTCGTGATGGAGCGCTCCTGACGAGCTGAGACTGCCGGCAGCACGGCGCGGATCGGTCGGTGCATCGATCGGTGCAGTCGCGGATCGGTGCAGTCGCGGATCGGTGCAGTCGCGGATCGGTGCAGTTGCGGATCGGTACAGTCAGAGGCAACAGCCGCCCGTCCATCCGGTGGGGTGAACTGAACCCGTGGGAAGTGCTGCGGGCCGATTGCGCAGACGTCAGGGGGCCAAAGAGTTGTCGTCCACGGTGAGGCGTCCGGCCGTACTGCTACGGCGCTCGCCATCACTGTGGCTGCTGATCGGCCTGGTGCTGCTCTCCCTTCTGGGCAGGCACCTCCTCGGCGGCCACGACTCGGCCGGCCACCACGTCGTGCTGAATTCGGCCGCCACCGCATCCGCCGCACCGTCGACGGCGCCCTCCGCGACACGCGTGGCAGCGGGCATGGGGGTCGATAGCGCCAGGGGTGCCCCCGCCGAGCCCACCCGCGCCGTCGCCCCACCCACCGATGCATCCCACGGGGACGGCCCCGTCGTGATCGGTTGCGTGCTCCTGCTCCTGGTCGGACTCGTGACCGCACTGTCGTGCCGGCTTCGACAGCGCTCGCTCGACGACCGGACGCCGGTGGGATGGCTTGCACTGCAGGGGAATCTCCGCGGTCCCCCGGACCCGGTGGCACGGCTGGCGCTGTGCGTGCAGCGGACCTGAGGGGACTCGTCGTCACCTGATCCGGATCTCGATCGGTGCGCCGTTCGCTCTGCCGTCCTGCTCTCCTTCACCAGTGCATGCCCCCGGAGTTCTCATGTCAACGTCCCCGCGCGGGCGACTCGTCGTCGCCGCCGTCCTTTTCCCCCTGATCCTCGCCTCGTGCACGATCGACCCGTCGACCGGACCCGTCGCCATCAGCTCGGCGACCTCGAGCGGCGTGTCCCTGCCCGGAGCCACCTTCCCGAGCGGCGCCCCCTCACCGACCACCGCCTCCTCACCCACCGTCGACACCTCCCGGACGACTGGGTCCTCCGCTCCGTCGTCCCCGACACTCCCGTCCACCACGGCCGTTCCGGCGCCCCGGATCCGCACCAGCCCGGCGGACGGAGCGGACGGGATCTCCCCGACCGCGCCGGTCACCGTCCGGGCCCAGGCCGGCACCTTCTTGCGGGTGGCCCTGACCAATCCCGAGGGCAGACCCGTCACCGGAGCCTTCTCCGCGGGACGGACGGTCTGGACCTCTACCGAACCGCTCGGATACCGACGCAAGTACACCCTGACGGCCGGCGCCGTCCGCCCGGGCGCACCGCGCACCGAGTCCACGTCGTCCTTCACCACGCTGTCCCCGTTGCAGACCATCTACCCCTCGTTCTTCCCGAACCCGACCATGAAGACCGTCGGCGTCGGCCAGCCGATGGTGATCATCTTCGACAAGGCGCCGGTCGACCGGGTCGCTGCCGAGAAGGCCCTGTCGGTGAAAACGGTGCCGGCGGTGAAGGGTTCCTGGTTCTGGTGGGACGACCGCACGGTCCACTACCGACCCAGCACGCACTGGAAGCCCGGCACCGAGGTCACCGTCTCGGCCAACCTCTACGGGGTCCACCTCGGCGGCGGATCCTACGGCGAGGCGGATCGCAGCATGAGCGTCACCATCGGGCCCTCCAGGATCGCCACCATCGACGACGCGACCAAGCAGATGCAGGTCTTCGTGGACGGCCGGAAGGTCAAGACGTTCCCGGTGTCGATGGGGATGGACAAGGAGGTCACGGTCGCAGGTCAGAAGATTTCCTTCGTGACCCCGTCCGGCACCTATGTCGCGCAGGAGAAGTACGAGGTCAAGCAGATGAGCTCCGCCTCCTACGGCCTGCCGGTGAATTCCTCCCTCGGGTACGACTCCCGCATCCCGCTCGCGATGCGGTTCTCCGACGGAGGGATCTTCGTGCACGCGGCGCCCTGGTCGGTGGCCGACCAGGGCGTGCGCAACGTGTCCCACGGTTGCATCAACCTCGGACCGGCTGCGGGTCGGTGGTTCTACGACAACTTCGGCCACGGTGACGTGATGACGGTGAAGGGCACCTCGACCCGGCTCGACCCGTCCGACGGCTTCGGCGACTGGAACATCAGCTGGGACAAGTGGCTGGCCGGCAGCGCCCTGGCCTGACGCCCCCACCCCCACTACCCCCACCCCCCCACCCCGTCGAGCGGTGAGGTAAACCGGGCAAATCAGACAGAATTCGACAACAACCCACCGATGGATGAACCTGTCAGGGTTGCCGGGCGCCGAGCATCCGCTTGAGCTTGGCCGGCGGAGCGGGATGGTTGACGCCGATGACCTGTCGGAGTCCGCCGTCGGAGGGCCAGGTGAGCAGCGCGGACAAGGCTTCCAGGGACCCCTCGGAGGTGACGGGAACACCGGCGGGTCCGGGCGGTCCGGCCATCTTGATGTGCAGGCCGAACTGCTCGGTCCAGGCGTACATCGACGGTCGGTAGACCGGGGCGTCCTCCCCGTGCAGGAGGGCCAGGGCAGCTGCTCGCGCCTGTTCGACGGCGTTCGTCCAGGTGGGAGTGCGAAACGCGTTCCCACCTTGGCCGATCGACAGCGCGACCTCGCCGGCCGCGACGATCTCCGGGCTCACCCGGCAACGCTGGTCGACGAGAACGCCGGCCCCGAGCCGGATTCCCGACCCTTCGAGCCACTCCACGTTCGGGATGTCACCCACGGCCGAGATCACGACGTCGGCCTCCCAGCGCCGACCGTCAGCAGTGAGAACGCCGGTCGGAGCCGGAGATCCGATGAGGCGCACGCCCTCGCCTTCCACCTCGATCCGGACGCCCCTCCCGATCGCGGCCGCCCTGACCGCCCCTCCCACGGTCGCGCCCAGCAGACGATCGAGCGGGGGCGCGACGTCGATGACGGTGACCTGCTTCCCGAGAGTGCAGCAGGTGGAGGCGATCTCCATGCCCAGGAAGCCGCCCCCCACGATCAGCACCGAATCGCACCGCGCGATCTCGTCCCTGAGTCGGAGGCAGTCCTGCTGGGTGCGCAGGACCCGTTCGTCCTGATCGGCGGTCCCGATTCGGCGGGCCCTCGCGCCGGTGGCGATGATCAGCCCGTCGTAGGACACATCGCCCCCGGCCGTCCGAACGGTGCGGCCCCGCGGGTCGAGACCGACCGCCGGAGTTCGCAGGCGCAGATCGACTGCGTCGGACATCGGCGCCAGTGCCACGCTCTCCAGGGATTCGTTGCCGGCCAGGACTTTCTTGGACAGCGGGACACGTGTGTACGGCTGCGACCCCTCGTCGCTGAGCACGGTGATCGAACCGTCGAAGTCGGCCGCGCGTAGCGTCTGCACCGCCGTCACGGCGGCAATCGAACCGCCGACCACGACCACCCGGCGCAGCGTCATGGGGTGGTCCGCAGGGCTGCCACCGGGCAGACCCGCGCGCCTGCTTCGGCTTTGCGCTCCAATTCCGGGGGAAGCTGCCGATGCCGGAGCATCACGACGGTGTCGTCGTCCAATTCGTAGACTTCCGGAGCGACATCCGCGCAGAGCCCATGCCCCTCGCAGCGGTCGCGGTCGGCCCAGATCTGCATGTTTTTCTCCTTGACGTTGATTCAGCCCGCGACGAGGCGCAGGGGAAGGCTGCGGTAGGCGCGCAGCAAGCTGTTGACGACGCGCACCGGCTCACCGGCCGGTTCGATCCGGGCCACGCGAGCGGCCAACGCGGTGATGACGGCAGCGAATACGAGTCGGGCCAAGCCCTGTCCGGCGCAGGCGTGCACCCCGTAGCCGAGTCCGAGATGATCTGCGTTGTCCCGCAGGATGTCGAACTTCTCCGGGTCGTCCCACCTGCGTTCGTCACGGTTGGCCGAGGCGTAGAGGACGGCCACCCTGGCGCCATCCGGGACGGGCGTGCCATCCAGCACCGTCGGGCCGGAAGTGACCCGGGTGAAAGTCCGCAATGGCGACTCGAGCCGGACGACCTCGTTGAACGCGCCCCCCACCAGCGACGGGTCCTCCCGCAGGAGAGCCCACTGGTCCGGGTGCTGCGAGAACAGGTCAAGTGCCGAGCCCAGAGCGCTGATGGTCGTCTCCAGCGAGGGTCCGAAGTAGTCCAGCAGCAGGGCCGGACACTGTTCGACGGTGATCTTGCCGGTATCGGCCGACGTCAGGAGATCTTCACCGAGCGAACCGGGAGCAAGGCCACGGGTCAGCACGAGCTGCTCGGCATAGCGGCCCAGCTCCCCGGCCAGCTGACCGGCCGCGGGGGTCCGCTCGCTCGGCGGACCCAGCGCCTCGATCGCACCACCGGCCCATTCCAGCAACCGATCTCGGCAGTCCTCGGGGAAGCCCAGGAATTCGGGTACCACCGACATCGGCATCGCCTGCGCGAGATCTGCTACTCCATTGATGACCTCGCGTTCAGTGGCCTTCACCACCACCTGCTCGGCCAGTTGCTGGATCCGCTCACGTTCGCCGCGCAGCGCGCGAGGGGTGAGTCGATGCGCCACCACGGTCCTCAGGTGATCGTGGACGGGCTGGTCGCTGGCCAGCGTCGTGCCCCGGATCAGTTCGTTGGCGAATTCGTTGAAACCCACTCCCTCACCGGAACGAAACGTTCCCGCGTCGGCGAACACCGTCCGGACGTCGTCGTAGCGACCGACCGCGAGAACGTTCTGTGCTCCCAGCAGGACTACCGGCCCGAGGTCCCGGATCGCCCGGTAGTGGGGGTACGGATCTTCGATGGCGGCGCGGCTGAAGATATCCGGTTCGTAGATCGGGACAGCCATTTCTTGCCTCTCCTTGCGACGGGACGAAGACGCGCCGCGTTGTCGATATCCCACTCGTCGAAAACCGATTCGGTATTCGGATATGGCGACGATAGGGCATGATGGCCCCACGGGCAAGCGGTGCGGAGGAGGATTCGATGCGGGCGGTAGCAGCGAACGATCGTCCGACGTCCGGGCCTCCTCCCGACGGCGAGACTGACGGACCAGACGGACCAGACGGACCAGACGGAGTCGACGGAACAGACGGAGCTGACGGAGTCGAACCAGCTGACAGGGCTGATGCGATCGCAGCCAGCCGGTGGGTCCGGCTCCCCCAGCAGCAACGGGCCCGCCGCACCATCGAGCGGGTCCTGGACGCCGGCGCCGAACTGCTGGCCGAGTCGGGGTACGCGGGCTTCTCCATCAGCGAGGTCTGCCGGCGCAGCGCTGTCTCCCCGGGGGCTCTCTACGAACGGATCGACGGCGGCAAGGACGCGCTGTTCCTGGCCATCCACGAACGCGAACTGGCCAGGATGACCGCTGGCATCAACGTCTTCATCGACGGCGCGCGCTGGTCGGCACTCAGCTCCGAGGACCTGGTGACGGAGGTGGTGCACGAGCTGGGACGGCACTACCTGGGCGACGAGCGCCTTCTCAAGGTCTTCATCCTGCGCGCGGCCGTCGATGAACGGACCCGCATCCAGGGCTCTGCCGCCGGTCGTCGTCTGGAGATGGCGGTCACCTCGCTACTGCTCCGGAGGGCGAAGGACTACCCGCACCCGGATCCGTCCGCCGCCGTGCTCACGGCCTACCGGGTGGTGGTGGATTCGCTTTCCTGGCGGATCGCGTTCGGCGTCGACCATGCCTCGGTCCAGGAGCAGACGGCGCAGGACTGGCTGGAGCGGCTCACCGCAGTGGCCCGTGGATACCTGCTCGGGCCGCCGGGCTGACTGCTCCCCCGGAGCAGCGATCTCATCGGCTGCTCCCGACTACCGCTCCCGATTGCTCCTTGCCTGATCCCTCCCTTGTCACCGTTCCCGTTTCCGGGACCGGACCCGGGCGGCGGGTATCCCCGGGACCGAAATCCCTGGAACGACGGTGTTCTCGATGGTGCCGATGCCCTCGACCGTCATCCGCACGCGGTCACCGGGCTTCAGCGGCGGCGGGTCGACGCGGCCGTTGCGGCCCCACAGTTCGCCGAGACAGCCGCCGTTGCCGCACGTTCCGGACCCCAGCACATCACCGGCCCGCACCCAGGTTCCGCGCGAGGCGTAGGCGACCAGATCCTCGAACGGCCAGCCCATGTTGGAGAGCAGATCCTGTCCGATCAGCTCGTCGTTGACCCAGACCCGCATGTCCAGAGCGAGAAACCCGTCACCATCGACGAACTCGTCCAGCTCGTCGGCGGTGACCAACCAGGGGCCGAGGGTACTGGCCGAGTCCTTGCCCTTCGCCGGGCCCAGGTTGACCTTCATCTCCCGCCGCTGCAGATCGCGCGCCGACCAGTCGGAGGATCGTGTATCCGAAGATGTGCTCCCGCGCCTGCCCGGGGCTCAGGGACGTTCCGTCCGTTCCGATCACCGCTGCGACCTCCAGCTCGAAGTCCAGCAGTTCCGATCCGGGAGGCACTGCGACGTCGTCGTGGGCACCGACCAGCGCATAGGGATTGGTGAAGTAGAAAGTCGGCGCCTCGTACCATTCCGGTGCCACTCCGGACCCGCCGCTGACGCTGGCCACCACCCCCTCCACATGTTCCTCGAAGGCCACGAAGTCCCGGATCGTCGGTGGCTGCAACGGTGGAAGGAGCCGCACTTCGGCCAACGGGATTCCCGGGCCCTGCACGGCCTGCGTGCCCGCGTCGATGGCGTCGGGCTGACCGGCCCGGACCAGGTCGAGCACCGTCCGGCCGTCGGTGAGGGGATGCATCGAGTCTGCGGAGACCACCCCCGCCCTGACGACCCCCTCGTATTCGTAGGTCGCGAATTTCATCGCCGGCTACACCGGGGGGGCCACGAACAGGCCCTTGTCGGGGTCGTTGAACGACTTCCGGGCCACGAACTCGTCCATCGCGTTGGCGGTCCCCCACTGGTCGGAGACCTCGGGATCGGAGAAGTCGTGCATGGACGGGTGCCAGGTGTCCTCGTCCAGTCGTTCGAGTTCGGTGGTGTATTCGATGGTGTTGCCGTGGGGATCGAGGAAGTAGCTGAAGGTGTTGTTGCCTGCCTTGTGCCGGCCCGGCCCCCAGATCTTCTCCACCCCGGCCCGCAGCAGGCGTCCGGTTCCGCGCATGTACTCGTCGATCCCGCGCATCTCGAACGAGGCATGGTGCAGCGACGCGTGGGGTCCGCGGGCGATGGCAAAACTGTGGTGCCAGTCGTTGCACCGCATGAACCACATCATGTTGCCCATTCGCGGGTGCATCAGGGTGTCCGACAGCGCGAAGGACAGGTACTTCTCGTAGAAGGCCTTGGTGCCCTCCGGATCCGGTGAGTTGACCACCACGTGGGAAAGGCGCACCGGGATCGATTCCCTCTCCTCGATCCTGCGGTGCGCCCGCACGTCCACATCCGAGCTGATCTCGATGCACCGGCCGTCGTTGTCGAAGAACCGAAAACCGTAACCACCGCCCGGAGTGTCCAGCGCGGCCGGCTCGGTGACCATTTGGACGCCATCACCGGCGAGCCGGAGGGCCAGGGTGTCGACATCGGCTGCGTCGGCGGCCCCGAACGCGATCAGATCGATCCGCTTCTCGTCCGCCTGGCGCAGCCGGACGACGTACTGCTCCGGTGATCCCTCCGCGGCCAGGAAGGTGACCCCGGAGTCGCTGTGCTCGGCCTTGAGACCCCAGTGCCCGGTGTAGAACTCGAGCTGCCGGGCGTGGTCGGGCACGGCTAGGTCGACGTGCCGGAGGTGGGTGATCAGGCGGTCGGTCATGCTTTCACTCCTTGGAAACTTTCGGGAGACACGCTTTCGGAAGACGGGCCAGGGGGGCACACGCCGAGCGCCTGCGCGTTGCCTGTGGTGATGGCGTACTCCGCATCGGCGCCGAGACCGGCGGCCAACACACGGTCCACCGGGTCGGTGACGCCCATGTCGAACGGATAGTCCGAACCCATCAGGACCCGGTCAGGGCCGGCCGCGGCCACCAGTGCTCGCAACGCCTCCGGCGTGTGGACCAGGGAGTCGAAGTGGAGTTTCCGGAGGTAGCTGCTCGGCTTCTGCAGGCAACCTCTGGCCTCCGGCCGCACCTCCCAGGCGTGGTCGGAGCGGCCGAGAAAGGTCGGCAGGTAGCCCCCGCCGTGGGCGGCGAGCAGCTCGAGCCCCGGATGCCGATCCAGCACCCCCGAGAAGATGAGATGGGAGAGGGCGACGGCATTCTCGACCGGCTGACCGACCGTGTTGGAGAGGTAGAAGTGGTCCAGACGTTCGTCGAGGGTGCAGCCGAACGGATGCAGGAAGATCACTGCACCCAATTCGGCCGCTCGTCGCCAGAACGGTTCCAGCCGCTCGTCACCCAGTTCGATCGTCCGGCCGGCCGTCGGTGCGTGGGAGGAGATCTCCACCCCGACCAGACCGCATTCGCCCACCGCGTCGTCGAGCAACTCCACGCACAGGTCCGGATGCTGTAATGGCACCAGGCCCAGACCGGTGAAGCGGGTCGGTTCCTCGGCGACGATCGCGGCCACGCCGCGGTTCGCCGATCGGCACACCACCTTTGCCAGTTCGGGTTCGGCCCAGTAGTGATACTGCGACGGTGACGGCGAGATCACCTGCACCGCAACGCCGGCTGCGTCCATATCGGCCAGACGGCGATCCAGCACGGTCAACTGGGGGATCCGCGAGCCGAACATCCTCCCGGAGACCGCCATCGACTCGGCGCCGTTCCGCCGGGCGTCGAGTTCACGATGAGCGGCCAGGCCGGGCTGTCCGGCCACCGCCGCCTCCACCTCGGGCACGATGACGTGGGCGTGCACGTCTACCGTCCTGGTCGACGCCGCTGCTCCCGACGTCATGCCGGCACGCTGACCAATGCCGAGATGCGGCCCATCAGAGCGGGCACGTCGCCCCGCTCGTGGTCCAGCAGCCACTGGCCGAGTTGGTTGGAGGCATCCACCACCGCCTTCGCGCGGTCGAATCGCCGGGCCGTGAAGGCCGCCCACAGTTGTTCGTCGAGATCGTGGGCGCCGATCAGCAGCTCGGCCAGGACGGCGGCGTCTACTAGCGCCTGGGCGGCGCCCTGGGCCAGGGTCGGCGGGCACGAGTGCGCGGCATCGCCGATCAACACCACGCGTCCGCGGTGCCAATCGCCCTCCAGCACATGGGTTTCGAACCAGGTGTAGTTGATGCTCGACGGGTCGTCGAGAAGTTCCCTGATCAAGTCCCACGGCCCGTGGTATCCGGTGGAGAGTTCGCGCATGGCCGCCAGCTGCTGCTCGGGCGTCAGGACGCTGCGGTCCTGGGCATCCTCCACCAGGTAGGCGTAGAGCGAGTCCTGTCCGGTCGGGCAGTAGCCGGCGATGTAGCAGGGGCCGCCGTAGATCAGGTCGGTCCGCACCACGGACTCCGGTCGGCCGGTGAACGCGCGCCAGATCCCCATCCCCGTCGACCTCGTCTCCAGTTCGATGCCCAGGGCCCGCCTGGTCCAGGACCGGATGCCGTCGGCACCGATCACGAGGTCGTAGCGTCCGGTCGAGCCGTCGGCGAAGCTCACGTCGATCCCGCTGTCGTCCTGCGCCAACGCGGTGTGAGTGGTGCCGAACCGGAACTTGACGCCCACCTCGGCGGCCCGGTCGAGCAGGATGCGCGCCAGTTCCGGCCGCGGCATACCGACGGTCGCCGGGAGATCGGCACCGCCGGTGCGAGCGTCGGGCATCTCGACCAGCAGGGTTCCATCGGCGTCAGGTGCGCGCAGACCGAGCGAGTCGAAGGGGTAACCGGCCGACAGGATCTGATCCCAGACCCCGAGCTGCCTCAGGACCCGCAAGGCGTTGCCCTGCAACGTGATACCGGAGCCGATGGCGGTGGCGTCCGGTTTCACCTCGACCAACTCGACCGCGACGCCGGCCTGGGCCAGCAGGATGGACACCGCGGTTCCGGCCGGACCACCGCCGACCACCAGAACTGTGTTCACAGCAGGCATGGTTCGCACTCCTCGTTCATGAGAGTCATTTGACAGCAACGGGGTTGACGGGCGCACCGACCGCGCCGGTGACCGGGATCGGGGCGGCGGTGAGGAAGAAGTCCCATTGCCCGTCCACTGCACAGTCGGCCGACAATTCCTCGAGATCCCACATCTCGCCGAGGAAGAGGCCCATGTTCGGGATGGCCACCTGGTGCAGCGGTTGGAACGCGGCATCGAATTCGTTGGGACGTACCTCGAATCCCCAGGTGTCGGTGGCGATGGCTGCGATCTCCCGTTCGAACAGCCAGTCCGCCGTGGTGAACGACAGGCCCGGCGATGCGCCGCCGGCGTAGTCGCCCCATCCCTCGCGCCTGGCTCTGGCCAACCGCCCGGTCCGGATGACGAGCAGGTCACCGCGCCCGACGGCCGCACTGGCCCCTTGCGCGTGGATGGTCTGCTCGAGATGTGCGGTGATGATGGCGAACCCGTCCGGTAGTTCACCGTCGGTACCGACCGACCGCCCGACGTCCAGCAGCACGCCCCGGCCGGCGATCAGCCCACCCACCGTCTGTATCCCGGTGACCAGATCGCCTTCACTGGTGACCACCTCGCCGGCCCGGCGGCCGTTGTAGGCCATCCCGTGGTCGAAGATGTGCCCGAGGCCGTCCCACTGGGTGGAGGCCTGCAGGGGCATGAACACCACGTCGTCGGCCCCGCCGAAGCCGTGCGGGAATCCCTGGTTGGCACGTTCCGCGTCCACCCCGGTGTCCAGCATGGTGTGCACCGGGTTGGTCCGCCGGCGCCACCCCTTCTGCGGTCCGTTCATGTCGAAGGACTGGGCGAGGGAGAAGGTGACACCCCGTCGGACCAGGGCTGCGCCCTCCACCCTCTTGTCCGGGGTCAGGAAATTCAGCGTGCCGAGGACGTCGTCGGCGCCCCACCGCCCGGCATTGGAACAACGGGCGGCCGCCGCGGCGATCGCCCCGGCCGGGTCACCCCGATCCGGCACCACCACCGGCAACGGCACTGGCGCGCCCGGGGAGTTCACCTCCGGGCCTCCGCGACGCATCGGATCACCTGGGAGCCCAGACCGGTGATGGTCCCCACCATCACATCGCCGTCGCGCAGGAAACGCCCGGTCGGCTGGCCGTTGCCCGCGGGGCTACCGGTCAGCACCAGGTCACCCGGAAGCAGCGTGGTGGTCTGGGAGATCTCCGAGATCAACGCGGCGACGTCGAAGAGCATGTCCTTGGTCGACTCGTCCTGACGGACCTCACCGTTCAGCGTCAGCGTGATCCGCAGGTCCATCGGATCGGCGACCGCAGCGGCCGGAACCAGCCACGGCCCGGTGGGCAGGAAGCCGGGCGCGTTCTTGCCACGGAACCAATCGGTGCCGATCTCCTTCATGTCGCGCCGGAAGACCCGGTCCCGGGTGGTCAGATCGTTGACGATGGTGTACCCGGCGACGTGCTCGAGTGCCTCTCCGCGGCCGACCCGAAACGCCGGGACGCCGATCACCGCAGCCAGTTCGAGTTCCCAGTCGTGGCGATCGCTGTAGGCCGGCAGTGTCACGTCGTCGAAAGGACCGCCGATCGACGACGGCAGACCCAGGAACACGTAGGGAATACCGCTGGCGGCACGTTCGTCCATCATGGCGGCGACCTCTGCCCTGACCTCATCCACGGTCTTGCCCTCGGTGATCTCCATGTGCGCCATGGCCAGATCGATGACGTGGGTCCGGTAGTTGGCCCCCGACTGGAAGACCTGCCGCGGCTGCACCGGAGCCAGCACCACGTGGTCGGCCAGATCTGCTGTCATGGAGAGGTTCTCGAGAATCGGCAGGACGCGGGTCCAGTCCTGCAGCAGGTCGGTCACCGAGACCGGCACCGGCAGGCCGATCTCGTCGGCGACCGTGTCCAGGTCGAGCACACGCTCGTACCTGACCAGGGCGGTGAACTCACGGGTGCCGTCGGACAGGCGGCCGAGCGCAAAGGCGGGTGTAGCGGGATCCACGATGACCCTTTCGTCAGGACTGGTGTCGTCAGCCTCCCCTGGCCCATCGACATCAGGAAGATGAAATTGCTGATGCCGGAAATCACTGCGGTCGATATGCTCGGCCACTGTGAACCTGGGTAACCTCGACCTGAACCTGCTGGTCTCGTTGGACGCCCTCCTGCAGGAGCGGAGCGTCACCCGTGCAGCGGCTCTTCTTGGCCTCGGCCAACCTGCTCTCTCGGCCTCCCTGGCCAAGCTGCGTCGACACTTCAACACCCTTTGCTCTTCCGGGTCGGGAACGAGTACCGCCTGACCCCCCTCGCGGTCCAGCTGAAATCCAGAACCCGGACGGCACTGGACGGTGCGGATCGTGTCTTCAGCGCCCAGCCGGACTTCGATCCGATGCATTCACGTCGGGAGTTCAGCGTCGTGATGAGCGACTACGGCATCGCGATCCTGGGTCAGACCCTGGTCGATCTGATGACCACGGAAGCGCCGGCGGCCAGGATCCGTTTGGTGCACAACACCCCTGACTTCGTCGACCGGGCCGAACAGGCCCTGATGTCCATCGACGCGCTCATCCTGCCGCACGGGTTCGTCTCCGACCTGCCCCATGTCGACCTCTACCGGGACGAGTGGGTCCTGGTGGTCGCCGGCGACAACCCCGAGGTGGGGGCCGTGCTGACCATCGGGCAACTGACCACGATGCCCTGGGTGGTGACCTACCACGGGCCCACGGCCTCGACGCCGGCGGCGCGGCAGATGCGCATGCTGGGGATCGAGCCGCAGGTCCAGGTGGTGACGGAGAGCTTCCTGGCCATCCCGGCACTGGTGGCCGGGAGTGGCAGGATCGCCCTGCTCCAGCGCCGGCTGGTCAGCAAGTTGCCACTGGACAGCGGAATCCGGGCGCTGCCGTGCCCGTTCGAGGTCGGCCCGCTGGTCGAGGCGATGTGGTGGCATTCGGCCTACGATCGCGATCCGGAGCACCTGTACTTCCGCGATCTGGTGCAGCGGGCCGCGAAATCGGCCACCGGGGCGGGCTGACATCAGCTCGCCGAGGACGTACCTCGTTCAACCAGCGATCACCGGGGAGTTTCAGATGGGTCTGCCGAGCCTGGATCTCAACCTGCTGGTGGCGCTGCACGCGCTGCTGGCCGAGCGCAACGTGACGCGGGCCGGCGAGCGCATCGGCCTGAGCCAGCCCGCCACGAGCGCGGCCCTTGCCCGTCTCCGCCGGCACTTCGACGACGAGCTGCTGCAGCGGGTCGGGTCGCGCTACGAGCTGACGCCGCTGGCGTCGTCCCTGCTGGAGCAGTTCCAACTCGCCCTCCGCTACGTCGAGAACACCTTCGCGGCACGACCCGTCTTCAACGCTGCCGTTTCCACCAGGGGCTTCTCGATCCTCGCGTCGGACTACGCGTTGATCGTGCTCGGCGGGACCCTCGGCCGACTGATGCAGGAGCGGGCACCGAACGTCCGGCTGCACATCAACAACCTGGACCGGCACCTGGTCGACGACGCTGCCAACACGCTCCGGATCCACGACGCCATGTTGCTGCCCAAGGGCTATGTCTCCGATCTGGCCGAGGCTCCCCTGTTCGAGGACGACTGGGTCATCCTGGCCTCGACCAGGCCGGGCCGGGAGGCCAGGGTGCTGGACCTCGACGAGCTGTCGACCGCTCGATGGGTCACCACCTACGACTCGCCGACCCAGTTCACCCCCGCCGACAAGACGCTGAGATTTCTGGGCATCGAGCGGAGATCGGACATCATCGTGGAGAACTTCGCCTCGCTGCCATTCCTGGTGCGCGACACCGATCGTCTCGCACTGGTACCGCGTCGCCTCGCCCACACCTTCGGCAGGGTCGAGGGAATCGAGCAACTCGAACCTCCCGTCTCGTTGCCGCAGCTGAGCGAGAGCCTCTGGTGGCATCCCAGCCGAGAGACAGATCCGGGCCACCGATGGCTCCTGGACATCATCATCGACGCCGCCGACCAGATTGGGATGGAAACGCGGAACGTTCCCCGCTAGTGCGACACTGCTTGTGGCACAATGCTTTCTGCGTCGTCCCGCTGGATCTGGTGGTGTATTGACCTTCGTCCGTCGATATGACGAAGGGCCGATCAGTGCGCTCCCGAAATGGATCTCGGCCAGGAGAACAGCCCTGCCATCCGTTGGGCAAATGGTCCCCATGTCCACATTCGATTTCTCAAGCCCGGTGACGGCGTGGTTTCTTGGCACTCACGACGGATGCCAGACAGGCCCGTCGGTACGGCAGCCGAGTCTGCCTCTACACGGCCCCCAACGACGGAGGTACCTGTGTCACGCACAACCCATCTCATTCGCATGCTCGGCGCCGGCCTGGTCTGCGTGGCTCTCGCCACCACCTCGGCCTGCTCGTCGAAGTCCGCGGCCACCAACAATTCCGCACCAGCCTCCGCAACATCATCACCACTGTCCTCCGCGGCCGGGGCAGCCGGGTCAGCAGGCTCATCGGCTGGACCCGGTTCATCGGCTGCGCCCGGCTCTTCGGCAGCGCCCGGCTCGGGCGGCGCCACGTCCGCGGGCTCGGCGGCGCTCGCGCTCGCACATCAGGGGGTCACCGGCCCCCTGCCGTCGGCGTCGGTCGAGCCCAAGTCGGGGGTGAACTACTGGGTCGTCTCCTGTGGACAACGCGTCAGCACCTGCTCGTCCACGACGGCGGGGGCAGTCGAGGCGGCCACCAAGATCGGCTGGCAGACCCACGTCTGCGACGGTCAGCTCAACCCGGCCGGCATCTCCAGTTGCATCCGGCAGGCCGTCGCCGCCAAAGCGGCGGCCCTGCAGGTCATCGGCACCGATTGCGCGCCGATCAAACAGGCCCTCACCGAGGCCAACGCGGCCGGTATCAAGACCATCGGCGGCGGCGGCTTCGACTGCTCGGAGACCGGGGGCGATCGGGTCTTCAGCGGCTTCATCAAGTACCAGGTCAAATTCAGCAATCACCAGTGGTGGGCGCAGATCGGCAAACTCCAGGCCGACTGGCTCATCGGGGCCACCAACGGGCAGGCCAAGGTGCTCTCGGTGAAGTTCACCGACGAGGCCTGGGGCGATGACATCCAGAATGCGTTCATCGCCGAGCTCAAGACCTGCGCAGGCTGTTCGATCGTCAAGACGCAGGAGCTGAGCAACGGCGACCTGGCCGACGGATCGCTGCGGACGAAGTTCTCCACCGCGCTGCTCCAGGCCACCACGGCGAACGCGATCAACGTGCCGATCGACGGCTGGTTCTCCGCGGGCCTCGCCCAGGCCGTCACCAGCTCCGGCCGGGCCGCCACCCTGAAGGTGATCGGCTCGATCGGAGAGGTCCCCAACATGGAATACATCCGGACCGGGGCGGGCGAGAACGCCAGCGCCGCATTCTCCGGCAACAACTCCGGCTGGGCCGGCGTCGATGTCGCGGTTCGCCTGCTCGACGGCCAGACCGCTCCGGCCGACGGATTTCCCGAAGGCGTCAGCATCCGGGTGGTCGACCGGACGGCGAACCTACCCGCCAGTGGCAGCCCGTACCAGCCCCCGGTCGACTACCGGGCGGCCTACCTGAAGCTCTGGGGCGTTTCGTGACGGTTCCACCTCCCGCCCGACCGGTCCTGCAGGTCGGTGATCTGGCCAAGAGCTTCGGCCTTACCCAGGCCCTGGCCGGAGTCGACGTCTCCGTCCTGCCGGCCACCGTGCATGCGTTGCTCGGCGGCAACGGTTCGGGCAAATCCAGCATGGTCAAGATCCTGGCCGGCGTGTACCACGCCGACCGCGGCACCATCACCGTCAACGGATCGACGTTCGATGCGCCGTCCTACCGGGCGGCGGACGGACACCGGCTGGGTCTGCGTTTCGTCCACCAGGACCTGGGTCTGATCGAAGCGGCGACCATCTCGGAGAACATGGCGTTCACCCGGGGCTTTCCCCGCTCCCACTTCGGCCGGATCTCCTGGCGCACACTGCATCGGAGCACCGCCGCGCTGCTCGAGCGATTCGAGATCGATGCGGGACCGAAGACGCCGGTTGCGTCGCTGCGCCCCGCCGACCGGACCATGGTGGCCATTGCCAGAGCGTTGGGCGACGAGGCGACCGACGACGAGACCGCCGGCCGGGCACCGGAATCCAGGTTGCTGGTGCTGGACGAACCGACGGCCAGCCTGCCCCGTCACGAATCGGAGATGCTGCTCGCCGCGATCCGGCGGCGGGCAGCCCACGGCCAGACCATCGTGCTGATCAGCCACCACCTGCAGGAGGTCCTGGACGTCGCCGACACCATCACGGTGCTGCGCGACGGCCGGGTGGCGGGCTCGGTGGCGGCGGCCGATGCCGACGAGGAGGTCATCGTGTCCCTGATCGCCGGGCGGGCCGTGCAGTTGGAAGGTGCCGCTCGGCGCCCGGCACCGAGCTCGGAGACCGCCGCGGCCCTGCAGGTCACCGGGCTGCAGGCGGGTCCTCTGCAGGGCGTCGACATCACCGTTCGCCCAGGCGAGATCGTCGGCGTCACCGGGCTTCTGGGCTCTGGTCGCAGCAGCCTGGTGCGGGCCGTCTTCGGCGCACTACCTCGCCGCGCCGGAACCGTCCAGGTCCATGGTGTGACGGTGCCGGCCACCGGTCCGTCGGCGGCCATGGCCGCGGGCATCGCGCTGGTGCCGGAGGATCGCGGTGCCGATGCGGCGTTCATCGATCACTCCGTGCAGGAGAACCTGTCCGCGACCGTGACCAACACCTACTGGCGGGCCGGCTGGATGAACACCCGGCGTGAGCAGGACGACGCCTGGTCGCTCATCGATCGGTTCGGGATCAAGACCGACGCTGCGGCTGCTCCACTGTCCTCTCTGTCCGGAGGCAATCAGCAGAAGGCGATCCTGGCCCGCTGGCTGCGCCGCGAACCGCGCGTGCTGCTGCTGGACGAGCCGAGCCAGGGCGTCGACATCGTCTCGCGCGCGGACATCTACCGCCTCATCCGGCACGCCGCCGCCCAGGGCTGCGCGGTCCTGGTCGCCTCCTCGGACGCGCAGGAGATCGACCTGCTGTGCGACCGCGCCGTGGTCCTGGCCGGCGGCCGGGTGGCCGCGGAACTGGACCGCAAGCACCTCGACGCCGACACGCTGCTCCGCCTGACCCACACCGTCCGGGACGATTCGCATCTGGGAGTTCTCGCATGACCCTCGCTGACACACCGAAGAACGCCGTCGGCGAAAACCACGCTGCGGTGGCGGTTCCGTCCCGACGGGCGGCCCGGCTCGACCTCGGAGGCTTCTTCGAGCGATGGGCGCTTCTCGGTCTGCTGATCGTCATCGTCGTGTTCTTCAGCCTCTACTCCGCCAGCTCGGCCGTCTTCCCGACGGCCGCCAACATCGGCGTGCTGACCGGTAACCAGGCGGTGGTGGCACTTGTCGCGGTCGCCGCCCTCTTTCCTCTGGTCGGTGGTCACTTCGACTTCTCCGTCGGGGCGACGTCGGCCTTCACCTCGGTGCTGTGCGCCGGCCTGATGTCGCGTCATTCCGTACCGCTGGTCGTCGCCATCGCTATCAGTGTCGGGGTCGGCGCCGTGATCGGTGCGATCAACGGCGCACTGATCGCGATCTACCGGGCCAACGCCTTCATCATCACCCTCGGCGGTGCGACGCTGCTCGGCGGACTGATCAGCTGGTATAGCGACAACCAGAGCATCTCCACCGGGATCTTCCCCGCGCTCACCGATTTCGGCAGCCTCACCTGGTTCGGCCTGCCCCGGCTCGTCTACCTGGTGATAGTGCTGGCCGCCCTCGGCTGGTACGTCCTGGTCCAAACCCCCTACGGCCGTTCGCTCTACGCCATCGGATCGAACCCGCGAGCGGCCAGGCTGGTCGGGATCAAGGTGCAGCGGGAGGTCTTCCTGGCGTTCGTCGTCTCCGGCACGCTTGCCGGTGTGGCCGGGGTACTGACCACCGCGCGGACCGGTGGTTCGACGACCGACACCGGAACCACCGTGCTGTTCGGGGCGCTCGCTGCGGTGTTCCTCGGCCTGACCGCCGTCACGCCGGGGCGTTTCAACATCGTCGGAACGATGATCGGCGTGCTCTTCGTGGCGGCGAGCGTTAGTGGCCTGACCCTGTCCGGGGCCAGCGACTGGGTGCAGCCGGTGTTCAACGGCGGTTCGCTGATGGTCGCGGTCATCCTCTCGACCTACCTCAACCGCCGGCGCCGCGGGGTCGATGCGCTGTAGCGCAATGGTTTCCATGGATCGGACAGGGCGATGAAGCCGGTGGGCACGAAAGGGCGGACAGTGGCGGTCGGACCTGCGCGATGGAGGGACCAGCGGTGGCTGGTCGACGAGGCCATCCGCAACCAGGGAATCGAATTCGACCAACCGCGCGTCGGCTACAGCTTGGGTCCGGTCGCCAGCGACACGACCATCGGTGAGATGGTCGCCCTGCGCACCAGGATCAAGAAGATCGCCGACTTCGTCCCGACCGTCTCGGGCCTGGCCCGCCGGCGGGAGGCGATGGCACGGGCCGCGGAGGACGCCGGGCACGGCGTCACCGCCGGTGAGCACTGGTTCGCCGCGGCGATGTTGTGGGCGATGGCCTGCTGGCCGTTGTGGCAGGTGACCGATCAGTTGATCGAGATCGACGAGCGCAAGAACGCCTGCTACCTGCGGTGGGCCGCGCACGCGTCCCACCACGTCGAACGGGTCGACATCCCTTTTGGCTCGGCCACTCTCCCGGCCTGGCTGCATCTTGCACCGGGTGAACGCTCCGGTCCCCTGCCGACCGTGCTCGCTTGCGGCGGGATGGATGCTCCCCGCGAGATCTGCGTGGCCCGGGAGGGCGACGGCCTGTTGGCGCGCGGTCTGGCGGTGCTGGCCTTCGACGGGCCCGGCCAGGGAGAGTCGCCGATCCACGGCGTACACGTGACGCCCACCGCCTGGATAGACGCCGGGGAGGCCCTTCTCGCCTGGACGAGATCCCGCCCGGAGATCGACGAACATCGGCTGGTCGCCAGCGGAACCAGTTTCGGGTCCCACTGGATCACCCAGATCGCGGCCACCCAGCCCTCCCTGCTGGGCTGCGCCGCCGCCCTGCCGGTCTTCGAACCGGGATGCAGCACGATCTTCTCCGAGGCCGCGCCCACGTTCAAGGCCCGACACATGTTCATGGCCGGGATGTTCGAGGACGAAGCAGCGTTCGATGCCATGGCAGCCGGCTACGACCTGCGTCCCCTGGTGCAGGAGATGCGTGTCCCGTGGATGGTCGTCGCCGGCGAGGCCGACGAACTGTCACCGGTGGAATGGGTGCACGAACTGGTGGCGCGCTGCCCGGCCCCGACCTCGCTGCTGGTCTACGCCGGCGCCCGCCACTCGCTGACCGAGAGCGGATCGACGCTGACCGGTCCGCCCTGGCGCACCGAGATCGCCGACTGGCTCTGCCACCGTGCGAACGGTATCGCTGCCGTCGACCTGCATCGCCACGTCGACTCCGGCGGAGCAACTCGCTTACTTCCGATGCCAGAGACAGGGAAACACCGATGACCACCACCTCGTCACCCACGCCGATCCGACCATCCGCGCCGACCGACCCGGTCGACCAACTCGCCTGGCTGGTCGACCGGGCCCGGATCAGTGACCTGCTCGTCGAATTCGCCAGGACCCTGGACGATCGGGACTGGCAGGGAAACACCGCCCTCTACATGCCGGACGGCATTTTCATGGTGGGCGACGTTCTCCGTCTGCAGGGCCACGCCCAACTGGCGATGACGGGCTCCGAACGTGGGCTGGCGCAGTATCACGGGACCTGGCACGCCAGCTCGAACCATGCGATCCAGATCGACGGCGACACCGCCCGCACCCGTTCGTATCTCATCGGGGTACACCTGCTGGCCGGCGGCACCACCCACCACGCCGACGGCGGCGGCTGGTACGACTGCACCCTGCAGCGGACAGCCGACGGTTGGCGTTTCACCACCGTCCGGCTGCACGAGGTGTGGCACGCCGGCCAGGCACTGCCACATGTGTCGGCGAAACCGGACCTGGCCGCGACACCCTGAGATTGCCACCGGTTCGACGCAGCCGGGGTCGACGTCGACGGACGGCGAAGTGCCGCCGGTCAGCACGACCGGCGGCTCTTCGCCGTTCCGTCGGGTGGGCTCAGCAGGTGACGGTCAGGTAGAACGCGGAGTCGTTCGAGACTCCGTTGCTGTCTGTTGCCACGACATAGACGCCTGGATTGGCGCTGAAGCGGGGCTCGACCTCCATCGTGCGGCCGGGGTCGTAGGCCGTGGCCGCGTAGGCGCAATTCGAGACGTCGCGGTCGAAGTCGACCAGATAGACCCCGGTTCCGATGTAGGTCGTCGACACCACGCGCGAGCCGCGCAATACGGTTCCGCCCACGTCCACCAGGGCCGACATCGGAGAAATGTAGAAGCCGGTCACGTCGATGACGACATCAGTACTACCACCGACTGATCGGACCGTGAAATCGCGGCCGGCGGAGGCCACCTGGATTTCACCCGATTTCCCGACGATCCCGCCGCGCGAATAGTTGGTGAACGACGCCAACGGTTCGGGCGTGCCGTACGACCAGATCCGCAGATATCCAGGGGCCGAGGGGTTGACGGTCAGAACGCTTGCGCTGATCGCGGTGGCCGCGGAGGGAATGCCACAGGAGGCGCCACCCTGGTTGCTGAAACTACCCGTGCCGACCGCGCTGAAGTTCCGAAGCTGCAACGAGGCAATCCGTCCACCCGCCAAGCGCGTGTCGACGATGCGGCACGGTGCGATGGGCGTGAACTTCGACTCCACGCCATTCATCTCCAACGTCCGGATGTGGGGAACGGGATGAGGATTGGGGGGTTGTGCGGTGGGGCCCGGTCGCGCCGGACCGGTGGTGGACCCGTAGGCCACGACCGCTCCGCCCCCGACCGCCACGACCGTGGCCACCAGTACGCCCACCACTGCCCAACGATTCATCTCAGGACTCCGTCTCACGGCTCAGCATCGACGCAGGGTGCGTCACGAACAGGAGTCCTGCTGCACCCCTCTGATCCCGAACGACTCCGCCACCTGCTCGAAGTCCTGGACCACGTACAGGACCGTCGGCCCGGGTGCGCCGTGGCGACGGCCTGTCCGCAGCGACTAACCCTGGGGGGTGAACGCCTGGAAGGTGACGGTGCCCACCGACTTCAGGATCAGGCCACCGTTGCTCGTCTGGAAGCCGCGGTTGGTGTTGGAGTACGACGGGCCGGTGACCGGGCCGAACGGCCGGTCCAGGTTGTAGCTCAGCAGCGCCTTGTTCCCCATCGCGAAATTGGATCCTCCGGCGCCGTTGAAGCTGAAGACGCCGGTTCCGTACAACGCCTGGTTCTGGTTGACGTAGGCCGTCCCGTAGGTGACCGTGGCGGCCCCGAGCCCGGCGACCGAGACGGTCACGGTTCCGGTCCGGTTCTGCGGGAAGCCCGTGCCCTGATTGATGACGTCGGCGGTGTTGCTGCTCATCTTCATCGTCACCTGGGCATTGGTGAAAGCGGTTCCACCGAAGGTGCCGGTGGCCGAGGCACTCTCCTGGTAGACGATCGGGGTGCCGGTGGCAGCAGCAGCGGGCAGGGCCGCCGGGAACAACGCGACCGCAACAGCGACCGCCGAGGCGACCGCCGTGCCTCGTAGTGCGGCGCGCCGAGTGAAGATGTGCACGAGAACCTCCTGGGGTTGGGACAGCACGGGCCGGGTCGCCGCGATGGCGATCGGGAGCCGCGAACCGTCGTCGGGACTGCGGCTCAGTCTGCACCCATCGTGCTCAGATTCCGCTGAGAAGCCGGGTGGCTGCCGCCGAGAAGCCGGGCGGCGCAGGTCCTCCGACCCGACCGATTCAGGAGGAGACGCCAAAGGAGGAGTCGGCTTCCGCGACTCTCCGGTCCGGCTGGACCACCGACCGGGACAGATGACGGCGACGATCCGGATCGAGCCCCGCATCCTTGGCCGGACGGGCGGGCGACGACTGGGCGGCGACGAGATCGGCGTCGGGATCGAGGGGTTCTTTCCTGATGGTGGCACCGGTGGCGGCTCTCCTTGCTGGCGGAAACGGGGACCTACCCACCGGGGCTGCCGTCGTCCCTGCACTGGAAAAAAACTTCGCCTCGGCCTGGCAGGAATCACCGTTCGCGCGCTGGATGATCAACAGCGCAATGGTCGTGGTGACGGGCGTGATCACGAACCTCATCCTGTGCAATATCGCCGGATACGCGTTCGCGCGCAACCGTTTTGCGGGCAGCCGGATCCTGTTCGTCATCATCCTGGGCACCCTGATGGTCGCCGAACCTGGTGACGCCCTTCGGGATACCTGCTGCGGCAGTCCTCCACCACCCTCCCGTCGAGTTGGAGGAAGCCGCCATCATCGATGTTGCCGGTCACTTCCGGGTGCTCACCAGGATTCTGCTGCCGCTCATGGGGCCGCCGCTGTGCACGGTCGCGATCCTGACGTTCCTGTCCGTCTGGAACGACTTCCTCCGGCCGCCGGTGGTCACCTCCTCACCGCAGACCTTGACGGTCCAACTGGGCCCGGCCAGCTTCCAGAGCGCCCACTTCACCGACTGGCCGGTCCTGATGGCCGGCACCCTGATGAGTCAATTGCCGGTGCTACTGCTGTTCCTGGCCGGCCAACGCCATTTCGTCTCCTCGATCGCCACCACCGGGATCAAATGGCGGAGGGGCGGAGCCGGTGGCGGAACACCTTCGTCAGGAGCGGATGGGCACGACGGCCGGATCTGCCGTGCCGGCTGTGCCGGCCGAGCCGGCCGAGCAGCGGATCCCGGGCAGCGACACACTGGCGGTGGTCCCGCCGCCCGGACCGCCGCGCAGGGTGAGGTGCCCACCCATGGCTTCGGTGAGCGCCCGCGACAGGGCCAGGCCGAGGCCGGCTCCCGGCTCCCCGCCGATCTCCGCGCCCAGCCGGTCGAATGGTTGGAAGAGCCGCTCCTGGAGTTCGTTCGAGATCCCGGGCCCCGAGTCGGTCACCTCGACCGTCGTGCCGTCGGTGGTCGTCACGGTGACGCGGACCCAGCCTCCGGAGTGGTTGTACACCAGGCCGTTGTTCACCAGATTGATCAGGACCTGGCGCAGCCGACGACGGTCGGCGCAGACCCGGTCGGCCGCGTCCCCGGCCGCGTCCGGGGCCCCGACCCGATCGGTGGGTTCGGTGCGCAGCATGACGGACCGCTTGGCTGCCAACGGCCGCAGCAACTCGACCACCTCGTCGACCAGCACCGCCACGTCCACCACCTCGTTCTGGAGGGTGAGCGCGCCGGCTTCGATCTTGGCGATGTCCAGCACATCGTCGACCAGAGCGAGGATATGGCCGGCGGCACCCTCGATGTGGTGCAGGGCGAGCCGTCTGCGCTCCGCGGACAGGTCGAGGTTCTGCAACAACTCGGTGAATCCGGTGACGGCTTGCAGAGGTGTGCGGATCTCGTGGCTCAGGGCCGCCAGAAAATCCGACTTCGCCCGGCTGGCCGCCTCCGCGGTGCGTCGAGCCGCCTCGGCCTCGCGGCGAGCCAGCCGCTCGGCCTGCGCAGCCCGCCGCTGGGTGACGTCCAGCAGGTTGACGCACAGCCCGGCCGGCCGGCCGTCGGCGCCGCGCACCGCCGAGACGGTGGCCGCCACGACGACGAGATGTCCGTCGGACGCTTCGAGCCTGGCCTCGAACTCGATGCTGTCCACCCCGTCGTGACCGCTGCCCTGCGCACCGGGTCGAGCCGGAATGCACAGGGCGGCCGCTGCAGCAGTCCGGTCGTCCGGGTGGACCAGCTCGGTCAGGCGCCGATCCAGCAGCTCGGACTCGTTGCACACCAGCATCACTTGCAGTGCTTTGTTGACCTTCGTCAAGGTCCCGTGCAGGTCCGTCAGGGCCATCCCGACCGCATTGTCCTCGAAAGCCCGCCGAAACCGCTCCTCGCTGTCGGCGAGCGCACCGAACAGCCCGGCATGCTCGATGGCCACACCGGACAGATGGACGAAGCGTCCCACCAGGCGAAGTTCCCGATCCGTCGGGACATGCGGCTCGAGGTGATACACGGCGAAAGTACCCAGGACCGCCCCGCTGCGACCGAAGATCGGTTGGGACCAGCAGGATCGGAGGCCGTGCGCAGCGGCCAGCTCACGAAAGGCGACCCAGCGCGAGTCGAACCTGATGTCCTCCGCGATGATCGGCGTCCGCAAATGTGCTGCGGTACCACAGGATCCGACGTCCGGTCCGATGGTGACACCGTCGATCTCGGACATGTAGCGGGACGGCAGACGCGGTGCTGCACCGTGATGGAGACGTCTGGTCGACGGATCCAGCAGCAGGACCGAACACCGGCTGCCGGGGATCAGGTCCTCGAGGGCGATCGCGACCGCGGTCAGCACGTCCGTCAGGGTCGCACCCGAGGCCAGCAGATCGAGCACCTCGGTATGTCGCTCGATCAGCATCAGCGAGTCGGCATGGTCGATGCCGGCGCTCACCCCGACCGTCGCCGTCACGTACCAGGTTCCCAGCGGTATCCGACCCCTCTGATGGTCAGCAGCCGGCGAGGGTGGGCCGGTGAGGGTTCCACCTTGTGCCGCAGGCGATGTACGTGCTCGGTGACCGTCGCCTCGCACTGCCAACCGGGATCGGAACGCCAGACGTGTTCCAGTAGTTGCGCTCTGGTGAAGACATGCCGTGGATGCCCGGCCAGGAAGGCGATCAGGTCGAACTCCTTCGCCGTCAACTCGATCACCGTTCCGTCGACGGTGACCTCACGACTCGCGGCGTCGATCCGGAGTTCCGGCGAAGCGGTGCCGCCGGGCCGATCGGCGGACTCGTCCGGCCGGGCCGGCGCACACCTGCGCAGCACGGACCGCACCCGGGCGGCCAGCTCCTCCGGCGAGAAGGGCTTGACCAGGTAGTCGTCGGCACCCAGGTCGAGTCCGACGATCCGATCCATCTCACCGTTGCGCCCGCTGAGCACGATGACGGGCAGGCGGCTGCGCTGTCGAACCCGGCGCAGCACGTCCAGACCGCCCAGACCTGGAAGGGAGAGGTCGAGCACCATCAGGTCGGGCGGGAGCGTCGCGATCGACTGCAGCGCTGCCGGGCCGTCACCGGCCTGGTCGACCGAGAAACCCTCGGCCTCCAACTGCCAGCTGACCACCTCACGCACGCGCTCGTCGTCGTCCACCACCAGAATGTTTCTCCGGATGGCAACGGGCGGTGCCTGACTGGTCACTGGCGCATCCTCATCGACGGCACTGACAACTCGGTTGCAGGCGACGCTACCCCGGGTCAGCCCGCGGTAATACCGCCATCGATGACCAATTCGGAGCCGGTCACCCAGGTCGACTCGTCCGATGCCAGGTAGAGCACACCCCAGGCGATGTCCATCGGGACACCCGGCCGACCGAGCGGGTGCATGGCGCCCAGCGCGTCGAAGAATCCATCGCGGTCGCCGGTGTTGTCGCCGAGGAACTGCACCATCGGCGTCCAGGTGTAGCTCGGGTGCACCGAGTTGACGCGGATCTTGTACCCCGACTTGGCGACGTGCAGAGCCGCGGACTTGCTGAACATCCGCACCGCGCCCTTGGACGCGTTGTAGGCCGCCAGGTTCTCGATGCCCACCAACCCGGCGATCGAGGAGATGTTGACGATCGAACCTCCGATCGGGGTCTGGTTCTTCATCACCGCGATGGCGGCCCTGGTCCCGAGGAACACCGCCTCGCTGTTGATCGAGTTGACCCGGCGCCAGTCCTCGAGCGTGGTGTCCTCGACCGTGGCATCGACGACGATGCCGGCGTTGTTCACCACCACGTCGATGCGGCCGTACTTCTCCACGATCTCGCCGGTGATCTCGTTCCAGCGGGCTTCGTCGGTGACGTCCTGGTGCAGATACTCGGCCTTCCCGCCGGCCTCGTTGATCTCCTTGGCCACCGACATGCCCTCTTCGTCGAGGACGTCCGTCAGGATGACCGTCGCTCCCTCCGTTGCCAGCGTGCGACTGGTGGCCTCGCCGAGACCCCTGGCACCGCCGGTGATCAGTGCGATCTTTCCTTCGACTCTTCCCACGACATCCTCCACGTCTCGGTTGGCTCTTCCCGGGGAGGATAACGACGGCGGGTGTGACAGGGCCCATAGTTGACGAACTGTTGAGATGCCGTTGGGCAAAACACCAGATGCGCAGCGGCCCCAGGCCTGTGGCCCCGCTCCCGTCGACGTGTGCGCGGTGCTGGATCGAGTCCGGTCCTAGCTCCTGGGGACCGGCCGCAGCCCGAGATCGCGCTGGGCCCGCTCCAGGGCCCTGGCTCGACGGTTGGAAGTGCGCTGCGCGGCCAGTCGGACCCTGGCCTCGGCGGCGAACGAACCGAGGGCCGCGACGAGACCCGCACCAGGCGTGGGCAGGCACCGTCTGGCGTGGATCAACTTCGCAGGGATGGACGAAAGTGATGACTTCTGTCCCACCCGTCCCAAAAGGGCGAAGTTGATCCATGCGGCGTTGGTCCGTGCGGTACTCATCGGGAAGCCGGATTCCCTCGTGGCCTTCGCGATCTCACCGGTGAGGTGGTCCCAGTGCAGATAGATCACGATGTGAGGTTTCTCCCCGCCGTGGCTCAGCCCGGTCCCAGCGGCCAGGAACCCTGCCAACGCGGCGACCAAGGCCGTGGGCGCGGCGGTTCGACAGCGACCGGGGATCGGCAGTGCCGTCGGCTGCGGGTTTCGGGGCGGACAGCGCGTCGATCGCCTTCCGCAGGACGTCGACGCCGGTGATCATCCACCCGTCCGGTCAGACCGGTCAGGCCGGTCAGCCCCCGGTCAGGCCGGTCAGTCCGGTCCGGGCGTTGCGGGACCCCCACGAGAACTCCATCCGCGTCCTGGTCTGGGTTTCGTCCAGGGTCCCGTCGGGGTCGGCGGCGTCCAGGACCGCGGCGGCGACCTGGTCCAACTGCCGCGGGTCCAGTGCGCCGGCCTGCTCGACCAGGAACTTCTCCCACCACTCCCGTTCCAGGATCGGCATGGCGGTGGGGAGTGTGCCCATCGTCGCCGCGATTCTCCGGACATGCTCGGCACCGACTGCTCCGGCGTCCAGGGCTCCGGCCAGCACCGGCAGATCTTCGGCGCCGATCCTCCAAGAACGCGCCGTCCCGCAAATCGGTGACGGCGTTCATCGCCGACCGGACCAATTGTTTGGCCTGGTCGGAATCGACGAATCCGGCTGTCCCCGTATCCACCACTTTATCGGCGGGCACCGACAGCCGACGCCGAAAGAAGCATCATTTCGCACCACCCCCCGGTCACAGAATGGTCACGATATTTTGGGCTCTTGTGACGTTCTCGTGGGTGGTTTGACCCCTGGTTGTGGGCGACACACCGGGCTGCGTATAGGTTCTGGCTTATCTAGGGTCAGTCACTATCCAGGAGCACGGTGTGCGCGGTGTAACGATATGGCGAAAGCTGCTCGGTGTCGAGCAACTGCAGGTGTGCGATGTGGCGTGGGAGGAGGCCGACGACCGGCAGGTGCTGGTCGTTTCGGTGCGTGCGACGAAGGGCGCCCGGAGTAGGTGCAGTCGATGCCGGCGTAGACGGCCGGGCTATGACCAGGGCGGCGGAACCCGGCGGTGGCGGTCGCTGGACTGGGGGTCGACGATGGTATTCCTGCAGGCTGCGGCTCCGCGGGTGAACTGCCGGACGCACGGGGTGGTCGTCGCGGCGGTGCCGTGGGCCCGACCCGGCGCGCGGGCAACCCGAGCGTTTGAAGACCAGTGCGCGTGGTTGGCGGCGCACACCGCTTCGTCGGTGGTGGCGCAGTTGATGCGGACGTCGTGGCGGCACGTGAGCGCAATCATCGAGCACGTCGTCGCCGACGGTTTGGCCGGCCGGGACGTGCTCGCGGGGCTGCGGCGGATCGGCATCGATGAAATCTCCCACCGCAAAGGCCAGCGGTATCTGACGTGCGTGGTCGATCAAGACTCCGGCAGATTGGTGTGGGCCGCACCGGGCCGCAACAGCGACACCCTGGGTCGGTTCTTCGACCAACTCGGCCCAGAACGGGCGGCGGCGTTGACGCACGTCTCGGCCGACGGGGCGCAGTGGATCCACGACACCGTGACGGCCCGCGCGCCGCAGGCGGTGCTGGGATTGGATCCGTTTCATATCGTGGGGTGGGCCACCCGGGAGTTGGACAAGGTCCGTCGTCAGACGTGGAACACGCTGCGGGGTAACAGTAGCTCTGCGCAGGCGTCGTCGGTGAAGGGCAGCCGCTGGGCATTGCTGAAAAACCCGGCGGACCTGTCCCCGGAGCAACGCGGGTCCCTCGCTTCGATCGCCCAGACCAACCGGCATCTGTATCGGGCGTATCTGCTGAAGGAGCAACTGCGCGCGGTGTTCCAGGTCAAGGGCCAGGCCGGCCGTGAACTGTTGGCCGGCTGGATCGCCTGGGCCCGCCGCTCCCAACTCCCCGGCTTCATCGCCCTGGCCGCAACGTTGAAGCGGTTCCAGCAGCTGATTTGGAACACCCTGATCCACCAGATGAGCAACGCCCAATCCGAGGCCACCAACACTCACCTACGGGCCTTGACCCGCAGGTCGTACGGCTTTCACAGCCCAGAAGCGTTGATAGCCATGGCAATGCTCACCCGCGGCGGGTTATGCCCGCCGCTTCCCGGACGCTAAACCACCCACGAAAACGTCAGGAGACCCATATTTTGGTGGTCACCCCGTAGGACCCAATTGATGGACTACTGCATTTCTGCATCTGTTGCTCTTCGAACCTACTCACCTCGTCCCGTGCCCCGCCCGCCCAGCTGGTCGCCAGCCGACAAGCCCGTAGGAACTACGACGAATGTCTCGTTCGGGCCTACCGCTGCGTCTCGACGCAGGGCCGTCGAATGCACGGTGCTGAAGGCCTTCTCGATCCCATACGTTCACTTCGACACCCGGATCGACACTGGCCCCAGCCGTGCTCGCGCCGTCACCGAAGACGACGAACAGGACAATTGATGTCTCATCTTGGAGATCGCACCTCATGGCTGCGAGCGGCCGTCGTTTCGACGGCTGCCGTGCTCGCCGCCGCCACCCTCGCGGGCTGCTCGTCGAGCAGTACTGCGGCCGGCTCTTCCAGCAGCGCCGCCGGCTCCTCCAGCAGCGCGGCCGGTGCGTCCAGCAGTGCAGCCGGATCGTCCGGCAGTGCGGCTGGCTCGTCCGGAACCGCGGCTGGTCCGAGCGGCGGATCTGCTGTATCGGCTGCCGACCTCGCCACGCTGAAGCAGGCACTCGCCGACGCCGCAAAGCAACCGACCTTCACCGCTCAGGGGCCGGCCTTCTCCGTCGCCGGCCTTGCCGGCAAGAAGATCCTCTCCATGCCCGTCAGCAGCCAGGTCAAGACGTGTGACACGAACTCCCGTCAGATCGTCGACATCGCGAAGAGCGTCGGCATGACGGGCAGCACCTACTTCCAGAACAACGGCGGCCCGCAGGCGTGGGTGCAGGGCATGAACCTTGCGATCAGCCAGCACTACGACGGCATCGCGCTGGTCTGCGGCATCGATCCAGCTGCTCTGGCTCCCCAGATGGCGGCGGCCAAGGCCGCCGGAATCAAGGTCGTCGACATCCACCTCGCCGACGTCTCCGAGCCGGCCTCGACGTTGATCGCCGGACAGACCGACGGCCAGTTCGACCAGGCGATGCGGATGGGTGTCGCCTCGGCACTGACCCGGGCGAACGGTAGTGCGATCGACTCGCTGGTGATCACCTCGAACGAGAACCCGCCCTCCATCGGGATGGGTAACACCGTGACGCAGGAGTTCAAGAAGTATTGCGCCGCCTGCAAGGTCGACTCCATCAATGTCTCGATCCCGGACTGGTCGACGAAGTTGACCAGCGCGGTGCAGTCGGCGCTGGTGCGGAACCCGAACATCAAGGCGGTGTTCACCGTGTACGACGCCCAGACGCCGTTCGTGCTGCCCGCGCTGAAGGCTTCCGCCCACGGCGCGATGATGTACGGCTTCGGTATGACGCCCGACGTCGTCCCGCTGATGGCCGACCCGTCGAACCTGCTGGGTACCAACATGGGTCCGGATGCTTCGTGGATGGCCTACAGCGGCGCCGACCAGCTGTTCCGGGTGATGTCCGGACAACCCGCCATCGCGGCGTCGAAGGCCTTCGCCCCGTACCGCCTCTTCACGCCGGCCAACGTCGCGGAATTCTCGGCGGCAGGCAAGGGCTTCGGTGACAGCTACGTCAAGGGCTACCGCAGCCTGTGGCAGAACGCCCCCGCCGGCTGACATGTCCAGCACAACGGCTCTGGAGCTGCGGCACATCTCGAAGGTTTTCGGGGCCACGCGTGCTCTGTCCGACGTCGATCTGACGGTCGAGCAGGGTGAGGTGCTCGCGCTGCTCGGCGAGAACGGATGCGGGAAGTCCACCCTGGTCAAGGTTCTCGCCGGAGTCAACGTCCCGGAACCCGGGGGGTGGCTCGCGGTGGATGGCCGGGAGGTCACGCTGCCGATGGCCCTCGGGGCATCCAGCGGCCTGGGTCTCAGCTTCGTCCACCAGGACCTCGGCCTCGCGAAACCGCTGACGGTGGTGGAGAATCTGCTCGGAAGCTCGCTGGCGACCGGCGGCCCGTCCCGTCGGCGGATCAACTGGCGGCGCGAGATCCGGGCAGCAGCGAAGATGCTCGGTTCCTACGGGGTGAACATCGACCCCCGGTTGGTGGTGAACGACCTGCCACCGGTCGACCAGGCCCTGGTGGCGATCGCCCGCGCGGCCGACCAACTCGAGCAGTACCGCGCCCGGACCGGTGCCGCGTCATCGGTTCTCGTTCTCGATGAACCGACGGTGTTCCTGCCGGAGCACGAGGTCGAGTTCCTGTTCGATCTCATCCGGCGGGTGGTGGCCTCCGGATCGAGCGTCGTCTTCATCTCGCACGATCTTGCAGCCGTCCGGGAGATCGCCGACCGCGTGACCATCCTGCGTGACGGCAGGGTGGCAGCCACCGCGGCCATGAGCGACGTGAGTGACGACGAGATCGTCGAGCTCATCGTCGGTTCGGCCGCCGCCGCCGCTGCGGCCGGTGGACCCGTCGGTGCGGCCCAACGACTGCGACAGTTCGACTCCGGCTCCCCTGCCGCGGTCACCGTCACCGGATTGAGAGGTGGTCGGGTCCACGATCTGGACCTGACGGTGGCCCCCGGGGAAGTCGTCGGCCTCGCAGGCCTGATGGGCTCCGGGGTCGAGGACGTGCCGTACCTGTTGTTCGGCGCCAGACCGGCCGGCGGCACGCTGGCGCTGCGCGACGCGTCGGTCGATCTCACCCGGCACAGCCCGGCGGCGGCGGTCCGGATGGGCATGGCTCTGATCCCGGCCGACCGGCGACGTGACGCGATCGCCCCGGCCGTGTCGGTGGCGGAGAACATGATGCTCCCGGTGGCGCAACGGTTCTCCAGGGCCGGCTGGCTCCGCGTCGGTGAGCTGCGGGCCACCGCCGACGAACGCGCGGAACGCTTGGACGTGCGCCCGCGCCGGACCTCGCTTCCGATCGGCACGCTGAGCGGCGGCAACGCCCAGAAGGTGGTGCTGGCCAAGTGGTTGGAGATCGAGCCGCGCCTGCTGGTGCTGCACGAACCGACGCAGGGCGTCGACGTCGCTGCGCGCGCCGAGATCTACCGGGTCATCGAACGGGCGACGACGACGGGTATGTCCGTCATCTGGGTGTCGAGCGACTTCGACGAACTGGCCACGGTGTGCCATCGGGTGGTCGTGGTGAGCGACGGCCGGCAGGCCGGCCAGGTCGAAGGAGCCGTCATGAGTCCCGAGGCCATCTCGACCGCCGTCTACGCCGCAGCGCGAGCGACCACCGAATCGTCCCTCTCGACCACAGAAAAGGTGCACCAGTGACGTCCGCCCCCATCACCGACCCGAAAACGCCGACGCCACAGCGACAGTCGCCGCGCACCTCCCCGGCCTGCGGCCGGTCGATCGGGCAGTGGGCCGAACGCTCGGCACTTCCGCTGGCCTGGCTCCTGCTGGTCGTGGTCTTCTCCATTCTTTCTCCGGACCGGTTCCTCACCAGCGGTAACGTCACGAGCATCCTCGGCTCCCAGTCGATCCTGTTCATGCTGGCCCTGGCCGCACTCGTCCCCTCGATGGTGGGCGACATCGATCTGTCGCTCGGCGCTACGGGTGCGCTGGCCGCCGTGGTGATCGCGGTGCTCAACGTGCAGCACGGCGTACCGGTCGGAGTGGCCTGCCTGATCGCGGTCGCGGTCGGCGCCGCCTGCGGTGGAGTCAACGCATTGTTCGTGGTGATGTTCAAGACCGAGCCGTTCATCGTCACGCTCGGCACGGGCACGTTCTTCACCGGCCTGGTCTTCTGGCTGGCGAACTCGACGACCATCGTCGGGGTGTCCGGCGACCTGGCGAACTGGACCTTCCTGCGCCAGGTCGGAAAGGTGCCGGTGCAGTTCTACTACTGCGTCCTGATCATGCTGATCATCTGGTACGTCGCACGCTTCACCCCGGTCGGGATGCGGGCGCTGTTCGTCGGGCAGTCGCGGGACGTCGCGGTCCTGAGCGGGATCAAGGTCACCCGGGTGCGGGTGGGTGCGTTCATCCTGGCCGGCACCATCGCCGCTCTGGCCGGTGTCCTCTACGTCGGCACCACCGGCTCCGCCGGCCCGTCCTCGGTCGACACGTTCCTGCTGCCCGCGTATGCCGCGGTCTTCCTGGGTGCGACCTCGATCCAGCCCGGTCGGTTCAACGCGCTCGGCACCGGGATCGCAGTGCTGTTCCTGGCCACCGGTGTGGCGGGGTTGCAACTTCTCGGGGCCCAGGATTTCGCCCAGCAACTTTTCTACGGTGCCGCTCTCGTGGCCGCCGTCACGCTCTCCCGACTCGTCCGCCGCCCTTCGACCCGGTAGCCGCTCGACCCGGTAGCCGCTCGGCCCGGAATTCCCAGGTGCTGAACCGATCTGCTCGTGCAGGGCAGATCGTCCAGGGCAGATCGTTCAGGGCAGGTCGATGCTGACGGTCCCCGGTTCGCGGTGCGAGTGGGAGCCCGCGCCCCCCACGGGTGGCGGGCCGACCACCCGCGACACGCAGGACTGCAGGCGATCGTTCCGCTGCCGCTGGGCTTCGCTGAGGAAGACATCCCGGTGGTCGATGACGCCCCGCACCTCGAGGACCTTGATCTGGCACAGGCCGCACTCTCCGCGACGGCAGTCGGACATCATCTCCACACCAGGGGATTCCAGCGCCTCGAGCATGGAAACATCGCCAGCCACCGTTGTCTCCAGGCCCAGTCGAGGGATCACCAGCCTGAAGGCCTCCGAGTCGAATCGTCCACCGCTTCCGAACGTCTCGAATCGGAGATCGGCGGGACGCCGGCCGGCTCGAGCCCAGGTCGCCTGGATCGCCGCCAGCATCGGAGCCGGCCCGCAGAAGTAGAGCTCGCCGCCGGGCGGAACGCCCGCCACGAGTGCCTCGATGTCGATTCGACCGCCCTCGTCACCGATGTGCAGGTCCATCCGATCACCGTGTTCGGCGACGAGTTCGTCGGCGAAGGCCATGGCCGCCCGTGATCTGCCGGCGTAGACGAAGCGGTAGTCCGCCCCGCGGGTCTTGAGGGCCCTGCCCATCGCGACGAGGGCGGTGATCCCGATGCCGCCCGCCACCAGGACGTACGCCGGCGCGCCATAGCCGAGCGGGAAGTTCTGCAGGGGCTCGGTGATCCGCACCCGTTGCCCGGGACGCATCCCATGGAGGGAAGCCGAGCCGCCGCGGGTCGGCTCCGCCAGTTGGACGCCGATGACGATTTGATTGCGCCGTGGACCGCAGTCCACGACCGAATACGAGCGGACCTCGGATCGCCCGTGGACCTCGACTGCGATGTCGACGTGGCTGCCCGGCGCCGCCGGGGTCTGCATCCGGTCCGGTGACAGCACGATCCGGCGCACGCGCTGCGCGATGACATCCACCTCCACTACCTGCGCACCTGTCCACACCTGGTGATGGGCGGCAGCCATCTACCGGGACCGGTCTCCGGTGTGGATCGACGAGAACTGCTCGTCGGTCACGGTTTCGGCGGCGATCATCTGCGCGACGATCCGCCGCGTCCACATGCTGCCGGCATCGATGTTGAGGTTGTAGAAGTCGTAGCCCGGGTTGGCGTCGATGCCGCGCTGCTGGGCTTCCAGCATGACCTCGTCCTCGAAGAAGATCCGGGAGACGCCTTCCCGCATGCGGGTGGTGATGGCCTGTTTGTCGATGCACCAGTCGCGGGCGAAGGACCAGAGGTAGCGGCAGGTGTTGGCGGTCGCCGGCGTCATGGTGTTGATGACCGTCCCGGTCACGCCCTGACTGCGATCACCCTGCGCGGCACCGGTTCCGGCCTTGGCCACGCCCACGTCGATCGTGACGGTCGAAGGAGCCGTGTACCGAATGATCTGCCAACGGTCGACCAGCCCGGCATAGTCGGGGAATCGATCCTGTAGCGCCTGCCTCCACACCGGCGGCGGCTCGATGCCCAGCATCCACTTGGTCACCGTGACCGTCCGATCGGTGTGGGTCACCTCGAACTCCGATTCCGACAGTCCGTCGTGACCGATGCTCGAGCCGTGGACGAACTGCTCGTGCGTGAGGTCCATCAGATTGTCGACGACAAGCTGGTACCCGCAACCCACCTCGATCGTCCGACCGTCGCCGGCCCAGTCCGGGTGCTCGTTCCAGAACAGATCCGGCACCGTGGTGGGATCCGCGAGGGCCGGATCGCCCGGCCAGACCCAGACGAAGCGGTGCCGCTCGACCACCGGGTAGGAATGCACGGTGGCGCTGGGATTGATGGTGTCCTGCGCAGGCATGAAGGTGGCGCGGCCCCTGCTGTCGTAACAGATGCCGTGGTAGCCGCACATGATCTCGTCGTCCCCGCGCAGCGTACCCATCGACAGCGGCACCAGTCGGTGCCAGCACGCGTCGGCCAGTGCGACGGTCCGCCCCGAGGTCGTGCGGTACAGCACCATCGGCCGACCGGCCACCGTTCTGGCGGTCAGGGATCGACCCACCTCGTGGTCCCAGGCGGCGGCGTACCACGCATCGAGCGGGAAGTGCCGCACCGCTGCGTCCGACTCCTGCTGTGACTCCGACATTCGGATTTCCCGTCTGGGCGGTCGCTCGTGCCCGGCCCCGCTCAGGTTAGGGCGCGGTGCGGCCGGCCACCCGAGGCGGGCGACCCGTCGTACCCGCGCGGTTCCGGAGAACCGGCGTACGACACTTGACGTAGTTCCTCCGGCCGAATCATCGTGCTTCGGCCGGACGGTCCGCGTCAGGCAGAAGTCGCACGTAGGGTGGGAAATCGTGCACATCGATGTCACCGCGACCACTCCGGCCTGGCCGCCCGCCAGCACCGCCGAAGTGGTGTTGCGCGCCCTCGTGGATGTGTCCGCGGATGGTCTGGCCGTACTCGACGGCGACGGTCGTTTCGTCGGGTTGAACGCGAACGCCGCCGCCATCCTGGGGCTTCCGGACACCGAGCTGGTCGGACGAACGGCGCCGTTCGCGATCGACCCGCTGTCCGAGGATCCGGTCGGTGGGATGCACACGACGGCCTGGACCACGCAGGACCGGCGTCGGCGTGACCTCGAGTACCGCCTCGAGCACATTCCCGGGCAGGCGGCGTCCGGGCAGGTGGTGTGGTTTCGGGACGTGACAGATGCGCTACGCCAACAGGAACGGCTGACCGCCATCGTGCGGGTGGCGTCCAGCGTTGCCGACGCCGGGTCGCTGCACGCGACCCTCGACGCCGTTGCGCACGAGATCTTCATGACGGCGAACATCGCCGCGGTGCAGATCCATCTGGCGATGGACGACCCGCGGGACGAGGTACGGATCCTGGGCATGGCGGGCTTCGGGGACTCCACCGGTTTCACCGAGCGCCTGAGCGCCTGCCGCCGGTTGGGTGCCGACATCCGCTTCCTGGAAGCCATCGAGCGGGTCGAGGCGGTCGTCATCCCGCACCGCAAGGCCACCGTGATGGCGGATCCGGACTGGGCGCCCCTGCATTCGATCATGGATCATCCGAACTGGGACGGCTTCGTGGCGATGCCCCTGGTGGTGCGGGGTCGGGCGCTGGGCGTCATCAACGCCTACTACGTGCCGGGCGAGGATCCCGGACCGCAATCGCTGGACTTCCTGCGGGCGATGGCCGACTACGCCGCGGTCGCCATCGACACCGCCCAGTTGCTGGCCCAGACCCGCTCCCAGGTGCGACTCGAGGAGCGCCGGCGGCTGTCCAGGGACCTGCACGATTCCGTGGTGCAGCAACTGTTCTCGATGCGGATGCAGACCACGGCGCTGCGGTCCGCGGCCGACCGGGAGGACCTCGACACGGCCTCGGTCTGCGGCGCCGCCGAGGAGCTCGCCGAACTGGCCCAGAATGCGCTGGCCGACGTCCGCCGACTCATGTTCGAGCTCCGTCCCCTCGACCTCACCGAGCGGGATCTGTTCGACGCGGTGCGGGCCCATGCCGCCAGCCTGCAGGCCAGGACCGGGTTGATCGTCGACGTCCGCGCACCGTCCGGCGTCGAGTCCGACCTGGACATCGACCTCCAGGAGGACCTCTACCGGATCGTCCAGGAGGCACTGCAGAACGTCGTCAAACACGCAAGGGCCACGGCGGTGAGCATCCTCATCACCGACACCGACCACGGTGACGGGCTCGTCGTGGAGGTGTCGGACGACGGATGCGGTCCACACCTGGATTCCGGGACGACGACCGACGCTCCGGCGGCGACACTGGGGCTCATGTCGATGCGCGAACGCACCGAGAGGTGGGGCGGCCAACTGCTCGTCGGGCCACGCCCCACCGGCGGCTGGTCGGTGCGGGCCACCCTGCTCAGAGTGGGCAGGCCGGTGCGCCACACCACCGACCGTGGCCGCGGGGGTGGGCGATGAACGACGCCACGCCTGCGGTCATCCGGGTGGCCGTGGTCGACGACCATGCGTTCGTGCGGCGGGGGGTCCGCGCCTACCTCGACACCGTGCCTTCGGTCGAGGTCATCGGGGAGGCCAACGACGGGGAGCAGATGATTGCTCTGCTGGAGCAGTGGCGGACCACCGCCGAGCCGTTGCCGCACGTCATCCTGATGGACCTCCAGATGCCGGGCATGGGCGGTGTCGAAGCCACCGAGGCCATCGCCCGGGCGTACCCCGACGTCCGGGTCGTGGTGCTGACGAGCTTCGGTGAGGTCGAACGGGTGCATGCGGCGCTCGCCGCGGGCGCCGCCGGCTACCTGCTCAAGGATGCGGATCCCCACGATGTCGGCAGCGCCATCCGGGACGCCGCGGCCGGCCGGGTTCACCTGGACTCGACGGTCGCCCGACAACTCGCGCGGCGAATGGCCGCCCCCAAGATCGGCCTGTCGGGCCTGACCGCGCGGGAACGGGAAATTCTGGTCCTGGTGGCACAAGGGTTGTCCAACAACGACATCGCCAGCAGGCTGGTGATCAGCGACCGCACCGCCCGCACCCACGTGAGCAATGTGCTGAGCAAGCTGCAACTCTCGCCCCGGACGCAGGCCGCACTGCTGGCCATCCGCGAAGGTTTGATCACCGCGCCACCCTCCTGATCGCGACGGATGACGTAGACGTGGCGGGTCGCGATGGTCGATCAGGAGCTGACGTCGGTCCGTTGCTTCGGTCCCGCAGGGTTTCTAGCGTGGTAGGGGACGCGGCCGTCGGGCCGTCGACCTGCTCCGAAGGGAACGATCACGCATGCCCCACGACGCCGAGACACCATCCATCCTGGTGATCAGCGCTCACTCCGGTGACTTCGTCTGGCGGGCCGGCGGGGCGATCGCCCTGTCCGCCCAACGGGCCTGCGCCGTCCACGTGCTCTGCTTGAGCTTCGGCGAACGGGGCGAGTCCCAGGGTTTGTGGAAGCAGCCGGAGATGACGCTCGAGCGGGTCAAGGAGGCCCGGCGGGCCGAGGCCACCGCCGCTGCCGAGGTTCTCGGGGCCAGCATCGAATTCCTCGACCTCGGCGACTACCCGCTGACGGTCGACGCCGCCGCAGTCGAGCAGATCGTCCAGGTGCTGCGTGAACGGCAACCGGAAGTCCTGCTGACGCATGTCGCCGACGACCCGTACAACCGCGACCACAACCTGGCCCACGAGACCACCCTGCTGACCCGGATGGTCGCCCAGGCCCATGGCCACGACCGCACCACCCGTCCCCTGGGCGCCTCCCAGGTCCTCCAGTTCGAACCGCACCAGCCGGAGGTCTGCGGCTTCAACCCCGACCTGCTCCTTGACATCACACCGGTGTTCGACATCAAGGCCAAGGCGATGGCCTGCATGACGGCGCAGGATCACCTGTTGCGCTACTACACCGATCTGGGCAGCCGGCGGGGTGTGCAGGCGGTGCGCAACGGTGCGCCGTCGACCGTCACCCACGCCGAGGCCTACCAGCGCACCTTCCCGACGGTCGGCAGCGATCTGTGATGAACGGACACGTGATCGTGCGGACCGATCGCCGGCCCGACCCTGACGCCGTCGCCACGCTCGCGCACGTCGGCGTGGCCACCGGTCACGAAGCCATGGGCCGGCGAGGTCTCGCCCAGCCGGTGCTTCGTCCCATCTACCCCGGGGCCCGCATCGCCGGCCGGGCCGTCACGGTGCTGAGCCACCCCGGCGACAACCTGATGATCCACGCCAGCATCGAGCAGTGCGGCCCGGGCGACATCCTCGTCGTCACCACCACTTCCCCGTCCACGGACGGCATGTTCGGCGAGCTGTTCGCCGTCCAACTGGCCGCCCGCGGCGTTCGCGGCCTGGTCATCGACGCCGGGGTGCGGGATGTCGCGGCACTCACCGCCATGGGCTTTCCCGTGTGGTCGCGCGCAGTCTCGGCCCAGGGCACCGTCAAGGCGAGTCCGGGTTCGGTCAACGTTCCGGTGGTGATCGCGGGCTGCCACCTCCGGCCCGGTGACGTCGTCGTGGCCGATGACGACGGCGTGCTCTGCGTCCCCCTGTCCCTGGCCCCTGAGGTCGCCGGGAAGGCCGTCGCCCGCGAGGCGTCCGAGGCGGACAAGATCGAGCAGTTCCGTTCGGGTGTACTGGGTCTGGACCTCTACGGGATGCGGCCGACGCTCGACCGGCTCGGTGTCGTCTACGTCGACGAGTCTGCGTGAGCACGTTCGTCCTGGTGCACGGGGCGTGGCACGGCGGCTGGTGCTGGGACCGGGTCGCCCCGCTGCTGCGGGCCGCCGGTCACGAAGTCCACTCCCCCACCCTCACCGGGCTGTCCGAGCGGGCCCACCTCCTGTCGCCTCAGGTCGGCCTGGACACCCACACGGAGGACGTGGTCCGGCTGATCGACGTGCTGCAATTGCAGCAGGTGGTGCTGGTCGGCCACAGCTACGCCGGCCAGATCGTCAGCGCAGTGGCGGACCGGCGTCCCGGCATCGTCGGCCTGCGCGTCTATCTCGACGCTTTCGTGGGGACAGACGGGGAATCGGCCCGGGAGCTGCTGCCGCCCACGGTGGAGCACCACTGGGCGGAGTCCGCAGCCCAGGACGGTTTCGGATGGTTGGTACCGGTACGGAAGCTCACCGTCCTCGGCGTCACAGAACCGGCCGATATCGACTGGCTCACACCGCGTCTCACCCCTCATCCCTGGAAGACCTACACCGACCGCCTACGGCTGACCGGCGCCGCGGACGAGACGCCGGCCGCCTTCATCGAGTGCGTCTCGTGGATGCGGGTATTCCGCGACCAGGCCGACCGGGCACGCGAGCGAGGCTGGCCGGTGCACGAGCTCCGGACCGGCCACGAAGCGATGGTGACCGAACCGGCGGCCCTGTCCGCCGTACTGCTGGCCCTGGCCGCGGAACGAACTGCCCCATCGGCAGCACCACAGCGAGGGAGATGACGTGGAGTTTCTCGTCCGGTCCGAGAACCGGCTGCCCCCGGAGACATCCGCCGAGCGGCGGGCCGAGTTGCGAGCGGCGGAACGGGTCCGCGCGATGGAACTGCGGGCGGCCGGCACCCTACGGCGACTGTGGCGGGTGCCCGGCCGCAACGCCACCGTCGGCCTGTACGAGGCCGACGACCCCGCCGCCCTGCACGACGCGCTGATGTCCCTGCCGATGGCACCGTGGCTCGACGTCACCGTGGAGGCACTGGCCCAGCACCCCCAGGAACGATCGTGACGACCTCGGGGGGTGCACCGGTGGGCGGGGAGACACCGGGGCGTACCGACACCTACGTGTTCGACGGCCAGACGAGCCGGCGGGGGTATCCCATGAACAAGATGTTCATGAGCCTGCGCACCGCCGCCGACCGCGAACGCTTCCTGGCCGACGAGCAGGCCTACTGCACGGAGTTCGGGCTGACCCCGGGACAGCAGACGGCGGTGGCCGACCGGGACTGGAACGCCATGCTCGACCTCGGCGGCAGCATCTTCTACGTCTACAAGCTCGCCATGCTCGACGGCCGGTCCATGCAGTACCTCGGCGGCGTCTTCACCGGGATGACCGAAGACGAATTCGTGGCGGCACTACGCTCGGGAGGGCGAATCAATGGCTGAACTGATCTGGGGCCTCGCGACGTCGCACGTGCCGTCCATCGGGTCTGCCATGGATCGCGGCAAGACCCAGGATCCCTATTGGAAACCATTGTTCGATGGATACCAACCGGCGCGGGACTGGATGGCCCGGCACCGACCGGACATCGTGCTGGTCGTCTACAACGACCATGCCAACGGGGTCGACCTCGACATCATCCCGACCTTCGCGATCGGAACCGCCGAGCGGTACCAGGTCGCCGACGAGGGTTTCGGACGGCGTCCGGTACCGGATGTCGTAGGGGCGCCGGACCTTTCGCTGCACCTGGTGCAGAGCCTGATGGACGAGGGCTTCGATCTGACCGTCTTCCAGCAACTCGACGTCGACCACGGCCTCACCGTGCCACTCTCGATCTTCTGCCCCGATCCGGGCGACGCCTGGCCGTGTGCGGTCGTGCCGCTGTTGGTCAACGTCATCCAGTACCCGCAGCCCACCGCCGCGCGCTGCTACGCACTCGGTCAGGCGATCGGGCGGGCCATCGCGGGTTTCGACTCGGACGTGAAGATCGCCATCTTCGGCACCGGCGGGATGTCCCACCAACTCGCCGGGGCCCGGGCCGGCTTCATCAATCCCACCTTCGACCACATGTTCCTGGACGCCATCGAGAACGACCCGCAATCACTGGCCGCCCTGACTCGCGAGGACTACATCACCCAGGCCGGCTCGGAGGGCATCGAGCTGATCATGTGGTTGGTGATGCGGGGTGCCATGCAACCCACGATCCAGCTGGTGCACTCCACCTATCACGTCCCGGCCTCCAATACCGCTGCTGCGTTGGCGCTGTACGACAACCGGGCACCGCAGGGCATCTGACCCGGTGCCGGGCCGCGGCGACCACCGTGGTGGCGCCGCGCACCAGGGGTTGACCGCGTGGCCGCCTCCTCCTAGTATCTGCATACGTGCAATAGTTGCGCGTATGCAGCTAATGGGAGGAGTTCCGATGGATGCAACCAAAGGCGAGAGCGCCGCGATGGTGGGCCTGTTCGAGCGTCAGGCGGCCACCTGGAATGCCGGTGACGCCGCCGGGTACGCCGCGTGCTTCACCCTCGATGCGGAGTACGTCACCTGGGTGGGGACGCGCTACCGCGGAAGAGCGGACATCGAACGCTCCCACGCGGCCCTGTTCCGCAGGTTCCTCAGGGGCACGACCATGCGCTGGGAGATCATCTCGGTGCGGACCCTGGCCGGCGGTACGGCGGTGGTCCTCACCCGGGGCGACGTGGCGAAGCCGCGGCCGCGACGACTGACCAGGGTGCAGACCTATGTCGTCGTCGACAGCCCGGAAGGGTTGCAGGTGGCTTCTTTCCACAACACCAGGCGGCGGCCGCTGATCGAATCGCTGTCGTTCCGCGCCGCGCCGCAGACCCGGCCGGCCGGGTGAACCGCTCGGTCAGATCGCTGCTGCGCAAACGCAGTGCCGTCTATCGCGAGTACCTCGGCGCGGTCGTGGCCAACGGACAGGCCAACGCGGATTCGACCGGTCTGCACCCCACCGATGTCCGTGCGCTCGACGTGCTGCAGGCGTGCGGGCCGTTGAACGCCGGTCAGCTGGCCGACAAGGTGGGGTTGAGCACGGGGGCCACGACCCGGTTGGTGGACCGACTCGAGACGTCGAGCTACGTGCGTCGTGACCCGGGGTCGCAGGACCGGCGCAGCGTGACGGTGTCGGTCACCACGGAGAGCGTCGATCACCTGCGTCAGGTGTTCGAGCCGACCCGGCATCGGCTGGGCGAGCTGCTGCAGACCTATTCGGTCGAACAGCTGGAAGTGCTTTTCGACTACTTCGAACGGGCTACCCCCGTGTTGCGCGAGGCAGCCGAGGAGACCCGGCGGAAATACCGTGACGACCTCGGCCGGGCCGCCTCGCGACCGCGCCATCGAGCTGTGGTGGCGGTACCGCGGGTCAGTCCGGAGGCATGACGAGGATGGGCTTGATGACCTCTCCGCCGGCCGATGCCTGCAGGGCGTCCGCTATGCGTTCCAGGGGGAAGTACTCGACCAACCGGTCGAAGGGGAAACGGCCCTGCGAGTAGAGATCCATCAGCGCGCCGATCAGCCGTTGGCTACGGCCGCTGCCGCCCAGGGTTCCGACGATGGTCTTGCCCCACAGCGTGGTCAGGTGGTCGGCGGTGAACTCCGCGGCCGCGGGCGCGCCGCCGATCAGGACGCAGGTCCCCCGCATCCCCACCGAGTCGATCGCCTGCCGCACCACCGAGATCACCCCGGTGCATTCCAGTGCGTAGTCGGCCGGTGCACCGCAGATCTCCGCGACCGCCGTCACCGGATCGTTCTCGCGTGCGTTGACCGTATGCGTGGCACCGAGCTCCATCGCCAGGGCCAGACGGGACTCGTGCCGGTCCACCGCGATGACCGTGGTGGCGGCGGAGTTGCGGGCGGCCATGATCGCGGCGAGCCCGACCGCTCCGGTCCCGTAGACGACGATCGAGGTGCCGGGCTGTGGCCGCACCGTGTTGAAAACCGCTCCCGCGCCGGTGGCCAACCCGCAGGCAAGTGGCCCCATCAGTTCGACGGGCAACCCGTCTGGGATGGGCACGAGCGCGTTCGCGGAAGCGAGAGCGTAGGTGGCGAAGGACGACTGGCCGAAGAAGTGACTCGACAACGGGTCGCCGGTCGAGGTGTGCAGAGCGGACGAACCGCCGGCCCGGCCCCCGCCGGCAACGAGTTCCCCGAGACTGCGGCAGTACCTCGGTTCCCCTTCCAGGCAGTTGCGACACACACCGCAGAACGGCCAGCCGATCACCACGGCCTGGCCTTCCCGGACACCGGTCACGCCGTCACCGACCGCGACCACGGTTCCGGCGCCCTCGTGTCCGAGGACCCCGGGCAGCGGGAACGGCATGGCACCGTCGCGGGTGATCGCGTCGGTGTGGCAGAACCCCGTGGCCGTCACCTTGACGAGAACCTCGCCGGGGGCTGGCTCCTCGAGCTCCACGTCGCGCACCACGAAAGGACCGTGGGTGTGCTCGACGACCGCGGCTCTGATCTTCATCGATCTCCTACTCGAGTCGTTGCGCAGCATAGCTTCTGGCGCACTCGGACGTCCTGGTCTGAATTGGTCGGGGGTGGGCTGGGGTCGCTCGTCGAGGGACGGTCGGGCTGGTCCGTGCGGCTAGAGCGGGAAGCCGGTCGAGTGGGTGTCCATGAAGTCGCGGACACCCTCGATGCCCATCACCCGTCCCATGCCGCTGTGGTTGAACCCGCCGAACGGAGCACGCTCGTCCAGATGGGCGGCGCCATGGGCGTTGATGAAGGTGAATCCGGTGCGGAGCTGCCGTGCGATGACGGCCGCCCGATCGAGATCCGCGGTCCAGACCGAGGAGCACAGGCCCGACCAGGTGTCGTTCGCCCTCCCGATTGCCTGGTCCTCGTCGTCGAACGGCAGAATCGGCAGGGTCGGACCGAATTGTTCCTCGACCACTACGCGGGCGTCGTCCCCCGGGTCCAGGACGAGGCTCGGGCGCAGGAAGTTCCCACGCGAGAGGTCGGCGCCTGCAGCGGCCTCTCCGAACTGACGCACCTCGGCCCCGGCCGCGCTCGCCTGATCGGTGAGCCCGCGGACGTACTCCAGCTGGCGACGGGTGTGCAGTGGTCCCATGGTGACGTCCACGTCGAGGCCGTGACCAAGTCTGACCTCGGACAAGATGGCCGAGAGACCGTCGACGACCTCGTCGTACCGCGACCGGTGGACGTAGAGACGTTTGGTCGCCATGCAGATCTGACCGGTGGAGTCGAAGGTGCCGCTGAAAAGGCGTTGCAGGGCATCGGGACCCAGGTCCGCGTCGGCCAGGATCAGGGCCGGGTCGTTGCCGCCGAGTTCCAACGCCACCCTGGTCAAGGAGTCCCCGGCCATCGACATGATCCGCTTCCCGCCGGCCGGACTGCCGGTGAAACAGACCTTCTTGACCCGATGGTCCTGGATCAGCGCCGGACCGATCTCGGAATCCGCGCCCGTGACGACGTTCAGGACGCCTTCGGGCAGGAGCTGCGCCAGAAGGGTCACGGTCCGGGTGGTGGCCAGTGGCGCCGAGGGGGGCGGCTTCACCACCACGGTATTGCCGGCCAGCAGCGCCTGCGGGAGGCAGGCCTCCAAGATCGCCAGCGGCCAGTTGAACGGAACGATGATCGTCACCACACCCAATGCCAGGTAACGGATCTCGGTCCGGTACGGCGGGGCGGGAAGGTACGTCACATGCTCGACGTCGCCCGCCAGGGCGGCCGCCAGTTCGAAGCGGTGCGCAAGAACCAGGGAGTCCACGAACGACTCGGACCTGATCTTGCCGTTCTCGCGGGTGAGCACCTCGGCCGTCGCCTGACGGTCTGCCGCCAGGGGGGCGAGTGCGGCGATCAGAAGGTCGGCCCGCTCCTGTGGCGTGCGTGCCGCCCAGGCGGGGAAGGCCCGGTGTGCTGCGGCGACCGCGGCGACCGCCTGCTTGGCGCTGGCCGCCGCTGCGTAGCCGACCACCGAGATGCCGTCAGCCGGGTCCAGCACCTCCAGCGCGTCATCGGCAGTCTGGACCTGCCCGTCGATGTACAGATCCGTCCTGATCTCGGGCAATTGATCTACATCGATCATCGTTCATCCTTCGACTCGTGTTGGTGGCCGTGAGCGACCACAGAACCGCTCTCCTGACGATATCGGCCGTCGGGCCACACATCCCGGGGCATTCGACCCGCTCCTGCGAGGCAGTTCGGCCGCCCGGTCCGCGACATTTGACGCAGACGCGAGCGAGCGCGGTACCCCTGTGCGCCGGTGCCGGGTCAGCTGCGCCGCCCAAACGGTTTGTCTTCTTGCCGGACCGCCGGCCCCACCGATCAATACTGACCGATGGGTAGACCCAAACCTCGGCATCGGCCGTTGAAACAGGGCCAGACGGGTGAAGCCGGGTGTTGGGCTTGACACACAACCACGGGTGGATGACCATTGCCGAGTCAGAGATGCCAAAAGGATTGGGCGATGCAATGGTGCAGGTCAAGGCAGCGACCATCCGTGATGTTGCGGAACTGGCCGGCTTTTCCGTCACCACGGTGTCCCACGTCCTCAACGATGTCGACGGCAAGCGGATCGCGGAAAGCACCCGCGAACGAATCCGTGAGGTTGCCGGGCAGCTGCAGTACCGCCCGAACAAATTGGCCCAGGGGTTGCGCAGCCAGCGCAGCCACACGATCGGTTTCGTGTCGGACCTGGTCGCCACCACGCCCTACGCCGGACAGCTGATCCTCGGTGCCCAGGAGGCGGCCTCCGCTGTCGGGTCACTGCTCCTGCTGTTGTCCTCCGGCGGTGACCCGGCACTGGAGGACCGGGAGCTGCAGGCGCTGATCGACCGTCAGGTCGACGGGGTCGTCTACGCGTCGATGTATCACCGGGTCGTCGATCCACCGGCGAGACTGGGTGACAGCCCCGCGGTCCTGCTCGATGCCAGGACGGACAGTGGAGCGTTCACGTCGGTCGTGCCGGATGAGATCGGCGGGGCCAGAGCGGCTGTGGAGGAACTGCTCTCGCACGGACATCGACGAATCGGGTTCTGCACGGACCGCAGCGACATCCCGGCCACCCGTGCGCGGCTGGCCGGATATCGACAAGCCCTCGAGGTGTACGGGATCGCGTTCGACCCGTCCCTGGTGGTCGCCGGGCGGGGTGAGGCCGAGGGCGGCTTCCAGTCCGCCCACTCGTTGCTGACCCGGCCGGACCGACCCACCGGCCTGTTCTGCTTCACCGACCGCATTGCCTTCGGTGCCTACCAGGCGGCATCGGAACTCGGATTGTCGGTACCACAGGATGTTTCGATCGTCGGGTTCGACGATCAGGAGATCATCTCCGCCAATCTGCGACCCGGACTGACCACCATGGCGCTCCCGCACTACGCGATGGGCAAATGGGCGGTCGAGTCGCTGATGCGTCAGATCGACAACGGGCCGGATTCTCCGGCCGTGCACCAGCTGATGCCGTGCCCCCTGGTACGTCGGGCATCGGTGAGCGCGCCGCCTCGAGGCTGATCCTCGACAGGTCTCCACCTCGAGGCGACGAATACCCACACACCCAAGAGAGGCATCCGTATCAGCGGGCCGTCTCTCGATCCGGTCTGCCCGGATCACCACCACACGGAGGAACAAGTGGCACTACGCACCTTCAAGAGCCTCGCGACCGCCAGTCTAGCGGTTGCCCTGGCGGTCACCCTGGCCGGCTGCGGCAAGAGCAGCAGCTCGGCCGGCGACAGCGGCGGGAACACGCTGACGTTGTGGACCCACAACGCCGGCAACGCCGCCGAGTTGGCTTCGATCAACGCGATCGTGGCGGACTACAACAGCAGCCAGAAGAACTACCAGGTGAAGGTGCAGGCCTTCCCGCAGGACTCCTACAACCAGTCGGTGACCGCGGCCGCGGCGGCGAAGAAGTTGCCCTGCATCCTGGACGTCGACGCACCCAACGTGCCGAACTGGGCCTGGGCCAAGTATCTGACCCCGTTGACCGGGCTGGACGACACCCTCTCCAAGTTCCTGCCCTCCACCGTGGGCAAGTGGAAGAGCCAGACCTATTCGTTCGGGTACTACGACGTCTCGCTGGCCCTGGTCAGCCGCAAGTCGGTGCTGCAGGCCAACGGTATCCGTATCCCTACGATCGACAAGCCCTGGACCGCAGAGGAATTCAGCACTGGACTGGCGAAGATCAAAGCGGGCGGTAAGTACAAGTACGCACTCGATCTCGGGACCAGCGCTACCGGTGAATGGTGGCCGTACGCCTATTCCCCGATGCTGCAGAGCTTCGGCGGAGATCTGATCAACCGCACCGACTTCACCTCCGCGGCCGGGGCCCTCAACGGCCCCGCAGCGATCAAGTGGGCCACCTGGTTCCATTCCATGGTGGCCGGCGGGTACGCGCCGCTCAAATCCGGCGCGGATCCCATCGCCGACTTCGGCAACAACGTGAGCGCCATCCTCTGGTCCGGTCAATGGTCTTCCGTACCGCTGGTGAAGAAGTTCGGTACCGATGTCGTCTTCCTGCCGCCCGTCGATTTCGGCAGCGGCGCAAAGGTCGGCGGCGGTTCCTGGCAGTGGGCGGTGAGCTCCGGATGCTCGAATCAGGCCGGCGCCATGGACTACATGAAGTTCGCCTCCCAGGACAAGTACGTCGCCTCGGTCGCCACCGCGACGTTCAACATCCCGGCGACGGATGCAGCCGCAGCGACCGTCAAGGGCTATGAGAAGGGTGGAGCCTACGACATCTTCCGCCAGTACTCGAAGAAGTTCGCGACGATCCGGCCGCCCACACCCGGCTACCCGTTCATCGCCACCGAGTTCACCAAGACCGCGCAGGACATCGTCAACGGTGCCGACCCGAAAGCTGCTCTCGACCATGCAGTTTCGGACATCGACGCGAACCAGAAATCGAACAACAACTTCTCCTAGCCTCACCATACGGCCGCGCCCGGGGGGGTATTCCCCCTGCCGGGCGGGGCCCCGGGTCCCCGAAGGAGCAGACCCATGAGCTCGACCCTCGACACTCGTTCCCCCGTCCCGCCCACCACCACCGGCCGCAGAAGACGCGGTACCCGCCGGGCCCTCTCGCAGAGAAGTGCCGCCGCCTGGATGATCGCTCCGGCCGGCGTACTGATGGTCACGTTCGTGCTCGTCCCGATCGCGCTGACCTTCGCCCTGGCCTTCACCAACTCCAAGCTCGTGTCGCCCGAGCCGATCGCATTCATCGGGTTCGACAACTTCACCCGCATCTTCGCCGATGCCACCTTCTGGAAGTCACTGCGCAACACCGTGGTGTTCGCGGTCTTCGTCGTGCCGTTCCAGGCGGGATTCGCGCTCGGTCTGGCTCTGCTGATCAACGTCAAGATCAAGGGAGTCAACTTCTTCCGCACGATCTACTTCCTTCCGGTGGTCACCTCCATGGTGGTGGTCGCCATTCTCTGGACCTTCATCTACCAGCCGAACGGCCTGATCAACAGTCTGCTGCTGAAGATCGGCATCCACGGTCCTGACTGGCTCGGCAACAGCCACACCGCGCTCGCGGCCATCATCTTCATGTCGATCTGGCAGAACGTCGGCTTCCACATGGTGATCTGGCTCTCCGGGCTGCAGACCATCCCCTCCTCCCTGTACGAGGCGTCCTCCCTGGACGGCGCCTCGACGTGGCAGAACTTCAAGTGGGTGACCTGGCCGGGGCTGAAGCAGACCCGCACCTTCATCCTGATCACCATCACGATCGCGGCCCTGGCACTGTTCACCCAGATCAACATCATGACCCAGGGCGGGCCGCTGGACTCGACCTCCACCGTGGTCTACCAGGCGGTCCGGGCCGGCTTCCAACAGCAGCAGACCGGATACGCGTCGGCGATCTCGCTCGTGTTCTTCGTGATCGTGCTGATGATCTCGCTGGTCCAGCGCTTCCTCACCAGAGACAAGGACGCCGTCCGATGAGTGACACCCTGACCCCCACGACCCACCCCGAAACTGTTAGCCCTCCGGCCGGGCTGCCCGGTGAGAAGAAGAAGAGGGCGGCCTCGATCCCCGGCCTGATCTTCCGGGTGCTGCTCTGCCTGGTCTTCGGGCTCCCACTGCTGTTCATGATCATTTCCGGATTCAAGCCCGACGACCAGATCTTCTCCGACCTCACCTCGTTCAAGGCCTTTCTTCCGGTCGGTCACCTCTCGTTCGACAACTACACCGCGGTGTTCGACCGGGTTCCGTTCAGCACCTTCATCATGAACTCGGTGATCATCTCCGTCTGCACGGTGGTGCTCGGCGTCATCGTCAACTCGATGGCGGCGTTTGCGTTGGCCCGTCTGCGGTTCCGCGGCAAGACGATCATCCTGTCGGTCATCATCGCCACCCTGATCGTCCCGTTCGAGACGCTGGCGCTGCCGCTGCTCTGGTGGGTCAACAAGCTACCGTGGCTCGACGCCGGCGGCTTCTCCTTCGGCTGGCTCGACACCTACCGCGTCCAGATCCTGCCGTTCGTGGCCAATGCCTTCTCGATCTACCTGTTCTACCAATTCTTCGATTCCATCCCGAAGGAACTCGACGAGGCGGCCACCGTCGACGGAGCCGGCTGGTTCCACATCTACCGGAAGATCGTGATGCCGCTCTCCGGGCCGGCGATCGCCACCGTGTCGATCCTGACGTTCCTGCCTGCGTGGAACTCCTATCTGTGGCCGCTGATGGTCGTCCAATCGGAGGGGCTCCGTCCGGCGATGGTCGGCATCGACTACTTCAAGCAGCTCAACGTCTCCTGGGGCCAGTTGATGGCCTATGCATCGATGATCACCGTCCCGGTGCTGGCCCTGTTCGTCGCCTTCCAGAGGGCCTTCATCAACTCCATCGCCTCGTCCGGCGTGAAAGGCTGAAATGTTCGCTCTACCCGAATCCTGGGTCTGGGATTTCTGGCTCGCCGACGACGGGGAGAACTACCACCTCTTCTTCCTCTATGCATCCCGTGCCCTCCCCCGTCCGGACGACCGGCACTATCGCGCCTCCATCGGACATGCGACCTCGGCGGACCTGACGAACTGGGACCGCGTGCAGGACGTGATGGTGCGCAGCGATGCACCTGCGTTCGACGACCTGGCCACCTGGACCGGCTCGGTGGTCCGGCATCCCGATGGCACCTGGTTCCTGTTCTACACGGGCGTCACACTCACCGAGCGGGGGAACCGCCAGCAGATCGGCTACGCCACCTCCGCAGATCTGCTGCACTGGCGCAAGAGCGGATCGAATCCGTTGCTCTGCGCCGATTCCCGTTGGTACGAGACGTTGGCCGACGGCCAGTGGCACGACGAGGCCTTCCGCGACCCCTGGGTGTTCGCCGACCCGGACGGCAACGGCTGGCACATGCTGATCACCGCGAGGGCCAACTACGGGCGAGCCGACGACCGCGGCGTCATCGGCCACGCCCGGTCACCGGATCTGCGGACCTGGGTGCTCGGGCCACCGCTGACCGAGCCGGGGCAGGGGTTCGGCCAGCTCGAGGTGACCCAGGTCGAGATCGTCGACGGCCGTCCGGTTCTGTTGTTCTCCTGCCTGGATTCCGATGTCTCGAAGAGTCGACTGGCCACCGGGACCACGGGCGGCGTGTGGTGGGCCGGCGCCCAGTCCCTGCTCGGCCCCTTCCAGATCGCCGACGCACAGCAGCTCACCGACCGGAGACGCTACAGCGGGCGCATCATCCGGAACCGCGATTCCGACGACTGGACGTTCCTGGCCTTCGACTACGACGCAGATGACGGGGGCTTCGTCGGCACCATCGCTGATCCGCAACCGATCCAATGGACCGGTCCGACCCTGGCCCTGGGCAGCGCGGACGCCGGCATCCGCCACTGACACCGGCCTCCCCGGCCCGCAGTTCGCCGGTCGACCTTCGAAGTGCACTTCGCCACCGGCTGCATGATCTCGATGCTCGACATCCGCCCTCCTGCGGTAGGACAATCATCGCCGAGGTGATGATCATGGAAACCGGAACGGACCCGGTCCGGCGGCGCGGTGGGCAGGTGCGACATTCAACCTGCTCCGACTGACACGACGGTTACGGCGGAGTCCCAGTGGGGGGGCTGGTACCGGGAGATGTTCGAGTGCAGCCCGGTGGCCCAGGCACTGGCCGACGAGGAAGGTCTTCTGGTCCTGGCCAACGACGCCTACTGCCGCCTGGTCGGCCGTGATCTCGGCTCGCTGATGGGTCGTTCCTCCGCGGAGTTCACCCACCCCGACGACCTCGGGGAGCACGCGATGATGGGCCAGTTGATGGCTGCGGCCGCCGCGCAGGGTGAGACCCTGCGGGTCGAGAAGCGTTACGTGCGACCCGATGGGGAGATCCGTTGGGGCTGGGTATCGGTGGCTCCGGCCCACGGCCCTGTTGGCCGGACGTGGACGATGGCGATCGTGCACGACACCACGGACCGGCGGCAGGCGGAGGACGTGCTGCTCACCGAGGCGGCCACCGACGCGCTCACCGGGTTACTCAACCGACGCGGCTGGCGTCAGCAACTCCGGCAGCTGTCGACCGCGTGGAACAGGGTCGACCATTTCGCATTGGTGATGCTCGACCTCGACCACTTCAAGGCCTACAACGACGCGCGCGGCCACCCGGCCGGCGATCGACTTCTCGTCGCATTCGCGGCCGGTGCCGAGGCCGAACTGCGGGAGGGAGATCTGCTCGCCCGCTGGGGCGGTGAGGAGTTCGCCCTCGCACTGCCGGGGTGCGACCGGGACCAGGCCGCGCGGGTGCTGGAACACCTCGCCGCACTACTTCCCGACCATCAGTCGTTCTCCGCCGGCTACGACACCATCCGCCCCGGGGAGTCCATCGGCGACTGTCTCGAGCGGGTCGATCAATACCTCTACCGCGCCAAGACCCAGGGCCGCAACCAGGCCGTCACCGCCTTTTCGACCACGCTCAGGTTCTCGACCGAACGGGCGGACTGATCGAACCGGGCTGCTGACCACGGACCTTCAACCACCCGTCCTTGTTCACCGGCCCTCAACCACCGGCTTTGAAACGCCACCGGCAGTTGCCCGGACCCTGGCCGGCGCGTCGGGCCGGTGCGCCGGGCACGGTGGGTCTGGTGGGCGCGTCTGGCTCGTTCGGTCTGGTCTGCGCGTCTGGCTCGTTCGGTCTGGTCTGCGCGTCTGGCTCGTTCGGTCTGGTAGGCGCGTCGGAAACTGTCCGGCCACCGCGGCTTCTGGGCAATGTCTGACACTTTGCGATGCGCGGGCCCCCGGCGCCGCCTCGGTTCAGGTGGTCACCAACGGTTGCGTTGCACAATCGTCGATACCGAAGGTCTGGGTCCCCGTAGTCGGGTGACGCAGACCTTCGGTATCGACGATTTCCGGCATCGATGCGGCTGACCACAGCGCAGGGCCCGGTCCGATCCACTTCAGGGGTTGGATTGCGCCCGCCAGCGGGCATCTCAGAGCGTCCGTGCCGAGCGCGGCCCTGTTCCGCAGAGACTGTCACCGGGTCGGGCGGACTCGGGCCGTCGACCACGAGGCCACAGAGGGCAGTTCCTGGCGCCCGGGCGGCGCTGGATGCTGGACAGCAGCCGGGCTGAGCGATGGGCGCCCCACCAGGCGAAGCCCAGGAGCATCACACCCGGCAGCACGCCCGCGACCAGAGCGATCGACGGGTCGCCGGCGCCGGTTCCGGCAAGGCCGATTCCAGCCAGGCCGCATGCGGTGATCGCACCACCGAGCCAGTGGAAGAAGCGCTCCCCGAAGACGACGGCGAGGCCGAAGAAGTGCACGCCGACTCGCGGTTACCACTGGGTGGTGACGGTCGGTCGAGACCTCAAGCACACGAGGCCATCTCACCATTCCTGAATGAGCCCCCAAGAAGGTCGGCCTGCGTCGAATCAGCCCGCGCACGCTCCGCCGTTGCCGGGCAGACGGATGTGCCATGGTGAGAGGGCTTTCCTGGCTCGGATCAGGCGGCCAGGTGGAACGTCCGCGCAAAGCGATCGAGGAGGTCACCGCGCCCGCGGAGCACCTCGACCACCCCGGTCGCGATCGCGCGATCAGGGGCGAGCTCGCCGGAGATGACGCGGCGGATACCCGGACCCGCGGCGAAGGCGAGGTCGACCGGTCCGTCCCCGCGCGTCACGTCCAGGGTCGAGCCGTCCACCCGGACGAGCAGCTCGGCAGGACCGAAACGCGCCGCATAGGCGGTCGCGGGCAGGTTCATCGCCACCTGCGGTCGGAAAGCCGTGCGAAGGGCCATCGTCATGGAGTCGGGTGTGATGACCTGTCCCTCGCGCGGCTCGCCCATTGCCTTGAAGCCCCAGGCGCCGAGTGCCAGCACCACTGGCTCGAGTTCGCGGCCGTAGGGCGTCAGCTCGTACACGATGACCCGCGAGTGCGGCGCCCGGCGGATGAGGCCGGCCGCCTGCAGCTCCTTGAGCCGCGTGGCCAGGATGTTGGTCGGGATCCGGGGGAGCCCGGCGGCGAGCTCCCCATAGCGGCGCGGCCCGACGAGCAGGTCGCGGACGATGAGCAGAGCCCACCGCTCGCCGACCAGCTCCAGTGCTCGGGTGACGCCGCAGTACTGCCCGTACTCGCGGGCGGCCATCGACCTCAGGCCTGCTGGCTCATGAATGCCGCGGGGCCCTGCGCGGCCGCGACCGGGTCCATGAAGCCGAACTCGAGGACGTTGCCATCGGGATCGGTGAGCTGACGCTGGTACATGAAGCCGTAGTCCGTCAGGGGGTGCATCTCCGAACCGCCCGCAGCGAGACCGGCGGCCAGGGTCACGTCAACCGCCTCCCGAGTGTCGAGGAAGATCGCCGTTGCCACCGACACGGTCGCCGATGGGTCGCCGATCGGACGGTCCGTGAAGGTCTGGAAGAAATCACGCACCAGGATCATGAAGTAGCTGTGGTCCTCCTCGACGACGACGCAGGCCGCGTTGTGGTCGGTGAACAGCGGATTGATGGAGAAGCCGATGGCCGTGTAGAACGCCTTCGCACGCTCCAGGTCGGTCACCGGCAGGTTGACGAACATTGCGGTCATCGGGGTCTCCTTCGTGTGGATCTGCTTGCGGACAGCTCCTACACTTGCAAAAAGCAAGTGTTTTGTCAAGACCTGGGATTCCGGTGTTGCAAGACGGCGTGCCAACCTCCGACAGGCCGACGGGGCCCACGTTCGTTCGCTCTGGGCATAGCCGCAATCACCCTGGGAACAAACCTGAGTCGTCCGGCCTTGAGTCAGATACGCTCAAGTTTGAAGGGTGCACGACATGACTGAAATCCAACACCTCCCGGTGCTGTCCTTGACCGACTCGGTGATCCTCCCCGGCATGGTGGTGCCGATCGAGCTCGACGAGTCCTCCCAGGCGGCCGTCGATGCCGCCCAGTCGCTTTCCTCCGAGAAGAGTGACGGCAACCTCGGCGAGGTGCTGATCGCGCCCCGGCTGAAGGACCGCTACGCCACCTACGGCGTGGTGGCCACCATCGAGCAGGTCGGTCAGCTGGCCGGCGGTGCTCCGGCGGCGGTACTGCGCGCCGGCCGCCGCGCCAAGATCGGCACCGGTGTGACCGGTCCCGGTGCCGCCCTGTGGGTCGCTGCCGAGCTCGTCGACGACGAACCTGCGTCCGACGAGACTCGCGCCCTGGCCAAGGAATACAAGTCTCTGCTGATCGCCACGCTGCAGCAGCGGGACGCCTGGCAGGTCATCAACACCGTCGAGAAGGTGACCGAGCCGGCCATCATCGCCGACTCCGCAGGCTGGGCGCCGTATCTGACCTCGGAGCAGAAGCGGCAGCTGCTGGAGACCCCCGAGGTGCTCAGGCGTCTCGAGCTGGTCATCGGCTGGACCAAGGCCCACCTGGCCGAGATGGACGTCGCGGACAAGATCCGTGGTGACGTCCGCGAGGGCATGGAGAAGAGCCAACGAGAATTCCTGCTGCGCCAGCAACTCGCCGCCATCCGCAAGGAACTCGGCGAGGGCGAGCCCGACGGCGCCGACGACTTCCGGACCCGGGTGGAGACCGCCGACCTCCCGGACAAGGTCCGTGAAGCGGCGATGCGTGAGGTCGGCCGGCTCGAACGAGCCAGCGACCAGAGCCCCGAGTCCGGCTGGATCCGGACCTGGCTCGACACCGTGCTGGAGATCCCCTGGTCGGTGAAGACCGAGGACAAGACCGATATCGGCAACGCCCGAAAGGTTCTCGACGCAGACCACCACGGCCTGGACGACGTCAAGGACCGCATCGTCGAGTACCTGGCCGTCCGCAGCCGTCGCACGTCCCGCGGCCTGCAGGTGGTCGGTGGTCGCGGCTCGGGCGCCGTGATGGTGCTGGTCGGCCCTCCCGGTGTCGGCAAGACCTCGCTCGGCGAGAGCGTGGCCAGGGCCCTGGACCGGAAGTTCATCCGGGTCGCCCTCGGCGGTGTCCGTGACGAGGCCGAGATACGTGGCCACCGAAGGACTTATGTCGGTGCTCTGCCCGGTCGGATCGTTCGCGCCATCACCGAGGCCGGTTCGATGAACCCGGTCGTCCTGCTCGACGAGATCGACAAGGTCGGCGCCGACTACCGGGGCGACCCGGCGGCCGCGTTGCTCGAAGTGCTCGACCCGGCGCAGAACCACACCTTCCGCGACCACTACCTGGACATCGATCTGGACCTGTCCGACGTCCTGTTCCTGGCCACCGCCAACGTGATCGACTCGATCCCGTCGGCTCTGCTGGACCGGATGGAGCTGATCAGCATGGACGGGTACACCGAGGACGACAAGGTCGCCATCGCCCGGACCCACCTGCTGCCCCGGCAACTGGAGCGTGCCGCGCTGGACACGTCCGACGTCACCGTCACCGACGCCGCCCTGCACAAGATCGCAGCGGACTACACGCGGGAAGCCGGCGTTCGTCAGCTGGAACGGCTGCTGGCCAAGGCCCTTCGCAGGGTGGCGGCCCGGCTGGCCACCGAGAGCGGGCCGATCGAGGTGGACGAACCCCAGCTGAAGGATCTGCTGGGTCGGCCGCGGTTCACTCCTGAGACGGCCGAGCGGACTGCAGTGCCAGGTGTCGCAACAGGTCTGGCCGTCACCGGACTCGGCGGCGACGTCCTGTTCATCGAGGCCAACGCAGTCGAGTCGGAGCCGGGCCACGGCGGCCAGCTCAAGCTGACCGGCCAGCTCGGTGACGTGATGAAGGAGTCGGCGCAGATCGCCCTGTCCTACATCAAGGCTCACGCGGTGGACATCGGCATCTCGCCCGAGGCCTTGCAGCGGAACATCCACCTGCACGTTCCCGCCGGCGGAGTGCCCAAGGACGGTCCGTCGGCCGGCGTCACCATGGTGACGGCGCTGACGTCACTTGCCCTGGGGCGCAACGTCCGCGCAGACGTGGCGATGACCGGAGAGGTCACCCTCAACGGCCGGGTGCTGCCGATCGGCGGACTCAAGCAGAAGCTGCTCGCCGCTCAGCGGGCCGGGGTCACCACCGTCTTCATCCCGAAGCGGAACGAACCCGACCTGGACGACGTGCCTGCCGAGGTACTGGCGGCTGTCACCGTCGTCCCGGTGACCGACGTGGCCGAAATCCTCGCACTGGCACTGGAACCGGCGGTTGCGGTTGCGGGGGCCGGTACGGAGATCGCCGCCTGAGGCCCCTGCGGTACCCGTGACGTCCTGCAAAGTGCGGCCGATAGGCCGCACTTTGCAGGACGTTCGGCGTTTATTCTTGGCCATGCAGACCTTCACCATCGTCCCGTCCGGCGCGTTCTCGCTGCGCGAATCAGTCGAGTTCGGGTTCGGTCAGCGTCACTCGGAACGCTTCGACGGGATGATGCGACTGGCGTTCTGCGAGGACGACCTCCGGCACCAGGTGGGTGTGCTGGTGAGCCAGGACGAATCCGGAGTCCACGGTGAGATCCACGGCGGCAGTGGCAGCGTCGATGCGATCAGGGCCCAGGTTGCGCGGGTGCTCTCGCTGGATCAGGACGCGTCCGGGTTCGCCGCGGTGGGTCGGCGCGACCCCGTGATCGGAGCCCTCCAGGCGGCGGCCCCGGGTCTGCTGCCGCCGCTGTTCTACTCCCCGTACGAGGCAGCGATCTGGTCCGTCCTGAGCGCTCGACGACCGGCCGCGCAGATGATGGACCTCCGGCGCCGGTTGTCCGAAGCGCACGGGGCGGTGTTCGAGCTGGCCGGCCGGTCTCTGGCGGCGATGCCCACCCCGGAGCAGATGCTGGCCGTGCAGGAGTTCGCAGGCCTGACGACAGACAAGCTCGACCGCATGCACGGGGTTGCTCGGGCCGCGGTCGACGGACTGCTCGACGTCGAGCGACTGCAAGCCCTCGGACCCGACGATGCGGCTCGCGAACTCCAGACCATCAAGGGCATCGGACCCTTCTACTCGTCGCTGAACACCATCAGGGCGACCGGATTCACCGATGTCCTCCCGGCCGACGAACCGAAGGCCCTGGATCTGGTCACCCAGCTCTATCACCTCGGAAAGCCCTGCACGCCGGCCGAGTTCCAGAGGATTGCCGAGACGTGGCGTCCCTATCGCACCTGGGCGACCGTCCTCGTGCGCGCTGCAGGTCAACGCATCCTCTGACCTGGGTTGCCCTGCACAGGTGCCGTGGGCAGAGGCGGTCGACGCCGACGGGGTCGACGTCGACCTGGTCCATGCACAACGGCGCTTCGGCACACCCCTGACAAGCCGCGCTTGACGCGTCCCACTCCTGCCAAGGACAGTGTCGGACGTAGCACCACACGCCACAGGAATCAGGAACCCGGCGCACTTCCGGGGCGGCCTGAGCCACTGTGACCGGGGGAGCGCTGCACCACCGGGCCGCCGGCACCGCCGACGGCTCAGGCCACGGCATCCACATCGCCGGAAGGCCGGTGCGGTGCGTCGATCCGGGAGCCAGGACACTGAACCTGTGGCGACACGTCGATCACCGGTCCCAGGCCCGGTGCGAAGGAGCGCAATGACGGTAGTCGCAGGCCCGACCGATACCTCGAGCACTCCCGGGAGCGGGCGCGGGATCGGGTCCCGGATCGCTCTGCTGTCCACGTCGGACACCGATCTCCTGTCCGGACGTGCCTCGCAGGCCCACTTCGCGCTGGCGAACCCCTCCAAGATGGACGTCACCGGCGCCCTTCCGGGCATCATCGACGACGCCGACGTCATCATCGTGCGCATTCTCGGGACGGCGCGGTCGTGGCAGACCGGCCTCGACATGGTGCTCGCCAGCGGTGTCCCGCTGATCGTGCTCGGCGGTGAGCAGACACCGGACGCGGAACTCATGCGCCTGTCCAGTGTGCCGATCGGCGTGGCGGCGCAGGCACATCGCTACCTCGCCGAGGGTGGGCCGGCGAACCTCGCTCAGCTCCATGCGTTCGTCAGCGACACGGTCCTGCTGACCGGTGAGGGCTTCGAAGCGCCGGTTGTCCTTCCCACCTGGGGTGCACTGCCCCGGCCGGATCTCACCGCACTGCCCACCGTCCGGCCGAAGGTCGGCGTGCTGTTCTACCGGGCCCACCAGGCATCCGGCAACACCGCCTTCGTGCACTCCCTGGCCGATGCGATCGACGCGGGTGGTGGAGCGGGCACGCCCATCTTCTGCTCGAGCCTTCGCGGTGCCTCACCGGAACTACTGGCCGAGCTGGGCACGTTCGATGCCCTCGTCGTCACCGTGCTGGCCGCCGGTGGCACCAAACCGGCCACGGCCACGGCCGGTGGGGATGACGAGAACTGGGATGTTGCAGCGCTTGCCGCTTTGGACATCCCGATCCTGCAGGGGCTCTGCCTGACGTGGAGCCGGGCCGCCTGGGCAAATTCGAACGAAGGGCTGACGCCGCTGGACGTGGCCACCCAGGTCGCCGTTCCCGAATTCGACGGCCGGATCATCACGGTCCCCTTCTCGTTCAAGGAGACCGACTCCGACGGACTTCCGTTCTACGTCGCCGACGACGAGAGATGCTCCAGGGTCGCGGGGATCGCGCTGGCGCATGCCCGCCTGCGACACACGGCCCCGGCCGATCGAAAGATCGCGTTGCTGCTGTCCGCCTACCCGACGAAGCACGCGCGCATCGGCAACGCGGTCGGACTGGACACCCCCGTCTCGGCCATCCGCCTCCTCCGGGCGATGCGTGACGCCGGCTACGACGTCGGACCGGCGGACGGTCCTGGATCTCTGCCCGGACTGGGACCCCTGGAGCCGGTCGAGGGTGAGGACCCGGACACCACCGCCGGCAACGCGCTGATCCACGCGCTGATCGCCGCCGGTGGCATGGACGAGGAATGGCTGACCAGCGAACAACTCTCGGGGTCACCCGTGCGCATCCCGGCGGCGGACTACCGGCCGTGGCTGGCGCGGATGCCATCCGAGCTGACCGAGCGGATGGTGACGACCTGGGGCGCGGCACCCGGTGACCTGTTCGTCGACCGCTCCTCGGATCCGGACGGCGAGATCGTGCTGGCCACCCTGCAGGCGGGCAACGTCGTGGTGATGATCCAGCCGCCCCGCGGTTTCGGCGAAAATCCGATCGCCATCTACCACGACCCGGACATGGCGCCCTCGCATCACTATCTGGCGGCATATCGCTGGCTGGAGAACAGCTTCGGCGCCCATGCGGTGGTGCATCTGGGCAAGCACGGCAATCTCGAGTGGCTGCCCGGCAAGAACGTCGGCATGTCGGCCGGCTGCGGCACGGACGCGGCGCTCGGGAACATGCCACTGATCTACCCGTTCCTGATCAACGATCCCGGAGAGGGCACGCAGGCGAAGCGGCGGGCGCACGCCACCATCGTGGATCACCTGGTCCCGCCGATGGCCAGAGCCGAGTCCTACGGCGACATCGCCCAGCTGGAACAGCTGCTCGATGAACACGCGAACATCGCCGCGATGGACCCGGCCAAGCTTCCGGCGGTGCGGGCGCAGATCTGGACGCTGATCCAGGCTGCGAAGATGGATCACGACCTCGGTCTGGCGAACCGCCCCCAGGACACCGAGTTCGACGACTTCATCCTGCACGTCGACGGCTGGCTGTGCGAGATCAAGGACATGCAGATCCGTGACGGACTGCACGTTCTCGGGCAGGCGCCGGTCGGCGAGGCCAGGGTGAACCTGGTGCTGGCCATGTTGCGGGCCTCGCAGGTCTGGGGTGGCGTGACCAACGCCCTGCCCGGGCTGCGGGCCGCCCTCGGCCTCAAGGACGGCGCGGAACTGGCCGCCGTTGACGCGGTCGAAGCCCGGGCCAGACTGCTGGTGCTGGCCGCCGAAGCGGCCCGATGGGATCCGGCGCGGATGCCTTCGGTGGTCGAGGACGTCATGCCCGACTCGGATCCCTCGGTCCTGGCCGTCCTGCAGTTCGCCGCGGACGAGGTGATTCCCCGGCTGGCCGGGACCACCGCCGAGCTGACCTCGATCCTGCATGCCCTGGACGGCGGTTTCGTCGCAGCCGGCCCCTCGGGCTCGCCGCTGCGCGGACTGATCAACGTCCTACCGACCGGCCGCAACTTCTACTCGGTCGACCCGAAGGCGATCCCGTCGAAGCTCGCCTACGACACCGGGGTCGCCATGGCGACCTCGCTGGTCGACCGCTACCTCGCCGACCACGGCGAATACCCGAAGTCGGTCGGGCTCTCCGTGTGGGGGACGTCCGCGATGCGCACGGCCGGCGACGACATCGGCGAAGCACTGGCCCTGATGGGTGTCTCGCCCGTCTGGGACCCCGCGTCACGACGTGTTTCCCACCTGCAGCTGCTCTCGCTGGAGGAGCTGGGACGACCCCGCGTGGATGTCACCATCCGCATCTCCGGGTTCTTCCGGGACGCGTTCCCGCATGTGGTCGTGATGCTGGACGATGCCGTTCGGATGGTCTCGGCTCTCGACGAGCCGTCGGAGTCGAACTACGTCCGCGCGCACACCCAGGCCGATCTGGCCGATCACGGGGACGAGAGGCGCGCCACCACCAGGATCTTCGGGTCGATGCCCGGCTCGTACGGAGCCGGCCTGCTGCCGTTGATCGAATCCGGCAACTGGCGCGACGACGGCGATCTGGCCGAGGTCTACACGGCGTGGGGCGGCTTCGCCTACGGCCGCGACCTCGACGGGCGGCCGGCCCGCGAGGACATGGAGGCCAACTATCGGCGAATAGTGGTCGCAGCGAAGAACACCGACACACGCGAGCACGACATCGCCGACTCCGACGACTATTTCCAGTACCAGGGCGGGATGGTCGCCACCGTCAAGGCTCTGACCGGCATGGCTCCGGTGGCCTACATCGGCGACTCGACGTCGCCGGAGGCCGTGAAGACGAGATCGCTGACGGAGGAGACGGCCCGGGTCTTCCGCGCCAGAGTGGTGAACCCCCGATGGATCTCGGCGATGCGCCGGCACGGTTACAAGGGTGCCTTCGAGCTCGCGGCCACGGTCGACTACCTGTTCGGATACGACGCCACCACTGGCGTGGTCACCGACTGGATGTACGAGACCCTCGCCGAGACCTACACTCTCGACCCCGAGAACCAGGCGTTCCTGCGTCACGCGAACCCCTGGGCGTTACGCGGCATCATCGAGCGCCTCAACGAAGCCGCCGACCGCGGGCTCTGGGCCGAACCGGACCCGGAGCTGCTCGAGCGGATGGCCCAGGTCTACCTCGACGTCGAAGGTGACCTGGAGGACGCCGGCACGTCGAGCTGATCGGGGTCGGGACGTGCCTCAGCTGGGCTGATGGTGCGCTGTTCCCGTTCGACGCAGGCCCGCATGACGCCCCGGCACCACCGTCACACGCGCAGCATCGCCGGCGCCTTGCGCACGAGGTGATCGCGCAGCTGAACGGCCGGCGGCGACAGCGGCCGGCCCGCCGACCACACCAGCGACAGCGTGCGCGAGGCGCCGGCGTCGGACAGGGCCAGTTGCCTGGTACCGGGAACCTCGTTGCCGGGCGGCAGAATCGCGATTCCGAGGCCGGCGGCCACCAGTCCGGCGGCGGTCGTCATCTCCTGGCTCTCGAACGCATAGCGCAGTGGTACCCCGGACGCCCGCAGAAGTTGATCGGTGATCGTCCGCACGCCGTAGCCAGACGCCAGGGTGACGAAATCCTGGCCGGCCAACTCCGACAGCGCAACCGTGCGACGCCCGATCAGCCGGTGGCCGTCCGGCACCAGCAGGATGAGTGGCTGCTCGGCCAGCGGGTGGGCCTCCCACCGATGGTCGCTCGGCACCGGCGCGGCAAGCACCAGATCGACCGCGCCGGTGGGAATCCGCTGCAGCAGACCGTCGGCCGAGTCCTGCACCAGCCGCACCTTCACCCGCGCGTGCTGCCGGCGGAACCCACGGAGCAGCGCCGGAATCACCAGCGGTCCCAGACTGTGCAGGAAGCCGAGGATGACGGTGCCCGTATCCGGGTCGGCCTCGGCGCGCACCGCCCGTACACCGGCCAGCAACTCGTCCAGGGCGCGGCGGGCACTGTTCGCCAGCAGTTCGCCGTGGGGGGTGAGACGAATCCCCCGCCCCTCGCGCTGCAACAGCGGCGTGCCCAGTTCCTGCGACAGCCTGGCCAGCGAACGGGACAGGGTCGGCTGCGGAATACCCAGATGCTTTGCAGCCAGGGTGATCTGACCGTACTGCGCGACCGCAGCGAGTTGCTCGAGTCCTTCGGCCAGCCCAAACGTCTCATACGACATGGTATGAGTATATGACTCCTCATGCATTGGACGCATGGATCGGAGATACGTACCGTTGACGGGGTGAGTGCTGCGCAAGAAACCCTCGAGTCGTCGGAGATCGACGCCACCGGCTACGCAGACAAGCGTGAGGTCCGGAGACTCGAAGGCGCCATGCTGTGCGCCGGCGTCGCCGCCTTCGGTCTGCTGTACGTCACCCAGGCCGTGCTGCCGTCCGTCGGTGCTGCGTTCGGCGTCGGACCCACGGTGGCCAGCCTGACGGTATCGTTCGCCACCGGCGGCCTGGCCCTGGCCATCCTGCCGATGTCCAGTCTGGCCGAATCGTTCGGGCGAGCCAGGATGATGCGCGCCGGGATGCTGACGGCCCTCGTCCTGGCCGTTGGCTGCGCACTGAGCAGCCAACTCTGGGAGTTGCTGACCTGCCGCGCACTGATGGGCGTGGCCCTCGGAGCCGTGGTCGCCGTCGCGATGGGACACCTCGGTGACGAGATCCACCCTGCGAAGGTCAGTGCCGCGATGGGCCTCTACGTCGCCGGGAACAGCGTGGGTGGGGTCATCGGCCGACTCGTCCCCGGCATTGCCCTGGACTTCGGCTCCTGGCGATTCGCGCTGCTGGTGTTCACCGCCTTCGCCGGCGTGGCCATCATCGCCTTCGTCGTGCTGCTGCCGCCGCCCCGCCGATTCACCCCGATGCCGCCACGGGTCAGCGATCATCTGCGGGCCGCCCGAGAACTGCTGGCCGACAGCGGTACCCGCAAGCTGTGCGGCATTGCCTTCCTCCTGATGGGCGGATTCGTCGCCTGCTACAACTTTCTGACGTTCCGGCTGACCTCTGCGCCGATCAACCTGAGCGGAAGTGCCGCGTCCCGGCTCTTTCTCGCCTATCTGGCCGGCACGATCAGCTCGACGGTCGCCGGCTACTGCGCGGGTCGATTCGGTCGTCGGCGTGTACTGACCATCGGCATCGTGATGTCACTGGCGGGCCTTGCGCTCACCCTGCCGAACAATCTCTGGTCGATCACCGGCGGGCTGGTCATCTTCACCGCCGGGTTCTTCGCGGCCCATTCGACGGCGAGCGGTTGGATCTCGGCGAGGGCGACCGCCCATCGTGCCCAGGCCTCGGCCTTGTATCTCATGTCCTACTACCTCGGGTCCAGCGTCTTGGGCGCAACCGTCGGGATCGCCTTCCTGGCCGGAGGATGGGGCGCAACCGTGGTGGCCGTCGCGGCCCTGGCCGGTGTCGCCCTGACACTGGCCCTGAGCCTGGACGAGGGCATCAGGAACCCCTGAAATTCACTGCGGTGACTCCAGCCGAGCACTGCCGACCGGGGCGTCCCTCAGCTGCTGGCCGCTCCCGCACCGACCATCTCCAACAGGGCCGCGGTATCGAGGTGATCGGCGATCGAGTCGGCCAGTACGTTGATCATCGATTCACGACGATCGGCGAAACTCTCTGCACGCATGAGCTTGTCGCGATCCAGGTCGACCCCGGCCACCTCGGCCGCCCGTAGTAGGAAGGCTCGCCGGAAGGCATCGTTCTCGAAGGCGCCGTGCCAGGTCGTCCCCCAGACGCTGCCCTCACGACAGCCATCCAGAAACGGCTCGGCGGCATCGCCGGTCGCAGAATCGATGGTCGCGACCCCGTGGTGGATCTCGTAGCCGCGCACCGGGTACCCGCACCAGGCGCCCTCCGTCAGGCCGAGATGCTTGTCCACTGCGAAGACGACGTCGGTGGGCAGCAGACGCAGACCATCGACCCGGCCGACCTGCGACTCCACGTCGTCCCGGATGGTCCGGGCCAGCATCTGATAACCGCCACAAATACCCAGGACGGTGCGTCCGGCCGCCGCGGCAACCTGCACCTCGGCCGCAAGTCCGGTCCGGCGCAACCACTCCAGGTCCGGCACCGTCGATCGGGAGCCAGGGAGGACGATCACGTCGGAGGACCGCAGGACGGCGGGATCGGTGGTCATCGTGACACTGACGCCGGGCTCGCACGCCAGCGCGTCGAGATCGGTGGCGTTGGAAAGGCGGGGGAAGCGTACGGCCGCCACCTTCAACGGTCGGATCGGTTGATCCTCGAACTGGCCCGCCCACCGGCCGACCAACAGCGTGTCCTCGCCGTCGAGCCAGACGCCGGAAAGCCACGGCAGCACACCGAGGAACGGCACCCCCGTGAGATCGGTGAGCTGGTCCAGGCCGGGTCTCAGCAGGGTCTCGTCACCACGAAATTTGTTGATGACGAAGGCCCTGACCAAGGCGCGGTCGGCCTCGTCGAGGAGTCCGACCGTACCGAACAGCGAGGCGAACACTCCCCCGCGGTCGATGTCGCCGACCACCAGCACCGGTAGGCCGAATCGACGGGCCAAGCCCATGTTGACGTAGTCGCCGGTTCGCAGATTGATCTCGGCGGGCGAGCCCGCGCCCTCGCACACGATGACATCGTACTTCTCGGCCAGCTCCTCGTAGGCTGCGAAGGCGGCCAGTGCCAGGTGCTTTCGCCCGGTCGCGAACTCGCCGGATTCCAGCACCCCGTCCGGTTTCCCACGCACGATGACGTGCGAGCGTCGGTCGGATCCCGGCTTGAGCAGCACGGGGTTCATCGCAGATTCGGGCTCGGCACGGGCAGCCTGCGCCTGCAGGTACTGGGCACGTCCGATCTCCGACCCGTCCCGGCAGACCATCGAGTTGTTGGACATGTTCTGCGCCTTGAACGGGGCGACCTTCAGCCCCTGGCAAGCCAGGTAACGGCAGATCCCCGTGGTGACAAGGGACTTCCCGGCATCGGACGAGGTGCCGGCCACCAGGATCCCGCGCGCGGTCAGGTCTCGTCCTCGGTGGCCGGGACCTCGTCGGTGGCCGCGACCTCGTCGGTGGCCGGGATCGCGTCGGTAGCCGGGACCGCGGTCGATCCGCCCTCGATCGACTCGGTCCCGACTGCATCCAGCTCGCCGATCTGCGCGATCTCCCGCGCCGCGTCGGGACCCCGCGTCAGCAGCACCTTGAACCCTGCTTCGTCCAGGATCGGTACCTTGAGCGACACCGCCCTGTCGTACTTCGACCCTGGACTGTCACCGACCACGACGAAGGACGTCTTCCCGGACACCGATCCTGCAGCCTTCGCGCCACGCTCCAGCAGGGCGGCCTTCGCCTCGTCACGGTTGAAGTCGACCAGGGATCCCGTCACCACGATCGACATCCCGGCCAACGTCTGCAGGGGCCTGTCGGTGAGCTCGTCGGCCATCCGGACGCCGGCGCGCTCCCACTTGTCGACGATCTGCTGGTGCCAGTCGACCTCGAACCACTCGGTGACCGCGGCGGCAATCGTCGGACCGACACCGTCGACGGCGGCGAGCTCGCCCTGCCGTTCGTCGGTCGCCACCTCCCGGACGGCCGCCATCGACCCGAAGTGGCCGGCCAGCGCGCGTGCGGCGGTCGGCCCGACGTGGCGGATGGACAGCGCCACCAGGACCCGCCAGAGCGGCTGATCCTTGCGGAGCTCGAGATTGGCCAGCAGCTTGCGGCCCATCTCGGTCAGTTCGCCGTCCTTGGCGCGGTAGAAGATCGGGACCTTCTTCAGCTTCTCCTCCGTGAGCCCGGAACCATCCGGACCGGGGAAGAGATCACCCTCGTCGGTGATCGCGCCGGCGGCGAGCAGACCGGTGGCCGCCTCGTAGCCCATGCCCTCGATGTCGAAGGCACCGCGGCCGGCCAGGTGGAAGACGCGCTCCCGCAGCTGCGCGGGGCAGGACCTGGAGTTGGGGCAGCGGATGTCGATGTCCGCCTCCTTCATGTGACGCAGTTCGGTGCCGCATTCGGGACAGTGCGTGGGCATGACGAAAGCCCGCAACTTCCGCCCCTCGCGCAGCTCGACGACCGGGCCCAGAATTTCCGGTATCACGTCTCCGGCCTTGCGCAGCACCACGGTGTCACCGATCAGGACGCCCTTGCGCACCACCTCCTGCGCGTTGTGCAGGGTGGCCTGGCCGACCGTGGAGCCGGCGACCAGCACCGGTTCCATGATCGCGAACGGCGTCACGCGACCGGTGCGCCCGACGTTGACCACGATGTCGAGCAACAGAGTGGTCGCCTCCTCCGGCGGGTACTTGTACGCGATCGCCCAACGCGGTGCCCGCGAGGTGACCCCGAGCCGGCGCTGCAGGGCGATCTCGTCGACCTTGACCACCACCCCGTCGATGTCGTGGCTGACGTCGTGACGGTGCTGGTGCCAGTAGAGGACCCGATCCAGGACGGCCCTCTTGTCGTGCAGCACCAGGTTGTGGTCCGAAACCGGCAGGCCCCAGGCCCGCAGCCGTTCATAGGCCTCCGACTGCCGGGTGATGTCGAACCCCTTGCGGGCCCCGATGCCGTGGCACAGCATCGTCAGCGGCCGGGACGCCGTGACCCGGGGATCCTTCTGCCGGAGCGACCCGGCCGCCGAGTTCCGGGGATTGGCGAACGGCGCCTTCCCGGCGGCCACGAGCTGCGCGTTCAGTTCCTCGAACCCGGCCAGGGGAAAGAACACCTCACCCCTGACCTCGACCAGCTCGGGCACGTCGTGGCCGCCGTCGTCGGCGAGTTGGTGCGGGATGGCGGAAATGGTCCGGACGTTGAGGGTGACGTCCTCGCCGACCCGGCCGTCCCCTCTGGTGGCCGCCCTGACGAGGCGGCCCCGCTCGTAGGTGAGGTTGATGGCCAGGCCGTCGATCTTGAGTTCGGTCAACCAGCCCACCGGAGCGGCCGCGTCCCGCTCGGCCTTGTCCAACCAGCTCGAGAGCTCGTCCGGCGAGAAGACGTTGTCCAGGCTCAACAGGCGTTCGGCATGTTCGACGGGGGCGAAGCCGGTGGAGAAACCGGCGCCCCCGACCCGCTGGGTCGGCGAATCAGGCGTGCGCAGTACAGGGTGGTCATCCTCGATGGACTGCAGCTCGCGCAACAGCACGTCGAACTCGCCGTCCGTCATCGTGGTGGCGTCCAGAACGTAGTACCTGAACTGGGCATCGGTGATCTGCTCCGCCAGCTCTGCGTGGCGACGCGCCAGGTCCGCCGGTACGCCAAGGTCCGTCAGGTCGACGTCCGTCACGTCGACCGCGCCGGTCGGGTCAGGGCTCTTCTCACTCACCCGAGCAGCCTATCCAGCCGCACCGACAGCGGCAGCAGCGCGCGGCGCCGGGTCGCCATCGGGGAAGCGGGACGTCTGGCAAGCTGGCGTAGTGCGATTCGACCCACGGGACCTGCCCGATTCCGCTCTGACATTCATGACCGAGCGGCATCTCGCGTCTCTGACCACCTCCCGGCCCGACGGCAGCGCCCACGTGGTTCCGGTCGGGTTCACCTTCGATCCGGCCGGTGTCGCCAGAGTCATCACCAATGACGGATCGGTCAAGGTGCGCAACGCTTCACGCTCCGGCGCGCGGGGCGCAATCTGCCAGATCGACGGCCGGTTCTGGCTGACCCTCGAAGGCGCACTTCGAGTGGCCCGCGAACCCGATGACGTCGCCGACGCGGTGCAGCGATACGCCCTGCGCTACCGCGAGCCGCGGATCAATCCGACCAGAGTGGTCCTGTTGATGACCGTCGACCGGATCATGGGGAACGTCTGACTGCAGTGCAGACCCGGTGCGGGACCTTTTGCAGGATCGCCGGGCTTTCGGCATGGATCAACTTGGCATGCATGGGTGAACTTGGCGAATTTGGGACTGGAGTGACAGGAGTCATCACTTTCGTCCATGCCTGGCGGGGCCCTCCACGAAGTGCGGATTGATCCACGCGGGACGGGAGCCACGCAGGAAGTCGAGCCACGCAGGAAGTTGGCCACGCGGGACGGGGGCTACCAACCCTCGGGGAGGTCCTCGAAGGCGTGGGAGAGTTCTCGGGAGATCTTCATCGCTTCCACCGCCCAGTCCTGGCCGGCCCCGGCCAGGCCGCAGGTCGGGGTGGGCACCACGCGGGCGGACAGGGTCTCCCGCGGGAACCCCAGCCGGTCGAAGGTCCCGAGGACGGGCGCGGCCCAGTCCTTCAGCTCCTTCCGGCGGCCGACCGGCTCGAGGCCGGGGACGACGCCGGCCAGCAGCACCGTGCCTGCCTCGACGAGCTCACCGATCGGATCGAGTTTCGCCGCGCTCGTGCCGATCGCGGTGAAGTCGACGGACAGCGCCGGAAAACCGGCGGCCCGCAGCAGTCGCAGCGGTACGTTCGGATGGCAGCAGTGGGCGATCAGCGGATGGTCCGACAACGCATCGGTCACGGACTGCAGCACCTGCCCGACGCGCGACCGGTCGACGGCGCGCACGGTGCCGAAACCGCTGGGCGTTGACAGCGCCCCGGCGATAACGAGCGGCAGCGCCGGTTCGTCGATCTGCACGGCGAACGAGGTTCCCGGAAGACGACGCCCGAGTTCCGCGAGGTGCTCCAGCAATCCCTGGGTCAGCGACGCGGCCATGTCGTCGACGGCACCGTCATCGACGAGAGCCCGGTTGCCGGAGGCGACCTCGACCTGCGCGGCGAGCGTCCACGGCCCGCAGACCTGGATCTTGACCCACTCCGCTCCCGCATACTGCTCGGTCGCGGCATCGAGGTCCCACTCCATGAAGTCCTTGGCGCGCCTGGTGTCCCGGCCGGGACGCCGGGTGACGCGCCATCCTGACGGCACCACCTCGGCGAAGATGTCGACCAGCAGACCGACGGTTCGCCCGACCATGTCGGCTCCGACACCGCGGTCGGGCAGCTCCGCCAGGTGAGGCAGATCGGGGAGCTCGCCGGCCACCGTGCGGGCCGCTTCGTCGGGCGAATCACCCGGCAGGGAACCGATTGCGGTTCCGACACCGACGTGCCAGCTGCGCTTCCGGTGGGCCGGGCCGGTCTCCGATACCCCGATCACCAATTCGGAGGGCCGGTCGATCACGGAGGCAGAACTGTTCAGCACCAACGGATTGTCCTCCACCGGGTCACCCGGCCCTGATGATGGTGCCGGCGCCGATGACGTAGTCGTCGGCGTCGTCGTAGAGGACCACGGTCTGGCCGGGCGCTATCCCGCGGATGGTCTCGTCGAGCGAGAGGCGCAGGTGTCCGTCGACCAGGTCGACGGAAGCGCGCACATTGCCGCCGTGGGCCCGTACCTGTGCCACCGTGCGCACCGGGAACTGCGGCGTCACCCCGGTGGAGAAGACGATCCGGTTCGCCGTGATCACCGACACGTCCAGCCCGGTGACCGGTCCGACCTTGACGGTGCCGGTGACCGGCTCGATCCCCAGGACGTAGCGCGGCCTACCGTCGGCCGCCGGCTTCCCGAGACCCAGCCCCTTGCGCTGTCCGACGGTGTAGGCGAAGAACCCGTCGTGCCGGCCGAGTACCTCGCCGGTCTCGGCGTCGACCACCTCACCGGGCTGGCTGCCGAGCTTCTCGACCAGATACCCGTGGGTGTCGCCGTCCGGGATGAAGCAGATGTCGTACGAGTCCGGCTTGGACGCCACGGCGAATCCCCGACGGGCTGCCTCCGCCCTCACCTGGTGCTTGGTCATCTCCCCGAGCGGGAACATGGTGTGGGACAGCTGATCAGCGGTCAGCACGGCCAACACGTACGACTGGTCCTTGGCCTGGTCGACCGATCGGTGCAGGACGCCGTCGATCAGCCTGACGTGGTGGCCGGTGGCCACCGCATCGAAGCCCAGCGCGATCGCCCGGTCCAGCAGGGCGGCGAACTTGATCTTCTCGTTGCACCGCAGGCAGGGGTTCGGGGTCCGTCCGGCCGCGTACTCCGCGAGGAAGTCGTCCACCACGCTCTCGGCGAACTCCGCGCTGAAGTCCCAGACGTAATAGGGAATGCCGAGTAGGTCACTGACGCGGCGGGCGTCGAACGCGTCCTCGATCGTGCAGCACCCACGCGAGCCCGTGCGCAACGTGCCGGGTTGCCGGGACAGCGCCATGTGCACACCGGTCACCTCGTGCCCGGCGTCCACCGCCAGGGCCGCCGCGACCGCAGAATCGACGCCACCGCTCATGGCCGCCAGTACCTTCATGATCGACGCCTCGCCCCGGCCATGGCTGCCTTGCGGGCGCGCTCGACGACCGGACCGATCGCGCCCAGCAACGCCGCCACATCTGCTTCCGTCGACGTGTGCCCGAGCGAGAACCGCAGTGCGCCGCGGGCCTCCTGCTCCGGAACGCCCATCGCGAGAAGGACATGCGAGGGGCGGGCCACGCCCGCGGTGCAGGCGGAACCGGTGGAACACTCGATACCACGAGCGTCCAGAAGCATCAGGAGCGAATCACCCTCGCAGCCCGGAAAACGCAGGTGCGCATTGCCGGGTAGCCGGGAGGGACCACCGTCGACCAGGCTCTGCCCCGGATCGCCCGCTACCACCACGTCCTCGACGAGTTCCGTGACGCCGGCGATCAGATCGTCGCGCAACCCCGCCAGGAAAAGGGCCCGTTCGACCCGGTTGGCCTGGGCATCCGCCACCGCCACCGCCAGCCCGATGATGCCGGCGACGTCCAGGGTGCCGGACCGCACTCCGCGTTCCTGCCCGCCCCCGTGCAGGATCGGGACGACAGACACCTCCCGGGACAGCAGCAGCAGCCCCACACCGGTCGGTCCGCCCACCTTGTGGCCGGTGATCGTCATCGCATCGGCCCCGCACCGGCCGAAATCGACCGGTAGCTGGCCGAGCGCCTGCACGGCGTCGGTGTGCATCGGGATCTTCGCGCCGTGGGCGACCTGCGCGAGTTCGCGGATCGGGTTGACGGTCCCGACCTCGTTGTTCGCCCACATCACCGTGACCAGCGCGACATCCGCGGGATTCTCCGCGATGGCGGCGGCCAGCGTGTCGGCGTGCACCCGACCGTAGTCGTCGACCTCCAGCCAGCCGAGCACGGCGCCCTCGCACTGCTCGAGGTACTCCAGGACGTCCAGTACGGCGTGATGCTCGGTGGGCGACGCGAGGATGCGGCAGCGGCCAGGGTTCTCGCGCACCCGCGCCCGGTAGATGCCGGCCACCGCGAGGTTGTCCGATTCGGTACCGCCAGAGGTGAAGATGACCTCGCTGGGGCGTGCGCCGAGGTCGCGCGCGAGAGACTCCCTGGCCTCTTCCACCCGCCTCCGGGCGGCCCGCCCGGAGGTGTGCAGCGAGGACGCGTTACCGCCCTGGGCCATGGCAGCCGTCATCGCTTCGACCACGGACGGCAGAACCGGCGTGGTGGCAGCGTGATCGAGGTAGGTCATCACTCACCAGGGTAGGCCGCTGCCAGCCGTTCTCCCCAACTCGTGCGCAGGGGGGTCGACTCTGCGAGGACGACGATCCCCTGATCGTCCAAAGAGATCGCAAAGAATTCGTACTGCCGGCGGCGTGTCTGCGGTTGCCGAGCCGTCGGTTCGGGCGCAAGATCCGCCGTGGGCAGCCACCGCCGGTGGTCGAAGTCCTCCTCCGCACCGCGGACGAATCGCACCGAAGAAAGGGACACATCGTGGCTGTTTCCGTGAATCTGTCGAAAGGCCTGGACAAGGCGTTCGAGAACATGAGCCTGGACGAGATCCTGGCCGCGCCGCCTTCGGCTCTGGCCGGGCTCACCGAACGGCACGACGGCATCCTGGCCGAGATGGGTATCAAGACGATCAAGGATCTGGGCTCCAACAAGTACTTCGCCCTCGCCGGGGTGCTGGTGGCGCTGTCCGGCAAGACCGGCTGACCCTGGGCACCGAGGCACCCGGACGTCCTGCGGAGTGAGGGCTATTGCCGTCGCTCAGCAGGACGTCCCGGCGGTGGTGGGCGCCAGGGGCGGCCCGACTGCCGAACGCACCCTGACCGGCGTTTCCAGAACCGGGATCCCGAGGTTCCCGGCGACCGCATTCTGCGCGAGTCTGGCCACCACGGCCCGGTCGACCTGGTCGCGACCGGTCCCGGCGATCGCCGGGATCGGCGGCAGCCACTGCACTTTCACCGTGCAGTCCCGAGCACTCAGGACTCGCCGGACGCTTCCGACGAGGGTCTCGGCGCCGACGAAGGCGGGCACCGTGGTCGGCGCGTCGGCGGCGTCGAGATACCGGAGGGTCACCGGGGAGATGACGACACCGGCGTCCAGCGCCGCCTGGAAGGCCGCCCGGCGGAAGGGATCCAGGGCGCCGCCACACCGGGTCGTCGCCTCCGGGAACACCTGCACCCTGGAACCGCCGCGCAGCGCTGCGGTGATCGCCGCTACCGCCTCTGGCAGATCACGCAGGCGTTCCCGTTGCAGGAAGAGGGTTCCCGTCCGTCGGGCGGCGACACCGACCAGCGGCCAGGCCCCGACTTCGGCCTTGGCCACCATCTGCATCGGCGCCGACGCCGCCAGCGCGAGGATGTCCAGCCAGGAGACATGGTTGCCCACCACCAGACTCGGGCCAGAGCGTGGACGACCCTCGACGAGGATCCGGACGCCGACCGCCCGCAGGATCCACCGCGAGACACGTTGCAGGGAACAGGCTCCGCGCCGGTCGCGGCCGTGCCCCGGAATGCAGGCGACGAGCACGATGAATCCGACTCCGCAACCCAGCGCGGCGACCAGTGCCGCCCACCGTGCTGCCCGGCGGCCACTTCCCACCGGCTGGTCCGGCTCCCGGGCGCAGGAGTCGTCACACGCGGTTTCCCGGCAGAGCGTCATCTCGCGTCCCGGAGGAGATTGGAACCGCTGTCCCCGAGGAAGCTGTCCCCGAGGAAGAAGCGTAGGTAACGCTGATCGGCGGTCTCGAGGTCCAGCAGGACGAGGAAATCAGCGGTACCGAAGGCGGAGTCCAGGGCCGGCGGTCCGCAGACCACTGCTCCCAGCCTGAGGTAGCCACGCAGCAGCGGGGGCACGACCCGACGCAACGGACGCGGGATCCCGGTGGGATCGAACGCGGTCCGTGGACGGCACAGCAGGTGTTCCGGAGCCAGATGTCGTGCCTGCACCAGGTCGGCGAAGGATGCGGCGGCGGCCCCGCCGTCGGCCAGGCTGATGGACGCGCAGCCCATCAGGTACCGATAGCCGGTGAGTTGCATGTACCGCGCGATCCCGCCCCAGAGCAGGGAAATGGGAGCGGCGCCCCGGTGGGCATCCGCCACGCAGGATCGCCCGGCCTCTACCGTGCGGTCCAGAATGGCTTCGAGCGGGGAGAGATCGAACTCGGTGTGGGAGTAGAGGCCGTGTCCACGAGGATCGGAATCGTTGGCGTGCGGAGGAAGCAGCCGATAGGTGGCGACGGCCGTCCCACGCCGGTCATCGGAGTGATCCAGCGAACGCACGACGAGGTGATCACACAGATCGTCGAATTCGTCGACGTCCAGACCATCGGGGCCGGGAGTGATGGCACCGCATTCGGTGCTGAAGACGTCGTACCGGAGCTGTTGGGCGGCAAGTACATCGACGGCGTCTGCAGCGAGAGTGACGCGATAGCCGACGGAGTCAGGTCGACGGGGGTCTGCGGCTTCGACCTGTAACTCAGTAGTGGTCACGTTCTACAGAGTGTGCGGGCCCTCGTGGTGGCAGCACCGAATGCCGCGCATACGCCTGATGACGAATGCATGAATCTCGCGTGCCCTGCGCGTCTGGCGCACGCTGTTACCCGGCCGGGTCGTGTGTTGCCCGGCCGGCGTGTGTGTTGCCCGGTCGCGCAGACAGAACTGCCCAGAAACGCCGATCCGGGGGCGTGTCCGGGCAGTTCCGTCAGCGCCGGGCACAACGGTCTGCGCGGAACCCCCGGGAAGCCGCGGAACCCCGGGAAGCCGCGGAACCCCGGGAAGCCGCGGAACCCCGGGAAGCCGCGGAAACCCGGGAAGCGCGGAAACCCGGGAAGCCGCGGAACCCCCCGGAGGTCCCGGGCCGGGAGGGGGGTCAGCCCTTGCGGGTCTTGATCGCCGAAGCCAACTGCGGCGCCACCGTAAAAAGGTCACCCACCACCCCGAAGTCGGCGATCTCGAAGATCGGCGCATCGGTGTCCTTGTTCACCGCCACGATCGTCTTGGACGTCTGCATCCCCGCCCGATGCTGGATCGCCCCGGAAATCCCCAACGCCACATACAACTGCGGAGACACCGTCGTCCCGGTCTGACCCACCTGGAACTGATGCGGGTAGTACCCCGAATCCACCGCCGCCCGCGAGGCACCCACCGCGCCGCCGAGCACATCGGCCAACTCCTCCACCACGTGGAAATTGTCCGCCGACCCGACCCCACGCCCACCGGACACCACGATCTTCGCGCCACCCAACTCCGGACGATCACCCTTGTCCTCCGGCAACCACTGCGACACCCTCGTGGCCGACACCGCATCCACCGACGTCGCCAACACCACCACCGGCGGCGCGAGGACCGCCACCGGATCACCCTCGATCGCGTTGCCACGCACCGAGATCACCGGCACCCCCCGCGACACCTGATACCGGGTCGTGTACGCACCGCCGAACACCGACAGCGTCGCCACCACCACCCCGTCCTCCAACGCCACATCCACCACATCGGCCAACACACCCGAATCCAGCCGCACCGCCAACCGCCCCGCGATCTCCCGACCGTCGAACGTCGCCGCCACCAACACCGCCGCCGGCACCCCACCAGCAGCCACCGCCGCCTGCAACGCCGCCACCTGCGGAGTCAACAACCACTCCGCCGGATCAGCGGACTCCGCCGCGAAGATCTTGCTCGCCCCCGCCGCACCCAACTGCTCCGACAAAGCCGCCGCCGTCCCGACCGCGCCGACCACCACCGCCACCGGCGTCCCGATCCTGGCCGCCGCCACCAACAACTCCACCGTCAACTTCTTCACGCCACCATCAGCGTGCTCCACCAACACCAACACATCACTCATGACCAAAACCCTCCCACGCTCCAGGAAACCGCCCAGTACCCCAACAACTCAGACAAGCCGCTGCGCCACCAGGAACTCAGCGATACCATTCCCGGCCTCACCATCATCGGTGACCTTCTCACCCGCAGACTTCAACGGACGAGGAGCACCCGACACCACCTGCGTCGAAGCATTGGCCAACCCCAAAGTCCCCGGATCCAACCCCAGATCCGCCGCCGACAACACCGACACCGGCTTGGACTTCGCCGCCATGATCCCCTTGAAATTCGGATACCGCGGCTCACCGATCTTCTCGTTCACCGACAACACCAACGGCAACGACGCCGACACCTTCGCCGCGCCGCCCTCCACCACCCGCTCAGCGCTCAACACCGAACCCTCCACCGCCACCTTCACCACCGACGTCACCGCCGGCATCCCCAACCGCTCCGCCAACATCGCCGGCATCGACGCAGTCCGACCATCGGTGGCCTCATTCCCGGTGATCACCAAATCCACCTGCAACGACCGCAACGCCGCCGCCAACGCCGCCGACGTCTGCAACGCATCCGAACCCGCCAACGCATCATCCAACACATGCACCGCCCGATGCGCCCCCATCGCCAACGCCTTGCGCAACGACTCCGCCGCCCGCGCCGGACCCATCGTCACCACCGTCACCTGACCACCATGAACCTCGGTCAACTGCAAACCGACCTCCACCGCCTTGGAATCGATCTCATCGATCACCGCATCAGAAGCATCACGATCCAACACCCAATCAGACTCCCGCAACCGACGCTCGGAATACGTATCCGGCACCTGCTTCACCAGAACGGCAATTTCCATGGCCCTACCAACCTCTCGGTGATTCCCTCTGTGGTTACTTCGTCGACTCCACACGCCTGGTACAGATCTCCGTGCGCCCGGTACAGATCGTGCAGCGGGTCCCGGTTCGCCATGGTTCCACCCAACCCGGTCCCGGTGGGCCCCGCGCCAGGTAAGTTACTGACCAGTAGCTTAGCTCAGATACCGTTCCTCCCGGGGGATGCACAATTACGCAAACCCGCGAACCACGCCCGGCGTGGCACGCTGTGATCGTGTCTTCTTCCGAGCCCCGCCTCACCCCGCCCGCCGCATCCGGTTCCCAGCACGAACTGACCGGCGAAGAGATCAACGGACTGAGGTCCAACGTCCCGTTCACCACGCACATCCTGCTGGTCGGGTCGATGTTGCTGTTCTTCCTGATCGCGACCCTGATCACACTCCAGACCAGCTGGGAGTGGTGGCTGATCCCGGCCGTCGTCGCCGTTCCGGTGGTCGTCGTCCTGGGGCAGCGCTACCAGAGGGTCCAGAAGGCGCGTGAGGCCCGCCGGCTGATGGAGGCAGAACTGCGCGCCGCGCGGAACCCGAACGGTACGTCGAACCGGCCCGGCTCCGGCCGATGATCCCCGTCCCCGTCATCATGGACGTGGACACCGGAATCGACGACGCGATGTCCCTGCTGTTCGCTGTCCGTCATCCCGGTATCGACCTGCGGGCGGTGACCTGCGTCGTCGGAAACACCGGGGTCGACCAGGTGGCAGCCAACACCCGCTACGTGCTGGACGCAGCCGGGGCCGGTGACATCCCGGTGGCGAGAGGCTCGGCACGACCGATGTTGGTACCCCCGGCCGACGCCAGCCATGTGCACGGGCCGGACGGTCTCGGTGGGTTCTCCCGCCCGTCGGACCGCCGGATGAGCCCGTTCTCCGCAGTGGAACTGCTGCGACGCGAGCTGATGGCCGCCGTCGGCACCGGCGAGAAGATCACGCTGGTGCCCAGCGCCCCGCTGACCAACATCGCCCTGCTGCTGCGAACCCATCCCGAGGTGGCGGCCGGGATCGAACGCATTCTGTTCATGGGCGGCTCTGCATCGGTCGGGAACGCCACGGCCGCAGCCGAGTTCAACGTGTGGCACGACCCGGAGGCCGCGGCGGTCGCGTTGACCGCGGCCGGCGAGCTGGACATCCCGGTGACCATGTACGGCCTGGATGTGTTCAACGACGTCGTGATCAGCCGCGCCGAGGCTGCGCGACTGCGGGGGGCGCTGGACCCGGGCGCACAACTGGCCGGCTCGCTCATCGAGTTCTCCTGCAACACCTTCGGTACCGACGAGGCGACCATCGGCGACGCGGGGACCACCTGTGCGGTGGTGGATCCGGACGGCCTCACGACCCGGCGGTTTCCCGTCCAGGTCGAACTGGGCAACGGCCTCGCCCGCGGCCAGACCCTCGTCGACCGGCGGACCTGGATCGGCGATCACAAGGCGGACCCGCACCAGGCCCGCCCGACGATGGTCGACGTCGCACTCGGTGTCGACGCGCGCCGCTACGCCGACCTGTGGTTGCAGACCATCCGGGGCTGAGCAGTGCAGGGTCAGTCCTGGACCCCGATGTCCTCGTTCCACAGCGAGGGCTCCGCGGAGATGAAGTCCGTCATCATCTGCACGCAGTCGGCATCGTCGACGACGATCACCTCGACGCCACGACTGCGGAGCAGATCCTCTGCGCCGTAGAAGGTCCGGTTCTCGCCGATGATCACCCGAGGAATCTTGTAGAGCAGGATCGCCCCGGTGCACATGTCGCACGGAGACAGGGTGGTGATCATCGTGGCTCTGGCGTAGACCGCGGCCGGAAGGCGACCGGCGTTCTCGAGGCAGTCGGTTTCGCCGTGCCTGATCGCGCTCGACTGCTGGACGCGTTGATTGGATCCGGTCGCCAGCACCTTGCCGTCGACGACCAACGCCGCGCCGATCGGGATGCCGCCCTCGGCCCGGCCGGCGGCGGCCGCCCCCCTGGCCGCAGCGAGATGTTCGAGGTCGGCGGCGGTAGGTGTGCTCTGGGCCAAGACGAACCTCCGGAGGTCGAGGGGGACCTGCACTCACAGGGAGCCTGACACCAGCTCACAGAGATCATCGTCGCACCCCTGGCATATTGGACCGGATGCGGACCAAGATCTTCACTTCGATGCCCGGCGTGCGGCCCCGGGAGCGACGACTGCTCGGCGCGGCGGCGCTCGTCCCGATCGTCACCGGCGCCGTGGTCGAACTGGCCCCCGCGCGCTTTCGAATGTCGACGACACCCCCTGTCCTGCACGCCGTGTCGTTCCGTGGCCCGTTGGCTCTGGCCTTGTCCGTCTCCGGAGTGATCAGCTTCCTGACGGTGGGACTCGGTCGTTCCACCGTCCGTCCGTGGCGACGGATCACGCTGACCGCCGCCCTGCTGTCGACCGGGATAGGACATGCCGGGGTCCTGCTCCGCCGTGGCTGGGCGACGCCCGCACTGCCGGGCCACGCCGACCTGGTGGTGGTCAGTCTGAACACGCTGGCCGGGGCGGCCACCCCTGAGCAGGTCGCCGCCCTGGTGACGGCGGAGATGTCCGGCGCGAACGCCGCCATGGTCGCGCTGCCGGAGACGACGGCGACCCTCGCGAAGGAATGCGCAGAACTGCTGGCCGAACAGGGGTTTCGGTTCCAGGTCTTCTCGACCAGCGAGGGTCCACGGGAGTCCGACAGCACCAGCCTGCTGGTGAGCGAGAGGATGGGCATCTATCGGCAGCTTCCGTCCCCGAAGATGCTGCTGGGTGCCGTCGTTGCGGTCCCCGCGAACGGCTCTGGCCCGACCTTCGCGGCCGTCCACCCGGGCGCCCCGGTGCCCTCGGTCGGGTACCCCCAGTGGCGGGACTACGTCACCAGCGCGGTCGACATCTGTCGCCACCACGAGGATTCGGTCGTGGCCGGGGACTTCAACACGACCATCGACCACGCCATGATGCGGGACTTGGCCCCGTGTTTCGACGCCGCCGTCGCCGCCGGTCGCGGGGCCGAAGGCACCTGGCCTTCCCACTTCCCCGCTCCGCTGGCCGCCCCCATC